>NZ_CP108529.1:3711428-4330000 GCF_036002945.1 Streptomyces sp. NBC_01224 | reverse complement strand
CACACGTTAAGGCTGAGACCTGATGCCGAGCCGATTGTGGTGAAGTGGATGATCCTATGCTGTCGAGAAAAGCCTCTAGCGAGTTTCATGGCGGCCCGTACCCTAAACCGACTCAGGTGGTCAGGTAGAGAATACCGAGGCGTTCGGGTGAACTATGGTTAAGGAACTCGGCAAAATGCCCCCGTAACTTCGGGAGAAGGGGGGCCATCACTGGTGATCCGATTTACTCGGTGAGCTGGGGGTGGCCGCAGAGACCAGCGAGAAGCGACTGTTTACTAAAAACACAGGTCCGTGCGAAGCCGTAAGGCGATGTATACGGACTGACGCCTGCCCGGTGCTGGAACGTTAAGGGGACCGGTTAGCTGACTTTCGGGTCGGCGAAGCTGAGAACTTAAGCGCCAGTAAACGGCGGTGGTAACTATAACCATCCTAAGGTAGCGAAATTCCTTGTCGGGTAAGTTCCGACCTGCACGAATGGCGTAACGACTTCTCGACTGTCTCAACCATAGGCCCGGTGAAATTGCACTACGAGTAAAGATGCTCGTTTCGCGCAGCAGGACGGAAAGACCCCGGGACCTTTACTACAGTTTGATATTGGTGTTCGGTTCGGCTTGTGTAGGATAGGTGGGAGACTTTGAAGCAGCCACGCCAGTGGTTGTGGAGTCGCCGTTGAAATACCACTCTGGTCGTGCTGGATGTCTAACCTGGGTCCGTGATCCGGATCAGGGACAGTGTCTGATGGGTAGTTTAACTGGGGCGGTTGCCTCCTAAAGAGTAACGGAGGCGCCCAAAGGTTCCCTCAGCCTGGTTGGCAATCAGGTGTTGAGTGTAAGTGCACAAGGGAGCTTGACTGTGAGACCGACGGGTCGAGCAGGGACGAAAGTCGGGACTAGTGATCCGGCAGTGGCTTGTGGAAGCGCTGTCGCTCAACGGATAAAAGGTACCCCGGGGATAACAGGCTGATCTTCCCCAAGAGTCCATATCGACGGGATGGTTTGGCACCTCGATGTCGGCTCGTCGCATCCTGGGGCTGGAGTCGGTCCCAAGGGTTGGGCTGTTCGCCCATTAAAGCGGTACGCGAGCTGGGTTTAGAACGTCGTGAGACAGTTCGGTCCCTATCCGCTGTGCGCGTAGGAATATTGAGAAGGGCTGTCCCTAGTACGAGAGGACCGGGACGGACGAACCTCTGGTGTGCCAGTTGTCCTGCCAAGGGCATGGCTGGTTGGCTACGTTCGGAAAGGATAACCGCTGAAAGCATCTAAGCGGGAAGCCTGCTTCGAGATGAGTATTCCCACCAACTTGATTGGTTAAGGCTCCCAGTAGACGACTGGGTTGATAGGCCAGATGTGGAAGCCCGGTAACGGGTGGAGCTGACTGGTACTAATAGGCCGAGGGCTTGTCCTCAGTTGCTCGCGTCCACTGTGTTAGTTCTGAAATAACGAACGGCCGTGTTGTGTTCCGGTGTTGGTTAATTTCATAGTGTTTCGGTGGTCATTGCGTTAGGGAAACGCCCGGTTACATTCCGAACCCGGAAGCTAAGCCTTTCAGCGCCGATGGTACTGCAGGGGGGACCCTGTGGGAGAGTAGGACGCCGCCGAACTTCTTTTACGGGAAAGCCCCGCACCTCTGGTGCGGGGCTTTTCTGCGTTTACCCCTCTTTACTGTCAGGCGGGGGTGACCAGGTGGGTGTCGTAAGCCAGGATGACTGCCTGGACGCGCTCGCGGGATCCCATTCTGGCGAGGATGCGCGTGACGTGTGTTTTCACCGTTGATTCGGCGAGGTGGAGCCGTTCGGCGATCTCCGTATTGGTCCAGCCCCGGTCGATGGCCGTGAGGATTTCCCTTTCCCGTTCGGGAGGGGCGCGATGCGTGCGTCCAGGCTTGAGGGGCCGCCGGGAACGGGCGGCAGGTGTTGCACATACGTGTCCAGAAGACGGCGGGTGAGACTAGGGGCGACCACTGCGTCGCCGCTTGCCACAGCTCGGATGCCGGAGAGGAGTTCCTCCGGCAGCGCGTCCTTCCGGTCGAGGTCGAACGTTGTGACGATGAGGACGCGGGTACGGGCACCGGCTCTGATGATGCGTCGGTGGCTTCGAGGCCGGGAGCGGTGACGTGCGGCAGTTCGTCGCCGTCGTGCCCGACGGGCGGTGGGACGGCAGCGTCACCGTGCTGATCGAGCGGCCGGACGCGGAGGTGCGGTTCGAGGAGGCGGCCGACGTCCACCAGGCGCATGTGGTCGGTGTGTTCATACGGCCCGAGGCACGGGGCGAGGGCCTGGCCGAAGAGCTGTTCCGGGCCGGGACGGACTGGGCGTGGTCGCTGGTGGAGCCGCGGATCGAGCGGGTGCGGCTGTATGTGCACGAGGGCAACGTGCGGGCTGCGGCGCTCTATCGGCGGATCGGGTTCGTGGCCACCGGGGAGTCGGTGCCTGTGCCGGGCGACCCGTCTGCGTGGGAGCTGGAGTATGCGGTGGGGTGGCCGGTGTAGGCGCGTGGCGCCGGATTTTCCTGGCTAGCGTGAGCCGGTGAGGTCTTGGGGCCAGCGGGCGCGGGCCTGTTCCTGGGAGCGGAGGAGGGCCAGGGTCTCCAGGCCCTGGGCCTGGCCGGTCGACAGCAGTTCCGGGAGCCGGGGCAGGGGCGCCACCGCGGCGACGTCGTCGAGTACGAGCGTCATTGGTGGGTCGAGCCGACCGTCGGTTGACCGTGCGGCCATGCGGCGGCCGTGCTCGACCACGTGTGAGGCGAGTGCCGTGAGCAGGGGCATTGCTCCGGGACCCGAGCGGGGATCCTCGATCGGTTCACCCACCACATAAAGGGTGCCCCCCTCGCCCGCGAAAGATTCCAGCACGAGCGAATCGGCCCGGTTCGGTGTGCAGGCCTCGCGGATGTGGACCGAGGAGAGTGCGGCGAAGGCTCGTACCGTCAGTTCCTGTGCCATCTCGCGGCGTTCGGGATGGGCGGTCAGTGCGGACTCCAGCACGCCGGCGAGCCCGGAGGCTGCCTTGGGGTGGGTACGGAGCAGGCGCACCGGTTCGTGGGCGCTGCCGCCGAGGGCCCAGCGGTGGACCTGGCGGAAGGGCCTGCCGTCGATGGCGGCGGCGTGCAGCCAGCATTTCAGGAGCGTTTCCGCGGTGTCGGCCGTCGTCGCGTCGATCCGGGCCTGCGGCCGGACCGGGGCGAGTAGCGCGGCGGAGCGGGCGGCGGCCGTGTCGGGCTGTTCGCACCCGGCCGTGGGGGACCAGTGGAGGCGGGCCGGGGTGTCGCAGAGGTGGCCCGGGTCGTAGACGAGGACCGGGCCGAGCTTGGCGCGGGCGTCCTTCGTCTCGGCCCAGACGGTGGGGTCGGAGGTGACGACGAGCGCGGGTCCGTCGGCCTCCTGGATCGCCTGGATGACGGTGGGGCGGCGGGTGGCGGCCGGTCCGTAGACGACGAGGGGGGTCCGGGGAGAGGGGAGGGCGGGCTCGGGTGGGGTGTGCTCCACGGGCACGGGGGCGGGTGCGGGCGGGGTGTACTCCACGGGCACGGGCACGGCTTCCGGGGAGTGGGCCGTCGGTCGAGGCTCCGGCTCGGGCTTTGGCTGCGGCTCCGTCTGCTGTGGGTTCTGGGCCTCGGGCCCGGGCTCCTGCCGCCGGGACGGTACGGGCATGTCCTTGTCCCCGTACCGTTCGCTCCGCTGCTGTGCCCGTACCAGCCGCCAACGGGTCACCACCCCTATCACGAAGACCGTCAGCACCAGCAGCACCATCAGTTCGCCTATGAACAGGCCCCAGAACAGCCCGTACCCGGAGAGCTCGCCCGCCGGGGTGTTCGGCCAGGCGGCCGGGATGTCGTGCGGTGTGGTGACCAGTTGTCGCATCGCCAAGGGGGTCTCGGCGAGGGTGACCCCCTCCGGCCAGGCGCCGTGCGTGAACAGTCCGGCCAGGCCGGTGGCCGTCCACGCCAGCAGCGTCAGCCCGAGCAGGAAGGCCAGCAGGCCGATCAGCAGGCCGTCAGGGATGCCTCCGCCGCCCCCGCTGCCGCCGGTACTTACCTCGCCGCGCCCTGCCATGTCATGCCACCGTTGACTCGGACGACTCGTTCAGTCGTTGTTGGTGCTCGATCCGTGCCGCGCGCTGCTCCGCCTCCAGCTCGGCGGCGCGTACGTCCTCCGGGAGGAGTTCGGCCGTGGAGGACTCGGTCATCGCGCGGTCTGTGAAGACCAGAGGGCGTTCCGCCTCGGTGATCAGGTGTTTGACCACCTGGACGTTGCCGTTGACGTCCCAGACCGCGATGCCGGGGGTGAGGGTCGGGATGATCTCGACCGCCCATCGGGGCAGGCCGAGCACGCGTCCCGTGGCTCTGGCCTCGTCGGCCTTCTGGGCGTAGATCGTGCGGGTCGAGGCCATTTTGAGGATCGCCGCGGCCTCGCGGGCCGCCGCTCCGTCGACGACGTCGCTGAGGTGGTGGACGACGGCCACGAACGAGAGACCCAGCCGGCGCCCGAATTTCAGCAGGCGCTGGAAGAGCTGGGCCACGAAGGGCGAGTTGATGATGTGCCAGGCCTCTTCGACCAGGAAGATGCGTTTCTTCCGGTCGGGCCTGATCCAGGTGTGCTCCAGCCAGACGCCGACGATCGCCATCAGGATCGGCATCGCGATCGAGTTCCGGTCGATGTGTGACAGGTCGAAGACGATCAGCGGGGCGTCGAGGTCGATGCCGACGCTCGTCGGTCCGTCGAACATGCCGCGCAGGTCACCGTCGACCAGGCGGTCCAGGACGAGGGCGACATCGAGGCCCCAGGCCCGTACGTCATCTATGTCGACGTTCATCGCCTCGGCGGACTCGGGCTCCGGGTGGCGCAGCTGGTCGACGATGTCGGTCAGGACCGGCTGCCGGTCGGTGATCGTCTCGTTGACGTACGCGTGGGCGACCTTCAGCGCGAAGCCGGACCGTTCGTCCAGGCCGTGCCCCATGGCGACTTCGATGATCGTACGGAGCAGGGCGAGCTGGCCGGTCGTGGTGATCGCGGGGTCGAGCGGGTTGAGCCGGATGCCGCCGTTGAGTGCGGAGGTCGGGTCGAGGCGGATCGGGGTGAGGCCGAGTTCCTGGGCGATGAGGTTCCACTCGCCGACGCCGTCCTCGCCCTGGGCGTCCAGGACGACGACCTGGCGGTCGCGGAAGCGGAGCTGGCGGAGCACGTACGTCTTCTCCAGCGCGGACTTGCCGTTGCCGGATTCGCCGAGCACCAGCCAGTGCGGGGCGGGCAGCTGCTGTCCGTACAGCTGGAACGGGTCGTAGATGTAGCCCTTGCCGGAGTACACCTCGCGGCCGATGATCACTCCGGAGTCGCCGAGGCCGGGGGCCGCGGTGGGCAGGTAGACGGCCTGGGCCTGTCCGGTCGACGTACGGACGGGCAGCCTGGTCGTCTCCACCTTCCCGAAGAGGAAGGCGGTGAAGGCGTCCGACAGCGCGGACAGCGGATCTCGCATGGCGTGACCGACCTCCCTCTCGTTTCTCTCGGTTGTTTGCGGTCAGCGACGAATGCCGGTGGCGAACGGCAGGGTGTTCACGAAGGCGCGGTGGTGCTCGCGGTCGCACCACTCCAGCTTCAGATACGACTTTCCGGCCGAGGCCCGGATCGTCCGCTTGTCGCGGGCCAGGGATTCGGGTGAACGCGAGGACACGGTGATGTACCCCACCAGGTTCACTCCGGCCGCGCCGCTCGCGAGATCTTCACCCCGCTGGTCGAGCCGGCCGTGCGCGGCGATGTCGCGCGGGTCGACGGTGCGGTTCATCTTGGCCTGACGGCTGGCTTCCGCCTCGTCGTTGGTCTTCTCGGTGAGCATCCGCTCGATGGCGACCTCGGTGGGTTCGAGGTCCATGCAGACCGCGACCGTACGGATCACATCGGGCGTGTGGACGAGGAGCGGGGCCAGGAAGTTGACGCCGACGGGCGTCATCGGCCACTCCTTCACCCAGGCCGTGGAGTGGCACCAGGGTGCGCGGGTGGTCGACTCGCGGGTCTTGGCCTGGAGGAACGTCGGTTCGACCGCGTCCAGTTCGGCGGGCCAGGCGTTGCGCTTGGTCATGGCCTGGATGTGGTCGATGGGGTGGTCGGGGTCGTACATCGAATGCACGAGGGAGGCGAGCCGGCTCTGGCCGAGCGGCTGGCGCACCCGGATGTCGGCCTCGGCGAGGCGGGCGCAGATGTCGGTGAGCTCGCGCGCCATCACGACGGCGAGACCCGCGTCCCGGTCCAGTTTGCGGCCGGCCTGGGGGCGGGCGGCACGGGCCATGGCATTGGCCTCGGCGGCCAGCTCACGGGTGTAGTGCATGCAGGCGACGAGGTAGGCGCGGTGCTGCTCGCTGGAGGTGGAAACCATGGACTGCAGCTGGTCGTACGACTCCTGCAGCCAGCCCGGGGACGTCTTGTCGCCGCGCTGGGCGACGTCCTTGGCGTGGGCGTCGGGGTCGGCGGGGAGGGTACGCGCAAGCATCTGAATGCGGGTCACGAAGCCGTCGCCGTTGGCGACATGCTTCAGCAGCGTGCCGAACCGGTCGACGAGCGCTTCCTGGTCCTCGCTGTCGCGCAGCCCGACGCCGGGGCCCTCGATCTCGATCGCGGCGGTCACGGTTCGGCGGTCGGCGTGCAGGAGTACGGCGATCTCGTCCGGACCGAAGGGGGCGGCGAGCCAGTTGATCCGGCCGATGCCGGGGGGCGGCCCGATCTCGACCTCGCGCCCGTCGGCGCCGACGCCCGCCTCCATGGCGGCGGAACGGTAGGTCGTACCGCGGCGCAGGGTGCGCTTGTAGCTACGGTTGATCTCAAACCATTTGTAGAAGGTGCGGTGCTTGTACGGGAAGTACACGATCGCGAGGGCGAGGAGGGGGAAGCCCGCGAGCAGCACGATCCGCGGGGCCAGGTAGGGGACGAGCAGCCCGCTCATCATGCCGAAGAACGCACCGACGATGATCAGCGCGATCTCGCCGGTCTCGCGGTTCTTGCCGACGATCGCGTTCGGCCGGGCCCGGCCGATGAGATACGTACGGCGGGGCGCGATCGTGTGGGACTGAGTCGTCAACGCCCTCCACCTCCCGTGCTGTTGTTACCTGAACTGCCTGATCCGCCACCTCGGGGGGAGCGGCTGCCGTGGGGGGTGCCGGAGGTCGGCCCCGATCCGCTGCGGGGCGGAGGTGCGGCGGAGGGGACAGATCCGCCGCCGACTCCGCTCCCGCCGCCGGAGTTGCGGGAGCTGTGGGCGGCGACACCGCCGCTGACCGCGTTGGCGGGCCGGGCCCCGCCGCTGCCGCTGTCACCGCTGTTCTGGCCGCTGCGGCTGCTGTGGGTCTTGATGCCCTGGGAGACGAGAGCGGCAGGGGAGCTGATCATCGCGGCGGCCTGGGAGCCGTCGGTGGCCTGCTTGCGGTTGGTGCGGGCGCCCTGGATCTCGTCGCCGAAGCCGGGGACGAACCGGTAGATCATCGCGGAGGCGAAGATCGCGAGCAGGATGATGGCGAGACCGGACACGACGGAGGAGAACGCGTTCGGCCCGTCGTCCCCGGAGAGCGCGCCGGCCAGCCCCAGCACGATGACGATGACCGGCTTCACCATGATCACCGCGATCATGATGCCCGCCCAGCGGCGTACGTGGCCCCACATGTTCTTGTCGACGAGCCCCGCGTAGACGACGGTGCCGAGAAGGGCGCCCACGTAGAGCAGGGCGGCGCGGATGACGAGCTCCAGGTAGAGGACGCCCGCGGCGAGGATCGAGACGAGCGAGACGACGATCAGCATGATCGGTCCGCCGCCGATGTCGGAGCCCTTCTTGAGCGCTTCGGCGAACGACCCGAAGAAGACGTCGGCCTTGTTTCCCGTGGCGGAGGCGATCACGTCACTGACGCCGTCGGTGGCTGATACGACCACGTAGAGGACGAGTGGGGTGAAGGCTGAGGCGATGACCGTCAGCCAGAGGAATCCGACGGCTTCGGAGATCGCGGTGGTGAGCGGGACACCACGGATGGCGCGCTTGGCGACGGCGAACAGCCACAGGACGAGCGTGAGGATGGCGGAGGCCGCGAACACGATCGCGTACTGCTGCCGGAAGGTCTCGTTGGTGAAGTCGACGTTCGCGGTCTGCTTCACGGCGTCGCCGAGCTTGCCGATGATCCATGCGGCGGCGTCGGCGCAGCCGCGGGCGAGGGAGGAGAGGGGGTCCAGGGAGTTGTCGAGGGTGGTGGAGGGGCCGGTTTTGGGGGCGCCTGCGTCGCCGTTTTCGCAGTAGTCCTTGGCGGGGCCGTGGATGAGGTCGCAAGCGTTGTTGCTCTTGCTCGGACTGGGGGACGGCGTAGGAGCAGCTGCAACTTTGGTGGCCAGGAGGATGGCAGACACCTGTACCGCTGCCAACAGAGCCGCGACAGACCTCACGCGGCGACGCGGGCTATGACTACCGGGCATAGGTGAACCCTCCGAACCCATTGACTGCGCCGGCGATCTCGTCGGCGCTGGACGCCCGTGTGTCGCTCCCCACGGGGGCAGGGCCGTCCTTCTGCGAGTGGGTGACAGCCTTCCAATCGCCGCTTACCCACTGCAGCTCCATGGTGATGGTGAACCAACCGTCCGTAACGGGGTTGGTCGAACCCTCGCCCGCCAGGCCAATCAGGCCGGTGCACCAGACCTCCACGGTGACCTGGTCGGTGGAGCTCTTCGTGACCTTGGTGCCGATAGGAGTGGTGCGTGAGATGAAGGTGAAGCCAGCAGGGGTCGAGCCGTCGTCGTTGAGGCCCAGGTTCTTGAAGAGGCCCGCGGAGTAGGCCTGATCGAGCGTGGTGCGGAATCCGTTCACGGCGGACGGGGCGATGACAGCATCGAGGATGCTGTCCCGCTTGGTCTTGTCGAACATCTCGGCCGAACCGAGCGCCACGGAGTAGTTCGCGGCAGCGCTCTGCGCACCCTGGTCGTCGTGGGCGAAGCCCGACGCGATGGTGCCGTTCTTCCCGTCAACCGGCTTCGTCCCCGTGGCCGCCGTGGACGACGAATCCGGCTTGCTCTTCCCATTCCCCGAGCCGCCGCTGCCGTCTCCGCCGCCCCCACCCATGTTCGCGAACGCGATAGCCGCGATCAGGAGGACGACCACGCCGACCACCGTGACGAGGGAGCGGGAGCTGCGGGCGGGGCGGCGGGGGGTGCTGTAGCCGTCGCCGTCCTCGCCGTCGGGGAGGCGGGTACGGGTCTGGCGCGTACCGCCGATGGTGCTGTATCCATCGTCCGTACGACCTGAACCGCTGCCGTAGCCGCTCTCGTCGCCGAGACTCATGCCGCGTACGCCCCCTCAACCGTTTCCTGAACCGGGTAGTACGACGGTAGCCGTGCGGGTTCCCGCGCGGGCGCGGTGTGGTGACTCGACATCAGGGAAACGTAACCTCTGCCGGTGGGCACGACGGACGGATGGTGTGGGGGTGGGCAGGGCTGCCCCTGACATGGGATGACAGCCGGTCAGACGGCCATCCCGTAGACGATGGTGAACAGCGTGCCCAGCGATCCAATGATGAACACACCAGTCAGACCGGCAACGATCAGCCCCTTGCCCTGCTCCGCGCTGAAGGTGTCGCGCAGTGCCGTGGCGCCGATGCGCTGCTTTGCCGCACCCCAGACCGCGATGCCGAGGCAGAGCAGGATGGCAATGGCCATCACGACCTCGATCATTACGCGGGCCTCGTTGCCCAAGGTCCCGAACGGCCCCCAGTTCGGGGCGATTCCGCCGATGATGGTGGTGATGTCGCCCTTTTCAGCTGCCAGGATCATGTAAGTCACCGCCCCTGTTGGGTAGTTCAGTGCCCCTGTCACACGACATGGGTCGCTCTCTATCTTCGCTGATGAAACTGCTCTCGTGCGACGGCTTGACGGCTCTCTTTACCCGGATCTCGCACGTTTGACCGGTCCGACCGCCCTGACCTGCGGATCGAATCGGTGTATGACCGAATTCGTATGGTTACTCTGTGTATCACGGAGGGTGACCCCGGGCAATGACTGTCATCCCGCCACCCTGGCCGAGACTCTTGGGCAGGGCTGGTCAGCGCAGTGGCTGGTCAGAGCAGGGGGTGGCGTGGGACGGGTGGCCGGGGTGGTGTCGTCCAGGTCGGCGGCGGCCGGAAATCGCACCAGGTGCCGTCGAAGGGAAACGTTCCGGCCTCGGCGAGCCGTACGACCGAGGTGCCCTCGTTACGGATGGCTGACGCTTCGTCGGCCGACCAGTAGGCAGGGTCGCCGGTCTTCTCGGCGAAGGACTGCTCGTCCTTCCACTGCCAGCTCCGGTCCGGGGCCACATTGATGTCGAGCTCGTGGTCGGTGATGTCGATGTCGTCGCCGTGGTGGACCCGGCGCTCCAGATTTACGTACCAGCCACGGAACTTCCGTCTGCGGCCGAAGAGCCAGAGGACGGAGTGCGCGGCACCGGTCGGCTGGTAGAAGAGCGCGCTGCCCATGGGCCACCGGTCGGCGACCAAGGGGTACCCGCCGGCCGGGCGCTCGTGCGGGGCGATGTCCCGCAGGTGTGCCCCGCGCGGAAGCTTCGTACGCCACATCGGTGTGCCGGTCTCCATCCACACCAGCTGGCCCGCCTCGGTGCGCTCTACGAGGCGTACGGGCACCGAGGCGCTCAGGTGCCCGCCGATGAAGAAGTTCCAGCGGAGTATCCGGCCCGGGTCGTCGTTCATCCGCTGATCATGCCCGCGGTGGAGCGGGCGGACACGTGGCCGGATACGTCGAGGGCGGAGAGCATTCCGGTCTCGCCGCCCGCTTCGACGAGTCACCGCTGAAGGAGCGGTGTCGGCCTTCCGATTCGCTCCGTCGCGGTGGCCCGGTGCAGTACCGCGCACAGGAACGCCGCCCCGGCGAACACCAACGGGCGTGCGAGGGCGTCTTCCCGTGCGCCGGCCGGCAGCGCGCCGACCGGGGCGGGGGCAAGGGCCGGATTCGGCAGTGCGCGGTGGCGCGGCGCGACACCCGGCGCGGCACTCGGTGCTGCGCCCGGCACGGTGGGCGGAAGCAGACGGGTTGCGATGGCGTAGCAGGCGCAGGCCGGCGGCGTGGCTGCGAGAGCGTCGCTGGGCCGGTGCCAGTAGAGCGCCTGTACCGATGTGCAGGCCCCCGGCCAGAAACATGGCGCCCACGACCGGGACGAGCCACCCGTAGGAGCGGCGGCGCAGCCGGCTGGGGTTACGGGCCGCCAGCACCCCGCAGGCGGCGAACAGCGCCATCGACAGGACCAGGTCGTTGGCCCGGACCGGAGCGGCCAGCCCGTAGTAGCCCGTGCCCACCGTGCCCTCGTCGCCGAAGAATGTCGAGTCTCCGTCAGGCCGGTGCCGCCGTGCCCTGGTCGCCGTCGAGTTCGGCGAAGTGGTCGAACTCGCCGGCCTGGACGCCCTTGGCGAAGGCGTCCCATTTCGTCCGGGTGGTCGTGACGACGTTGCTGGGGTCGCCGGTCTCGCGGAGGTATACGAGTGCGTCCGGGCCGAAGGCGATCTCGATCCAGGGGCCGGGGCCCTCCTCGCCTTCGGGGGCGGCGCGGGTCCAGGTGAGGTCGGCGGGGATGTCAGTCATCGGGGTGGTTCTCCTTGAGGGTGCGTACGAGGGCGGCTCAGGCGGCGGGCGTGGTGCGGAGTATCGCTCCGGTGGGGTCGCCGGACTCGGTGAGTTCTATTGCTCCGGTACGGGCCGCGGCTGTGTGCACGCAGGCTTCGCCCTGAGCACAGTAGGACGACCTCTGCCAGGTGTGTGCGGACATCGTGGTTCCTTTCACAGGCACTGGGCGACCTTGTGGATGAGTTCTCGGGACCGCTCGACGTCCAGATCCGCGTCGTCGAGTCGTTCGAGCAGCAGGCGGTACTGGGCCAACTGGGCTTCCGCGTCGATGAACACGGGCCCGTGCGACTGGTCGAGCTGTGCCGTATCGAGTGCGGTAGAGACGGCTCTGCCTGCCATGTCGAATTCTCCCTTGGGAGCGGCTGAGTTGGACTGTCACTCACACGACTGGTTGAGATCAAGGATTCCGGTCAACTCATGCAAGCAATCCTTGCAGACGGGCCGGGGACAGGCGTTGGTGAATCCGTCCGGACCGTTGTTGCTGCGTGGTCAGGCCCAGCCGACGACTCCGGCGTCGTCGGTCAGGCCGAGCGCAGGGCGTCTGTCGGGGACACCCTGGCTGCGCGCAGTGCCGGGTAGATCCCGGCGACGGCCGCCACCAGTACCGACACCAGCGGTCCGGCGATGACCGTGTAGAGCGGGATGGAGGCGGGCCAGCCCTGTGCGAGGGCGTAGCCGTAGACCGCGAGGCCGCCCACGAACAGCCCGCCGACTCCTCCGATGAGGCCCATCAGTACGGCCTCGATCAGGAACTGAACGGCGATCTGGCCGCCTCGGGCGCCCAGCGCGCGGCGCAGTCCGACCTCGCCGCGGCGTTCCATCACTCCCACCACCATGGTGTTGGCGATGCCGACGCCGCCCACGAGCAGGGCGACCGCAGCGAGGGCGAGGACGAGTCCGGTGAGGGAGTTCTTGGTCTCGGCCCGTGCCGTGTACAGGTCGGAGGGGCGGCTGACGGCGACCCTGCTCGGGTTGGCGGGGTCGGCGGTGGCTCCGGCAACGGTCTGTACGTCAGGGACGCGTTCGGGGTGGGCCCTGAGGTAGACCATGGCGGCGGTGCCGTCCGCGCCCAGGTGGGCGGTGGCCTGGGGCCAGCCGACCAGGGCGGCGGTGCCGAGCTCGGGGGCGAGCTCGTTCGGGGCCAGGATTCCGGTGACGACGAACCACTGTCCGCCCAGCCAGACCCGCTCACCCGGCGCGGTCACGCCGAGCCGGAGTGCGGCCTGGTCGCCGAGCACGGTCACCGGGAGGTTCTCGCTCGCCTTGTCCAGCCAGCGCCCGCTCTGCAGGGTGGCGTGCAGGACGTCGAGCAGGTTGAGCCGGGCGGCCAGCACGGTGAGGCTGCTGGTCTGCTGCGGTGGGATCAGGTCGTTGCGGTAGACCTGGGCTTTGGTGGCCCCGGTCGCGGTGACCCGTTGCACGGGGGCGATGTTGGCGAGCATCTTCTCGGCCGTGGGCGGCAGCGGCACCGGCTTCTGGTCGGCGCCGTTGCCGGGGGCGACGGTGATCAGGTTGGAGCCGAGCCGGTCCAGGCGCTCCAGCAGGTGCGCCTGGTTGGAGGCGGAGATCCCGGTCACGGCGATGACGGCGGCGATGCCCAGGGAGATGCCGAGCGCGGACAGGGCGGAGCGCATCTTGCGCGTGCGTGGTCCGATCAAGCCGAGGCGCAGCATGTCCGTCGGGCGCAGTCGGGTGCGTCGCAGGGGTGGCGTCATCGGACAGCTCCTGCGGGGTGCGGGCCGCGTTCGTCGAAGTCGATGCGGCCGTCGTGGAGGGTGATTCGCCGGGGGAAGGAGGCGGCCAGCTCGCGGTCGTGGGTGATGACGACGACCGTGGTGCCGTTGGCGTTCAGGGTGCGCAGCAGCTCGACGACGGCGGCGCCGGAGACACTGTCCAGGGCCCCGGTGGGTTCGTCGGCGAGCAGCAGTGCGGGGCGGCCGACGAGGGCGCGGGCGATGGCGACGCGCTGCTTCTCGCCACCGGAGAGCTGGTCGGGGTGGTGGTGGAGTCGGTGCCCGAGGCCCACTTCGCGCAGGGCTTCGGCGGCGTCGGCGCGCCGGCGTGAGGCGGGGGCGCCGCTGTAGAGGAGGCCGGTGGCGACGTTCTCGACCGTGGTGAGCCCGGGCAGCAGGAAGAACTGTTGGAAGACGAAGCCGATCCGGTGGGCGCGCAGGGCGGCCAGTTCGGGGTCGGAGAGTGCGGACAGGTCGCTTCCTTCGAAGTGCAGCTTTCCTGCGGTGGGCCGGTCGAGGGAGCCGAGCAGGGCGAGAAGGGTGGACTTGCCGGAGCCGGACGGGCCGACGACGGCGAGGAGTTCTCCGGCTTCGATGGTGAGGTCGATGCCGTGCAGGATGCGCAGCGGGGGTGATCCCGGGTATTCCTTGGTGATGCCGGAGAGTTCCAGCACGGGGGCTCTGCCGCGTGGCTGATCGGGCGTCATTTCGGGATCACCACCTGGTCGCCCGCTTGGACGTCCCCCGTGATCTGCGCCTTGGCGTCGGCGACCAGTCCCAGCTGGATCCTGACGAGCCGGGTGGTGGTGCCGCTGACGACCTGGACTCCGTAGCCGCCGCCGTCCAGGGCGAGCAGCGCGGTGACGGGGACGATGAGCGCGTCGCTGATGGTCTCGCCGACGACGGTGACGGTCACGGAGGAGGGCCCGGCCTGCTTGGCCTGCCGCTGGTGGTCCAGCGCGATGGTGACGGTGGTCTTGTCCGCGCCACCGGAGCCGTCCGAGCCGTTGTCCCCGCCGTTGCCGGAACCGCCGCGGACCAGTGAGCGAATGCGTCCGTCGATGGTGCTGCCGTTGGCCAGCTTCACCGTCACCCGGCCGTTGGGCTTGAACTGGGAGAGCTGGTTGTCGGCGGGCTGCGCGGTGGCGACCAGGTCGGTGCCGGTCACGGTCATGACCGCGGTGGCCCCGAGGGCCGAGCCGAGCTGTGCGCCGAGCTGCTGCACCCGCACGGCCGCCTGCGGCAGCATGACGACGCTGCCGAGCGTGACCGTTCCCGTCTGTTTCTCACCGAGGGCCTTCTGCCAGCGCTTGACGGCGGTGACGGTGGCAGGGGTGAACTTCTGGTCGGCCGCGAGGCCGAGTCCGTCGGCGTAGCCGAGCCTGATCAGGTTGCGTTTGAGCTGTTCGACGTCGGGTCCGTCACTGATTTCGGGGCCGAGGTCGCGCCACATCGGCCGGTCCCCGGTGAGCAGTACCACGGGCCGTCCGTCGACCTCGTAGAACTTCGCTCCCGCCTTGACGACGGCGCCGACGGCGGGCAGGGCGGTGATGGTTCCGTGGCCGGAGGCGATGACGGGAGTCGGGGTGTTGTAGCTGAGCGCGCCGCCGACCTGGATGCCGGTGGACAGCGAGCCCTTCTGCACCGCGACGGTGCCGTGGCTGACGGACGGCTGCGGGGAGGCGGTGCCGTGGTGCTCCCAGGGGCGGATCACGGCGAGCGCACCCGAGCCGCCGAGCGCGGCGACCAGGACGAGCGCGACGACGACCTTGCGGCGCTTCTTTCGCGCGGGGGCGGGCGAGTTATCAGCCGGGGCGGTGGTCTCAACAGTGCGGCTCATGATCACTGACCGATCGAGTAGCCGGGCATCGGGAGCTTGCCGCAGGCCGGCTGGAGGGCGTCCCACGCGGCGGAGTCGAACGATTTCGCCGTGAAGTTGAGGATGCCGCTCTTGGGGTCGGGGTCAGGGATGTCCGCGTAGCCGTTCTTCCGCGCGCACGCGACGAAGGCGCGCGCCTGTTCGACGGCCTTCTCGTCGCCCTTCTGCTGGACCTGGTGGATGCCGGGGACCTTGGCGTCGCAGGCCCTGCTCGCCGCGTCGA
The DNA here is from genome assembly GCF_036002945.1 of Streptomyces sp. NBC_01224. NCBI lineage: Bacteria > Bacillati > Actinomycetota > Actinomycetes > Kitasatosporales > Streptomycetaceae > Streptomyces > Streptomyces sp. NBC_01224. The sequence goes on along the minus strand of NZ_CP108529.1, from coordinate 4,314,546 downwards.
AGCCGTTGGCCGAGCCGGGACTGTCGAGACCGGTGGCCGGGAAGGTGATGTTGCCGTCCTTGTCCTGCTCGACGCTGGTCTGCCCTTGCTTGTGCATGCAGTCGACCCAGGCCCGCCGGACCGCGTTGTCGTCCTGCGGCTTGCTCTTTCCCGCGCCGTCGCCCCCGGCCACGCTGGGCGCCGTGCCCTGTGAGGAGCAGCCGGTCATCACCAGCGCCGCCGTCACGGCGGCCGCCGCCAGTACGGTCCGTACGGTCTTGGTAAGCATTTCCTGCTCTCCCTGCTGGACGTCGACATTGACCTCCGCCATTCCTACGGACCGACGAGTTATGTACGGGTGAGTGTGTGCCTAACCGCTGGCTAACGCCTGCCGAGGCATCGTTGACCAGGGCAGGGCAGGGCAGGGCAGGGCAGGGCAGGGCAGAGCGCAGCGAGTGGGGTGGAACAGAATGCGAGTGCTGATCGTCGAGGACGAGGTGGACCTGGCCGCGATGCTTGCCGAGGGCCTGCGTGCCGAGGGCATGGTCTGCGAGGTCGCCCACGATGGTGCCCGCGCGCTCGAAATGACGGCCGCCGCCGAGTACGACGTCCTGCTCCTGGACCGGAACCTGCCCAACCTGAGCGGCGACGCCGTCTGCCGGGCCCTGAACACAGCCGGCTACCCGGCCAGAATCCTGATGCTCACCGCCGCCGGCGCCCTCGCCGACCTGGTCGACGGCCTCGGTCAGGGCGCCGACGACTACCTGGCCAAACCCTTCTCGTACCTGGAGCTGATAGCCCGGCTGCGCGCGCTGGGCCGCCGCTCCCCTGCCGGCAGCAGTGCCACCGTGCTGAGCAGGCACGGCGTCAACCTGGACACCGTGCGCAGGGTCGCCGAACGCGACGGCCGGCCATTGAAGCTCACACCCAAGGAGCTCGGTGTGCTGGAACTGCTGCTGGCCGCGGACGGCGCCCCGGTCCCCACCGAGCAGCTGCGGGACAGCCTGTGGGACGCGGCGCTGGACCCGGCCACCACTGCCGTCCGGGTCACCGTCCACTCGCTGCGCCGCAAGCTCGGCGAACCGCCACTGATCACCAACGACCCCGGCTACGGGTACCGGCTGTGAGCCGAGCCCGGACCGGTCGCTGCCTCTGGCTGCACGGACTGCCCCTGCGCGGCCGCCTGACCCTGATGACCACGGCGGTCTTCGCAGTCCTCGGCTGCGGGCTGCTCCTGTTGAACTGGCTGAGCGCCCGTCAACTCCTGAAGGAAAACCGCCACCTCGTAGACCCCGCGAGCGTGACGGCTCCCGCCCAGGCGGAGCCGAGCCCCACCGCCGCGCCGCAAGGCTCCTCGGTGCCCGCCGCGATCGCCACTCCCGCCCAGCGCTTCGAGGACTTTCAGCACACCGTCCTCAGTGATCTGCTGCTGCGCTCCCTGCTGTTGCTCGCCGTCTTCACCGCACTCGCCGCGCTGCTCGCCTGGTGGGGCAGCAGCCGCTCGCTGCACCGCCTCAGCCAGGTCACTGCGGCGGCCCGGCGGATCGGCGCCGGCAGCACCCTGGACGAACGCCTCGGCCTGACCGGCCCGCACGACGAGGTCCGCGAACTCGGCAACACCTTCGACGCCATGCTCGACCGCCTGGACCGCAGCTTCACCGCCCAGCGCCGCTTCACCTCCCACGCCTCGCACGAACTGCGCACCCCGCTCACCCTCCAGCGCACCGCCCTGGAGATCCCGCTCGCCCAAGGCCGGGTCCCGGCCGACCTGAGACCCGCCGTCCAGCGCGCGCTGGACGCCAACGCCCGCAGTGAACGCCTGATCGCGGCACTGCTGACACTGGCACGTGGCGAGAGCGGACAGCTGACGCCGCATCCGGTCGACCTGGAGGACGCCGCCAGGGACGCCTTGGCGGACCTGGCCGACGAGGCCCGGACAGCGGGCATCCGGATCACCGCCGATCCGGCGCCCGCCCCGGTCGCGGGCGACCCCTCGCTGCTGCGGCAGATCGCACTGAACCTGCTGGCCAACGCGGTGCGGCACAACCACCGTGACGGCGCGGCGACGGTGACCACCGGCACCGTCGGCGGCCTTGCCTTCATCGAGGTCGGCAACACCGGCCCGGTGCTGGATCCGGACGAACTCCCCGCCCTCTTCGAACCGTTCCAGCGCGGTCGGGAACACCGCAGCGACGGTTCCGGGCTGGGACTGGCCGTGGTCCGGGCGATCACCCTGACCCACCACGGCGAGCTCACCGCCACCCCCCGCCCCGACGGCGGCCTCACCGTCCGAGTCGAACTGCCCACCGCACCTGGAACAGGCCACCCGGGGCCGGGCACCTGAGAGTTTGACGCTCCGGAATCAGGACGGTGGCGGGATTCGCGGCGTGGATCCAGGTGAGGCCGGTGGGATGTCAGCCATGGGTGCGCCTCTCCTTGAGGGTGCGTACGAGGGCGGCCCAGGCGGCGGGTGTGGTGCGGAGTATCGCTCCGGTGGGGTCGCTGCTCTCGGTGAGGCAGACCGTGCCGGGGGCGGGGGTGGCTATGTGTACGCAGGAATTGCCCTGGGCGCAGTAGGAGGACTTCTGCCAGCTGGAGGAGCCGGCGGGGAGGTCAGTCATCGAGGCGGTTCTCCTTGAGGGTGCGTACGAGGGCGGCCCAGGCGGCGGGCGTGGTGCGGAGTATCGCCCCGGTCGGGTCGCTGCTCTCGGTGAGCGCTATTGCTCCGGTCCGGGCCTCGGCCACGTTCACGCAGGCTTCGCCCTGCGCGCAGTAGGACGACCTCTGCCAAGCATGTGCGGACATCGTGGTTCCTTTCACAGGCCCTCGGCGACCTTGTGGATAAGTTCTCGGGATCGCTCTACGTCCAACGCCGCGTCGTCGAGTCGTTCGAGCAGCAAGCGGTACTGGGTCAACTGGGCCTCTGCGTCGATGAACACGGGCCCGTGTGACTGGTCGAGCTGCGCCGTATCGAGTGCGGGCACCGGTCCGCGTACGTAGTACACGGACTGACCCGAGCCCGGATAGTACGTGGCCTCGAAGGGGATCACGCGGATGGACGCGTGGGGTAGCTCGCTCATTTTGAGCAGGTGCTGCAGCTGCCCCCGGGAGATATTGGGACCGCCGAACATCATGCGCAGAGCGGCCTCGTGAATGACGGCCTGATAGGGGACGGGGTCCGTCCGATAGAGCACTTCCTGCCGCTTGATGCGGTAAGAGACACGGTGCTCGATCTCCGGTGGAGACAATTCGGGAACGGCCTGCCGGTAGATCTCCCGGGCGTGATCCACGGTCTGGAGCAGGCCGGGGATGTGGATGCTGTGCGCCGCATACAGGCCCGTGCCGTGGTGCTCGATCTCGGCCAGATCGAGCAGCTTGGGCGGCAGGATCTCCCGGTACTCCTCCCACCAGCCACGCCTGCGGTCACTTGTCATGGCGACCAGCGCATCGATCAGTGCTTGATCGGTGCAGGAGTACGTGTGGGCCGCGACCCGTACGCGGTCGGCGCTCACGCCGAAGCGCGCCACCTCTATGTTGCTGAGCTGCCCCGAGCTCGTACCCAGGAGGTCGGCTGCCTGGGTGGTGGTCATCCCGGCGCGTTCCCGCAGCTTGCGCAGCTCGGCGCCGAGCCGTGCGCGACGTGCGGTAGAGGCGGCCCTGCCTGCCATGTCGAACTCTCCCCTGAAAGCAGCCGAGTTGGAATGTCACTCAGACGAGTGGTTCATCTCAAGGATTCCGTTCAACTGCTGCAAGCAATCCTTGCAGCAGCCTAATCTCTGACTCAGGCCACCCGCCCGGAAGTACCCCGCTCGACGGAGCGGCCTCGTCACCGGGTAATCGAAAACCCATGATTCAACTTCCCTCCGTGAACGGAGATTTCCATGGCCAGTGCCACGGTAACCCCGCCCTGGACGTACACCCTCCAACTCCCGCAGGATCCCCGCGCCCCCGGCGTGGCCCGCGCCACCCTCCGCACCATCCTGGGCGTCCACGGCATGCGCGAACTCACCGAGACCGCCGAACTGCTGGCGAGCGAGCTGGTCACCAACGCCTACCTGCACTCCTCGGGCGCATACTCCCTGCGCCTGCGCGATGCCGGGCGCAGTCGTATCCGGCTGAGCGTCTGGGACACCAACCCGCACATCCCCGCCCCGTTCCGATGGACCGCCGAGGCCCCGGCGGAGCTCGCCGAACGAGGGCGGGGGCTCTATCTCGTCACCCTCTACGCGGAGAGCTGGGGCGCGTACCCCATGCGCGGTGGGCTGCCGGGGCAGGGCGGGAAGCTGCTCTGGGTGGAGTGCGCGGCCAAGGGGGAGGACGAGGGGGAGCGCGGGCCGGGCGACAGATGTACGGGACGGGCATAGCCTCGTTGCATGGTGCGGAGCGAGGCGAAGGACGTGGCCGGGTATCTGGCCGAGGTGCCCGAGGAGCGCAGGGACGCCCTGACGAGGCTGCGGGAGTTGTGCCGGGCGGAGCTGGCCGGGTTCGACGAGGTCATGGCATATGGGATGCCCGCGTACGAGCGGGACGGCACCGCGGAGATCGCGTTCGCCTCGCAGAAGCAGTACATCTCCTTCTACCTGATGCGCAGCGACGTGCGAGAGGCCTTCGCGGAGCGCCTGGCCGGGCAGGACATGGGGAAAGGCTGCCTGCGCTTCCGTAAGACGGCGGCGATCGACTACGACCTGGTGCGGGATCTGCTCCGGGCGACGGCGGCGGAGCCGGGCGCGGTCTGCTGAGCGGGTGCGCCATCACGCCCTTGACCGACGGAAATTCAATGGCGGTGCGTCGCGCGATCGCGTAGGAAGGTGCCATGAGTACCTCTACATCCTGAAGCGTAAGAACCTCTCACCCAAGCAGTACGACGCGCTCGTCGAACCGTTCGTTGGCCTCGGCGTGGAGATCCCGCCCCACCCGACTGGGAATCCGGCGCCTGAGACCACCGGCCGCGCCACCTGCGATCCGTCACCGACGGCAACCGCGAGGCCGACGGCTCCGGTCCCCACCACCGCCACGTCCGCCGGCTCACGCATGGCCCCCGTTCACGGATCCTCGCCTCTGCGTGGCCCATGTCGTCATCTGCTCATGATGGCGGGGGCGACTGAGGGCGGTCGCGGGCTCGGAGGGCAGCGTTGTGGCTTGCTCCACCGCGGGGCCGGAGGGGATACCGGCGACACGCGATCCGCGAGGTGACGGAATGTACGTCGCGGTCAACGGATCGGCGGCCGACGCGAGTTGGGCGACGCTCTCGCCGCGGCTCGTGTGGTCAGGGTAAATCGGTTGCTCGCAGGCGGACTGGTGTCGATCATCATTACCGATGACGGGTGAGTTTTCTTCTGTGAGGGGTCTGCGGTGACGATTGTGACGAGGGCTGACGGACTCGATCCGGCTTACCTGGAGGAGGCCATCTCCGCAGTGGCGCAGGGGAAGGGGTTCTCCGGCACGGTCCGTGTCACGCGTCACGGGGAGCCGGTATTCACCCGCGCGTTCGGGATGGCGTCACGGCGGTGGTCCATACCGAACACGTGCGACACGCGATTCCGGGTGGCGTCGGTGTCCAAGATGTTCACAGCGGTGGCCGTCCTGCAGCTCGTCGAGCGGAAGCAGGTCCGCCTCGACGACGCGCTGGTGGGCTTCGTGAAAGAGCACATGCCCCAGCTCGATCCGCGTGTCACGGTCCATCACGCCCTGACGATGACGGCGGGCATCGGCGACTGGTTCGAGGAGGGCAGCGCCGACTGGGAGGCCGAATGGGCCGCCCTGACCTCCTCCCACCCGCTCTACCTGCTGCGGAGCAACAAGGACTACCTGTCGCTGTTCGCCGGCAAGCAGCCTCACTTCCCTCCCGGGGAGCGTCATCTGTACAACGGCGCCGGCTACATCCTGCTCGGCCTGCTCATCGAATCGGTGACCGGCCGCTCCTTCGAGGAGGTTATTGCCGACGACGTATTCGCCCGTGCCGGAATGAGCGCGGCAGGATTCCCGGCCCTGGACGACCTGGGGCCGGACATCGCCGAGGGATACCTCACCACCGCCGGCAGCCCCACCCCGTACCGGACCAATCACTACGCGACCACCCCCGGGGCCGCCGCCGACGGAGGGGCTACCTGTAGCGCCGCCGATCTGACGGCCTTCGCCCACGCACTGCGCCACGGGCGGCTGCTGAACGAGGAGACCACACGACTGGCGCTGACCCCGCAGGTCGACGAGCGTGAGGAGAAGGTCCGCGGCTACCGGTGGATGTACGGCTTCGGCCTCACCCACATCCTCGACGACGAAGGAACCATCGTCCGCTGGGGCCACACGGGCGAGGAGGACGGGGCCAGTGCCCGCCTCTATCACTACCCGCAGCAGGGCCTGGACGTCGCCGTCCTCGGCAACATCAGCTGGTGCGCCGGCGACATGGGGTGGGCCATCCACGACGCCCTCGTCGGCAACTGAACAGCCGCGTCCCGCGACGGCGCTGAGCTGATGTAGGGTCTCGCGGCTCGCTGCATATGCCGACGCTCTGACCTGGGTTGTCTCGTCGCTGCACAACCTCGTCAGCCGGGGCCAGTCCCAGCGGCAGCTGCATTTCCTCGGTCAGCGGCGCCGGGCCGACGGGGGAGGTTGAAGCGACGACCCCGAGGGCACCGCCTGGCTGCCTCCGCGAGCGTAGCCAGGCGGCGCACCGTGGCGCGCGCCCGTCACCTGCCCCCGACGTCCTGGACCGCCTCTCACACGACCCCAACCCTCAGGTGCAGTCCAACCTCGCCTACTTCTGCGAGGACGCCATGGCAGGCCGCCTGGCGAAACTCGTCCCCGGCGGGCACACTGCCACGGTGTCGGCGGCCGCGCACTACCCGAGCATGGAGAACCCGTTCCGCTTCAGCGCCGAACTGACGTCGTTCCTGGAGACCGTGTGAGCAGCGACCTCGACGTGGTGCTCAGGGCACACGCCATCGACAGCCTCGTCCTCACCGGCATCGCCACCAGCGCCGTGGTGCTGCACACCCTGTGCCAGGCCAACGACCTGGACTTCGACCTCACCGGCATCGCCACCAGCGCCGTGGTGCTGCACACCCTGTGCCAGGCCAACGACCTGGACTTCGACCTCACCGTCCTCGCCGACGCCTGCCTGGACACCGACTCCGAGGTTCACCGGTTCCTCACCGAGAAACTGTTCCCGCAGTGGGCGGACGTCGTCACCGTCGACGACTGGCTCGCCCTTTCCGGCAGCTGATCGCACCGAGGCCATGGCGTGGCTGGAGCTGCGCGAGGGCGGCTGGGACCGCGGTGCCGCCACCTTCGCCGTACTGGGCGCGGCCGACGGCGCCCTGCTGGGCGCCGTTCGTCTGAGCTGGGTCGACCGCGCGGACGGCCTCGCGATGATCGGCTACTGGACACTCCCGGCCGCTCGTGGACGGAGCGTGGCCACCAGAGCGACCAGAGCGGTGACCAGCTGGGCCTTCGAGACGGCCGATGCCCGCCGGATCGAGATCGCCCATGCCACCGGCAACGAGGCCTCCTGCCGGGTGGCCCACCGCTGCGGTTACCTTCCTGAGGGCACACTGCGCGACTCCCACCGCTACGGCGACGGGGCGTACCACGACGAGCACCTGCACGCCCGCCTGGCGGCCGACCCGGAACCGGCCGACCTCGCGGGCGGGCCGATGGCCTGAGGCAACCCGGCCCCCTTCCGCGATCAGCTCGGTGGCTCGGATGTGGTGGGCGAACGGGCCATGGCGTCCAGCCAGGCCGCGAACGAGGGGAAGTCCGGGGCCGAGGCGGCCAGGTCCTCGGGGAACTGCTCCCGGCCACGGCGGCGGGGCCCGGAGCGGTGCTGAGGAGACTCGGCAGATCCACTTACGCACCGCAGGCGTGGCCTGGTTGAACCAACTCCACGCGGCTCGGACATCGCGCTGGCAGTCTTGGGCCGTACTGATCTCCGGATATGAAGACGACCCGCTGGTGGCGGGGGAGGATCTCCTCTCCCGCCCGGGCTTCTGGGCCGCGTACCTGATGTGGATGGGCGAGACGGACGACGAGGACGGTGAGCCGGACACGGGGTGGTTCGGTGCGGACGAGGCCGATCTCGACGAGGCGTACGAGAAACTGGTGGACCAGGAACGGTGGCCGGTCTTCCGTATCCCGTTCGGCGGTGGTCACAGCGTGGTGGTGGTGAACCGCAACTTTCCCGATGACCAGGGGACGGAATACTTCGTCTCCCATCCCGACTGGGGGCGTCGGCACGGTCATCTCGCCACCCTGGATGGGCATCAGGCCGGGCCGGGGCTGTCCTGGCAGGAACTGAGCCATATCGCGAACACGACTTGCGACCCGAACTCGCCCGGAGTCCATGACCCGTACGCCCGGCTGCTGCTTCTGTTGCCCGCGCTCGGTGACGAGGATCTGCCGGGCGACGCGGAGGAAGCGGTGAGCGCGGCGCTGGTCCGGGCGGCCGGTACGCCGGTGGCCGAGGCCGTGCGTGTTGCGGCTCGGCTTCTGCTGGACCATCCCCTGTGGGAGCCGGCCGCTGGGAGATACCCGGACCGTCGCCGCTCAGCGGCGGTGAGCCGTCGTTCGACGGCATCCTTCAGTGCGACGGTTCGATGAGTCCGCGGTGCGGGCTGCGCCTTGCCCGGGGGATCACCGTGGCGCAGAGCGAACGGCTTGCGCGGGTGCTGGGGACGTGGCCTGCCCTATGAGTTCCTTGGCCCGTCACCACGAGGTCGCACTCCAGATGCTGTCGTGGAACCCGGCCGCGCCCGGCAGCGTGCTGCTGCGGCTGCTCGGCTGCGACGACCGGCAGGTCAGAAGCAACGTCGCCCAGCGCAAGGATTTGCCGCCGGAGGTGGTCGAGGCGATCCTCAGCCACCCGGATCGGGGTGTCAAGAGGGCTTTCGCGGAGAGCTGGAACGCCGACCCGGCTCAGCGTGCCCGGCTTCTCGACGATCCGTCCGCGACCATCAGCCTCATCCTGGCCATGGGGCCGAATCCGTACCGGATGCCGGTGGAGCCGCTGCCGGACTGGGCGTACGAGCGGCTGCTCACCCATTCACGGGACACCGTCCGCTACGAGACGGCTGCTTCCGCCAGTGTCCCGGCTCATGTGCGGGCCGGGATGGCGGACCATCCCGAGCCATTCTTCCGGCGTATGGCCTGCCGCGCGTGGGACCAACTAGAGGATGCTGCACGGGAGTCGTTGCTCAACGATCAGGACTCGGAGGTCCGGCAGGCCGCCGCGCTGTGCGTGTGCCGCGACGACGAGGAGCGGACCGCGTGGCTCGTCGAAGCCCTCGCGGAGTCGTGGCAGCTCCAACGGCTGCTCGCGGTGGGCCGGCTCAGTCGCGAGCTCGCCGAGCGGCTGATGGCCGAGGGCGACCGGCTGTCGTCGCTCGCCGAGAACCCTTCGCTGCCTGCGGACCTGGTCGCGCGACTCGCCGTCAGCCCGGATCCGCGCGTACGGCTCGTTGTCTCCGCACGTCCCGAACTGACCGAGGACGAACGGGCCGCCATCGACTACACCGTCGGTCCCGAGGACCGGTTGGACCCCCTGGCGTGGGTGCGGGAGGCCCGTGAAGACATGGATGTGCTGCGGCGGTGCGCGACGTCCGCGCATCTGTGGCTGCGGCGGAGCGCCGCCACGTGCCCCGGGCTGCCGCAGGAACTGGTGGAACTCCTGGCCAGGGACGAGGATTTCGCCGTACGGCTGCTGCTGTGCGAAGTCCATCCGGAACCACCACCGGAGCTGCTGCTCGACCTGTTCCTGAACGGGGAGCACCGCGCCGTGATGATGCTCGCCTCCAAGCCCGGCTTCCCCTCGGAAGGACTCGCGGCCCGGTTTGCCGACTCCTGCGACCCGAGGAGGCGGCGGCTGGCCCTGCGTGATCCAGGGCTGGGGGCGGAGGCCCTGGACAGACTCAGCCGCGATCCGGAGACACGGGGGACGACAGCTCGGGATCCGCGTCTTGCGCCGTCACGGATCCGAGAGCTGCTGGCCGATACGGACACGGTCGGCTCCGTCGCGGGAAACCCTGCCCTCCCCGTGAAGGACATGCACGAACTCCTCGACCTGGCCGGGGTGCCGGTGTCCGGCCAGGTCGCACGCTCCGGGTGACGAACGCCCACGTCGTTGCCGAAGGCGACCACGAGGTGGCCGTCGGCGTTCGCCGGGGTCTCGTGTGCGGTGATGGGTTCGCCGATGGGTGGGCTTATGGTCCGCCGGAGCTTACTGACGTTACGTCAGTATCCCCAATGGCCCATATCCGGCCAGTCGGTGGGGGGAAGGGACGGGCTGGCCACCTGGGACTTTGAGTCCTGCATTGGGCCCTGGGGCCCATGCCGCGCCCAGTGTTGGTGTGGTCGCATACAGAGACCGGGGGAACTGTCGCTGCGCCCACTCACAAAGCTGGGAGACCCGTCGTGTCTGGCATACGAGAATTAGCGGTACCGGGTGGCGCCGGCATAAGCGCCGCCGCCGCCCGTCCGGGCAGACAGTCGTTGTCGCGCCCTCTGCAAGCGGTGCTGATTCTCGTACGGCTGCTCTTCGTCGTCACCGTCGTGGGTGCGATCGACGCGCTGGTCGTGGCCTCGTCCGTCGATGCGGTGGACGGTCACCTGCTGGGCATGGTGCTGTACGCCGCACTGCCCGGCGTCACCGGATTCGTACTGTCTCTGTACATGCGGACCGGCGGGGTCTGGATCTGGCGCGGGCTCCTCGCCGTACACGTCTGGCTCACCCTCGGCGCCCTGGCGACACTGGGCGAGGGCACCGGCGGGCAGGGCGTCTCGCAACTGGTGATGCCGGTTGTCGTCCTCGTCCTGTTGTTCCGGGCCGGCTCGCGCGAATGGTTCGGGCTCAGTCCTGAACAGCGCGCCGAGCACCGGTCGTTCAGCATCGCGAGGATGATCAAGTGGCGTCGGGACGCCGGTCAGACCGCGATGGAGTACCTGGGCATGATCCTCGTGGTCGTGGCCCTCATCGGTGGGCTCGCGGCGACGGGCATCGGCGGGCAGCTGACCGGGGAGATCCGTAACGCCATTTGCCAGCTGACCGGAAGCGCCTGCCCGGCACCCGATGTCGACGTGGTCGCAGGCGAGGGCACAGGTACGGGTAACGGCGGCGGCACCTCGACCGGGGGCGGATCCGATTCCGTCGGCGGTGCGGGATCCGAGGGCGCGACCGTGACCGGGGGCACGGGGTCCGGCGGCTCGGACACATCCGGCGGCTCCGCCTCATCCGGCGGCTCCGCCTCATCCGGCGGCTCTGCCGCATCCGGTGGCTCCGGCAGCTCCGGTGGCTCCGGTGGCACAGACAGCACTGGCGGCACCACCGCATCCGGCGGCTCCGACACCTCCGGTGGTTCCAGCGGCTCGGCCAACGGCGATTCTTCTACGCAGGTCGACGCGGGTAGACAAAACTCGGACACCAACTCCTCCCGCCCCTCGGACGGCAACTTCCTCACCGGCGTCGTCGGCGACGGCGGCCTGTGGGGCGACGTCAGCGGTGTCGTCGACACGGTCGCCCACCCCGTCGACACCGCCAAGGGCATCGCCGACCAGTACGCCCAGGCCGCACGGGGCGCCGGCGACAAGTGGAACAAGGGCAAGTACGTAGCCGCCGCCTGGGACATGACCAAGGCATCCGGCGGGGGCGGCGGCGCGGTCGCCGGGCTGCCCGGCTCCGGTAGCCGCGTCGAGGCGGCGGTACGGGACGCGGAGCGCGACTACCTCAACGACCGAATTCCGCGCAATGCGACTGCGGCCCAACGCAAGGACTGGTGGAACGGGCTGACGCAGCAACAACGCGATCAGTACCTGGAGCTCTCCCCGGACAAGATCGGCAATCTGGACGGCATCCCGGTGGCGGACAGGGACGCGGCCAACCGGAAGAACCTCCCGGACCTGATTTCGAAGCTGGAGGGGAAGACCGACTCCAAGTCGAAGGACCAGCTGGCGGCGTTGAAGGAGATCGACCGGCAGCTGCAGGAGGGGAGCAAGCCGCCGATGTACCTGATCGGCATCAGCGACGAGGGCAACGGGCGGGCGATCGTCTCCTACGGGAATCCGGACACGTCGAAGAACGTGTCGGCGTATGTGCCGGGGCTGAACACTTCCCTCGACGAGGAATTCGCGAAGAACGATCTCAAGCGTGCCCGTGACACGGCGATCGGCGCCCAGGGTTACGACTCGTCCACCGCGTCGATCGTCTGGCTGGGATACGACGCACCGCAGACGCCGGACGGGCTGCACAGCCTGGCGGTCGCGGGCACCGGCCGCGCGGAGAAGGGCGGCGTGGCCTACAGCGACTTCATGGGTGGCATCGCGGCCACCAATCAGAACAAGGACCCGCACATCACGGCCATCGGGCACTCCTACGGTTCACGTACCGTGGGCGCCGCGACGCAGCGCGACGGTGGTATTCCGGGGGTGGACGACATCATTCTGGTAGGCAGTCCGGGGGTGGGCGTGGACCGCGCCGTGGACCTCGGTGTCGGCAGCGGGCATGTCTTCGTCGGTGCCGCGGCCAACGACCCGGTGACCAAGCTCCCGTCCAAGACGCAGACCGTCGTGGGTGCGATCGGGATGATTCTGGGAGGGCCCGCCGGTGCATACCTCGCCGGAGACCTGGCCGACCCGGGTGACGACGACCTCTGGTTCGGCAAGGACCCGGCGAGCAAGGCCTTCGGGGCCAGGCGATTCCCGGTGGCCCCCGGCCAGCCTCTGATCAGTACCGGCGGTGTGAGCTTCGACGCGCACTCCAACTACTTCGATCCGGTACGGGACGCCATGTCGGCGGACAGCATCGCTCTGATCGTGTCGGGACACTCCGACAGGCTCAAGATGGAGGAACAGCGATGAAGCGAAGGCTCCAGATCGTTGCGGTGGCCCTGGCTTTCGGCTTCGCACTGTCCGGCTGCGGCAACGACAGCGGACAATCGAGCGGCAGCGGGAGCGCCGGGACCACCAAGAGCACCAAGAGCACCAAGGAGAGCGGCATGGACATGCAGGAGGCCGCCGAACGGTCCGACGGCATGCTCGACGCCGTACTGAAGGAGATCGACCCCGAGGTGCAGTGGGCGCACGGCCCGACGACGACGGGCAGCTGCGATGTGACGCGCAGGCGCGCCGTGATGACCATCGTGTCGGCGGAGCGCCGGCAGAGCTTCCTGGACCAGGTCGAGAAGTTCTGGCGCAAGAGTGATTACCGCATCAAGGCGAAGAACAACGACAAGGAGTTCCCAGCGGTCTACGCACAGACGAAGGCCGGCTTCGGCATCAGTGTGAGTTTCCGCGGCGAGGGGCAGGCGTTCTTCGAAGCGGACAGCCCCTGCGTGAAGGAGTCGAAGGTCGCCGACTCCGCCTCCAAGCCGAACGGCCCTGCCTACGAAGGGGTCTACCCCCTTCCGCGTCCCAACGTGCACTCCGACTACTGGTCCGCCGGAGCTGCCTGAGGGCCGGTCAGTGCGCCGAAGTGGCCGGTCGACGGCCCTGATGACCCGGAAGATTCGTACACACCCGCGAAAACACTCATGAACCCGGCCCCGATGGGGGATGGTTGAGGGGTGCGGAAATTCTGGGTGGTTGGTGGCATCGGCGTCGGCATGGCCATGTGCTTCGTGGCGCTGCTCGTCGTCGGTACGTACTCCGCCGCTGCCGGACTGGTCAGTTCCGGCAGCAGCGGAGCCGTCGCGCTGGCGAAGGGGGCCGTGCCCGCGAAATACCAACCCCTGGTTCAGAAGTGGGGCAACCTCTGCCCCGCCATCAACCCGGCCCTGCTGGCCGCCCAGCTGTACCAGGAGAGCGGGTGGAACCCCCGGGCCGAGAGTCCCGCCGCCGCTCAGGGCATCGCCCAGTTCATCCCGGGCACCTGGGCCGGTCACGGGATCGACGGGGACAATGACGGGGACCGGGACGTATGGGATCCGGCCGATGCGATTCCGTCCGCCGCCTCGTACGACTGCGAACTGGCCGGGTACGTGAAGAAGGTGCCGGGGGATCAGACGGACAACATGCTGGCCGCGTACAACGCCGGCGCGTACCGGGTGATCCGGTCGGGCGGGGTTCCGGACATTGCGGAGACGCGGAACTACGTCACCGTCATCCGGTCCCTGGAGAAGAGCTTCGCCCGGCCCGTCGGACGGGTGCAGCCCTCGCAGCAGGCGGCCGGGGCGATCTACTTCGCGCAGAAGAAGCTCGGTACGAAGTACCTGTGGGGCGGCAACGGCACGGCCGAGCAGGGCGGGCGGTTCGACTGTTCGGGGCTGACCCAGGCCGCGTATCGCACTGTGGACATCGAGCTGCCCCGGGTGGCGAACGATCAGTACAACGCCGGGCCGCACCCCTCGCGGGACGAGCTGCTCCCGGGCGACCTGGTGTTCTTTTCGGACGATCTGAACAACTCGCGGGCCATCCACCATGTGGGGCTGTACGTCGGGGGCGGGTACATGATCAACGCTCCGTACACCGGGGCCGTGATCCGGTTCGACAAGATCGACACCCCCGACTACTTCGGCGCGACGCGCGTGACCAAGGACGGGGCCGCGGCCCTTCCGACCGCCCTCCCGGCGGCGTGACGCCGGGAGGGCGGTGGCCGGAACTCTCCGTGAAGCCTCGGCCCTGAGCTGCGACGATGAGTCACTCTTCGATAACGTCATGGTGATCATTCGATGGAGAGTGGAACGTACGCACAGGGCCCGTCGTTCCCTGGGTGGACCGGGCAGTGGTGCACCGACCATGCGGCGCCGACCGGGGAAGACCTCAGGGACAGAGCCGCCACGCAGTACTGATCCGCGCATTACCGATTTACCGATCCACGCAGTGATCGAACCGATACGGGGGTTCGTCAAAGCGGTGCACATGGGTGTGGACCGCGGCAGCAGACAAGGCAAGGGGCCGCAGCAGATGGCTGGACTCGCACTGGATGGGTCGAACCCCGACGTCAGCCTGCTCTACGACATCAATGGACTCGCGAAGTCCGCTCCCACCTGGTTCGACCGGGTCATGGAGTTCGTCGGCGAGTACGGGATCATGCTCGGCATGGTCCTGGTGGTCCTGTGGTGCTGGTGGAGCGTCCGCCGGCGCGGCACGGCCGATGATTCGGTGACGGCGGTCGCAGGGATCGTCTGGGCGCCGCTCGCCGCCGGGATCGCGCTGCTCATCAACATCCCGATCCGCGGCTTCGTGGAGCGGCCGCGTCCGTTCCGGGATCACCAGGGGCTGGATGTCCTGGTGGACGGGAAGAACGACTTCTCCTTCGTGAGCGACCACGCCACGATGGCGATGGCTCTGGCCGTCGGGCTCTTCGTGGCCAACCGGAAGTTCGGCATCGCCGCGATCGCGCTCGCCCTGCTGGAAGGCTTCTGCCGGATCTACATGGGTGTCCACTACCCGACCGACGTCATCGGCGGATTCGCGCTCGGCACGGCAGCCGCTCTGCTGCTCGCCCCGCTGGCGATGATGCTGCTGACCCCGTTGGTGGCGGCCGTCTCCCGTTCGGACCGGCTCGGGTGGCTCGTACGGTCGCGTCGGCCGGAGCCGTCGGTAACGGCGGACGGGCGGGCCGGGGCGTTCGGGATTCCCGAGCCGCGGCCGGGGACCGGCGGCGGGGACGGCGAGAAGGACCTGGCCGCGTAGGAGGCGGCCGGGACCATCGGTGGTCGGGGCCGGGGTTGTGGCCGGACGCCGGACGCCGGGCCCGTGGCCATACGGCATGCCCGTGACCGAACGGCACGGGCATCACCGTACGTCAGAGGGCCTGCGGGAAAGCGAAGAGGCGGCCGGGGTCGTACTGCTTCTTCAGCTGGGTGAGACGGTCGGCCGCCGAGCCGTAGTAGGCCCGGCGCCAGTCGGTCAGCGTCGGGTCCGTGTAGTTCTGGTACGCCGCTCCGGACGCGTACCGGCGCAACGCCGCGTGGGTGTTTTTCAGCCAGTCCTGTTGGGCGCTGCCCGCAGTGCCGGGGCTCCAGGCACCGATGTACTGGGCGAGTACGCGTGAGCGGCGGTGAACGAAGGCCGTCGCCTGCGGGGAGACCCGGTTGATCGCCCCGCCGAGTGCGGTGAGCACGATGGAGCCGCCGCCTCCGCCCTGGGTGACGGGAATCCGGGTGAACGCCTCGGCCCGGTCGAGCAGGGCATTCACGCCCGCCGGGGGCAGGGAGCGGTCGTAGAAGTCGGACGCGGCGGAGTACGTCTCGCGCTGGAGCGTGCCCTGTGGGGTGCGGCCGGGCGTCGTGCCCGGCAGATGGCACTGGGCGTCGGTGATGCCCGAGCAGCCCGCGTATACGAGCATCGACTCCTGGTAGCTGCGGCGGCGCAGCGAGACGGAGGACGCCGAGGCACCGATCCGGTCGGCGAGGCGGTCGACGGCGTTCTGCAGGTCGCCGTAAGTACCGAGGCTGAACGCGGCCACCGAAACGGTCGGGTGGCCGCCGCCCGGGCCCGCGGCGAGATGCGCCGAGGACCAGATCTCGTCGGGCTGGGACGGTCCCCACTCCTGCCAGGCCTGGATGACGGCCCGGGCGCGCGACCACGGCCAGGACATGTACGCGGTGACGGTCTGCGGGGCCGGGCGGGTACGGAACGTCAGCTCGGTGACCACGCCGAAGTTGCCGTTGCCCGCGCCGCGCAGCGCCCAGAAGAGGTCCGGGTGGTGTTTGGCGTCCACGGTGAGGGTCCTGCCGTCGGCCGTGATGACGGTCGCCGCGGTGAGGCTGTCGCAGGTGAGGCCGTACGCGCGGGAGGCGACACCGTGGCCGCCGCCGAGGGTGAGGCCGGAGATGCCGACCGTGGGGCAGGAGCCGCCGGGGATCGTCAGACCGTGGCGGGCGAGGCCCCGGTAGACGCCGATGAGCTTGGCGCCCGCACCGATCGTGCCGTTCCTGTCGACGCGGGACAGTGACGAGACGTCAAGGACGAGGCGTCCGCTGCCGCTCGACCAGCCGGCGTAGGAATGACCGCCGCTGCGGATGGACACGGGGGTGGCGGTGCGACGGGCGAAGGCCAGGCACTCGCGGATGTCCGCCTCGTGCTTGACGTATGCGACGGCGGCGGGCTTCTGACCGTCGAAGCGGGTGTTGTAGAGCTGACGGGCGGTCGGGTAGGCCGCGTCCTGGGGTCGTACGAGGGTGCCGTCGAGGCTCTTGGCCAGGGCGGACCAGTTCGCCGGGCCGGAGGGGGAGAGTTTCGACGGGACCGATGAGGCCGGTGAGGCAGGAGCGCTGCCGCCCGTGGTGCCCGACGTGCCCGAGGAGTTGTCCCCGTCGCCGGTTCCGGAACCGGAGCCGGATGCGCCGCTGCAGGCGGTCGCGGTGACGCCGGTGAGTGCTGCTGCGGCGCCCGCAGTGAGCAGGGTGCGCCGGTCGGGCAGGGGCGGCAGGTTCATCGGACCTCCGGGTCGTGGCGCTCAGGGCCGGTCGGTGGGGGAGAGGTCAGGAGAGTGGAACGAGGAAGTCAGGGCGCCGCGGTGTGTTCCGCGGCGTCCGTGCGGGCCCGGTCCCGGGAGCGGCGGGCCGGCCCGGACCAGCCGCAGCTGCAGCGGGCGGTGCAGAACGAGCCGCGTTCCACGGTCGTGGGCTCGTGCCCCAAGGACGCGGGGGTGGGGGGAGTCTGCGGGACCTCATCGGTGTGTTGGACATACACCCGTCCACGGTACTGGGCACGGCCACCCGGCGGTGTGGCGTACGGGAGCGGCGTGACGGGGGACACGGGCTGTCGTTATGCGGAACGGATGGGGGGCTCGGGCAAGCGGTACGTCGTTGGGGGTTGGCAGGCGATGGTGGTGCAGCAGCACAGGTCCGGAGGCGGGGCACGCGCTGTCTGCGCCCTTGCCGTGGTGGGCGTGATGGCGGCGACCGCCGGATGCTCGGGCGGCGGTGGCGGCGGCGACTGTGCCATGGCCGATGAACGGGGCGGGGCCGACTCCCTCGACGCGGTCCACCGCGCGGCCGCGGTGCTCGCGGGGACGGTGAGTGGGACCGGGACGGGGACGATGACCGGGGCCGGAGCCCGGTCCGTCGCCGGAAGTGCCGAGGTGCGTACGTCGATGGAGACCGCGGCGGGCGGGACGCGGGTGACGATCAGGGGTCGGGGGACGTACGACTTCCGCAACCAGGTGGGCCGGCTCGAGGTCGTGCTGCCCGAGGACGCCGCCGGCGAGGACGAGCACCGTCCCATCACCGAACTGCTGGCCCCCGGTGCGCTCTACATGATGAACCGCGGCGCCGGAGTGCCCGCGGACAAGTGGGTCAGGATCGACACGACGACCCTGGAGGACGGCAATCTGGTCACCGGCGGAGTGACCGATCCGATGGCCGCCGCCGAACTGCTGCGCGGGGCGCGGCAGGTGACGTACGTAGGAAGGACCGAGCTCGCCGGGGTGGCCGTGCGGCACTACCGGGGGATCTCGGACATCGGCCGGGCGGCGCGCGAGGCCTCGCCGAAATCGCGCGGGGCACTGGCCGCGGCGGCGAAAGGGTTCCACACGGACACGGTGCCGTTCGACGTGTATCTGGACGATCAGGGGCGGCTGCGCAAGGTGCGCCACCGGTTCAGCTTCGCCAACGAGGGGCCGGCGGTGGAGGTGGTGTCGACGACGCTGCTGTACGGATTCGGGGTGCCGGTCTCCGTACGGCTGCCGGACGATCGCGACATCTACACGGGGAAGATCCGACAGAGATAGCCGGGCGGCACACGGGCGAGGGCACGGACGAACGCGGGGGCGTAGGCATGCCGGCGGGCGCGAAATGGTCCGTCCGTGCCATGCGCGGCGCGTGGTCCGCTCCCTACGCTAGGAAGTCGGCGACGGCAGTGAGAGGTGAGTGACGTGGTGACGCTCGGCACGCGGACCGTATCTGACCATGTGGCCCTCGCCGAGATCGAGCTCTGCGGTGAGCTGATGATCGCCGCGTCGGCCGCGATCGGGGAACGGCTCAGTGCGGACCGTATCGACGAGGTGCTGAACGTCCGGGTGATCACCGAACGAACCGCCGTCCCCCGGCAGGCCGACCACCGGGGGTGAGTGCGGGGCCCCGCCCCGCATCAGACCCTGCCCCGCACCGGGCATCTCCCGCCGGCACCAGGCATCCTTCCCGCACCGGGCATCTCCCCGTATCAGGTACGGAGCAGGCGGGCGATGGCCTTCGTGGCCTCCTCGACCTTCGCGTCGATCTCCTCGCCTCCCTTGACCGCCGCGTCGGCGACGCAGTGCCGCAGGTGCTCCTCCAGCAGCTGGAGCGCGAAGGACTGGAGCGCCTTCGTGGACGCCGAGACCTGGGTGAGTATGTCGATGCAGTAGACGTCCTCGTCGACCATGCGCTGCAGACCGCGGATCTGGCCCTCGATCCGGCGCAGCCGCTTGAGGTGCTCGGCCTTCTGGTGGTGATAGCCGTGTATACCCCGGTCGTGGTCGGTGACGACCGGTTCCGTCTCAGCGGCCTCGGTGGTGGTCATTGCTGCCTCCCGTTTTCCCTTTACCCTGCCGTTCATATACCCCTGGTGGGTATATTCTAACGAATTCTGCCGAACCGTGACCGGGGGCCCGTGCTGATCACAGTGCCCGATGCGCGACACTGAAGAATGCCCGTTAGCCGTGGCCGGATGATGCGCCTAGCATCAGCCTGACCGAATCCAAAGCACCCCGAGGACCCCACGTGCGCTTTCGTCTGACCCCCAGGGAGACGAGCTTCTATGACATGTTCTCCGCATCCGCGGACAACATCGTCACGGGCTCGAAACTCCTGATGGAACTGCTCGGGGCGGACTCTGCCTCCCGAGTCGAGATCGCGGAGCGCATGCGGGCAGCGGAGCACGCGGGGGACGATGCCACCCACGCGATCTTCCACCAGCTGAACTCCTCTTTCATCACGCCATTCGACCGCGAGGACATCTACAACCTCGCATCGTCGCTCGACGACATCATGGACTTCATGGAGGAGGCCGTCGACCTGGTCGTGCTGTACCAGGTCGAAGAACTCCCCAAGGGCGTGGCGCAGCAGATCGAGGTGCTGGCCCGGGCGGCCGAGCTGACCGCCGAGGCGATGCCGGGTCTGCGGACGATGGACAACCTCACCGAGTACTGGATCGAGGTCAACCGTCTGGAGAACCAGGCCGACCAGATCCACCGCAAGCTGCTGGCCCATCTCTTCAATGGCAAGTACGACGCCATGGAGGTGCTGAAGCTCAAGCAGATCGTGGACGTGCTGGAAGAGGCCGCCGACGCGTTCGAGCATGTCGCCAACACGGTGGAGACCATCGCGGTCAAGGAGTCCTGAACCACGTGGACACCTTTGCGCTGATCGTGACCATCGGTGTCGCGCTCGGCTTCACTTATACGAACGGCTTCCACGACTCGGCGAATGCCATCGCCACGTCCGTCTCCACCCGTGCACTGACACCACGTGCGGCACTGGCGATGGCCGCGGTGATGAACCTTGCCGGCGCATTCCTCGGCAGCGGTGTCGCCAAGACCGTCAGTGAGGGTCTGATCGCGACCCCCGAGGGGGACAAGGGGATGGGAATCCTCTTCGCCGCGCTCGTCGGTGCGATCATCTGGAACCTCGTCACCTGGTACTTCGGGCTGCCGTCCTCTTCCTCGCACGCGCTGTTCGGCGGCATGGTCGGTGCGGCGCTCGCCGGCGGGACACTGGTGCACTGGGACGGGGTGCTCGACAAGGTCGTCATCCCGATGTTCCTCTCGCCGGTCATCGGCCTGGTCGTCGGCTATCTGGTGATGGTCGCGATCATGTGGATGTTCCGGAAGGCCAACCCGCACAAGGCCAAGCGCGGCTTCCGGATCGCCCAGACGGTCTCGGCCGCGGGCATGGCGCTCGGTCACGGTCTGCAGGACGCGCAGAAGACGATGGGTGTCGTCGTGATGGCCCTGGTCATCGCCGATGTCGAGAGCCCGAGCGACCCGATTCCGGTCTGGGTGAAGCTCGTCTGCGCGCTGATGCTCTCGCTGGGTACGTACGCGGGTGGCTGGCGCATCATGCGGACGCTCGGCCGGAAGATCATCGAGCTGGACCCGCCGCAGGGGTTCGCCGCGGAGACGACGGGCGCGTCGATCATGTTCGGCTCGGCGTTCCTGTTTCACGCGCCGATCTCCACGACGCATGTGATCACCTCGGCGATCATGGGTGTGGGAGCCACGAAGCGGGTGAACGCGGTGCGGTGGGGCGTTGCCAAGAACATCATCCTGGGGTGGTTCATCACGATGCCGGCCGCGGGGTTGGTCGCTGCCGCCAGTTACGGGGTTGTGGTGCTGCTGTTCGGGTGACGGGGCGGTGGGGTGGCCGGGGTCGTCCGGTGGCCGCTTCGTCCTTTGCCAGGCGCGATCGTGGTGGTACGGAAATGGGGCCGCCCCTACTCCCTCTGCGGGGAGTAGGGGCGGCCCCTTCGCCTTGTGGTGGCACCGCCATGCAGCACCTCAAGGCAGTCTGGGGACGAGGCCGGTTCGCCGGAGGGGTGAGGCGGTTCGCCGGTGGAAACCCACCACCGGGCGTAACCACCCACGCCCCCGGCCCACGTCAGCCCCGTTGCCGGGTGACTATCCGAAGCGTCCCGAGATGTAGTCCTCGGTTGCCTGAACGGACGGGTTGGAGAAGATGCGTTCCGTCTCGTCGATCTCCACGAGCTTGCCGGGCTTGCCGACCGCCGCGAGGTTGAAGAACGCCGTGCGGTCCGAGACACGGGCCGCCTGCTGCATGTTGTGCGTCACGATGACGATCGTGAAGCGCTCCTTCAGCTCGCCGATCAGGTCCTCGATGGCGAGGGTGGAGATCGGGTCCAGGGCGGAGCACGGCTCGTCCATCAGCAGCACCTCCGGCTCGACCGCGATCGCGCGGGCGATGCACAGGCGCTGCTGCTGGCCGCCGGAGAGACCGGAGCCGGGCTTGTTCAGCCGGTCCTTGACCTCGTTCCAGAGGTTGGCGCCGCGCAGGGACTTCTCGACGATGTCCGACAGCTGGTTCTTCTTGTACGAGCCGTTCAGCTTGAGGCCCGCCGCGACATTGTCGAAGATCGACATGGTCGGGAACGGGTTCGGACGCTGGAAGACCATGCCGACCGTGCGGCGCACGGTGACCGGGTCGACGTTCGCCCCGTACAGATTCTCGTCGTCCAGCAGCACCTTGCCCTCGACGCGGCCACCGGGGGTGACCTCGTGCATACGGTTCAGGGTGCGCAGGAAGGTGGACTTGCCGCAGCCGGACGGGCCGATGAAGGCGGTCACGGAGCGGGGCTCCACGGTCATCGAGATGTCCTCGATGGCGAGGTGGGAGCCGTAGTAGGCGGACAGGCCGCTGACGTCGATGCGCTTGGCCATCTGAATCACTGCTTCTTTCGTGCCGCGGTCAGCGGCCGGTCTTCGGGGCCTTCCAGCGGGCGATGCCGCGGGCCACCAGATTGAGGATCATGACGAAGGCGATCAGGACCAGGGCGGCGGCCCAGGCACGGTCGTACGACGGCTCGCTGCCGATCTTGTACTGCTCCCAGATGTAGAACGGGAGCGAGGACTGTGCACCTTGGAAGGGGTTGGGGTTGATCAGCTGGCTGCCGAAGACCAGCAGCATGATCGGCGCGGTCTCGCCGGCGATCCGGGCGATCGCGAGCATCACACCGGTGGTGATGCCGCCGATCGCGGTGGGGATGACCACCTTCAGGATGGTGCGCCACTTCGGGATGCCGAGGGCGAGCGATGCCTCGCGGAGCTCGTTCGGGACGAGCTTGAGCATCTCCTCGGTGGAGCGGACCACGACCGGGAGCATCAGGATCGACAGGGCCAGCGAACCCATCAGGCCGGATGGCTGGAGTTCCGCCATCAGCATGATCGACAGGATGAAGAGACCGGCGACGATGGACGGGATACCCGTCATCACGTCGACGAAGAACGTGACGGCCTTGGCGAGCGCGCCCTTGCCGTACTCCACCAGGTAGACGGCGGTCAGCAGGCCGATCGGGGCGGAGATCAGGGTGGCGATGCCGACCTGCTCCAGGGTGCCGATCAGCGCGTGGTAGACGCCGCCGCCCGCCTCGATGCCGGGGACACCGGCCATGGAGTGGGTCAGGAAGTAACCGTTGAGGACCTTGGCGCCGCGGCTGACCGTCGTCCAGATCAGCGAGAACAGCGGGACGACGGCAAGGAGGAAGCACACCCAGACGACGCTGGTGGCGAGGCGGTCCTTGGCCTGGCGCTGGTTCTCGACGACCGTCGTCGTGACGTACGAGATGACGACGAAGAGCAGGGCGGAGAGCAGTCCCCACTGGGTGTGGCTGCGCCAGCCCGCCGCCGCGCCGATGCCCACGCCCAGCGCGATCGCGACGGCCGCGAAGGCGAGGGGGGCCCAGCGGGGCAGGGCCCGGCTGCTGAGGCTGGTCTTGCGTGTGGACGCCATCGGGGTGGGGCGTTCCTGGATGCCGGTGTTGGCTGCCTGGCTCATGCGTTGGCCCCCGAGTATTCCTTGCGGCGGGCGATGATCAGCCGAGCCGCGCCGTTGACCAGCAGGGTGAGGATGAAGAGCACGAGGCCGGAGGCGATCAGGGCGTCGCGCCCGTACGCGTCGGCTTCGTCGAACTTCGCGGCGATGTTCTGGGCGAAGGTTCCGCCACCCGGATTGAGCAGATGCCCGGAGATGAGGAAGCTCGGCGACAGGACCGTGGCGACGGCCATCGTCTCGCCGAGCGCACGGCCCAGGCCCAGCATCGAGGCGGAGATCACGCCGGAGCGGCCGAAGGGGAGCACCGAGAGGCGGATGACTTCCCAGCGGGTGGCGCCGAGGGCGAGGGCGGCTTCCTCGTTCGTCTTCGGGACCTGGAGGAAGACTTCGCGGCTGACGCTGGTCACGATCGGCAGGATCATGATCGCGAGCAGGATGCCGACGGTGAAGAGCGAGCGGGCGACGCCGACCTCGGTCTTCTCGAAGAGGTAGGTCCAGCCGAAGAACTGGTCGAGCCAGAGGTTCAGGCCCTCCAGGTACGGGACCAGGAAGAGGGCGCCCCAGATGCCGTACACGATGCTTGGCACTGCGGCGAGCAGGTCGACGACGTACGCGAGGGGCGCGGCCAGCTTGCGCGGCGCGTAGTGCGAGATGAACAGGGCGATACCGACAGCGACCGGGACGGCGATGGCCATCGCGATGACCGAGCTGACGATCGTGCCGAAGAGGAGGACCGCGATGCCGAAGACCGGCGGGTCACCGGCCGGGTTCCAGTCGAAGGTGGTGAAGAAGTTGCCTTCGTCCTTGGACACGGCGAGCGCGGCGCGGTAGGTGAGGAACACGGCGATCGACGCCATGATCACGAGCAGCAGAATGCCCGAGCCCCTTGCGAGGCCCAGGAAGATCTTGTCGCCCGCGCGCCCGGTCCTGGGCCTGGCGCGCTTGCGCGCCACCGACGGTGCCGGCGGCGTGTCTATCGGTGTGGTGGAAGCCATGGTCTTTCCGGTCTGTGTGGGGGAGCGGTGGGCTCCCCTGGCGGCGGTGCACCGGATGGGCGGTGGCGGGCCGGTCCGGAGGGGTGCACCGGACCGGCCCGCCAGGTGTTGCTGACGTTGCTACGGGTGTTGCTGGGTGGTGCTTGCGTGGCTTCGGGCTGCGTGCCCCGGCTGCGTGCCTCGGTTACGAGAGGGAGGCGATGGTCTCGCGGACCTTCGCGTTGATCTCGGTCGGGATCGGCGCGTAACCGGCGTCGGTGAGGAGCTTCTGGCCCTCGTCACCGGCGGTGTAGTTCAGGAAGGACTTGACCGTGGGCAGGGTCTCGGCCTTGTTGCCCTTGTCGCAGACGACCTCGTACGTCACCAGGACGATCGGGTACGCACCCTCGGCCTTGGTGGTGTAGTCGAGGTCGAGCGCCAGGTCCTTGCCGGTGCCCTTGATCTTGGCGGCGGCGATGGCCTTGGAGGCGTTCTCCGGGGTCGCCTTGACCGGGGTGGAGCCACCGGTGTTGATGTCGACGGTGGAGATCGACTGCGAGGTGGCGTAGCTGAGCTCGAAGTAGCCGATCGCGCCGTCGACCTGCTTCACCTGGGCGGCGACACCGGAGGAGCCGGACGCGGCCTGGCCACCGGGGGCCGGCCACTTCTTCTCGGCCTCGTACTTCCAGTCGCTCGGGGCGGCTGCGCCCAGGTACTTGCCGAGGTTCTGCGTGGTGCCGGAGTCCTCGGAGCGGTGGAAGGGCTGGATGACCTTGTCCGGGAGCTTCGCGCCGCTGTTGAGCTTGGCGATCGCGGGGTCGTTCCACTTCTTGATCTTGCCGTCGAAGATCTTGGCGAGGGTGGGGGCGTCCAGCGTGAGGCTGTCGACGCCTTCCAGGTGGTAGCCGATGGCGATCGGGCCGCCGACCATCGGGAGGTTGATGCCCTGGCCGCCCTTGCAGATCTTCTTCGACTCGGCGACCTCTTCGGGCTTCAGCGCCGAGTCGGAACCGGCGAAGCCGACCGTGCCCTGGTTGAAGGCGACGATGCCTTCACCGGAGGAGGACGACTTGTAGTTGACCTCGACGCCCGAGCAGCCGGCCATGTAGTTCTTGACCCAGAGGTCCATGGCGTTCTTCTGCGCGCTGGAGCCGGAGGCGAGCAGCTGGCCCTTGGCGTCGTCGCACTTGATGTTCGACGCGGCGCTCGTCTTGCCGCCGTTGCCGCCGGTGGACCCGTCGCTGTTGTTGTCCGAACCGCACGCCGTGAGGACCAGGGCGCCGGAGACGGCGAGGGCACCGAGCGCGGTGGCACGAAGCCGGTTCTTGCGCTGAAGCTTCACTTTTCGGGTGTTCCTTCCAGGAGCCGCCGAGGTCTTTTTCGTTCTACGACGGCGCGCGATGTGGTGGGTGCTTCGGCGTTGCGCCGCGCACCGTGCACTGCCGAAGTTAGGCAGAACAGGTGAAGCGGTTTACGGGGAAGAGTGAACGGGAGGTGAACCGTGTCGTACGGTGCGGTTCTGAGGGCCCCGTCCGGGGCGAGGGGCTTGTCCTCGACGCCGGACGGGCTCGATCCTCGTCCCGGTCAGGTGCTCGGCAGGCCGGCGAGCAAGGCGTCCAGCACATCCCGGTCGTGCGGCCGGGTGAGGCGGGTACGGGCCGCCGCCGGGGAGAGCCAGCTCACCCGGTCGACCTCTGCGTTCGGTACGAAGGCGCCACCGGTCGCCTCGGCCGCCCAGTAGGCGACCTCCTTGGGGCGTCCGTTCACGGCGTACCGGACCGTGGGCAGCGGGGCACCCGGTGCGCAGTGGTGGCCCGTCTCCTCCAGGACCTCGCGCCGGGCGCCGTCCAGCGCGGACTCGCCGCGCTTCAGCTTGCCTTTCGGATGCGACCAGTCGTCGTAACGGGGTCGGTGGACCAGACAGATCTCCAGCTCGCCGGAGTGCTGCGCCCGGCGCCACAGCACACACCCCGCAGCGAGCACAGGCCCGCTCCTCACGGTGCGATCACCGCCGCGGTCGCGTACGGCCAGCTCTCCCGGAACACACCGCGCGCCGCCTCCACCTCGTGCCGCTGATCGGCGTGGAGCACCCCCAGGGCGTACGCGGTCGCGGGCGCGATCCGGGGCGTGCGGGCCGCCGATGCCGCTGCCGCGGCCGCCTCCGACGCATCCCGGTGCAGATCGAGCGCGTGCCCCGGCGCGACCAGGACCGGATCGGGGGCGCCCCGTACCACCTCGTGGGCGTACCGGTGCAGGCGCAGCAGCAGCCGGGTCCGGTGCCAGGGCGCGTCCTGCGCCTCGTTGTACGGCTCGACCGCCTCGTTCGAGGGGAGCGCGGCCACCGCACCGAGCAGCTGCTGTTCGGCCCGGTCGGCGGGCCCGTGCAGCATCTCCTCGGCCGGAGCCGTGGCTGCCGCGGCGAGCGGCACCTCGGAGGCGAGCAGCGCGACGGCGTCGGCCACCGCGTGGAAGCGGGAGGAGCCGAGCGCCTGGAGCGCCGCGGAGTGGGCGCGGGTCCGGGCGAGGGTCAGCTGCCGTTCGAGCAGCGCCCCGGCGCGGGCCGCGCCGACGCCGAGGGCGGCGCGCTCCTTGTCACCGGCGGCATCGGAGCCGGACCCGGTACGGGCGGTGGGCAGTGAGGTGCCGGACAGGGCATGGAGAGCTTCGAGGAGCCGGTTCAGCCGGGTCGCGTAGGCGTGCTCCCGGGCCAGGGTGCCCGACAGCCAGGCCAGCTCGGTGCGCAGCTGCTCGGCCCAGGCCGTGTCCAGCGCCGCCCGGAAGGTGTGCAGCGTGCCGCCGATCCGGCGGGACGAGCGGCGCAGGGCACCGGCGGCCGCCTCGGCGGCGTGGGTTCCGGCGTCCGTGGGGGCGCTGTTCTCGCGGTGCAGGCGCAGGCTGCGCAGGAATTCGGCGGCCTGTTGTTGCAGGTAGGGCGCGAGCACCGCCCCTGCCGTAAGGTCCGCCTGCGTCGTCTGGTGGTCATGGCGTCGCACGCCGGCGCCTCCGGGCGTCAATGAGCATTTCCTGTACGTGCCGCAGCGGTTGGCCGTCCGCGTCCGTGGCGTGCCGGGTCCAGTTCCCGTCGGAACCGAGGTGCCAGGAGGAGGTGGTGTCGGCCATGCCGGTCTCCAGGAGCCGGCTGAGCGCGGCGCGGTGGGCGGGGTCGGTGACCCGGACCAGTGCTTCGATCCGGCGGTCGAGATTGCGGTGCATCATGTCGGCGCTGCCGAACCACACTTCGGGTTCGCCGCCGTTGCCGAACGAGAAGATCCGGGAGTGTTCGAGGAAGCGGCCCAGTATCGAGCGGACCCGGATGTTCTCGGAGAGGCCGGGGACGCCCGGGCGGATCGCGCAGATGCCGCGTACCCAGATGTCCACCGGTACGCCCGCCATGGCGGCCCGGTAGCAGGCGTCGATGATCGCCTCGTCGACCATCGAGTTGACCTTGATGCGGACATAGGCGCTGCGCCCGGCCCGCTGGTGCGTGATCTCCTTGTTGATACGGGCGATCAGCCCGTCGCGCAGTGACTTCGGGGCGACCAGGAGGCGGCGGTAGGTCTCGCGGCGGGAGTAGCCGGAGAGCCGGTTGAAGAGGTCGGAGAGGTCCGCGCCGACCTGCGGGTCGGCGGTCAGCAGGCCGAGGTCCTCGTACAGCCTGGCGGTCTTGGGGTGGTAGTTGCCGGTGCCCACGTGGGCGTACCGGCGCAGTGTGTCGCCCTCCTGGCGGACGACGAGCGAGAGTTTGCAGTGGGTCTTGAGGCCGACGAGCCCGTAGACGACATGGCAGCCGGACTCCTCCAGCTTGCGCGCCCACTTGATGTTGGCCTGCTCGTCGAAGCGGGCCTTGATCTCGACGAGTACGAGGACCTGCTTGCCGGATTCGGCAGCGTCTATGAGGGCTTCCACAATCGGGGATTCGCCCGAAGTCCGGTACAGGGTCTGCTTGATGGCCAGGACGTCGGGGTCGGCGGCGGCCTGCTCCAGGAACGCCTGTACGGAGGTGGAGAACGAGTCGTACGGGTGGTGCAGGAGTACGTCGCGCTCGCGCAGGGCGGCGAAGACGTCGGGCGCGGAGGCGGATTCGACCTCGGCGAGATCGCGGTGGGTGCCCGCGATGAACTTGGGGAACTTCAGCTCGGGCCGGTCCAGGGACGCTATGCCGAAGAGCCCGGTGAGGTCGAGCGGTCCGGGCAGCGGGTAGACCTCGGCGTCGGACACCTTCAGCTCGCGTACCAGCAGGTCCAGCACGTAGGGGTCGATGGACTCCTCGACCTCCAGGCGGACCGGCGGGCCGAAGCGGCGCCGCATGAGCTCCTTCTCCAGGGCCTTGAGGAGGTTCTCGGCGTCGTCCTCCTCGACCTCCAGGTCCTCGTTCCTGGTGACCCGGAACATGTGGTGGGCGAGGACCTCCATACCCGGGAAGAGCTCTTCGAGGTGGGCGGCGATGACGTCCTCTATGGGCACGTACCGCTGCGGCGACGCCTCCAGGAAGCGGGTCAGCAGTGGCGGCACCTTGACCCGGGCGAAGTGGCGGTGGCCGCTGACCGGGTTGCGTACGACGACGGCGAGGTTGAGCGAGAGACCCGAGATGTAGGGGAAGGGGTGCGCCGGGTCGACGGCGAGGGGGGTCAGCACGGGGAAGACGCGCTGCCGGAAGAAGGTGAACAGGCGGGCCTGTTCCTTCTCGGTCAGCTCGGGCCAGCGGATCAGCTGGATGCCCTCCTCGGACAGGGCGGGGGCGACGTCCTGCTGGTAGCAGGCGGCGTGCCGGGCCATGAGCTCGCGCGAGCGGGTCCAGATCTGGTCGAGGACCTCGCGGGGCTGGAGTCCGGAGGCGGAGCGGGTGGCGACACCGGTGGCGATACGGCGCTTCAGTCCGGCCACCCGGACCATGAAGAACTCGTCCAGGTTGGAGGCGAAGATGGCGAGGAAGTTGGCGCGTTCGAGGAGGGGCGTCGCCGGGTCCTCGGCCAGTTCGAGCACCCGTTCGTTGAACGCGAGCCAGCTGCGTTCCCGGTCCAGGAAACGGCCGTGGGGCAGTTCGCTGCCGTCGACGTCGGGTTCGTACGCGTCGACGTCGGCGTCGATGTCGGGATCGAGGTCGGCCCGGGTCGACAGTATGGCGCCGTTGGACGCCGACGAGGCGACGGCGTGCGGCCGGTGCGCGGCGAGCGAGCCGACCGACGGCTGCACGGCGGGCTGGACCGGGACCTCGGAGCTGGGCTGCTGGCTCATGGCCCTATTCTTCCGCGCCGGGGGCTTCGAGGGCGCGCCGGAGGACGCGGAGATCACGGGAAACCCACGGTTCGCGTGGTTCGCACGGTCTCTGCCGGGATTTCTCCCGTTGCGGGGGGTCGGCACAGCTGGCTGCATCCTGAGAGGGTCGCAAGCCCTTCTGAATGGCTGGTAACGGCGACATGACATGCAGGAAGCGGTGTGCCGTGGGCGGATTGGTCATATGAGCAGTGTCCGGGCCCCCCGAAGGCCCGGACACGATGCCTGGAAGCGGTCTCAGCCGTGGCGGCGGCGCAGCACCCGGAAGGCGAGGGCGACGGCGAGCGCGGCGAGGGCGAGCAGGATGCCGGTCTCGACGAGCTGGAGCGGCCAGAAGTGCGAGGTGGGGTGGTAGTCGGCGAAGTACGTGATGCCGCCCTGGTTGCGCAGGCAGCTCGCGGGGTCCTCCGAATGCGTCGTGCCGGCCCTGAAGCAGTCCTTCCAGTAGATCTCCTTGCCGGAGGCGGTGAGCATGCCCCACTTGATGTGCCAGGCGTTACCGCTCGGGCCGTCGTCTCCGAGGAAGCGGGCGGTCGGCCAGAGCTCGTAGCGGCGCTTGCCGAACCCCAGCATGACCGTGCCCAGGACGAGGGCCGTGAGGCCCATGGACAGGACGGTGCGGCGTACGGCCACGGCGCACAGGGCGCCCACGGCCAGGGCCAGCAGGGCGTAGCCGACGGCGGTCGGGCCGAGGGCGGGATGGATACCGTTCTCGTACCAGCCCAGTCCGGAGGCGTGCGGGTTGCTCTGCAAGCCCGACCAGCCCCATCGGTAGACGAGGACGAGCACGGTCGTCCCGGCGGTCACCAGAGCCGCGGGCAGGGCGAGCCGGGCCGCCAGCCACTGGGCCGGGGAGACCGACTGGGCCCAGGCGAGCCGGAACGTACCGCTCTCCAGCTCGCGGGCGATCAGCGGTCCGGCGACGAAGACGCCGATGAGCGCGGCGAGCAGCAGGACGACGGTCCCACCGCCCGACAGGTACGCCTCGGCGGCGGCGCGGGCGTAGGTGGGCTGGTAGGTGTCGTCGCCGCAGCGGGTGATGTCGCCGTCGGCGCAGAGCTCGTCCGAGCTCGCGACCGCGACCCAGATGCGGAGCCCGACCACGATGGCGATGCCCAGCACCAAGAGTGCGCCGGCCGCCCACAGGGAACGGCGGTGCTGGTGGAGAAGGACGCGGATGGGGCCCCGCAGCCCGGCGGCGGGTGCGACGGGCGCACGCAGACTGATGGCGCTCATACGGCAGCCACCTCCATGCCGGCCTCGGCGCTCGGCGTCAGCAGAGCAGGCGCCTGGGGCGAGCGCAGATGCGCCAGCAGCAGTTCCTCCAGCGAAGGCTCCGCGGCTTCCCAGACGGTGGCGTCCACGGGGCCCTGCCTCCGTACCAGCGCGGTCTGCAGACGCCCCGCCGTGCGGGACTCGACGACGGTGTGCGGGGCGGTGTCCCGCACCGGACCGGTGAGCAGGGCGTGTGCGGCGAGGAGGTCGTCCGTCTCGCCGCCGAGGCGGACCCGGCCGCCGTCGACGAGCAGGAGGTAGTCGCAGGCGCCCTCCAGCTCGGTGAGGATGTGCGAGGACATCACGATGGTGGTGGAGTGCTCGGCGGCCACGGCCATCAGTGCGCCCATCAGCTGGTGGCGGGCGAGGGGGTCGAGGTCGGCCATCGGTTCGTCCAGCAGGAGCAGTTCGGGCCGCTTGCCGAGGGCGAGGGCCAGTGCGAGCCGGGTGCGCTGGCCGCCGGAGAGGCTGCGGACCCCGGCGTCGCGCGGGAGCTCCCCGGCGATGCGTTCGGCGGTGTCCTGGTCCCAGGTGGTGGGGTTCAGTTCGGCGCCCGCCCAGAGCGTCGCGGCGACCGTCAACTGCGGGTACAGCGGCTTGTCCTGGGCCACGAAGGCCATCTTGGCCCTTGCCTTCCCGGGCGCCCCGCCCAGCACCCGCACCGTGCCCTCCGCGGGCCGCAGGAAGCCCGCCGCGAGGGCGAGCAGGGTGGACTTGCCCGAACCGTTGGGGCCGACGAGGGCGCACACGCGCCCGGTGGGCAGCCGGAACGAACAGTCGCGCAGCGCCCAGCCCCCGCCCCTGCTCCGGTACTTCATGCCGAGGCCGACGGCCTCGATCGCAGCGCCTGTCATCCGGCCTGATCCCCCTTGAAGGTCTTGTCCAGTACGGCGGTGAAGAGCGCGCTCACGTCGTCCTTCTCCAGTCCGGCCGCGCGGGCCCGGCGGGCCCAGTCGGCGAGCTCGGCGCGCAGCGGCGCGTCGTCGGCGGCCGCAGCGCCGCCGAGGGTCCGCGTGACGAAGGTGCCGAGCCCGCGCCGGGCCTCGACGAGGCCCTCGCGCTCCAGCTCCCGGTAGGCCTTGAGCACGGTGTTCGGGTTGATGGCGGTGGCCTCGACGACCTCGCGTGCGGTGGGCAGCCGGTCGCCGGGCTCCAGCAGGCCGAGGCGGAGGGCCTGTTTGGTCTGCTGGACGATCTGGAGGTACGTGGCGACGCCGCTGCGCCGGTCGATGCGGTACTCGACCGCTGCGGACTCTGCCATGTTCACCCCTTTCACTAATTAAGTAGTGGAAGCATGGCGTAAAGAAAGGGGCGACGTCAAGCGACGCCGCCCCGGGCGAGTTGTGGCTGCTCAGGACTCCGTGCGGTACATCAGGTCCACCTCGTGCGTCGCGAAGCCCATCCGCTCGTAGACGGTCAGGGCCGCCTTGTTGTCCGCGTCGACGTAGAGCATCGCGGTCGGCAGCCCCTCGGCGGCCAGATGGCGCAGCCCGATCGCGGTGAGCGCCTTGCCGAGCCCGCCGCCCTGTGCGTCCGGCCGGATGCCGACGACGTACACCTCGCCGAGGTGCTCATCGGCGTGCACCTTCGTCCAGTGGAAGCCGATCAGCTCGCCGTCGCGCTCGGCCAGGAAGAAGCCCTTCGGGGCGAACCAGGGCTCCGCCTTGCGGTCGTCCAGGTCGCGCTGGGTCAGCGAACCCTGTTCGGGGTGGTGGGCGAAGGCGGCGCGGTTCACCGCGAGCCAGGCGGCGTCGTCCTCGCCGGGCACGAAGGTGCGGACGGTGACGCCGGGCGGCAGCACCGGCTCCGCGATGTCCAGCGGGCTCAGCGGGCGCCGCAGCTGACGCAGTTCGCGGAAGAGGGAGAGACCGAGGACCTGCGAGAGATGCCGGGCCGCGGACTTCCCGCCGTGCGCCCACACCCGCAGCCGCTTGCCCGTAACGGCGAGCAGCG
This sequence comes from Streptomyces sp. NBC_01224, assembly GCF_036002945.1. NCBI lineage: Bacteria > Bacillati > Actinomycetota > Actinomycetes > Kitasatosporales > Streptomycetaceae > Streptomyces > Streptomyces sp. NBC_01224. The sequence goes on along the minus strand of NZ_CP108529.1, from coordinate 4,281,677 downwards.
CCGCACCCAGCGCCCGCCCGTGCCCCTGCCCGCGGTACGCCGGATGCACGACCAGCTCGGCGGCCGGCGCCTCGACGGGGTCGGTGTCCTCCAGCTGCGCATACCCGACCAGGGTCGGCCCACTGGTGAGCAGCAGATGCCGCACCCCCTCACGCCGCCCGCCCCGCAGCTGCAGCCGCCCCTGCTCGGACACGGCCTGCCTGCCGTCGGACCGGGCCGCCTCGGCGAGCAGGTCGGACACGGCTCCGGCCTGTTCGGGGGAGAGCACTTCGAGCGTCTGGATCTCGCGTCCGGGGGCGGGGAGAGGTACGTCAGTCGTCATGTGTACGAGCGTACGGGGGGTGCGGGGTGTTGTGGCCCGGGCAGCCCTGCGTGCGTGCTGACGGCCGGGGCCTGGTTTGCACCCCGGCGTGTACTCGGCCGTCGGTCGGCCGCGGCTCTCGGCGATATGTACGCCATGCCGGTGATCTGCGGTGGTTGGCTCCGATACCAACCGCATGGCAACCAGTTCGTAACCCCGGAAACCTGTCGCGCTACGCGCGTTGACCCTAGGCTGCGGCACGAAGTCTCCAGACTCGCCATCACCCTCAAACCTCCCGCTGAACTCACAAGGGGACCGATGTCAGCGACACCACAGAAGAACCGCGCGCCCCGGCGGGTGCTCGCCGCCGCGGCCGGGCTCGCCACCGTCGGCGCGCTCGTCGCCGCGATGCCGGCCGGCGCCCAGGACCGCGGCCATGGGCACGGGCACCACAAGCCGGCCCGTACCGTCGACGTACAGCTGCTGTCCTTCAACGACCTGCACGGGAACCTGGAGCCGCCGGCCGGCTCGGGGGCGGGCACGGTCACCGAGACGCAGGCCGACGGCACGCCCAAGCCGATTCCGGCCGGTGGCGTCGAGTACCTCGCGTCCTCGCTGCGTACCGCGCGCAAGGGTCACCCGTACTCGATCACCGCGGCCGGTGGTGACATGGTGGGCGCGAGCCCGTTGCTGTCCGGTCTCTTCCACGACGAGCCGACCATCGAGGCGCTCAACAAGATCGACCTCGATGTGACGACCGTCGGCAACCACGAGTTCGACGAGGGCGCCACCGAGCTGGCCCGCCTCCAGAACGGCGGCTGCCACCCGGTCGAGGGGTGCTACGAGAAGGGCAAGAAGTTCCAGGGCGCCGACTTCCCCTACCTCGCCGCCAACGTGACGAGCGAGAAGACCGGCAAGCCGATCCTCAAGCCGTACACGGTGTGGAAGAAGAACGGCGTCAGGATCGGCTTCATCGGGGTGACCCTGGAGGGCACGCCGAACATCGTCACAGCCAACGGCGTCAAGGGCCTGAAGTTCCACGACGAGATCGAGACGATCAACAAGTACGCCAAGGAGCTGGACCGCCAGGGCGTCAAGTCCATCGTCGCGCTGATCCACGAGGGCGGGGCACCTGCCTCCGCCTCGTACAACTACGACTGCGACAGCTCCGGCGCCGGTGACGGCATCTCCGGGCCGATCACCGACATCGCCAAGGGCATCACGCCGAAGGTCGACGCACTGGTCACGGGCCACACCCACCAGGCGTACGTCTGCACGATCCCGGACCCGGCGGGCAACCCGCGCATGGTCACCTCGGCGTCGTCGTTCGGCAAGCTCTACACCGACACGACCCTCACCTACGACCGCCGCACCAAGGACATCGTCCGTACGTCGGTGAAGTCGGCCGGAGCCTCGAACCCGAAGTCGGCGAACCACATCGTCAGCCGGGACCAGCACAGGGCCAGGGACATGACGGACCTGATCGCCCGCTGGAACGCCCTCGCGGCGCCCATCGCGAACAAGCCGCAGGGCTACATCACCGCCGACATCGACGGCCGCAGCTCCAAGGCCTCCGAGAAGCCGCTCGGCAACCTGATCGCGGACGCCCAGCTGGAGGGCCTGGCCCCGGCGGACAAGGGCGGGGCGGTCGTCGCCCTCATGAACCCGGGCGGCATCCGGGGGGACCTGGTGTACAAGTCGACCGGCAGTGAGGGCGACGGGGTGGTGACGTACGGGGAGTCGTTCACCGTGCAGCCCTTCACCAACATGATGAACGTCGTCGACCTGACCGGCGCCCAGCTGATCACCGCGCTCCAGCAGCAGGTCAGCGGTTCCAACGAGGCCGGCCCGAAGATCCTTCAGGTGTCCAAGGGCCTCACGTACACCCTGGACATGACGAAGACGGGTGCGGCCCGTGTGGTCACCGACACCATCAAGCTGGACGGTGCGGCGATCGACCCGGCGAAGACCTACCGCGTCGCGATGAACGAGTTCCTGGCGGGCGGCGGCGACGGCTTCGCCGCACTCGGCCAGGGCACCAACAAGCTGGTCGGCGCGTCCGACCTGGACCTGTTCAACGCCTACCTGGCGGCCCACTCCACGGCCGCCGCGCCGCTGGCCCCGCCGGCGACGGACCGGATCACGGTCATCCAGTAACTCCCGTACGCGGGTGAGAGGGGCGGTGGGCCGGCGGGCCCACCGCCCCGCTGCGTGTGACGGGGTGACGGGGGCTTTCGGGCAGGAAAACCACGGCGTCGGCCTCGGCAGGTTCTATGAGCGAGCCGCCTCGTAGTCGGGGAGTGCGGCCGGGGTGGTCCGGGTTGCCGGGCGCATGGTCAGGATCAGTACGGCCAGCCCGGCGAAGATGACCGCGGCGACGACGCCGGTGACGTGCAGGCCGGCGGTGAACGCCTCCCGCGCGGTGTGCAGCAGTTCCGCGCTCCGGTCGGCGGGAAGGTGCCGACCGGCGGCGACCGCGCCGGCCAGCGAGTCGGACGTGCCGTCCGTCCGGCTGCGGTAGACCACTGCGGCCAGCGTGCCGAGCAGTGCGAAGCCGAGCGAACCGCCGAAGTAGTTGCCGGTCTCCGACATCGACGCCGCCGAGCCGGCGCGCTCCGGCGGTACGGACCCGACGACCAGCCCGGTGCCCAGCGCGAAGAGTGGGCCGGTGCCCAGCGCCAGTACGGCGATCCCGGTCATCACCAGCGGCAGGGCGCCCGCACTGTCGACGCCGACGAGCAGCAGGCTGCCCAGCGCCGACCCCACCAGCCCGCCGGCGATCGCGGTCGTCTGCTTCATCCGCCGGGCCAGCGCCGGCGCGGTCATGGTGCCGACCGCCACGCCCAGGCCCATCGGTGCGAACAGCACCGCCGACGCGACCGGCGAGAAGCCCAGCACGCTCTGCAGGTACTGGGTCACCAGCAGGCCCGTACCGGCCATGGCGATACCGGCGAAGACCAGCGCGACGAGTACGGCCGTGAACGGGCGGTTGCGCAACAGCCGCAGGTCCAGCAGCGGCGTCTCCAGTCGCAGTTGCCGGCGTACGAAGAGGAATCCGGTGGCGGCGCCGACGACGAGGGCCACCGCCGGCACGACCGGCACACTCTCGACGGTCAGCTGCTTGATGCCGTAGACCATCAGAAGCACGGCCACGAGCGACAGCCCGACGCTTGCCGGGTCCAGCCGGCCGGCCCGGTCGCTGCGGAACTCCGGCAGCAGGACCGGCCCGGCCAGCAGCAGCAACGCCATCGCCGGCACGGCGACCAGGAACACCGATCCCCACCAGAAGTACTGGAGCAGGAACCCGGCGAGCACGGGCCCGAGCGCGCCGCCGGCGAACTGGCAGGTCGCCCAGATCGCGATGGCCTTCCCGCGCTGCCGTTCGTCGCGGAACATGTTGGTGATCAAGGCAAGTGTGGACGGCGCCAAGGTCGCGCCGGCGACGCCCAGCAGCGCCCGCGCGACGATCAGCATCAGCGGGTCGACCGCGAAGGCGGCCACGACCGAGAACACCGCGAACGCCGCTGCGCCGATCATCAGCAGCCGTCGGCGGCCGATCCGGTCGCCGAGCGTACCCATCGTGATGACCAGGCCTGCCACCATGAATCCGTAGCTGTCACTGATCCACAGCTGCTGGACGTTGGTGGCACCCAGGTCGGCGCTCAGCCGTGGGAGCGCGAGAAGCAACGCCGTCGCGTCGATCGCGACGAGCAAGGTCGGCAGCATGAGGACGACCAGTCCCAGCCATGCCCGGTTGACTCGCATATCCGAAACTCCCTGTTCTCTCGACGTTTCGCCGGTTGGTCGGAGTGGTGGAGAGCTTCTTGACATCGGTACGGACGGACATCTTTCGCGTCTGCCACGGAGGGGATTCACCGGGAATGACGACCTCGCGGTCCGGGCGACGCGACGCCGGAAAACTCCGTGCGAAAGTTCTGGCCGAGGATGTCAAGACGACGACGGCGGCTCCGACCAACCGGTCGAAGGGCCCGATCCGGGGCTCGCGAACCACGAGGAGTACGAGATGCAGTTCCTGATCAGCATGTATATCAACCCGGCCGTGCTGGACGCGCTGACCGACCAGGAGAAGGCGGCGATCGGCAACGGCCACGGCGCGTTCATCGAGGCGCTGAAGACGTCCGGCGAGCTGATCACCACGCAGGCGCTGGTCGACCCGTCACAGGCCGCTGTGGTGTCCGTACGCAACGGCCAGCCGGTGGTGACCGACGGACCCTACCTGGAGGCCAAGGAGTACCTGGGCGGCTTCTACCTGATCGACTGCGAGAACAAGGAGCGGGCGATCGAGCTGGCAGCGCAGATCCCGGACACCGCGATCGAGGGCCTGGGTATCGAGGTGCGGCAGGTGATGTTCGCCGACGGACAATTGGAGGCATGACAGCACCAGACATCGAGGACCTGCTGCGTGAGCTCACGCCGCAGGTCCTCGGCACGTTGGTACGCCGGAACGGCCGGTTCGAGGGGTGTGAGGACGCCGTGCAGGAGGCCGTCCTCGCCGCCACCGTGCAGTGGCCGGCCGAGGGAGTGCCGAACAACCCGCGCGGCTGGCTGGTGACGGTCGCCTCCCGGCGGCTCATCGACCAGATGCGCAGCGACCACGCGCGCCGCGAGCGGGAGTCGGCGACGGCCACCGAGGTGGTGCCCAAGGACGTACCGGACACCGACGACACGCTCGTCCTGCTCTTCCTGTGCTGTCATCCGACGCTGACCGCGGCCTCCCAGACCGCCCTGACGCTGCGGGCGGTCGGCGGCCTGAGCACTGCCGAGATCGCCCGCGCGTTCCTGGTGCCGGAGGCCACGATGGCGGCCAGGATCAGCCGGGCCAAGCAGCGCATCAAGGCCGCCGGAAGCTCGTTCACCCTGCCGGACGGCGCGGAGCGCGAGGAGCGGCTACGGGTCGTCCTGCATGTGCTGTACCTGATCTTCAACGAGGGCTATACCGCCTCCTCGGGCAGCGAGCTGCACCGCGCCGACCTCGCGCACGAGGCGATCCGGCTGGCCGGGATGGTGCACGCGCAGCTGCCCGAGGACGGCGAGGTGACCGGGCTGCTCGCACTGATGCTGCTGACCCACGCCCGCAGAGAGGCACGTACGACAGCGGCCGGTGACCTGGTGCCGCTGGACGAGCAGGACCGTACGAAGTGGGACCGCGGGCTGATCGGCGAGGGGCTGGAGCTGGCCAAGGCGTCACTGGCCGGCCCGACGCTGGGGCCCTACCGGCTGCAGGCCGCCATCGCCGCCACGCACGCCGACGCGGCCACGGCCGAGGAGACCAACTGGCCGCAGGTGCACGCCCTTTACCTGGTCCTGGAACGGATCGCGCCCAACCCGATGGTCACCCTCAACCGGGCGATCGCGCTCGCCGAGACCGAGGGCCCGGCGGCCGGGCTGGCCCTGCTGTCCACATTGGACAGTGACGGGCGGATGGCCGGGCATCACCGGCTGCTGTCCGTACGGGCGCATCTGCTGGAGAAGACCGGCGACACGGCACGGGCGTACGAGCACTACCGGCGCGCCGCGAAGTCCACCGCCAGCATCGCCGAGCAGCGCTACCTGGAGTCCCGGGCGAGCCGGGTGGCACGCCTCGCACCATAGGTGCCGCGATCAAAGCAGTGCCGAGTCACAGCCACTGAGTTGCGAGGGCTCGGTTGCGAGTCCGCCCCGGGCCCGGCGGCCTCCGGAGAAGCCGACCGGTGCCGGCGCGAGAACCGGCCCTGCGGCGAGTGAGCCGAGAGCGACGGCGAACAGGATCGCGCCCGATGACGCCTTCGTGGGCGATGCGACGCCCGACGCGGGGGACATGCCTCGCGCCCCGCTCCGGGCGTTCCGGGGCGGGGCGCGGGGTGAGCGGCCTACGAAACAGGATTCCGCAGGCCGTCGGGCTCACCGGGCCGCCGGACACCTGCTTGCTGCCTGCTTGCTGTCAGGCTTGTCCCTGACCGTTGGATCCCTCCTCGCTGTGCGACCTCTTGTGCACGGGCTTTTTGTGTACCGGCTTCTTGTGCACAGGCTTCTTGTGCGCCGGCTTGTGGTGCGGGGGCTTGGGGGGCCGCGGCTTGCTGATCTCGATGGTCACCCTGGCGGGCGTGCCGGCGATCTGGTTCCCTTGCGGGTCGGTTCCTGCAGCCACCGCCACATTGGTGACGGGGCAGAGCTTGCCGCCGCCGGACTTGGTCTTCTTGCAGGCATTGGCGTCGGCCTGGGTGATCGTGTACGTACCGTGGCAGGTCGTAGAGGCACCCGGCGCCAGCGTGGTCGCGTCGCAGGTGACTTTGGTGACGCGGTCGTCGCTGACCAGCACGTCGTGCAACGTTGTGCTGCCGGTGTTGGTGACGGTGTAGGAGTACTGCACCTTCTTCCCGACGAGGTACGGACCGGGCGTGACAACCCGCTTCTTCAGGGTGATGTGCGGTGCCCCGATCGGCAGTGTCAGCTGGGTCTCCGGAGAGGTGATGGTCTCGCCGTCCGCCGTACCGGTCGCCGTGGCGGTGTTGGTGACGGAACCGGCCGTACCGTCACCCGCGGTGATCGTGTACGTGCCACTGCACGTGGTGCTGTCGCCCGGACTCTCCGCCGGGGCCAATGTGGTCGATCGACAGGTGATGCCGGTGACGTGGTCGTCGTTCACCTCGACGTCGGTCAGCTCCGCCCCACCCGTGTTGCGGACGGTGTAGGAGAAGGTGACCGTTTGCCCGACGGAGTAGGCGCCGGGCGTCTGAGCCTTCTTCTCCACGACGAGACCGGGCGGCCGTTCGATCGGCACGCTCTGCGAGGACGGCGGTGATGTGACCGTCTGGCCGTTCGACATGCCCGTCGCGATGGCCGTGTTGTCGATGGAACCGTGCGTCACATCGGCGGCCGTGACCGTATAGGTGGCGGTGCACGTGACCGTCCGACCGCTCGCGAGCGTCGTCGTGGGACAGGACACCGGGCCGACCTTCGGGTCGTTGACGGCGAGGCCCGTGATGTCCGTCGCACCCGAGTTGGTGACCACGAAGTCGTACGGCACCTTCGACCCGGCCACCAGGTCACCGGGGAGCGGCTGCCTGACCTGCTTGACGAGGTTCAACCGGGGCAGCGGCTGGTCGCTGGTGACGAGCACGTTGCGGATGAGGTGGACATCGGTGAACAGGCCCGTGGAGGCGGCGAAGCCGAACTTGTAGGTGGGGGGCACCGGTTGCGGAGCGGGCGTGCTGAGGACCTGGTGGAAGCCGGTACCGTCGTTGAAGTCGATCGACACGGTGAGCACCGGGTCGGGCGCCGGGGTGAGCTGCACATGGACCCGGCGGCGCGACGGTTCGAGCGCGGCCTCGGCCTGGGCGGGGGTGGCTCCCGGGGGCAGCGCGGTCAGCGGTCCTTGCAGCTTTCCGGGAAGGGTCGACGGCCAGGGCCCGGTGGTGGTGAAGTTGCTGGTGGTGGCGGTCAGGAAGCAGTAGCCCTCGGTGCCGTCGCCGGGACCGCGCACCGTGACCATGTTGGCCCCGGGAGCGGGAACGCGGAACCCCGTCCCGGCGGGCGAGCGGTTGGCGCAGCCGTTCCCGCGGTGCTCCCAGTCGCCGAAGTAGTTCCCGAGGACATCGAGCCCCACGCCCAGGTAGCCACGGTCCACACCGGGCAGGAACGTGGCGGTGGGGTTGTCGTCGGGGAGCTTCTGCGCGTACCCGAGGCTGCCACCGAAGGCGCCCGGGTGAGTCAGCGCGCCGTCACCGTTCACCAGGAAGAACGAGATGCCGTCGGCGGGGGTGGCCGGGGTCGTACTTCCGTACTGCCACTGGTCGAACGTGACGTCGAGGCCCTGGTTGGCGGGCAGCGCGTGATTGTAGAGGACGGCCCCCGTCTGGTCGTTCGAGGCGTCCGTCAGTCGCAGGTATCCGTGCGGCGCGCCGTTGGGGGGCGGCACCGGGCCGACCCCTTCCGGGCAACCGCCGAGCGGGTGGTCCCCCGGACCCGGTGCGGCGGCGGCGGGGGCGCCGGTGAGACAGGCCGAGCCCACACCGGTGAACTCCGGGGCCGTGGCCTGCGTGAACGTCTCATCGACCAGGGGAGAGCCGGCGGCACGCGGCTGGGCTTGGGCGCCGGCGTCCGGCGCCGGCGACGCTCCGGCGCCGACGACGAGGGCCAACGCCGCCGCGGCAAGTCGGGCAGTCCGTGCGCGCGGCGCGCGCCCACCGGACGACGGTGAGTACTTCCTTCGGTTCATGCCCGCATGAATAGCAGTCACCGTATGCCCATCTAATGGTGGCAGACGGTCATGTGCGCCAATGGGCGTCGCGATGGACCTCACCTGGCGGTACGTACCTCCGGGACCGGCAGCGCCAGGTGGGGAGCACGAAGAGGCCACACCCCTTGTCCATGCTCGTCACGCCTGGCGGCGGCCAAGGGGTGGCCCTGGAAACGGCAGCGACCCGGCACCCCGACGGATACAGGGCCACCGCTCGGCACGGGCCGCCAGTCGGTCTCAGTCCTGGAGCCAGACTTCGTCGATGGCTTCTCGGACGTCCTCGGTGCGGGTGACCTTGAAGACCGACACCATCAGGTTCTCTCTGCTGTAGACGGAGTGCAGGCCGCAGGCGAGGAGGTCGAGGTACTCGAGGCCGATGAAGGGTTCGTCCTGGTCGCTGTCGAGGCACTCGGCCCCGGGGGTGCCGGGGCCGACGCCGACGGCCCGCAGGAGCTGCGCGGGGTTGCCGGTGACGTACTGGTCGTCCCAGCCGTCGGCGGAGAGGCGGGGCTGTCCGGGGACATGGGCGAGGTACTTGCCGTATGTCTCGGCCGAGTTCATCTCGCAGACGGCGGTGATGCGGGCCTCGGGGTGGGCTTTGACCTGGGCATCGAACGTGGCGTCGAGGTTGGTGGAGAGGATGCCGTCCTCACCGAGGGCCGGGTCGCTGATCTGAACGATGTCGCCCCAGCAGCCGACGGCGACGTAGTCGAGGTCGTCCATGTGCCGGGGGTGGTCGATGTCCCGGCGGGGCATGGGCTCAAGTTCTTCGGCGACGGTGGAGACGGTGGAGAGTTCGGCGACGACAGCGCGGGCGCGGACCGGGTCGTGGGCCGGTGCGTGGCGGATGGTGTGCTGGTCGTAGGGGGCGTGGTACGGCGGGTGGATGCGGGTGATCCGGAGGGTGGACTGCCGCCAGGCGATACGCGGGTTCGGGCTCATGTGGGGAGCCTAGGCGGGAACCCGCCAGGCGGCGATCGGCGTGTCACTTCCCAAACCCCTTGGCTGACAGAGGAGTTGCGGCCCTAAAGTGCGGGTTGGCGGTGTCATGTCACGGGGGCCTCACACCGCCCCGTACCTGTCCCCCAGCCCCCACGAGCAGGGACAAAGAGTTTGAAAGCGATACGTTCACGCGTCAGGGCGCGTCTGGCTTCCGCTGCGGCTGTTGTCGCGGCAGTGGGCCTTGCCCTCACCGGGGTTCCCGGTCTGACCGGCTACGCGGGCGCGGCCCCCAGGCCGCCGAAGCCGCTGGAGCCGGGCATACCGTGCAAGGAGTACTACGAGCTTGCCGACGACATCCAGGCCATCGCCCAACTCCCGGAGTTCGACGCCTTCCGGGACAAGTCCCGGTGGGACACGTACGAGTACGAGAACCCGGGTAAGAAGTGGGACGGCCTCGGCCCGCCCAGCCAGGCCGACATCGACCGGCTGGAGAAACTCGAGAAGCAGCCGCCGAAGTCCAAGCCGATCGACCGCGTCTACTGGACGTGGCTCAAGGCACGCGAGAGCAACTCGAACGCGTGGGGCGACTGGTCGCACTGGCGCGACGTCCGTCTGATCCGCAACGCCGGCAACGACCCACGCGGCAAGGCGTTCGAGAAGAAGGTCATCAAGGACCACGGGCTGACCGGCCCGGAGTGGATCTGCCAGAAGGAGGTGGAATTCAAGGACCCGGACACCGGCAAGACCTACCGCAGGCAGCTCGATGCCTACAACACCAAGACCGGACAGATCCTGGAGATCAAGTCCAACGGGCAGCCCGACCCCAAGCAGATCCCCAAGGACATCGCGTGGTCCAAGGACAAGAACTGGCGCCACACGTCCATGAAGTACATCTACGCCGAGAAGCAGGAAAAATCGGCGATCGACCTGAAGGAGGAGCTGCGTAGGAACGCGGGCGCCAATCGGGTCACGGAGTACAACTACCGCTCCGACAAGGTCGAGAAGGCCCCCAGCGGCGGCGTGCGCGCGAAGTCGACCAACATGCAGCCCCCCGGCAGGCCCGCCACCACGGGCGGCGGCGCGAACGACCTGATCCGCGAGTCCCGTCCCAACCCCAAGAGCATGGGCGAGTTCCTGAACCGGAAGAACGCCGCCGACCCCAACCGGCTCTCCCCACGCGGTCCGGGCGGCGTGGACTTCACCACCCTCGAACTTCGCTACGTCGGCAAGCCCGTCAAGGGCAAGGGCCTGGACTACGGCTTCTCCGCCAAGGAAGATCCCGAGGAGAAGTCCGGCTGGGGCGGCAAGGAGAAGGCGCAGCTCATCTCGGACGCCTTCCTGACGTGGCTGGCGCTGACTCCGGACAAGTTCTGGGTGAACCTCAACCCGGACGAGCCCAACCGGGTCATGGACGCCCAGTTCGGGAAGACCGACGCCGGCCGGATCCTCCTCGAAGCCGATCTCCGGATGAAGCACGACTTCTTCAGGACGATGGATCCCAAGACCGATCTCGGCAAGCGGTTCTGGGCATCCCTGCCCAAGGTGGACGGCCGCCCGTGCTTCGCCGGGATCCGCAACTGGATCGAGCCGAAGACCGCGACGGTACGCGAGCAGGACGGCGGCATCTACATCCTTGACGCCCCCCTGAAGCTGAAGTCCACCCCGCAGGACTTCGCCACCGACCCCGGCGGCGAGCGGATCTGCAACCCGTCCAAGGCCGAACGGGATCAGGCACAGCAGGTCATCGACCGGATGATCGTCCCCGAGGTCGAGAAGACCATCAACACCGCCCCGCAGTACGCGGATCTGCGCCGCGTCTACACCGCCCGCGTGGCTGCCGAGTGGATCCGTCTCCAGGACGCGAAGACGCCCACCGACTACCGCAAGATCATCAACAGCAACGACGTGAAGGCGTGGCCGCTGCGCGCCCCCAACCAGAACTGGGACAAGAACGAGCTGTTCCAGGAGTACCGGAAGATTTTCCTCAACGGCGAGTTCCAGTACGACGTGGACACCGCCGAAGGCGTGATGGTCTACATCGTCGGCGGCGTCGACTTCTCCAAGCAGCCCAAGCGCGACATCACCAAGACCCGGTTCACCGCCGAGCACCGCTATCTTCCCCGCCAGACCCGAACGTCGGTGAAGACCCTCACCGACAACGCCAAGGACAACGACAGCAACCTGCTGCTCCTGGGCGGCAACACCACCTCAACCGACATCGGCGGAGGCGGTGACGGGCCGGGACCGGACCCGACGCCGACCAAGCCGGGCGAGCCGACCGGCAAGCCGACGGACAAACCAACCACCCCCGGGCCTGCCCACTCCACGCCGCCGGCCACGGGCGGCCACAGCGGCGGCCAGAACGACCCGGACCCGGGCGGCGGCCTCGCCCACACCGGCTCAGACACCCCCATCGGCCTGATCGCGGGCATCGCCGCCGCGCTCGCGGCCCTGGGCGGCGGACTGATCTGGTGGAAGCGCCGCCGGACGGCCGCACCGCAATAGCTGACCGATTCCGCAGAATGCTCCGGCCCCGCACCCGAAGGTGCGGGGCCGCAGTGCTGCCGCCACGTGGACTCCCGACGAACAACGCGCGGTACTGGAGTTGATCAGGGCCGGGGTGGAGCTATGGAACTTTTGCCCAGTGATCGTCAATCCCTGCTCGGGGATCGTCTTGGACGGTGGACCGGCGCCCCGGGCCTGATGAGCGGCACGTCCCGCGTGAACTCCCGGAACCCGACGCTGCCGCTACACCGTCGTACCAGTCGATCACCTCGTCAACCAGCCCGGCGTGGTCGGGATGGACCTGGTACGCCGGATAGGCGCCGGTGACGTCCTTCACCGACCCGTCGCTCCGCCTCACCTGGTGCGGAAGACAGGCCCAGCTCCACGCCACCAGATCCCCGCCGGAGAACCACAGCCGACGCGGCCGGCCTGCGCCGTCGCAGGCGTGCCCCTTGCCCCAGTTCCAGGCCGGCTCGCCGAACGTCGCGTCGCTGTTCACCAGGTCCGGGTGGGTGGCGGTGACACGCTGCGCCAGACCCTGCATGAGCTGCACGTCCGCGGCGGTCACAAGCTCGAAGTTCGGCATGGTGCGCCACTGTGTCAGGACTCGGCAAAGCCGTCGAACCGTTTCCCGGGGCCGCCGATCGGTGCACCCTCCCCTGAGAGAACGTCGAGATCGCGTCGGCTCTCTCCCGGAATCCGATTCGGGGGCGGGCTGCCGTCGAACCCGTTCCGTTGGTGTCGTGCACCCGTCATAATTTGGCGGCTGACCCCCCACAGCAGACGGAGGCACTCCCCGCATGAGTCCGTACACCGCCACTCGCCGGAACTTCCTGGCCGGCGCTCTCGCCGCCACCGCCACCGTTGTCGTCGGCGCGGGCCCCGCCACCGCCGGGGCCCGGCAGGTCCTCGCCACCCAGGACTGGATGGGCGCCGTCCCCGATGGCACCGCGTTGCAACGCCTCACGATCCCCGGTTCGCACGACTCGGGGGCTCGCTACGGTGGGCCGTGGACGGAGTGTCAGAACACCACCGTGGGCGAGCAGTTGATCAGCGGGCTGCGGTTCCTCGACGTGCGGTGCCGGGTCACCGGTGACTCGTTCGCGATCCATCACGGCGCCTCGTACCAGAACCTGATGTTCGGCGATGTGCTCGGCGCCTGTTGGGACTTCCTGGCGGCTCACCCGGGCGAGACCGTGCTGATGCGGGTCAAGCAGGAGTACTCCGAGGAGAGCGACGCGGAGTTCCGGCGGATCTTCGACCTCTACCTCGACGTCAAGGGGTGGCGGCCGTTGTTCCGTATCGGCTCCGCGCTGCCCTCGCTGGGTGAGGCGCGCGGCATGGTCGTACTGCTTGCCGACAACGGCGGTCTGCCCGGGGTCCGTTACGCCGATCCGGAACTCTTCGACATCCAGGACGACTACATGGCGGAGCCGTTCGCCAAGTATCCGAAGATCGAGGCCCAGTTCCGCAAGGCCGCGCAGCAGCCCGGGAAGCTGTTCATGAACTACGTCAGCACCGCCGCCCTGATGCCGCCGCGCTGGAACGCGGACCGGCTCAACCCGCAGGTGCAGTCGTTCCTGGACGGATCGCAGGCGGCGGGCTGGACCGGGCTCGGGATCGTCCCGCTGGACTTCCCCGCCACCCGGTCCGGCCTGGTGGAATCGCTGATCCGGCACAACCCCGGGGTCTGAGTGCTCCCGGCGCCGCGGACCCTTACGAGATCGAGGTGCTCCGGCCGGACGATTTTCTGCTGGACACGCTCGACCTGGCCCCGCTGGATGTGTTCTCCGTCCTGCGCAGGCAGGCAGGAGGCTACCGACGAGAACCCCGTGACCTGCATGGACTGCTTGATCGGCCGGCGACTGGGGGAGCGCCGCAATGCGCAGCGGAGTTCCGCCGACGACTCCGAGCCGCGTCAGAGCCCCGGTGGCGGCTGCGGGGCCCCCGGCAGCCTGATCGACGCCTCGGTGCCGTCTCCCTCCGCCGCCGGGCGCAGGGTCACTTCGCCGCCCGACTGCTGGACCGTGCGGGCGACGATCGACAGGCCCAGGCCCGAACCGGGGAGCTGGCGGGCGGACGGGGAGCGCCAGAAGCGTTCGAAGACGTGGGGGAGTTCCTCGGCGGGGATGCCGGGGCCGTGGTCCCGTACGGTCAGTTCACCGTTCCGTAGCGCGACCTCGATAGTGCCGCGGGGCGGGCTGAACTTGACCGCGTTGTCCAGGACGTTGACCACCGCCCGCTCCAGCCCGGCCGGCTCGGCCCGTACGTACCAAGGCGTCAGGTCCGCCCTGATCGTCAGCTCGGGGCCGCGCAGGCGGGCGCGTTCCAGGGCCGTGTCCGCGATGTCGTGCAGAGCGACGACCTGGAGCGGGCCGGGGTCCGCCGCGTCGGGGCGGGCCAGTTCCTGGAGGTCGCCGATGAGCGAGGCCAGCTCGGTCATCTGCGCCTTGACCGATTTCATCAGGGCCCTGCGGTCGTCCGGCGGGATGGCCCTGCCGGTGTCGTCGCTGCGGGCGAGGAGTTCGATGTTGGTACGGAGGGACGTCAGCGGTGTCCGCAGTTCGTGGCCGGCATCCGCGATCAGCTGGGCCTGACGGTCGCGGGAGCTGGCGAGGGAGGCGGTCATCGAGTTGAAGGAGCGGGACAGCCGGGCGATCTCGTCCTCGCCCTCGACCGGGATGTGGACAGTGAGGTCCTCGGTGCGGGCGACGTGCTCGACCGTCTCGGTGAGCTCGTCGACGGGGCGCAGACCGGTGCGGGCGACCCAGAGACCGGCCGCGCCGGCGCCGATCACGCCGATGCCGGAGACGACCAGGAGGACCCAGGCGAGGGTGGAGAGCGGGTCGTCGACGTCGCTCATCGGGCGGGCGATGGAGACGGCGAAGCTTCCCTGCAGCAGGCCCGGAACCTGGCTGCGGGGCTCGTACGCGTAGGTGTAGACGCGCATCTCCTTGCCGTTCTCGGCCCTGGCCGAGTGCAGGGAGTTGTCGCGCAGGTGGGCCGCCACGGCGATGTCGGCGGCGGTCACTCCGATCGGTGACGTCTTGGCGGCGGTGCACGTGCTCCCGGACACGGTGACGAGCTGCACGGTGTACGTTCCCTGGAGCTGCGGTGCGGTCGCTCGATCGGGGCGCGTACAGGCGACGAGCAGGGTCTGCACATAGTCGTCGCTGACCTGGACGTTGCGCAACGAGTCGTCCATCTGCTGCTCCAGCTGGGCCCGCGTCACAACCCAGCACGCCGCCGCGACCACCGCCACCGCGACCGCCACCGCCGTCGCCACCAGCAGCGCGAGCCGGGTTCGCAGCGGCAGGGCGCGGAGCCGGTGCAGGGTCTCGGTCATCCGTCACCGCCGCCGGAGCGGAGCGCGTAACCGACCCCTCGCACCGTGTGCACGAGCCGCGGTTCGCCGCCCGCCTCCGTCTTGCGGCGCAGGTACATCACGTACACGTCCAGGGAGTTGGAGCTCGGTTCGAAGTCGAAGCCCCACACCGCCTTGAGGATCTGCTCGCGGGTCAGCACCTGCCGCGGGTGCGCCAGGAACATCTCCAGCAGGGTGAACTCGGTACGGGTCAGCTCGACCCGGCGCGTGCCCCGGGTGACCTCGCGGGTGGCGAGGTTCATCCGCAGATCGGCGAAGTCCAGCACATCGTCGTCCGGGACGCCGCCCGCCGCGGCCGCGTACGAGCTGCGGCGCAGCAGGGCCCGGATGCGGGCGAAGAGCTCGTCCAGTTCGAACGGCTTCACCAGGTAGTCGTCTGCGCCCGCGTCCAGACCGGTGACCCGGTCGCCGACGGTGTCGCGGGCGGTGAGCATCAGGATGGGTGTGGTGGTGCCTGCGGAGCGAAGCCTGCGGGCCGCCGTCAACCCGTCCATCCGCGGCATCTGGATGTCGAGGACGATGAGGTCGGGGGCGTACGACTCGGCCTTGGCGAGGGCGTCGAGACCGTCGACGGCGACCTCGGTGCCGTACCCCTCGAACGCGAGACTGCGCTGCAGTGCCTCACGCACGGCGGGCTCGTCGTCGACGATCAGGATGCGTTGGGGATCGTCTTCGGCGGGGCTCATCGCTCGTTGTCCTCTTCTCGTTCCGGGCTGCCGGGGCGGGCCGCGGGGCCTGCCGTGCTCTCAGCCTCGCACGGCCGCGGCACGTCGTCGCGCGGCCCGGCGCTTGCGGCCCGCGGTGGCACGGACCTCCGGGGCGCGCCGGGGCCCGGAGGTCCGGTGCGCGGCCGGGTCGGTGGCGAGTTCCGCTACGAGGGCGAGGGGCAGGGCCAGGTCGGCCGGGCCGGTGGGGGTGTGTGTGGGGTGGTGCATGACTGTCTCCTCAGGAGCTGTTGCCGGACCGCAGGGTGTTGAGATCGGCCTTGAGCGTGTTCACCGGGATCGCGAAGCCGAGGCCCACGCTGCCCGCACCGGCGCTGCTGGATCCGTTGGACGAACTCGCCGAGTACATTGCGGAGTTGATGCCGATGATCTCGCCGTTCATATTGATGAGCGCGCCACCGGAGTTGCCGGGGTTGAGCGAGGCGTCGGTCTGGATGGCCTTGTACGTGGTGGTGGAGTTGCCGGTGTCGCCGTTGAACTGCCGGCCGCCGAACTCGAACGGCCACTGCTCGCCGCCGCCCTGCCCCTGGTTCTGGCCGCCGGTGTCCTCCTTGGCGACTGTGACATCGCGGTCGAGGGCGGAGACGATGCCGCTGGTGACGGTGCCGGTGAGGCCCTCCGGCGAGCCGATCGCGACGACCTGGTCGCCGACCGCGACCGCCGAGGAGTCGCCCAGCGTGGCTGTCTTCAGCCCGCTCGCACCCTGGAGCTTGATGAGTGCGAGGTCCTTGTCGGGGTCGGTGCCGACGACCTTCGCGTTGTACGTCTTGCCCGTGCTGAGCGTCACCTTGATCGACGAGGCGCCGGAGATGACGTGGTTGTTGGTGACGACCTCGCCGTCGGACGTGATGACCACTCCGGAGCCGGTGGACTCGCCCGCGGTCGAGGTCGCGTTGATCTCGACGATCATCGGCGAGACGGCCTGGGCGACACCGGCGACGGTTCCCTTGCTGCTCTGCGAGACGGTGGTGCCGGGGACGACGCCGCTGCCCGTGCTGTTCGTGTCGTTGCCGATGAGCTGGCCGATGACGGTGGCGGTACCGCCACCGACGACCGCCGCCGCGATCGCCACGGCCGCCAGGAGGGCCACCGGCCGCCGGGCCCGGCGCCGGGACGAGGCAGGCTCGGGTGCGGGCTGCGGGAGGTCGGAGCCGTAACCGCCGTCCCCGCCTCCGCCGTGCCCGTCGGCGCCGCCGCCCCGGCCGGGCCACACGGTGGTTCCGGGGCCCGTCGCGATCGGCTGCGCGGGCTGGTAGGACGGCGGCGGCGGGTAGGACGCGTCACCGTTGCCGTACGAGGGGTACATCGGGTACTCGCCGCTCGGGCGCTGGCTCTCTGTCATGTCAAAGAGCGTGTCCGGCGAAGATGAGAGAAGCCTGAGCACGCGCTGAGAAGCCCTGCAGAACCTCGTATGTCCCATATAAGGGAGTACGGCCCGCCGGGAAGTACGGGGGGTACGGCCCGGCAGGGACCAGAGGTACGCGGCTACGGCCCGCCCGGCCTATCGCGCCCCGACCGTGGGCTCCCCGCAGCCGCACGACCGCCGCACCACCAGCGCCGACGGGAACTGCTTCAGCCGCTCCCGCCGCGACCCCGACACCCGCAACGCGTCGTCGAGCACCAGGTCCACGGCCGCCCGTGCCATCGCCGGGCGGTCCGAGAAGACCGTAGTCAGCGGCGGATCTGTCAGACCGGCTTCCTTGACGTCGTCGAAGCCCGCCACGGCGAGATCCCCGGGCACATCGATCCGCAGCTCGCGCGCGGCCCGCAGCACACCGATGGCCTGGTCGTCCGTCGAGCAGAAGATCGCCGGCGGCCTGTCCGGACCCGCGAGCAGCTTCAGCGCCACCTGATAGGCGTCGTAACGGTTGTACGGGGCCTGGAAGAGCCGGCCCTCCGTCGAGCGCCCCGACTCGTGCATCGCACGGCGCCAGCCCTCGACGTGGTCGGCGACCGGGTCGCCGACCGCCGGGGTCGACTCCATGCCGCCGAGGCACGCCACGTACTCGTTGCCGTGTTCCAGCAGGTGCCGGGTGGCGAGCTGGGCGCCGCCGATGTCGTCCGTGACGACCGCGACGTCATCGATCGCCTCGGGCCGCTCGTGCAGCAGCACGACCCGCGCGTCCCATGCCTCGATCTCGGCCGCCGCCCGCTCGCTGGGGCCCTGGCTGACCAGGATCAGCCCGGAGACCCGCATGCCGAGAAAGGCCCGCAGATAGTGGACCTCGCGCTCGTCGCGGTAGTCGGAGTTGCCGACGAGCACCATCTTTCCGCGCTCGGCGGCAGCCTGTTCGACCGCGTGCGCCATCTCCGCGAAGAACGGCTGCCGGGCGTCCGGCACGATCATCCCTATGAGGTCGGTCCGCCGCGAGGCCATGGCCTGGGCAACTCGGTCGGGCCGGTACCCCAGCTCCTTGATCGCGGCGAGCACCCGCTCGCGCGTGGCCGGGGCGACCGGCCTGGGTCCGTTGTTGATGACATAGCTGACGACCGCGGTCGACGTACCCGCCAGTCTCGCCACATCGTCCCGCGTCACCTTGGCCACGCGCGGCAGTCTACGCGGATGGACCTACCGGTTGGCAGGCCGGACCGGGGCTTCTTCGACGACCTCGGCCACGCGCGACTGCTCCGGACGGGTTACGGGTTCGGCGGCCGCCTTCGCCGCGGCCTGCGCCTTGGCCTCGGCGGCACGCTCCACCTTCTCCGGTGCGACGAAGCGGTAGCCGACGTTGCGGACCGTACCGATCAGCGACTCGTGTTCGGGGCCGAACTTGGCGCGCAGTCGCCGCACATGGACATCGACCGTACGAGTACCGCCGAAGTAGTCGTAGCCCCAGACCTCCTGGAGCAGCTGGGCGCGGGTGAAGACCCGGCCCGGGTGCTGTGCCAGATATTTGAGCAGTTCGAATTCCTTGAAGGTCAGGTCCAGGACCCGGCCCTTGAGCTTCGCGCTGTACGTCGCCTCGTCGACCGACAGATCGCCGTTGCGGATCTCCATCGGGGAGTCGTCGGCGCTGATCTGCTGCCGGCCGGTGGCCAGCCGCAGCCGGGCCTCGACCTCGGCCGGTCCCGCCGTGTCCAGCAGCACGTCGTCGATGCCCCAGTCGGCGGTGACGGCCGCGAGACCACCCTCCGTCACGACGAGGATCAGCGGACAGCCCGGTCCGGTGGACCGTAGCAGCTGGCACAGCGACCGCACCTGCGGCAGATCGCGGCGGCCGTCGATCAGGATGACGTCGGCACCGGGGGTGTCGACGAGAGCGGGGCCTTCGGCCGGCGCCACCCGCACGCTGTGCAGCAGGAGACCGAGGGCCGGAAGCACCTCCGTCGACGGTTGAAGGGCATTCGTCAGGAGCAGCAGTGAACTCATCGCCGCCCACCTGCCTGGGTCGTCGGTCGGTGATCGTGCACGGTTCGCTCGCCCATTACGTCGGTCCTCCTCGTTCCCTGCGAGAGGGGCACTCCCGGGCTCGGGCCCGGGGGAGTATGCGGCACTTCTTCGTACGTTTCGTGCTGGCTTTCGCGCTGCTTGCCGTACGACATTCGTCATACGGGTTTTACGGGTGCGGTCCCGCGCCCTGGGACCGCTGAGCTTGTGGAAACGTCGCCGTAACAACGCTTGGAAAGCACAAAAGGACCCGGGGGCTGCTTTGCCCGGATCCTCTTCCCAGCAGAATAGCCCACATGAGTTCAGTGTCCGAGGGGCGATTTCGGAGTTCTTCTGTTCCCTTGATCACGCCGGGTCCACTGCGCACCACATTGCGGACCGATGACGGGGTGCATATCGAGGCGGTGTACCAGCCGTGTACGGCAGACGCCGGGGCTGCTGCGGGAACATCCTTCGACAGTACTGCGATCGTGGTCGCGCACGGTTTCACCGGAGCGGTGGACCGGCCCGCGGTGCGGCGTGCCGCGGGGGTGTTCGCCCAGCGTGCGGCCGTGATCACGTTCTCCTTCCGGGGGCACGGCGGGTCCGGCGGGCGGTCGACGGTGGGCGACCGCGAGGTGCTGGATCTCGCGGCTGCGGTGGAGTGGGCGCGGGCGCTCGGACACCGGCGGATCGTGACCGTCGGGTTTTCGATGGGCGGTTCCGTGGTGCTGCGGCACGGGGCGCTGTATGCGGGACGATCGACGGCCGGTACGGAAGCCGGTGGTGTTGCGGAGCGCGAGGGGCGCATTGAGGCGCGCAACGAGGCGCACGCGGATGCGGTGGTGGCCGTGAGCGCCCCTGCGCGCTGGTACTACCGGGGCACGGCTCCGATGCGCCGCCTGCACTGGGTGGTCACCCGACCCGTCGGCCGGCTGGTCGGCCGCTACGGGTTCCGCACGCGGATCGACCGGAACGAGTGGAATCCGGTGCCGCTCGCGCCGGTCCAGGCGGCCGGGCTGATCGCCCCGGCCCCGCTGCTGATCGTGCACGGCGACCAGGACCCGTACTTCCCGCTGGACCACCCCCGGATGCTGGCGGACGCGGCGGGCGACGGTGCCGAGCTGTGGCTGGAGCGTGGCATGGGCCATGCCGAGAACGCCGCCGACGAGAACTTGCTCACCCGCATCGGCGACTGGGCGGTGGCGCGGTGATTCATGATGGACAGCTGATGCGAGACGAGAGGAACGCCGCCATGCCTGCGGGAACGATCCGCTACTGGGCCGCCGCCAAGGCCGCCGCCGGGACCGCGGAGGAGCCGTACACAGCCGCGACCCTCGCCGAGGCGCTCGACGCGGTGCGTGAGCGGCACCCCGGTGAGCTCACCCGGGTGCTGCAAAGGTGCTCGTTCCTCATCGACGGTGCCCCCGTAGGGACCCGCAGTCATGAGACCGTACGCCTTGCCGAGGGCGGCACGGTCGAGGTGCTCCCGCCGTTCGCAGGAGGGTGAACCGCAGAACATGAGCAGCAACGATCAGCAGCATCCGTACGGACAGGACCCGGTCTACGGGTACGACCCGCTGAACGGCCAGGAGCCGCAGCCCGCGCAGCCGTACGGGGAGCGGTCCTACGGCGACCAGCCCTACGGCGCGCAGCCGTACGGAAATCAGTCGTACGGAAATCAGCCGTACGCGGATCAGTCCTACGGCGACCAGTCCTACGGCGACCAGTCCTACGGTCAGCAGTCGTACGGGGGCGAGTCCTACGGCGCGCAGTCGTACGGTCGGCAGGCCCCGTACGGAGCCCCGCAACAGGCGCACGGCCCGTACAACCCGAACCAGGCACCCCGGGCGAACCCCGGGCCCGCGTGGCCGGCCGGGCACATGCAGGAGCCCGCCGCGCCTGATGGGCACGGCCCGCAGGATCCCGGTGTCACCCAGACCTGGGAGGGCCAGACCTGGGACACCCAGTACCAGCCGGCCATCCGGCCCGCCCAGTCCGCCCAGCCGGTGCAGCAGTCCGTTCCGGCCGCCGCCGAGACCGGATATCCGCAGCCGCCGCTGGGTGCCTCCGGCTCCTACCCGCTGCCTCCCGAGGCCCCGGTCGCGCCCGTCGCGGCCGAGCCGGTCCGGGCGGACGCGCCCGCCGGCGCGACTCCGGCCGCCACCGCATCCGCACACGATGCCGCCGGTTACAGCGCGCCCACCACCCTGGGCAACAGCCGCATCACCGATGCCCAGCGTGCCCGCGCCGAGGGCCGTTCGCCGATCATCGCGCCGGGTATGCAGCCCGCCGGGATCACCGCGGGACTCGGGCTGCTGCTCGCCGTCGGCGCCGCGATCGGGCCGTACGCCCTGGTCGTACCCCTGGTGCTGCTCCAGGCCGTGACCGCGGCCGGCTGGTTCCGGCTCAACGGCATGTGGCCGGCCCGGCAGGGCATCGCGCTCGCGTTCGCCGGTGGCTTCGTAGCCGACATCGCACTGCTCGTCGCGGGCCGTGAGAACGGACCGGCCGCCATCCTCGGCACCCTCGGCATCTGGGTGCTGCTCACCCTGGTACTCCAGCTGCGCAGCCACGCGAGCGCCGACGAGCGGATGCAGGGGCTGATGGCCACCGTCGCGTCGGCCGCCCTCTCCGTCCTGGCCGCAGGACATCTCGCGGCGGTCCCGGACGCGGTGACGGTGGGCGGGGTGGCCGTCGCGGTCG
Source organism: Streptomyces sp. NBC_01224 (assembly GCF_036002945.1). Classification (NCBI taxonomy): domain Bacteria; kingdom Bacillati; phylum Actinomycetota; class Actinomycetes; order Kitasatosporales; family Streptomycetaceae; genus Streptomyces; species Streptomyces sp. NBC_01224. The sequence goes on along the minus strand of NZ_CP108529.1, from coordinate 4,259,507 downwards.
CCGTGCTCGTCCGCGCGCTGCCGCTGCCCGGACCTGTCTCGGTCGTGGCGGCGCTGCTCGCCGCCGCGGGCGCCGGTGCGGTGGCGGGGGCGTTCACCGACTTCGGTACGAAGGGTGCGCTGCTCGGCCTCGCGGCGGGTGGTTGCGCACTGATCGGGCTGCGGGTGGCGAGCTACGACTACCCGTCACGGTTCGTCCACATGACGGCCGGTGTGGCACTGCCGCTCACCGCCGCGGCCCCCGCCGTCTATCTGATCGGTCGTGCGATCGCGTAGCGCGGAACGGTGTCGCCCCCGGGAACCGAAGGGGGGCGACCACTCGTCGATGACCCCGGGCGCGCTGTGCATCCATAGTGGACGCGCGGGCGCCAGGGGTCCGGCCGGATTCAGGGTGGGGGAAGAGCGGGCATGCGTGCACTGCGAATACTGCTGGTGACAGTGGTGGTTCTGGGCGGGATCTTCGTCGCTGTCGACCGGGCGGCGGTGTACTTCGCCGAGTCGGAGGTCGAGGGGCGGGTCCAGGTCACCGGCGCCACGATCGGCTCGACGGACGTCTCCATCAAGGGATTCCCGTTCCTGACGCAGGTCGCCGGAGACCAGCTCGACGAGGTCGACGTCAAGATCACCGGCATCGAGACCGATGCCAACGGCCGCAGGATCCGGATCAGCCGGATGAACGCCGCGCTGCACGAGGTGAAGCTCGCCGACGGCTACTCCAGCGCCACCGCCGCCCGTGCCACCGGCACCGCCGTCATCTCGTACGAGGACCTGACCAAGGCCGCCAGCGACGGCGTCGTCGTCGAGTACGGCGGCAACGGCAAGGTGAAGGTGACCGGCACGGTCGACATCCTCGGCAACCCGCTCTCGCGCAGTGTGCTCTCCACCGTCACTCTGGTCGGCGGCCACACGATCAAGGTGCACGCGGACAAGGTGCCGGGCGAGGGCATCCCGGGGCTGGAGGGTCTGGTGCGCGAGAAGACCGACTTCGAGCGGGAGGTCGGCGGTCTGCCCAGCGGTCTGAAGCTGGAGAAGATCCAGCCGACCGCCGACGGCCTGGAGATCTCGGTGACGGGCACGGACGTACGGCTCGCGGGATAAGTCCGACCGGCAAATGGGGGCCTCAACGACCCTGCGCTCCACATATTGAGACGGCTGTGTCCGATCCGTAGATGGCGACGGGCGCCGACGGCGAGGGGCCGACGCGGGAGAAGCCGTAACGCGATGCGTGTCCCACATCACGGACGATCGTGTCTCACAATGCGACACGGCGGTGACATGCCCGCCCCCACCTCCCTACGATCGGTCCCATGCAGTGCTCTATTGGCGGTCTCCCACAGCGGGGACGGGCGGATCTCACGAAGCGGCGGGCAGTGGACCTGTGCCGCGTCGCCGCCATGCTCTGTCGCACTGTCTGAGCGGGAGCCTTCGGCGCCCCGCATTCCCCGGCCCTTCGACCGATGTCAGGGCCCATCCCGATCGCCTGTGCACGTGCGCCGCACCCTGTGCCGCCGTACGTCCGCATCACGCACCGTCTCGCATCATCTCGCCGCAGACTGCCCCGGAGGAGAACAGAATGAGCCGCAGTGACGTCCTGGTAGACGCCGACTGGGTCGAGGCCCACATCGACGACCCGAAGATCGCTCTCGTCGAGGTCGACGAGGACACCTCGGCGTACGAGAAGAACCACATCAAGAACGCGATCCGGATCGACTGGACCAAGGACCTCCAGGACCCGATCCGCCGCGACTTCATCGACCAGGCCGGCTTCGAGAAGCTGCTGTCCGAGAAGGGCATCGGCAACGACACCACTGTCGTCCTGTACGGCGGCAACAACAACTGGTTCGCGTCCTACGCGTTCTGGTACTTCAAGCTCTACGGTCACCAGGACGTCCGCCTGCTCGACGGCGGCCGCAAGAAGTGGGAGCTCGACTCCCGCGACCTGGTCGACGGCGACCAGATCCCGTCCCGCCCGGCCACCGCGTACAAGGCCCAGCCGCAGGACGAGTCGATCCGCGCCTACCGCGACGAGGTCGTGAAGGCGATCGGCAGCCAGAACCTGGTCGACGTGCGGTCGCCCGACGAGTTCAGCGGCAAGCTGCTCGCCCCGGCGCACCTCCCGCAGGAGCAGTCCCAGCGCCCCGGCCATGTGCCGACCGCCCGCAACATCCCGTGGTCGAAGAACGCCAACGACGACGGCACCTTCAAGTCGGACGACGAGCTCAAGGCCCTCTACGAGGACGAGCAGGTCGACCTGGCGAAGGACACCATCGCGTACTGCCGTATCGGCGAGCGCTCCGCGCTCACCTGGTTCGTGCTGCACGAGCTGCTCGGCCAGGAGAACGTCAAGAACTACGACGGTTCGTGGACCGAGTACGGCTCCCTCGTGGGTGTGCCGATCGAGCTCGGCGCCAACAAGTAACTCCGCACGACCCGGACCAGCACGACCCCCGACCAAGAAGGACAGAACACCATGTGTGGAGCAAAGGCCGGTGGCCCCGACGCTTCGACCATCAAGCCCGGTGAGACCACCATCCAGGGCAGCGTGACCCGCGACGGCGAACCCGTCACCGGTTACGTACGCCTGCTGGACTCGACCGGCGAGTTCACCGCGGAGGTCCCGACCTCGGCGACCGGACAGTTCCGGTTCTACGCGGCCGAGGGCACGTGGACGCTGCGCGCCCTCGTCCCGGGCGGCAGCGCCGACCGCACGGTCGTGGCGCAGACGGGTGGCCTCTCCGAGGTCGCGATCGCCGTCTAGTTCCGAACGCGGCCTCGTGCCGCTTCGCGGGCTTCGAGCCGATGCGCCGGACTGCGTCCGCCGGACCGGCCCGGAGCTCCCGCGACGCCTTACCGGCCGAAGGGCCGTACCCCGGGGGTTGGACGCCTTCTGAAGCGGGGTACGGCCCTTCGCGCCGTTCGCGTGGGCGGGAACGGGCCTACGCTTGAGTTATGTACGCCCGACGCCGTCGCGGCTATTTCCTCATGATGGGCGGCTGCATCGTCCTCTTCGTATCGGCCTGGTCCTTTGTCAGACTGTGGTCGATGCCCGCCGCGATAGCGATGTGCGTCGTCGCCATGGTGATTCCGCCCGTCGCGGCCATGGTCGCCAACCGTCGGGGCCCGGAGGACCGCTGGTGGGACGATCCGTCGGGCGACCCGCAGTCCGACGAGTGGTGGGACGAGCTCGACGGCAAGAAGCGGCGGTAGCGGGTACGGCGCGGGTGCGTCAGTAGACGAGGGCCTGGACGCCGTCGGCCATGATCTCGCTGACGAAGACCTGGGCGCCCGCGATCCGTACGCCCTCCAGGACGTCCTGCTCGGTGATGTCGCGACGGGCCGCGCACTGCGTGCACAGGGTGATCTGCCCGCCCGCCTGGATCGACTCGATCAGATCCGGCAGCGGCGCGGCATGCGGCAGTTCGAACTCCGCGGCGCGCCCCGGCAGAGCAAACCATGAGGATTCGCCGGTCAGCCAGAGCGAGACCTCCACGCCGCTGGCGACGGCGACCGCGGCCACCGTGAACGCCTGCGAGCAGCGCTCGGCTGAGTCGGCACCGGCAGTCACCTTGATCACGAGCTTCTTCGGCATATGCCGAACTGTAATCGCCGGGCGGGCAACCTCATCTCCCCGGTGGCAGTCAGGTGTGTGCGCGGATAACGGAATTCGCGCCTCAGGTCTCGTGGGGGGACCCCTTTTGGAACCGAAAGACACCATTCCTGACGGGCAGGCCGGGCCGCTCGCCGCGGAGGAGATACCGGCCGGTGCCGTAGCGCCATCGTTGGCGGGAGAGACACCGGAGCCGGTGCCGGAGGCGGTGCTCGAGGCCGGACCCGAGCCCGAGCCTCAGCCCCAGCCCGTTCCCGAGTCGGCGCCCGTGGCCGAGCCGGGGGCCGCACCGGTCGCCGCGCCCGTCGTGAAGCGCCCGCGCGGGCGCACGGCGCTGCTGATCGCCGCTGCCGCGGTGCTCGGCATCGCGGGCGGCACCGCCGTGGGCTACGACGTGCAGGCCGGACGCGCCCCGACCCCGCTGCCCGCCCTGTCGCAGCCCGATCTGGCGTACCCGGCGAAGGCACTGCCCGCGGGCAAGGCCCCGGACCCGCTGCCCGCCTCCGAGGACCGGCGGGTCAGGACGGGCGGCGACCTGCGCAAGCTGCTCGCCGACAGACCCGCGGGCTGGAGCGAGGACAAGGCGGCGCCGGGCCTCCGCGACGGCTGGCTGGGCGTGGACGAGTACGCCCGCACCTTCAGGGACAAGGGCGACCAGTACGAGTACTTCCTGGAGTCCGACATGCGCCGGATCGCGGGTGCCGCCTGGAAGCGCGGGCAGTACCGCACCGCCGAGACCCATCTCGTGCAGTTCCGCTCGGGCGTCGTGCAGGAAGCCCAGGTCTTGGCCGAGGGCCAGCGTTCGTACATGCCCGGCACCGAGTTCGGTGCGGGCAACGACGGCGATCCGCTCAAGGGAAGCGGCAACGGCCGCTACTACCTCTACGAGGTCGAGCGGAAGCCGGGCTATCTGCCGTCCTATCGGGCCAGGGCCATCGTGTACCGCGGCGACATCATGGCCGACATCAACATCTACGACACCGTACCGATCAGCAAGAAGGACATCCGGACGCTGGCCGAGCGACAGCTGGAGCGCCTGTGAACGACGTGACCACGCAGGTGACGACGCCCGACGAGAGCGCCGACGCTCCCGGGCCCGCGGCCCCGCTTCCCCCGGCCGCCCCCGGCCGCTCACGCCGGCTGATCCGCACAGCGCTCCCCGTCGTGCTGGTGATCGCCGCGGTCGCAGGTGCGGCCGCCTACACCAGCAGCACGGTGGGCAGCGCCGACCACAGCGTCAGGACCGTCCTCTGGCAGGAGCCCGAGCACGAGCCGGGCAAGGACCCGGCCGGCGACGTGGCCCGGGGCAGGGCCTCCACCGAGCTCAGCAAGTTGCTGCTGCCGGTCCCGATCGGCTACCGGCTCGGCCCCGACATCGGCGAGATGGGCAACGACGGCGAGCAGAGCGGCAGGAAGGCGGCAGCTGCGGTGAAGGAGAGCGCCCGCGGTCTCGCGGGCAAGGAGCGCCGGGACTACGAGAAGCGGATCGACGAGCTCCGTATCGAGGGCACCGCCGTCCGTTCCTATGTATCGGACGGCAACGACCTGCTGGTGGAAACACAGATCATGCGGATGAAGGACAAGAAGGCGGTCCGGAACCTCTACAACGTCAGGTCGGACCTCTCCGAGACCATCGGCATCTTCCGCCGGGGTCCGAAGATCCAGGGACACACGAGGCACGCCAAGTGCTTCCTCCTGCGCAAGGACAGCGAAGCCGACGAGGACTTCATGGTGTCCATGGAGTGCATGGCGTACGACGGCGAGCTGAGCATCGGCGTCTCGGTGTCCGGCACCGTGCCCTTCGACCGGGAGGCCGTCGCCGAATTGCTGAAGGACCAGCTCGACCACATCGCGTCTCCGGGGGAGTACGTATGACCGAGCAGACGACGGAAACGCCCGCCGCGCCCGCCGGGACCGAGCCTGCCGCGCCCTCCGAGGCCACCCCCGTACCGCAGGCGCCCGAGCCTCCGTCGGCCCCGCCGCCGGTGCCCAAGCAGCCCAGGCGCGTCCTGCGGGCCGTCGCCCGGTGGACTGTCGCGGCCCTGGTTCTCGGCGGCCTCGGCGCCGGTACGGCCTTCGGTATCACCTCGATGGAGCGCACCGACGTGCCCGGTCTGGCGACCGAGAGCGACGGCCGCTGGGACTATCCCGAGCTCAGCCTGCCCGCGCTCCCGGCCGGCTTGCCCCGCCCGTACAGCGACGGCAATGTCGCCGAGATCCACCACGCCGACCTGCGGCGTCTGCTGCTGCCCGCCCCGGCCGGAGCAACCGTGGACAAGAAGCTCGATGGCGGCTGGGTGAGTACGGAGCAGTACCTCTCCGAGTATGTGAAGGGCAAGCGCTCCGACATCACACACATACTGAAGGACTCTGCTCCGCGGCACGTCGCCGCCCGCGGCTGGACGATGCCCGACGGCACGTCGTCCCGGATTTATCTCGTGCAGTTCAATTCGACGGCCTTCGCGCAGTACTTCAGGGACGCGATCGTCCAGGACACCCCCTCCGGGGTGCCGCTCGTCGGGACGTCCGAGACGTCCGGGATGGTCCTCGACGAAGGCTGGAACGGCGCGGGCAAGGTGGAGCGCACCGCGTCGTACGCGTACGACGAGGCGAAGCCGTACGGCGAGGCGCAGGTCCGCCAGGGTTACCTGGTCGCCGGCGACACGCTCGCCCTCGTCGTCCAGTCCCGCAAGGGCAAGGAGGGCACTCGGAGCGTTCCGTTCCACCAGACGCTGATCCTGCAGAACCAGCTGCTGGGCTGACCTGCCCCTCGGCGATCCCCGGGCAAACCCCGAACCGACGGGACGGGCCCCAACCCATTAGGCTGGGGCCCGGCCCCGTATTGCTGCCATACCGCTCGTTCCAAGGAGCTCCCGTGCTTGAGGCATTCTTCTCCGCCCTGCTGGTCCTGGTCTGCGTCGGCGTTATCGCCTTCGCCGGCGTGACCGTGAAGAAGCTGTACCAGGGTCAGCGCTGACCCTGGCCGCCCTCGCCTCCGTCCGCGCGGGTACCCCCCGTCACGAACGTGACACTCATGCCCGATGTGTCACGTCCGCAGCCACCCGCCCCCACCTCACAGATCGTCTGAGCCGCTCATGATCGAGATCCCGTCCGACCTCCACCCGGACCTCGTCCCGCTGGCCTTCCTCCTCGGCAACTGGGCGGGCGCCGGTGTCTCCGACTTCCCCGGCGCCGAGCAGTGCAACTTCGGCCAGGAAGTCTCCTTCAGCCACGACGGCCGGGACTTCCTGGAGTACGTCTCGCACACCTGGGTGCTCGACTCCGAGGGCAAGAAGGTCAAGCCGCTGGAGTCCGAGTCCGGCTACTGGCGCATCGACAAGGACCGCAAGGTCGAGGTCGTCATGGTCCGCGACCAGGGCGTCATCGAGATCTGGTACGGCGAGCTGGCCGACAAGAAGCCGCAGATCGACCTGGTCACCGACGCGGTGGCCCGGACCGCGGCCTCCGGCCCGTACAGCGGTGGCAAGCGTCTCTACGGCTACGTGAAGAGTGACCTGATGTGGGTCGGCGAGAAGGCCACCCCCGAGGTGGAGCTGCGCCCGTACATGTCGGCGCATCTGAAGAAGACCGTCACCCCGGAAGAGGTCGAGGCGATGGCGAAGAGCCTCGGCGACCTGCCGGACGACGGCATCGCCTTCTTCAAGTAGTCCCGCCCGTTCACGGGTTTCCCTTCGTACAAAGCTGCGGACAGGTGCTCACCCGGTCCTACACTGGGCCTGTGGTGAGCACCGACTGGAAGACCGATCTCCGGCAGCGCGGCTATCGTCTGACGCCGCAGCGGCAGCTTGTCCTGGAAGCCGTCGACACGCTGGAACACGCGACGCCCGACGACATCCTCTCCGAGGTGCGCAGGACCGCGTCCGGCGTGAACATCTCCACCGTCTACCGGACGCTCGAGCTCCTGGAGGAGCTGGAGCTGGTCAGCCACGCCCATCTGGGCCACGGGGCACCGACGTACCATCTGGCCGACCGCCACCACCACATCCATCTGGTCTGCCGCGACTGTACGAACGTCATCGAGGCCGATGTCGACGTCGTCGCCGAGTTCACCGCGAAGCTGCGGGGCACCTTCGGTTTCGAGACGGACATGAAGCACTTCGCGATCTTCGGCCGCTGCGCCGACTGCACGGCGAAGGTGGCGTCCGAGGGTGCGGCCCGGACGGCCGGCGCGGCCGATCCCAAGCCTTAGACCGACCGGCAAATGGGGGGCGGCGTCGCGGGGCTGGGCGCGCACTCCCCCAAGGCCTTGAGGGCCAGGGGGACCCCCTCCGGCGTGTCGTCAGTCGACAACGCTCCGCGTTGCCTCCCTCCTCCGCCTCGCAGCTGCACGCACCCAGCCCCGCTCCTTCTCCCACCCCCCATTTGCCGGTCGGTCTCAGGGCCTGTCCGGCAGATCATGGTCGGGGGCGCGTCCGATCCGCCGGACAGGCCCTGGGCCGCCCGGCAGCCGGAGGGCGGCCGTAAATCGCGTCGTACGCTGGTCGCATGAAGAGCCCTCTGCTGTCCCTGCCCGGCGCCGTCCCCGCCGAAGGCCGCGACGAAGGCGTCGCCGCGCACTACGGTGACCTGTTCCGCGAGCAGCGCGCCCTCGCCGAAGGCTCCGGCCTCGTCGACCTCTCGCACCGCGCCGTCGTCACCGTCACCGGCAGCGACCGGCTGGCCTGGCTGCATCTCCTGCTCACCCAGCATGTCAGCGAACTCGTCCCGGGACAGGCCACCGAGGCCCTGATCCTCACCGCGAACGGGCACATCGAGCACGCCCTCTATCTCGTCGACGACGGCGAGACCGTGTGGATGCATGCCGAACCGGGCACGCAGGGCGACCTCGTCGCCTATCTGGAATCCATGAAGTTCTTCTACCGGGTCGAAGTCGCCGACCGCACCGAGGACTTCGCCGTGGTGTACCTGCCGGCCGGCTCCATCGCGGAGGTCCCGGACGGCGTGACGGTACGGGAGACGGCGTACGGCCGGGATCTGTTCCTGCCCCGCGCCGACCTGGGGAAGTACGCGGCCGGGCACGGCCCCGTGGCCGGCATCCTGGCGTACGAGGCGCTGCGCGTCGAGGCGCACCGTCCGCGCCTCGGCTTCGAGACCGACCACCGCACCATCCCGCACGAGCTGGGCTGGATCGGCACCGCCGTCCACCTCCAGAAGGGCTGCTACCGCGGTCAGGAGACCGTGGCCCGGGTGCAGAACCTGGGCAAGCCGCCGCGGCGGCTGGTCTTCCTGCACCTCGACGGCAGCGAGGTCGTCCTGCCCGGGCACGGCACACCGGTACGGCTCGCCGCGGATGGCGCCGAGGGCCGTCAGCTGGGCTTCATCACCACGTCGGCCCGCCACCACGAGCTGGGACCGATCGCACTGGCCCTGGTCAAGCGGAACGTCGCGGTGGACGCGGAGCTGCTCGCGGGGGACACGGCCGCAGCCCAGGAGACGGTGGTGGAGCCGTAGCTGTGCGTAGATTCTCTACGCGCGACCGTCTGCACCGACTGCTCGACCTGCCTCAGGCCTGACACGGACCCGACTCGGAACCGACCCGGCTCAGACCTCGATGATGACGGTGAACGGGCCATGGTTCGTGAGCGAGACCCGCATGTCCGCCCCGAACCGGCCCGTCTCCGCCTGCGCCCCCAGCGCCCGCAGCTGTGCCACCACCTCGTCGACCAGCGGTTCGGCGATCTCGCCGGGCGCCGCGGCGTTCCACGTGGGCCTGCGCCCCTTCCGGGCGTCCCCGTAGAGAGTGAACTGCGAAATCACCAGAAGTGGTGCATTCACATCGGAGCAGGACTTCTCGCCCTCCAGAATGCGGACCGACCAGAGCTTGCGGGCGAGCTGCGCCGCCTTCTCCGCGGTGTCCCCGTGGGTGACTCCCACCAGCACACACAGCCCCTCGCCGACGATTTCGCCGACCACCTCGGGCCCGCCCGACGCGCCCGCGCCGTCGGACACCGTGACGCTCGCACCGTCCACCCTCTGTACCACTGCACGCATACAGACCAACCTATCTTGGGCTGAACGGGTACAGAGCATCCACACAGCCCCCACGGGAGTGGCACCATGCTCGGAAGGCGGTGCGCCGACGCACCGGTCGAGGGGATGGACAACAGCATGAGTACCTATGGAACCGGGCAGTCCCCCGGCGCCGTGCCGGGCACGCGCACCGGCACCGTAACCACCAGCACCAGCACCAGCACCAGCACCAGCACCAGCACCAGCACCAGCACCATGCGCCCACCCGTGCAGCGAACCGGCCACGGTCTCGTGGACGGCCCGTCCGCGGGACCGCAGTCCGAGCTGGACGGCCTGCGACTGCCGGAGCTGCGCACCCTGCGCCGCGAATCGCAGCGCGACGAGGCCGACCTCAGCTATGTGCGGCGGCTGGTCCAGGGGCGGATCGACATCCTGCGGGCCGAGCTGGCCCGAAGGCTGGATCCGGAGACACCCGTGGTGGACCGGCTCTCGGAGATCCTCGCCGACACCCCGTCCCGGCACCGCTCCTCCGCCAGGCATGTCACGCTCACCACGCCGCGCAGCGACGAGTACCGCCGGCTGGCGGCCGAGACGCTCGCCGAGGTCGAACTCTCCGACCTCGACGCCCGTACGGACGAAGAGCTGCACGCCGCGATGGGGCGCCTGGTCCGCTACGAACAGCAGGTCTCCCGACGCCGTCACCAGCTGCAACGGACCGCTGACGATTGCAGTGCCGAGATCGCCCGCAGGTACCGTGATGGTGAAGCACAAGTAGACGACCTGCTCGCCTGAAGCGACCCTTCCGAGGGCGGGTCCGCCCCGTCCCCGGAAGGCCACCATGACCTCCAGCGCCGCCCCCGCTGCTCCCTCCGCCATATCCCCCGCCCGCCCCGTCCTGGCCGAGGTCGTACGGTCCGGCTTCGTGGAGGGCCGGCACCGGGGCTCGCTGGTCGTACTGGCCGCCGACGGCAGCGTGGAGCGGGTTCTGGGCGACCCGACGGCGCCGGTCTTCCCGCGCTCCTCCAACAAGCCGATGCAGGCCGCGGCGGTGCTGCGGGCCGGGCTCGATCTGTCCGGGGAGCGGCTGGCACTGGCCGCCGCGAGCCACTCGGGCGAGGACTTCCACCTCGAACTCGTGCGCACGATGCTCGCCGAACACGGACTGACGCCCGGCGATCTGCAGACCCCGCCCGATCTGCCGCTGGATCCGGCGGAGGCGGAGGCGTATCTCGCCGCGGGCCACGTCCGGGACCGGATCACCATGAACTGCTCCGGCAAGCACGCGGCGATGCTCGCGGTGTGCGGGGTGAACGGCTGGGACCGGGCCTCGTACCTCGACCCGTCGCACCCGCTCCAGCAGCTGGTCCACCAGGTGGTCGAGGAGGCTGCCGGGGAGCCGGTCGCGGCGGTCGGTACGGACGGGTGCGGGGCTCCGCTGATGGCGATCAGCCTGGTGGGTCTGGCGCGGGCCTTCCGTTCGTTCGTGCTGGCGGAGCCGGGGTCGGCGGAGCGCCGGGTCGGCGACGCGATGCGGGCCCACCCCGAGTACGTGGCCGGAACGCGCCGCCCCGACACCTGGCTGATGCGGGAAGTGCCGGGCACGCTCTCCAAGATGGGCGCGGAGGCGGTGCAGGCGGTGGCGCTGGCGGACGGCCGGGCACTGGCCTTCAAGATCGACGACGGTGCGACGCGGGCACTCGGCCCGGTGCTGGCACAGTCGCTGCGCCTGCTCGGCATCGACGCCCCGGTGGTCTCCCGGATCGGACGCACGCCTCTGCTGGGCGGCGGCGGCGAGGTCGGCGAGATCCGGGCAGCGTTCTGACCGGATTCCCCGTCGGCGGAAAAATCGGGCGACATTCGGTGAGCCGGTATCTAGCGTGGGGTGTATGCGCCTTGACGTCCGTGCGATCACCGAATCCGAGTTCCCCGGCTGGCGGCAAGCCCTGAACACCGGCTTTCTGCGCCCGCCGGTGGTGACGGCCGAGGAGGTCGCCGACCGCCTCCCGCACACCGACCTGGCCCGTACGCAGGGCGCGTTCGACGGCGGGCGGTGCGTGGCCACGTTCCGTTCGTTCGCGCAGGAGCTCACGGTCGTCGGCGGTGCCACGGTGCAGGCCGACGCGGTCTCCAACGTCACGGTGTCTCCCACGCACCGCCGTCGCGGGCTGCTCAACCGGATGATGGCCACGGACCTGGCGGCGGCGAAGGAGCGCGGCGACGTCGTCGCCACGCTGATCGCCGCCGAGTACCCGATCTACGGGCGGTACGGGTTCGGCCCGGCCGCCTGGACCACCGAGTGGGAGATCGACGTACCGCGGACGGGCCTCGACCCGCGCTGGTCGGGGCCCTCCGCGCAGGACGGCGGCCGGATCGACCTGGTGAGCGGCGCGGACGTACGCAAACTGGGCCCGGCCCTCCACGAGCGGCTGCGCGCCCGGCAGCACGGCGCGGTCAGCCGCGACACGCGCTGGTGGGAACTGAACACCGGCGAGAACCTGTTCGGCCCCGAGACCTGGACGGAGCCCTTCTACGCCGTCTACAGCAACGCGGACGGCGAGCCCGACGGCCTGATCGCCTACCGCGCCGACGACAACTGGGGCGACGCCAAGCAGCCGCTGAACCGGGCCACGGTGCTCGGCCAGATCGCCGTCACCCCGGACGCGGAGCGCGCGCTGTGGCACTTCGTCTGCTCGATCGACTGGATCACCACGGTCCGCACCGGCCACCGCGCCCCCGACGACCTGCTGCCACTTCTCCTTCCGGACCCGCGCGCGGCCCGCATCGTGACCCAGGCGGACTGGCTGTGGATACGCGTCCTGGACGTCGTACGCGCCCTGGAGGCCCGCACCTACGCGGTACCCGGCGCACTGACCCTGGACATCCTCGACGCCACGGGCCTGACCACCGGCCGCTACCACCTCGACGCCTCCCCGTCCGGCGCCACCTGCACCCCCACCACGGCGTCCGCCGATCTCGCCCTGGACGTAAGGGAGTTGGGGACGCTCTATCTGGGCGACGAGTCCCCGGTCCGACTGGCGGCCCTGGGCCGCATCGAGGAACTCACGCCGGGTGCGGTGGCACTGACGGACGGGATGTTCCGGGCGGCGCGGCGGGCTTGGTGCCCGGACGTGTTCTAGTGTGATGCGCCAAAAAGCCTGAAGGTTGGTTGGTGCGGTCGGGGCCGGCCCTTCCGCCTCCTCCAGGTACTGGGTGGTGAGCAGGACCGTGGCGTCCTGGCCGACGGGGTCGCGGACCACCTGCCAGAGCTGCTGTCGGCTGCGTGGGCCGAGGCCGGTTGTCGGCTCGTCGAGGAAGAACACCTCCGGTTGCGGACTGCCGACGAGCCCGGCCGCCGGGTCGAACTCCGTCGCCTGGTGGGAGCAGGGCCTCCAGGCTCTCGAAGGCACCGGCCTGAGCGCGGGCGAGGAGGTCTCCGTCATCCTCCTGGTCAGCGGGTTCGTACGGAACGCGGCGCTGCTGACGGGTGATCTCGCCGCCGCAGTGGAGGCGCGCGGCATCCCGGCGCAGGAAGTGATGGACGGGTACGCCCGCACCCTGGACCGGCTCGTCGACCCCGTACGGCATCCGTCGCTCTCCCGGCTGCTGAAGTCCGAGGTGATGGGGACGCCGGACGAGCCCGACCACGAGTTCAGGTTCGGGCTCGAACGCGTGCTGGACGGGGTCGAGGCCCTGGTGGAGGCGCGGGCGCGGGACTGAGGGGGCGAGGCCGGGCCTCGATGTCCGCGATGCCGGACAGCGAGATGGAGCGCCGTGCCGCCTCCTGCGGGTCGGCGGGGGCGAAGCCGCCGGTCGGGGCCCCGTGGGCGGAGAACCGGCCGCCGTCGGCCGTCAGCGGGGAGGCCGCCAGGCCGGCCTCGCCGCCGACCCCGGCACGTACGGCGTCCGGACCGGGAAGAACTCCCTGAACCCACCCGAACGGATCTGGGTCTCCACGAAGCCGATGTCAACGTTGCTCACCTCGATCACCACCTCACCCGGACCCGCCACCGCTTCGGGCAGCTCCGCCGCCACCAGCACCTGCGGACCACCCAGCTCCCCGACCAGCACCGCACGCGTCCGGACCACAGCGTTCCGGCTGTCGGCGGCCGGCTCGTCCGGCGCCCGTCCGACCACCCTCGGACGTCAAGTCCGGTTGAGGTCAAGGCGTACGCTTCATGGTCATGAGCGGAGAGAAATCATGGCCCGGGGCGGCGGTGCATACGGCCCCCGCAGCCTCTGCGGCCCATGTGCCGATGAGCCTGCGTGAGCGGAAGAAGCAGCTGACGTACCAGGCGGTCTCCGATGCCGCGATCGCGATGTTCCTGGAGCGGGGCTTCGACAAGGTCTCGGTGGCGGAGGTGGCGGCCGCCGCGGACATCTCCAAGCCGACGCTGTTCCGGTACTTCCCGACCAAGGAGGACCTGGCCCTGCACCGGTTCGCCGACCATGAGGACGAGGCGGCCCGTGTCGTCGCAGCCCGCGCGGACACCGAGTCCCCCCTGGACGCCCTGCGCCGCCACTTCCTGGACGGCCTGGAGCGGCGCGACCCGGTGACCGGGCTCTGTGATGCGCCTCAGGTGCTGGCGTTCATGCGGTTGCTGTACGGGACGCCGTCCCTGGTGGCCCGCATGTACGCCTACCAGGGCCGCTCGGAGGCGGCCCTCGCCCGTGCGCTGGGCGACCGGGTACGGGACAGGCTGGCCGCGGGCCAGATCATCGCTGTGCAGCGCATCCTGGGCCTGGAGAACTGGCGGCGGATCGACGCGGGGGAGAGCGCGGACCAGGCTTACGGCAGTGCGGTCGAGGCCGCCGAACTCGCCTTCGTCCAGCTGCGGTCGGGGCTCGGGGAGGAGTAATGGGCGGCAGCGGTGGACGGGCGGTGTCCGGCATGCCGATCTGCTGCGTGGTGTTGAACAGCCCGGATGCGAGTCCGGCGTCGCCGTCCCCCGCCCCCGACATGCCGAGCGCGGTCAGCGCGGGAAGAGCGAGCAGGTTACTGGCGACGCCCGAGCAGTGCCATGTCGGCCTCGTCGAGAGCCAGTTGGCCGGCGGCCATGTTCTCCTCGAGGTGGGCGAGGGAAGCGGTGCCGGGGATCTGCACGATGGAGGGCGAGCGGGCCAGCCCCCACGCGATGGCGATCTGGAACGCAGTCGCACCGTGCCGCTCCGCGACCTTTCGCAGGTTCTCGCTGCCGAGATCGGTGTGTCCGCCGCCGAGCGCGAAGAACGGCATGTACGCGATACCGGCGTCCGCGCACTCGTCGACGAGCGAGGCGTCCGCCTGGTCGAGCACTCCGAACCGGTTCTGCACGGCAGCGACCGGTGCGATCGACCGGGCTTCCGCGAGCTGCCCGGCCGTCACATTGCTGACGCCGAGCTGCCGGATCAGCCCTTCCTCGCGCAGCGCGGCCAGTACGGCGAACCGCTTGCCGAGCGACTCGGCGACATCCGAACCCAGCCGCCCCACGCGCAGATGCACCAGGTCGAGGACGTCGACCCCGAGGTCCTCCAGATTCCGCTCCACCTCCCCGCGCAGCTGATCGGGACGGGCCTCGGCGTACATCTCACCGGTCTCGTCCCGCAGCGGGCCGATCTTGGTGGCGATGGTGACGTCCGCGGGGTACGGATACAGGGCCTCGCGCAGGAGGTCGTTGGCGCGGTGGGTGTCGGAGAAGTAGAAGGCGGCGGTGTCGATGTGCCGCGCCCCGAGTTCGACGGCGCGCCGCGCCACGGCCACAGCGTTCGCGGTGTCACCGGCGGGCCCGCTCCACCGCCCCGGCAGCTGCATCGCGCCGAAGCCGAGCCGGGGGATGGTGACGGTGCCGCCCAGTTCGAAGGTGCCGGGGGCAGGCGCGGAGTCCGAGGCCGAGTCGATCGATGAGGAGGTCATGGGGGCAGCATGGCTGCCGGAGGGCCGGATCACCACATTCTTTGTTGCCGGTCACGGTCACGGCATTCCGAGACCGGCCGGGCCCGGCCACCGTGAGGCAATGACCTCCGCGCCGACGCCCGGAACGAGAGCCTTCCCGCCCCACCCGCTCCGCGGGGTCCAGGCGTCGTACGTCCGTCAGACCAGCTGCCCTTCCGACTACGCACAGGTCGTCGCGGACTTCGAACCCTGGGAGGAAGGGGTCCGGTCCGGGGCTCAGGATTCCACGGCCGACCGGTGCAGGATCCGTGCCAGCTCGCGCGGCTGGGAGAACATCGGCCAGTGGCCGGTGTCCATCTCGACCAGTTCCCAATGCTCGCTGCCGGCCAGCAGCTTGGCCACATCGCCGTTCGGCTCGTCGCCGTCGAGCAGGCATTTGATGTAGGTCGCCGGAAGCTCGCCGAGCGGGCGCGCCAGTACGGCCGGCTCGGTCAGCGTGGTGCCCGGATGAGGTGTCGAGCCGCCCACGATCCGGGCGATCTGCTCGTCGGTGAGGCCCTGGCCGTCGAAGTCGGCGGCGGTGAGCGGGGCCCAGAAGCCGCCGTTCGCGGCGATCGAGGCCTCCAGCGCCTCGCGGCCGGCCCACCAGCCGGAGGCGAACGATTCGCCGTCGACCGGAATCTCGGAGTCGACGAACACCACACGGGCCAGCCGGTCACCGATGCGTTCGGCGGCCTGGCCGACCGGGATGCCCGAGTAGCTGTGTCCGACCAGGACGACGTCGTGGAGGTCGTGGCGCTCCACCTCGTCGACGATGTCCCGGACGTGGGTCTGTTGCCCTGCCTGCACGCCCTGCTTCTCGGCGAGGCCGGACAGCGTCACCGGGTGGGTGCCGTGCCCGGCCGTACGCAACTCCGACACCACCTCGTCCCACGCCTGAGATCCGAGCCACGCGCCTGCCACCAGTACGAATTCAGCCATGGTGGCAACCTAGCGCGGCGGTCCCACCGCTCGCCCCGGTTTTGCCCAGGTGCGGCGGGGCGCATCCGGGTCCGTGTCAGCCGAGCGGGGAGGCGTGGCCCGGCCTGCACCCGGAAGGGACGCTGTTGCCGCTGATGTCGAAGTCCCCGCAGGTGAGAAAGACATCGTTGAATTTGCCGAGCACAAAGGCGAGCCCGCCGACGACCGCGACGGCGCCGATGACCATCTTTCGCTGGCGTACGGAGAGCTCCGATTCCCCGAACAGCAGGAGTTGCAGGAGCACCCAGGTCAGCAGCGGGGTGCCGATGATGCTGAAGACGCCGCCCACCACGAAGAGCGCCTCGCCCTGCCAGTTGCCGCTGCGCGGCACGATGGCGGCGAGACCGAGCCATGCGCTGGGCAGGGCCAGGCAGGCCCAGTACACCCAGCCGTGCCGCAGCCCGCGTTCGCGCATCAGCAGACCGGCCAGCAGCACGGCCGTCGACACCGCCCAGAGGGTGAGCATCTGGTAGTAGAAGATGACGTTGTAGGCGCCGAGCGTGAAAGCGGGCTCCCAGACCGCCAGCGCTCCGCCGCCCGCGATCACGGCGGTCTTCGGTACCACCGAGGCCCCGCGGCCGTCACGTGTACGGCTGGGGGCGGGGGCCGTGCCGTCCCCAGCGCTTGCGTCTGCGGCGCGGGTGCCGCCGTCATCATCCATGGGGACCCGTCTCCGGCATGGGGATATTTCCGCACACATTACCCAGAGTTGAGATCCTGCCGGGCTGTCCGCGCGGTCGGCCGGGCGGAAATGGGCGGACCCGGTGTCAACCGGTACCACCCCGGGTCGTCGCCGGCTTCGTACCGCTCGATGCGAACGCCAGGAGCAGGCCCACGAGTCCCAGCAGCGCGGCGATCCACAGGGGAGCGGTACAGCCGCCTCCGGCAGCGAGAGCCGATCCGGCCAGAAGGGGCCCGCAGGCGTTGCCGATGTTGAAGGCCGAGACATTGGCGGCCGATGCGAGACTGTCCGCGCCCTGGGCCGTGGCCAGCACTCTGGTCTGCAGGGGCGGGATGACGGCAGCCCCGGCCAGTCCGAACAGGAAGAACCCGGCGGCTGCGGCGGGCTTGCTGTGCACGGCTGCCAGGAGCAACAGGGACACACCCGTGACACCGGCCAGCGCCCCGTACAGCGTCGGGGCCAGGGCCCGGTCCGCCAGCCGCCCGGATATCGGGGTGCCGACCGTCATTCCGACGCCGATCAGCACCAGCACGAGAGGCACCGTCCGGTCGCTGAACCCGGTGACCTCCGTGAGCATCGGTGTGATGTAGGTGAGCACGGTCAGGAAGGGTGCCCAGCCGAAGGCCGTCGCGGCCAGGGCCCGCCAGACCCGGCCATGCCGGAATACGGCCAGCTCACGGCGGAAGTCGGTGCCGGTCCCGGCGGGGACGAAGGGCACGAACAGAGCGATCGCCGTCAGCAGGATCACGGCGACCGCGGTCACGGCCCAGAAGGCGGCCCGCCAGCCGAGCGCCTGTCCCAGCAGCGTCCCGCCGGGGACGCCCAGCACGTTGGCAATGCTCAGCCCCATGAAAACGGTGGCGATCGCACTGGCCTTCCGGCCGGGAGCGACGACGCCGGCGGCCACCACCGAGGCGATGCCGACGTAGGCACCGCCGGCCAGTGCGGACAGCACCCGCCCTGCCAGCAGCGCCCCGTATCCGGGCGCCACGGCGCTGAGCAGGCTGCCGGCGATGAACAGGCCGACCAGCCACAGCAGCAGCTGTTTCCTGGGAACCCTCGCGCCGAGTACGGCCAGCAGCGGAGCACCGATCACCATGCCCAGCGCGTAGCCCGACACCAGCAGTCCGGCGGTGGGCAGTGAGACGCCCAGGTCACCCGCGACCTCGGGAAGCAGGCCCGCGATGACGACCTCCGTGGTACCCACGGCGAAGGCACCCAGCGCGAGTGCCGCCAGGGCGGCGCCCGCGGATCGCGGGGGTCCGCCCTCCCCCCGGGACGCCTGGGCGGATGACGGTGCGGCTGACAGATCGTTGCTCATGTCGTCAGCTTCGTGGCCGCAGCGGCCCCGATCAGCTCCCGCCTGCGCAACGATCGGTAAGCCTCATTCACTGATGGCTTGCGGCTCCGTTCCGGTCTGCCGCAAGCTCCGTGGCCACGTCGACGAACGCTCTGATCCGGGCGGTGCTGCCGGCCCTGCGCCAGACCAGTCCGTACTCCAGCGGAGCCGCGTCGCGAAACGGCAGGTAGACGACGTTTCTGGGGGTGAAGTACTCGGCGACATCGGCACCCACAGGGGAGATGCCCTGTCCCGCGCCGACCATGGCGAGCGTTTCGGGCCAGGTTGCCGCGGACCTGCCTCGTCTGACCGGCTGACCGTTCGGCGTGTACGAAGGTGCCAGGTGCTCCTGCCAGTAGTCCGGAACATGGCCGGAGCAGGCGAAGACCCGGTCGCGGGCCAGGTCCTCGACGGTCGCGGTGCTCTGCTTGGCGAGGGAGTGATTGGCGGGCACGGCCAGCATGCGCGGGATGCGCAGCACCACGGGGCCGCGGACCAGGTCGGGCTCCTCCACCGGGAGCTGCGTGACCAGTACGTCCACCTCGCCCGCGCGCAGCGGCTCAAGCATGGTCCTGACCTGCGTCTCGTGAATCCGGACGTCCGTCCCCCGATGTCGAAGGGTGAAGACACGGATCACATCGAGTACGAACTCTCCGGCCGCGCTGCCCAGGTAGCCGACGACCAGGTTCCCTTCCACGCCCTTCGCCGCGGCCTGTGCCGCCGCAAGGCCGCGCTCGATGCGACGGTAGCCGGGCTCCACGTCGTCGAGCAGGCGTCGGCCGAGCGGTGTGAGGCCTACTCGGCGACTGGTGCGGTCGAAGAGCGGCGCGCCGACGCGGCGCTCCAGCCGCTGGATGGTCTGGCTCACCCTGGCCCGCGACACCTGAAGTCGCTCGGCCGTGCGGCCGAAGTGCAACTCCTCGGCGAGGATCAGAAAGCTCTCGATCTCCAGTCGCTCCAGCATGTGAGCAACGGTACTCAGTCGGCTGTGCCCTTCTCCGCCCCGATCGTGTCGTTCGCGCCACAGCCGTGGTCCGGCGTCCGGTACGGGGCGGGGCCGGTCGACACGGCGCTGAGCTGTGACGGTCCGATGTGGGGCAGGGCGGTGACATCCCGGGCCGCAGCACGCGCCCCGGTGCCGCCGATGACGGACGCGCCGTCGCGATCGCCGTCACCGACGACTGCGAGGCCTGCTTGCGCGGCAGTCATGGCCGAAGCCCTCGGGTGCTACCCAAGGCGGTCGTTCCTGCTCGTCCTGCTCGAACACGTCTCGCCATCGGCCGAGTGGGACGAGTCGAAACAGATGAGAGAACTCGTCCCACGGCGTCCGCGAGGGCCTCGGTCAGGTGCCGACGTAGGCCGCGAGGTGCTCGCCGGTGAGGGTGGAGCGGGCGGCGACGAGGTCGGCGGGTGTGCCCTCGAAGACGATCCGGCCGCCGTCGTGGCCGGCTCCGGGGCCGAGGTCGACGATCCAGTCGGCGTGCGCCATGACCGCCTGGTGGTGCTCGATGACGATGACCGACTTGCCCGAGTCGACGAGCCGGTCGAGCAGGCCGAGCAGGTGCTCGACGTCGGCGAGGTGGAGGCCCGTGGTCGGCTCGTCGAGGACGTAGACGCCGCCCTTCTCGGCCATGTGCGTGGCCAGCTTGAGCCGCTGCCGCTCGCCGCCGGACAGCGTGGTCAGCGGCTGGCCGAGGGTGAGGTAGCCGAGCCCGACGTCGGCGAGCCGCTCGAGGATCTTGTGCGCGGCCGGCGTGTGCGCCTCGCCGGCGTCGAAGAACTCCTCGGCCTCGGTCACCGACATCGCGAGCACCTCGCTGATGTCGCGACCGGCGAGGTGGTATTCGAGCACCGATGCCTGGAACCGCTTCCCCTCGCACTCCTCGCAGGGGCTGGAGACGCCGGCCATCATCGCCAGGTCGGTGTAGATGACGCCGGCGCCGTTGCAGGTGGGGCAGGCGCCCTCGGAGTTGGCGCTGAACAGCGCCGGCTTCACGCCGTTGGCCTTCGCGAACGCCTTGCGGATCGGGTCGAGCAGTCCGGTGTACGTCGCCGGGTTGCTCCGTCGCGAGCCGCGGATCGCGCCCTGGTCGATCGAGACCACACCCTCGCCGGCGGGGATCGATCCATGCACGAGCGAGCTCTTGCCGGAGCCGGCGACGCCGGTGACGACCGTCAGCACCCCGAGCGGGATGTCGACGTCGACGTTCTGCAGATTGTTCGCCGTCGCGCCGCGGATCTCCAGGGTGCCGGTGGGCTTGCGCACCGTCTCCTTGACAGCGGCCCGGTCGTCGAGATGGCGGCCGGTGACGGTGCCGCTGGCCCGCAGCCCTTCGAGGGTGCCCTCGAAGCAGACGGTGCCGCCCCCCGTACCGGCGCCGGGGCCGAGGTCGACCACGTGGTCGGCGATCGCGATCGCCTCCGGCTTGTGCTCCACGACGAGCACCGTGTTGCCCTTGTCCCGCAGCCGCAGCAGCAGGTCGTTCATCCGCTGGATGTCATGGGGGTGCAGCCCGATCGTCGGCTCGTCGAAGACGTAGGTGACGTCGGTGAGCGAGGAGCCGAGGTGCCGGATCATCTTGACGCGCTGCGCCTCGCCACCCGACAGCGTGCCCGCCGGCCGCTCGAGCGAGAGGTAGCCGAGCCCGATCTCGACGAACGAGTCCAGGGTGTGCTGGAGCGCGGCGAGCAGTGGTGCCACCGAAGGCTCCTTGAGGCCGCGGACCCATTCGGCCAGGTCGCTGATCTGCATCGCGCAGGCGTCGGCGATGCTGATCAGCTTGATCTTCGACGACCGGGCCCCCTCGCTGAGCCGGGTGCCCTCGCACTCGGGGCAGGTGGTGAACGTGACAGCACGCTCCACGAACGCCCGGATGTGCGGCTGCATCGCCTCCTTGTCCTTGGACAGGAACGACTTCTGGATCTTGGGGATCAGCCCCTCGTAGGTGAGGTTCACGCCCTCGACCTTCACCTTGGTCGGCTCCCGGTGGAGGAAGTCCTGCATCTCCTTCTCGGTGAACTTGCGGATCGGCTTGTCCGGGTCGAGGAAGCCCGACTCGGCGTAGACCCGCACGGTCCAGAAGCTGTCCGACTTCCAGCCGGGGATGGTGAACGCGCCCTCGGCGAGCGACTTGGAGTCGTCGTAGAGCTGGGTGAGGTCGATGTCGGAGACGGCGCCCCGGCCCTCGCAGCGCGTACACATGCCGCCGGTGCGGTTGAAGGTCGCTTTCACCGCCTTCTTGGCGCCGCGCTCGACGGTGATGGCACCGCTCGCCCGGACCGAGGGGACGTTGAAGGCATAGGCGCTGGGCGGGCCGATGTGCGGCTTCCCGAGCCGGCTGAAGAGGATGCGGAGCATCGCGTTGGCGTCGGTGGCGGTGCCGACCGTGGAGCGGGGGTCGGCACCCATCCGCTGCTGGTCGACGATGATCGCGGTCGTCAGCCCGTCGAGTACGTCGACCTCGGGCCGCGCCAGCGTCGGCATGAAGCCCTGCACGAAGGCGCTGTAGGTCTCGTTGATCATCCGCTGCGACTCCGCGGCGATCGTGTCGAACACCAGCGAGCTCTTGCCCGAGCCGGAGACTCCGGTGAACACCGTCAGCCGGCGCTTCGGGATCTCGATGCTGACGTCCTTGAGGTTGTTCTCGCGCGCGCCGTGCACGCGGATCAGATCGTGGCTGTCGGCAACGTGCAGCGCAGGCGACTGCGTGTCCATCCTCGCGGCCATGCTCATCGTGTCTCCATCTGTTGGGCGGGGCCGCCTTCGCGGTCTCCGTCGGCGTCGCCTGGCTCGATCCGACCAGCTTCGAGCGTACGTGTGGTTGTTCTTCGCTTCGGCCCGTGGAGCCTCTGGGCCCCGGCGGCCGTGCGGCGTGCCCGTCGAGGCGTCAGACCAACCAGCGGCCCTCGCGCATCAGCTCGCGGTCGGGCAGCTCATTCACCTCGCGCCAGGCCTGGATGCGGCGTGGGGAGATGCGGAACCAGCGGTACGGGGTGGCCGGCGCAATGGGGTCTCCCCTGCTCGAACGAAGTTGAGAGCTTGGGGAAGGGTCGAAGCCGGTGCGCGCGGCGAACCGGTCACCTGCGGCTGCCGGCAGCGCGTCGATCTCGAGGACCTCGACTTCGCCCTCGATCATGGACACGTCGCGGGTGTGGCCCAGTCCCGGCCGAACGGTTCGGGTGGCGGCCAGGTTCCTGCCGGTCGGGCTGTCCGTCGGCGTGGCCATCAGCAGCGTCTCGCCGTCCCAGTCGAAGGACAGCGGTACCAGGTACGGCGCACCGTCCGCCGAGGCACTGGCCACCCAGAGATCGATGTCGTGGCTGAGCCGATGCTCGGTGTCGCGACGACGCCGAGCGCGGGAGCGGGGGTCGGCAGTCATCGGTCCTGAAGCAGCCCGAGGACGTTGCCGTCGGGGTCGGTGAAGGTGGCCACCAGGCGGCCGCCACCGACGTCGTGTGCGGGCTCCTTCACGGTGGCACCCGCGGCGGTCACCTCGGCCAGCTTCGCCTCGATGTCCGGCACGTGCCAGTAGGCCACCGGTGAGGTCATGCCCTGCTGTCCACCGCCCGGCACCAGCCCGATGTGCTGGCCCGCGGCCTCGAAGCCGACGTAGTAGGACTCGTCGGCCTGCGGCGCTACGCCGAGCAGGGCGGCGTACACCGCCTTGGCCCTCGCCAGGTCGGAAACGGGATGCAGCACGGTCTTGATTCCCTGGGTGGAAGAGCTGGTCATGGGTCACTCCTGCAAGTCGTGGGTCCGGTCACCGGTCGGGATCGTCCGGCTTGAAGACGAACGGGAAGTGTGGAATTCGACAGTCCGATCGCCCCGGATGGCGATTTCGCCGTTGGCCACGCTAGCTGCGGCTCGGGGGCCGGCGCTTCTCGATTCCTGATCAGGTTGAACGAGACGCCGGATGTTCGTCCGTCTCGCTCAACCTGAGGTGTCCCGTCGTGATCCCTTGGGCTTGTGGGTGAGGAAGAAGGCCTGCCGGCCTTGCCGGGGCTTCTCGCTCTCGTCGGGTTCGCGGATCATCCGGGCGTCCAAGACGAGGCCGGCCTCGCTCATCAGGTCGGCGACGCGGTCAGGAGACATCCAGTAGACGTCGAGCGACAGCTCGTGGCCGTATGCCTGGTCCAGGTGGCGACGCTGGTCCCCGACCTTGAATGCCAGGAGTATGTGGCCGCCCGGGGCCAGCACCCGGTGACACTCCGCGAACACGGTCGGCAGCAGCTCCGGTGGGGTGTGGACGGTTGAGTACCAGGCGACGATGCCGCCGAGAACGTCGTCCTCCAGGTCCAGCGCGGTCATCGATCCTTCGTCGAACCGAAGACCCGGGTGTGTCCGACGGGCGACCGCGATCATCTCCGGTGACAGGTCGATGCCGAATGCGTCCACTCCTTGTGAGTGGAGGTGGGCCGTGATGCGGCCGGGGCCGCAGCCGAGGTCGGCGACTGGTCCGATGCCCGGTGCCTGCACGAGTTCGGAGAACGCGGTGAGCATGGCGCGGTCCAGCGGTTTGGCGTTCAGTTCGTTGCGGAGGAGTCTCTCGTAGTCCACGGCGACGGTGTCGTAGGCCGTCCGTGTGGAGTGCAGGTAGGTCGCTTCGGTCATGGTCGATGACGGTAGCTCCAGTCGTCCCTTTCTCGTCTCTCGATATCGATATCGAGAGCGGCGGCATCCGCAGGCCCATGGGAAATCCACCTGGACCGGAGGAGCTTGTCCGTCCACAGCGGACGACAAAAGGCAAAGGCAAGGAGGTTACTCACTCCTTGCCACTCTCAACGTATAGCGCACCGGGGGGCTTGCGGCAAGGCCCGGGTCGTGCCGCAGAATCGTCGGCCGAGGACAGAACCTGCGGAAATCAGAGATTCGCGAAGTACGTGTTCTGTTGTCGACGTATGGGTCTCGCGGGACGTCGAACCGCCGATGGAAATCGCGGTGCGGTTGCGGGGACTCGGCGCGGAGGTGCGGGTGTGCGCGCCGCCGTACTGCGCGGAGCGGCTGGCCGAAATCCAATCTCGTTGAATGGGTGTTTTGATGATTGACGTGATCGTGGTCGGCGGCGGACCGACCGGCTTGATGCTGGCCGGCGAGTTGCGGCTGGCCGGAGTGCACGTGGTCGTGCTGGAGAAGTTGGCGGAGCCGACCGGGGAGTCCCGCGGGCGCGGTCTGCACGTGCGCAGCGTCGAGATGATGGACCAGCGTGGCCTGCTTGGCCGGTTCCTCGCGGTCAGCGAGCGGTTCTCGGCCGGTGGTTTCTTCGGCGGCATCATGAAGCCGTGGCCGGACCGGTTGGACACGGCGCACCCGTACGGCCTCTCCACCTTGCAGCCGGTCACCGAGCGGCTGCTCAATGAGCATGCGCTCGAACTCGGTGCCGAGATACGGCGCGGCTGCGAAGTGGTCGGGTTGAGTCAGGCCGAAGACGGGGCCGGGGCCGGGGTGACCGTCGAGCTGGCGGACGGCACGCACCTGCGCTCGCGCTACGTCGTCGGGTGCGACGGCGGCCGCAGCGTGGTGCGCAAGCTGCTCGGTGTCGGTTTCCCCGGCGAGCCCGCCAAGGTCGAGACGCTGCTGGGCGACATGGAGATGACCGAGGATCCGGCGACGGTTGACGCCATCGTCGCGGAAGTCCGCAAGACCCAACTGCGGTTCGGCACCATCCCCAACGGGGACGGGACGTACCGCGTCGTCGTTCCCGCCGACGGCGTGGCCGAGGACCGTGCGACCGCGCCGACGCTCGAGGAGTTCAAGGAGCAGCTGCGGGCGGTCGCGGGCACCGACTTCGGCGTGCACTCGCCACGCTGGCTGTCCCGGTTCGGCGACGCCACCCGGCAGGCCGAGCGCTACCGGGTCGGCCGGGTGCTGCTGGCCGGCGACGCGGCGCACATCCACCCGCCGACCGGCGGGCAGGGGCTCAACCTCGGCGTCCAGGACGCGTTCAACCTCGGCTGGAAGCTGGCCGCCGAGGTCAACGGCTGGGCGCCGGAGGGGCTGCTGGACAGCTACCACGCCGAACGGCACCCGGTGGGCGCCCGCGTGCTGGACAACACCCGCGCGCAGATCACGCTGCTGGGGACCGATCCGGGTGCGACCGCGCTGCGGGAGCTGCTCTCGAAGCTGATGGACTTCGAGGAGGTGAACCGGTACGTGACCGGGATCATCACCGCGGTCGAGGTCCGCTACGACTTCGGCGAGGGCCACGAACTGCTCGGCCGGCGGATGCGGGACGTGGGGCTGGAGCGGGGGCGTCTCTACGAGCTGATGCACGGCGGCCGCGGGCTCCTGCTCGACCGGACCGGCCGGCTCTCGGTGGCGGGCTGGGCAGACCGGGTCGACCACGTCGTCGACCGCAGCGAGGAATTGGACGTGCCTGCGGTACTGCTGCGGCCGGACGGCCACGTGGCGTGGGTCGGTGAAGATCAGCAGGATCTGCTCGGTCAGCTGCCCAAGTGGTTCGGCGCTGCTGCCGGCTGAGCGCGCAGTTGTGGCCCGAAAGGGTGGGCCGTTGTGATCGCGTGAGACGGGGCACGACAGGTGTCCTGCACATGCGACACCTGTTGTCCTGTCCCAGATAACTGTGGGCAGGGTGATGCTCTGACCTGCGGTGCCTACGGTTCAGTGGGACGGATCGGTGGTTGGTGTCCCGCTCAACCGTAGGCAGCGTGAGCGTTCATCCGCGGAGCCGGGCCAGCAGGCGACGTGGAGTCGGTTGCGAGGTGCTGGCTGCCCTGCCTCGGGGAGCCGGCTCGGGTCCCTTGGCCTGTTGGACGAGACGGTATTCGTCGACTTCGCGGATGAGTTCCTGAGAGCGGATCTGGGGCAACTCGAAGTGCATGCCGCTCGTTCCTACTGCTGGAGCTCCACGACGTCGGCGACCACGCAGCTGATGTTGTCGGGGCCGCCGGAGCCGTTGGCGAGGGCGATGAGTTCGCGGACGGCCCGCTCAGGCTCCCTGACATCGGAGAGCACCCGTCGGATTTCTTCGGTCGGCACGACGGTCGACAGGCCGTCGGAGCAGAGCAGGTATCGGTCTCCCTGCTGGGCGTCGTGAAGGCGCATGTCGGGGATGACATCGGCTCCTTGACCCAGGGCTCGTATCAACAGCGACCGCTGGGGATGAGAGGCGGCTTCCCCCGGGGTGAGGCGTCCTTCGTCGACCATCGACTGCACCATGGTGTGGTCGTGCGTGATCTGGAACAGCTCTCCGTCGCGCAGGAGGTGGACGCGGGAGTCGCCGATGTGGACGAGGGCCAGTTGCGATCCGGTCCAGAGCATCGCAGTGAGTGTGGTGCCGGCCCCTTCGGGTGATGAGCCGGATCCGGCGACGCCGTTGACGGCCTGCTTGGCCTGCTCGATGGCGTCTTCGAGGACGTTGAGGAGATTGCCCGCCGGGATGCTGTCCGTTTCGAGATGCTTGAGCGCGTCGACGGCGGCAGCGCTCGCGGGGGCTCCTTTGCTGCCGTAGCCGTCGGCGACGGCGAGCAGGCGTGACCCGGCGTAGGCGGTGTCCTGGTTGCTCTCGCGGACCAGGCCCGTGTCGGAAAGGGCGGCGTAACGGATTCCCAGGGGCTTGGTGATCGGAGACATAGCGGGGTCCTTCCAGGAAAGATGGTCGATGAGGAACGAAGCGAGGTCCCGCCGCGCGGCGGTGTCGGCCTCGACCTGGGCCCAGAACGCGCGGATCTCCTGTGCCGCCGCGGCTGACTCCAGCGTGCAGACGTGCTGGATGCGGGCCAGGGGCATCCCTAGGCGCCTGAGCCAGGCGACCAGCCGGGCGTGGTCCAGTTGTTCCGGTGTGTAGAGGCGATAGCCGCTCACCGGGTCGACGCGAGCGGGGGTCAGCAGTCCGAGCTCGTCGTAAAGACGCAGCGCCTTCGGTGACAGGCGGGACGCCTTCGCGAACGTCCCGATGGTCAGCAACCCCATGCTCGCTCCTCCTCAAGCCGAGCACATCGCCCGGCCCCACCGATGCTGTGGCTTCCCCCGGGGTGAAGGTCAACCAGTGTTTTCGCTTCGGCCGCAGGACTGGCAGGCCCGCGTAGGGGTGCCTGGCTTTGCTGGGCGGACCACAACTCTTGACGGCCTCCGCGATCTGCAGGGCGGCCTGGGCGGGCGTGAGGTGCGTGGTGTCGACGACCTCGGCCTCGCCGTGCAGCCACGTGCGTGCCGCCTCGGCGTAGGGCTCAAGGTATTGGAGACGGAAGGGGGAGTTGGGGCCAAGAACGGTGTCGCCCGCGATGCGCGCGCGGAGGGTGTCCTGGTCGGCATGGAGGACGAAGTGCCGGACTGGAATGGCATGCTCGGCAAGGCCCGAGCTGATCTCGCGCCAGTACTGCTCGACCAGGACGGTCATGGGCATCACCAGGGTGCCGCCGGTGTAGTCGAGTACGCGGCGGGCGGTCTCGACCACGAGCGGCCGCCACGGCGGCCAGTGCTGGAAATTGCCCGTCCAGGGCAGCCCCGGCGTGATGTCCATGAGTGTCTCGCCGACCTTCTCGGCGTCGAACACCCGTGAATCCGGGATCAGCTGCTGCACGAGTGCACTGGTCGTCGTCTTGCCTGCGCCGTGGGTGCCGTTGAGCCATACGATCATGGGGTCCAACGCTAGCGCTGTGCGTGCCGCGGGAACGGGCACAGCAGAGATCCGGTACGGCTTCGGCGTTTCTCAGGGTGACGTCAACCACCAGGATCAGGTGTCACCTATCTCGAAAAGTCGCACCCGCGCCAAGCCCACACGACAGATGGCTCGCCGACACGACACCTGGCGTGACGAGTCACAGGGCCATGCGAGTGGTGTGGCGCACTTTTGCAAGCAGGTGCTTGCAAAAGTTAGCAAGGGTGGCGCACCATCGAGGTATGGCATCACTCAACGTCGGCAATCTCGGTGAGTATCTGCGTGAGCAGCGGCGCAATGCGCAGCTGTCGCTGCGGCAGCTCGCCGATGCCGCCGGGGTGTCCAATCCCTACCTCAGCCAGATCGAGCGCGGGCTGCGCAAGCCGAGCGCCGAGGTGTTGCAGCAGGTCGCCAAGGCGCTGCGGATCTCCGCCGAGACCCTTTACGTACGGGCCGGGATTCTGGATGAGCGGGAGCGGGAGGAGCTGGAGACGCGGGCGGTGATCCTGGCCGACCCGTCCATAAACGAGCGGCAGAAGAATGTTCTGCTGCAGATCTACGACTCCTTCCGCAAGGAGAACGGGTTCGAGCCCGGACCGGAATCCGGCGCCGAAGCCGGATCGGCGACCGGCCACGAGTCCGGATCGGGGGCCGGTGCGGACGGCCGCCCCGGTGCCGACGGCCCCCGCGCGGCCGGCGGCAGCGATGCCGGCACAGCTTCAAAGCCTTCAAAACCCTCACACTGAGTCTGATGATCCGGGAGGACCACAGTCATGGCCATCACCGATGACCTGCGCAAGACCCTCACCGACCCGACCCCCCTCTACTTCGCCGCCGGTACGGCCGATATCGCCGTCGAGCAGGCGCGCAAGGTCCCGGCGCTGATCGAGCAGCTGCGTGCCGAGGCGCCGGAGCGTATCGAGGCCGTGCGCAACACCGACCCCAAGGCCGTGCAGGAGAAGGTGACCTCGCAGGCCAAGGAGGCGCAGGCCACCGTGCAGGCCAAGGTCACCGAGGTGATCGGGTCGTTCGACAGTGATCTGCGGAAGCTGGGCGAGAGCGCCCAGGACCTGGCGCTGCGCAGTCTGGGCGTGGCCGCGGAGTACGCGGTGCGGGCCCGGGAGACGTACGAGAAGGTCGCCGAGCGCGGCGAGCAGACCGTGAAGACCTGGCGTGGCGAGACGGCCGACGAGATCGTCGAGATCGCCGTCGTCGTCGAGCCGCGCAAGGAGTCCAGGCCGACGGGCACCGCGAAGACGGAGCCTGCCGCGAAGCCGGGGCCGGCAAAGGCGTCGCCCGCCCCGAAGACCGTCAAGCCGGAGAGCAAGGCCCCGGTCGCGCCCGCCAAGAAGGCGCCCGCGCGCAAGCCCGTCGCGAAGAAGACCACTCCGCCGACCGCGAAGTAGGGGCTCGGCTCACAGCCGGAGTGTGTACCGGGGCGCGGGGCGGGCACCTTGGAGGTGCCCGGCGCGTTGTCCCGGTACCTTGGCCGCGAGGCGCTCATCCACTTATTAGGCGGTGCACACCATGTTGCTCACAGGATTCAGCACACTCGTCTGGCTGCTCTACATGGCCATGCTTGTCCTGGCCGTGGTCGCACTGGTCATGGCCGCGATGGCCCGTGAGGACGCCTACCGGGCCGCGGACAAGCAGAAGAAGTCCTTCTGGCTGATCATCCTCGGTATCACCGTCGCCGTGAATCTCTTCGTGCCGATGCTGTTCCTGCAGCTTGCGGGCGCGGTCGCGTCCATCGTGTTCCTGGTGGACGTACGGCCCGCGCTGAGGGCGGTCTCGGGTGGCGGCGGCCGGCGCGGTGGCTCCAGCAGTGACGGGCCGTACGGGCCCTACAACGGCGGGCGCTGAGCGCTCGCGGGGTTTGCCGGGGCCGTGGGTGATGCCGGTTCGGGGCGGGGGCGCGGGATGCTCCGGCCCCGGTTGGCGTTCAGGCCCCGTCGGCGTATGTGTTCCTGGTCGCGGTCGAGCAGCAGGACCGCGACGTCGTCGGTCAGTTCGCCGCCGTTCAGCTCCCGCACCTGGGTGACCGCGGCCTCCAGGAGATCCTCGCCGGTGAGCCCCTGAGTCAGCTGGCGGTTGATCATCGCGACCATGCCGTCCTGGCCGAGCCGCTGAGTGCTGTCCGGCCCCACGCGTCCCTCGATCAGCCCGTCCGTGTACATCATCAGGCTCCAGGAGCCGCCGAGATCCACCTGACGGCGAGGCCAGCGCGCACGCGGCAGCAGACCCAGAGCCGGGCCGCCGTCCTCGTACGGGAGAAGGTGCGCGGCCCGTCCGTGCCGGGCGATCAGCGGGGCGGGGTGGCCCGCCAGGCAGAGGCCGGCGCGCCGGCCGTCGGGGGTGATGTCGACGGTGCAGAGCGTCGCGAAGATCTCCTCGCTCTCCCGCTCGTGCTCCAGGACCTGCTGGAGCGTGGAGAGCAGTTCGTCGCCGCAGAGCCCGGCCAGTGTCAACGCCCGCCATGCGATGCGCAGTTCGACGCCGAGCGCCGCTTCGTCCGGGCCGTGCCCGCAGACGTCGCCGATCATCGCGTGGACAGTGCCGTCGGGCGTACGGACCGTGTCGTAGAAGTCCCCGCCGAGCAGTGCGCGGCTGCGGCCGGGGCGGTAGCGGGCCGCGAAGCGCAGATCGGAGCCTTCGAGCAGCGGGGTGGGGAGCAGGCCGCGTTCGAGGCGGGCGTTCTCCTGGGCGCGCAGCCGGGACTCGGTGAGCTGGTGCTGGGCGACGTCGGCGCGCTTGCGTTCGACGGCGTAACTGATGGCGCGGCTGAGCAGCCGTCCGTCGAGTTCGTCGCGGAAGAGGTAGTCCTGGGCGCCGACCCGTACCGCCTCGGCGGCCAGCTCGGCGTCGTCCTCCGCCGTGAGGGCGAGGACGGCGTGGCGCGGGGCGATCCGCAGGACGTGCTTGAGGGTGGCGAGCCCGTCGGCCCCTTCGGCGGGGGCGGAGCGGGCCTCGCTGCCGGTCGGCAGAGCCAGGTCCAGCAGGATGCAGTCCACGTCGTCCGTGAGGAGCCGGCCCGCCTCGGTCAGGTTGCGGGCGGTGCGGATACGGACCCGCGTGCCGGCTGCGGCCGGGAGCTCGGGGACGGTGAAGGTGTCCGCCGGGTCGTTCTCGATCACCAGGAGGGTCAGGTCGGCGCCGTGGGAGGTCTCCGCAGCGGAAACGGCGCGCTGCTGCGGTACGGGTACGGGCATCGGTTCGGGTTTCCTTCCCTCCCCCCGAGGGCGCGGCGGAACGACGATCGACGATCCGCCAGACGGGGACCATAGCGGTCCGCGGTGGGGGAACGGAATGGCGTTCCGTAATTGCCCGCTGTCATATGCACCGCCATAAGCCGCGTCAGGTCACGGATCCGGCGTGATGTGCGGGGGTGGGTCGGGTGCCGGGGCATGACGAAGGTCACGCGGGATGGTGGGGGGTGGGTGGTGCGGGTCACTCCCGTGGGGGCGCCCCGGCGGGCGCTTTGTCCTCGATCCCCGGACGGGCTCGATCTGCCCGTCCGGGCAGCGCCCCCTACTTGTCCGGGCGGACCACGCCGAGGATCTGCATCGAGCCCGCGCCCGCCAGTGTGACGTTCCGGCCGGGGCGGGGGGCGTGGATGATGGCGCCGTCGCCGATGTACATGCCCACGTGGCTGGCGTCGCCGTGGTAGATGATCAGGTCGCCGGGGCGCATGTCCTTGATGGCGATGTGGGGCAGCAGCCGCCACTGCTCCTGCGAGGTGCGCGGGATCGGCCGGCCCGCCGCCGCCCAGGCCTGTGACGTCAGCCCGGAACAGTCGTACGAACGGGGGCCCTCGGCCCCCCAGACGTACGGCTTGCCGATCTGCTCGGTCGCGAAGGCCACCGCCTTCTTGCCGCTCGCACTCGCCTCGCGGTTGATGTCCTTCAGGGCGCCGGAGCTGAGCCAGGCCGTCTGCAGCTTGTACTCGGCCTCCTGCTCCAGCTTGAGCAGGCGGGCCCGCTCCTTCTTCTCCAGCTGGTCTTCCAGCTTCTTCGCCGCGGCGATCTGCGCGTTTATCTTCTTCTTGGCCTCGGCCTGCTTGAGACGGTTGGCTTCGAGCTTCTCCCAGTTGGTGCTCGCGTCCTGGGTGTACGTCTCCAGGTCCTGCTGGGTCCTGGTCAGTTCGCCGAGAACGCCCTGGGCGGCCTGCTGGCCCTCCCTGACCCGGCCCACCCCGTCGAGGAACAGCTGCGGGTCGTCGCTGAGCATCAGCTGGGCGCCCGGCGGCAGTCCGCCGGTGCGGTACTGCTCCCGGGCCTGGGCGCCGGCCTGGCTCTTGAGCTCGGCGATCTTGGACCGGCCCTCGACGATGGCCCTGGCCAGCTTCACGATCTCGCCGGACTGCTTCTTGGCCTGCTCCTCGGCGAGGTTGTACGCGTCGGTGGCCGCCCCGGCCTTGCGGTAGAGGGCGTCGATCTCCTGGCGTACCTCTTCGAGGCTCTTCTTCGGCGTCTTCGACCCGGAACCGGACCGGGTGTCGGGCTGCGTCGCCGAGGGGGAGGGGGGTGCGGGCGCGGCGAAAGCCTGGCCCGGCGCGGTGAGTACGGTCAGCGCACAGGCCAGAGTGATCGCGGCTGCGGCAACGTGACGTCGGTTCACGAGATTCCCCTCCGAATGAATCTGATTTACCGTCAGTAACTTCTTGCCGATGACGAGATCGTGCCATGCCGTACCGAAAAGCAACAGAGGTACACACCTGCTGTCCTGACGGTCACACGGGTCGACCGACGCCCCGGGAATTGCTCCCCATCGTCCTGACGAACGATGCCCTGTCCGCGTTCCCGCCCGCCTCCCCGCTTGCGGGCCCGGCGGGTCTGTTCAGTACGTGTTGGGCTGTCGGTTGGGCTGGAGGGCGGTCCACTTCACCGTGACTTCGCCCTGGCGCCACCGCCGTACCCCGTCCGTCAGCGGCCAGTCGCCCGACAGCGCCCGCACCGCCGTGATCCAGCGCTGCCGGGCACCCAGTGACGCGTACGGAGCTGCCGCGGCCCACGCCCGGTCGAAGTCCCGCAGGAACGCATGGACCGGTTCGCCCGGCACATTGCGGTGGATCAGCGCCTTGGGGAGGCGTTCCGCGAGGTCGGAGGGGCGGTCCAGGGAGGCGAGCCG
Source organism: Streptomyces sp. NBC_01224 (assembly GCF_036002945.1). Taxonomy (NCBI): domain Bacteria; kingdom Bacillati; phylum Actinomycetota; class Actinomycetes; order Kitasatosporales; family Streptomycetaceae; genus Streptomyces; species Streptomyces sp. NBC_01224. The sequence goes on along the minus strand of NZ_CP108529.1, from coordinate 4,226,256 downwards.
GGTCGCGAACGTCACGGTGCGCGGGCCCTCCGGGCCGAGCGCCACCCATACGTGCCGACGCCCGATCTCGTCGCAGGTGCCCTCCACCAGCAGTCCGCCCGGTGCCAGGCGCGCGCAAAGCCGCTGCCAGACCGCGGCGACCTCGCCCTCGTCGTACTGGCGCAGCACATTCGCTGCCCGGATGAGGTCGGGGCGCTCGGGGAGCGGGATCTCGAAGCCGCCGTGCAGAAAGGTGAGGCCCTCGCGTTCGTACGGTTTCGCCGCCGCGACCCGCTCCGGGTCGATCTCGATGCCGACCACCGTCGTGCGCGGCTCGGCGGTACGCAGGCGCTGCAGCAACTCGACGGCGGTCCAGGGGGCGGCGCCGTACCCGAGGTCGACGGCGACGGGGGTGTCGGCGCGGCGCAGGGCCGGGCCGTGGGTGGCGGCGATCCAGCGGTCCATGCGGCGGAGCCGGTTCGGGTTGGTGGTCCCGCGGGTCGCGGTGCCGATGGGGCGCATGACAGCGAGCGTAACGATCCCACGGGGGCGGAAGGCGGCGCGGGTGCCCGGCCCCGGTGCGGTGGGCGGCGCGGGGTGCCCGGACCACCGACCCGCCATGCGGCCGCCTCACTGCAATGATTTGGTAAAGCGGAAATGAAAGGAGAGATTCCGCTGTTGCAGCCCTCGAAGGGGCTCAGGTCCCTTCGATGCCATGCCCTGAGTGAGGAGGACCGGACGACGTGAGTCAGTACGTCTCCCGGCTCGGCAGCAGCCGTGTCGCGCCGCGCCTCAGGTTCCCCGCCGCCTTCCCCGGCGGTCACCGCAAACCTCGCCGCATCGCGATGCTCTCCGTGCACACCTCGCCCCTGCATCAGCCGGGCACGGGTGACGCGGGCGGCATGAACGTCTACATCGTGGAGCTGGCCAAGCGCCTCGCCGCGATCAATATCGAGGTCGAGATCTTCACCCGGTCCACCACCGGCGGGCTGCCCCCGGCGGTCGAGCTGGCGCCCGGTGTCCTGGTCCGGCATGTCGACGCGGGGCCGTACGAGGGTCTGGCCAAGGAGGAGCTGCCCGCCCAGCTCTGTGCCTTCACGCACGGCGTCATGCAGGCATGGGCCGGCCAGCGCCCCGGCTACTACGACCTGGTCCACTCCCACTACTGGCTCTCCGGTCATGTCGGCTGGCTCGCCGCCCAGCGCTGGGGCGTCCCGCTCGTCCACGCCATGCACACCATGGCGAAGGTCAAGAACGCGGCGCTCGCGGCGGGCGACACCCCCGAGCCCGCCGCCCGCGTCATCGGCGAGACCCAGATCGTCAGCGCGGCCGACCGGCTGATCGCGAACACCGCCGAGGAAGCGGACGAGCTCATCCGCTTCTACGAGGCCGATCCCGGGTCCGTCGCCGTCGTGCACCCCGGGGTCAACCTCGACCGCTTCCGCCCCGCCGACGGACGCGCCGCGGCCCGGGCGCGCCTCGGACTGCCGAAGGACGCCCTGATTCCGCTCTTTGCGGGCCGCATCCAGCCGCTGAAGGCCCCGGACGTGCTGCTGCGGGCCGTCGCCGTCCTGCTGGACCGCGACCCCTCGCTGCGCCGCCGGATGGTCGTACCGGTCGTCGGCGGTCCGAGCGGCAGCGGGCTCGCCAAACCGGAGGGGCTGCAGAAGCTGGCGGCGCGGCTGGGCATCGCCGATGTCGTACGGTTCCAGCCGCCGGTCGGGCAGGACCAGCTCGCCGACTGGTTCCGGGCCGCGTCCGTGCTGGTCATGCCCTCGTACAGCGAGTCCTTCGGCCTGGTCGCCATCGAGGCCCAGGCGGCGGGCACCCCGGTCGTCGCGGCGGCCGTGGGCGGTCTTCCGGTGGCGGTGCGGGACGGGGTCAGCGGCTTCCTGATACCCGGGCACGACCCGCAGGCGTACGCGCAGGCGCTGGGCCGGTTCGCCGAGGCGCCGGAGCTGGTCGCCCGAATGGGTGCGGCGGCCGCCGCACACGCCCGGGGTTTCGGCTGGGACACCGCCGCGTCCGCGACCGCCGACGTGTACACGGCCGCGATGCACGAACACCGCCGTCGCGTACGCTCGCACCATGGCTGACGTACCCGATGAAGCGGTGACGACGCAGGTCGCGCAGGTCGCGCAGATCATCGAGGCGACCCTGAAGGACGCCGAGCTCGAATGGGAGAGCCCCGAACCCGGCAGCTACGTCGTCAAGCTGCCCGGCACGCGGAAGCTGTCCACCACCTGCTCGCTGCGCGTCGGCAAGCACTCGCTCTCTCTCAACGCCTTCGTCGTCCGTCACCCGGACGAGAACGACGCGGCGGTGCACCGCTGGCTGCTGGAGCGCAACCTCCGCCTCTTCGGCGTGAGTTACGCGATCGACCAGCTCGGCGACATCTATCTGGTCGGCAAGCTGCCGCTCTCCGTGGTCACCCCGCAGGAGCTGGACCGGCTGCTAGGCACGGTCCTCGAAGCGGCCGACGGCTCGTTCAACACCTTGCTGGAGCTGGGCTTCGCGAGCGCGATCCGCAAGGAGTACGAGTGGCGGGTGTCGCGCGGCGAGTCCACGCGGAACCTGGACGCGTTCACACACCTGACCCAACGCCCCGTCGGCTGACCTCCGGGTCGAGTCTCGATCGACTGGTCCGAGAACTGGGCCGAGGCTCGATCCGCTGGCTCAACTGACCGACCTCCCCTGGGGATTCCCCGGTGCACGACTCTTTCGCCGTGCCGGGGCGCCGTGGCATGCTCGCCGCCGACGCAGACATGAACGTCATTCACGTACATGAAAGGCGGATCGGATTCATGGCGACCATGGGGAACATCAGCAGACGTGGACTGCTCGGCAGCACGGTGGCCGTCGCCGCAGCGGCGGCCACCGGCATCACCGGCAGCGGGACGGCATCCGCCGCGAGCCGGTCGACTGCGGCCGGCACCGCCACCGCCACCGGCGCCGCGCTGCCGGCCCCTGCGGGGGCGGCCGAAATCCCCACCCTGTGGACGGAGTTCCTGCGCAACCGCTACAACCACCCGCAGATTCCCTGGGTCGGGACAGCGGGATACGGCCACGGCAGCCGCAAACGCCCGCACCCCCGCGTCCGGGCCAACGTGCTGCACGACGGCGCCCGGCCGGACGGCTCGGCCGACGCCGCACCCGTGATCAACGCAGCGATCGAACGAGTCGGCCGGGCCGGCGGCGGAACGGTCCTGATCCCGCCGGGCACGTACCGCATCGACGACATCATCCGGATCGGCCACGACAACGTCGTGCTCCGCGGTGCGGGCAGCGGGCGTACCGTGCTGCACGCGACACGCTCCCTCGAAGAGATCATCGGCATCAACCGCAGCCGGTACGGGAACAGCCCCAACTCCTCGTGGAGCTGGTCCGGCGGCCTCGTCTGGCTCTGCCCCAAGGACCGCTACGAGGCGCTGACCGGGGCGATCAAGGCACAGAACTGGCCGTTCGAGGGCTGGACCGGCAACGACGCGAACGAGGCGGTCCCCCTCACCGACATCGTCGTGCCTGCCGCGCGCGGCGACTTCACCGTGACCGTCGCGGACGCCTCGCGACTGCGCCCCGGCGCCCGGGTGATGCTCCAGCTCGACGACGACACCGAGCACTCACTGCTCGCCGCGATGTGCGGGGACGTCGACGGGACAGCCACGTACACCTGGTCGGACAAGACCAAGCTGCTGTCCTACGCCCCGTTCAACTGGCCGGTCCGTATCGCCTCGGTGCACGGCCGCCGGGTCCGCCTCGCCCAGCCGCTGCCCCTTCCTGTGCGGGCCGGCTGGCGGCCGCGGATCTCCGGCGTACCGCATCTGATGACCGGGTCGGGCGTCGAGGGGATCACGATCGACCTGGTGAAGACCGTCCGGCCCAAGCACCTCCAGGACAAGGGCTACAACGGCCTGGTGATGCAGTGCACCTGGGACTGCTGGGCGGACGACATCCATGTCGTCAACGGCGACAACGGCTTCCTGCTCGTCTCGGCGAAGGGCTGCACGATGAGCCGCACCCGGGCCTCGGGGCGCGGCTACCACCACTCGTACGCCTGCCGCGAGCAGTCGCACGACAACCTGGTCACGGACTTCGCGATCGACGCGTTCACCGAGGTCCCGACCCCGGGCTCCGGCCACCACGGCATCAATGTGGAGGGCCTGTCCTGCGGCAATGTGTGGTCCAGGGGCAGGATGGACGCCGGTACGTTCGACAGCCACCGGGGCCTGCCATTCGGCAATGTGCGCACCGAGGTGACGATCCTCAACGACGGGGCGCACGGCGGCAGCGCGGACGCGGGGCCGCTGTACGGGGCGCGGTTCGCGCACTGGAACGTGACGGTCACCAACGAGCGGGCGGGCTGCGTGAAGATCGACGAGGTGGCCCCGTACAGCGCGACGGTCGCGATCAGTACGGTCCGCCCGTTCGGCCAGATCGACAAGTCGGACTTCACGGGCGATCTGCACAGCCGCCTGGAGGCGTACGGAACTCCGGGGGCGGGGCCGGGGCGGCCGCGGAATCTGTACGAGGCACAGCGGGCGCTGGTCGGCTGAGGGGGGAGGCGGCGCTGCGGTCAGTCCCGGGCCCGCAGTGCCGCTTCCACGTCCGCCAGTGCCGTTTCGAGCTGCGGACCGACTTCCTTCCACACCTGGTCGAGGTGCTCCTGGGGAACGCGGCGCGGAACGGTCTCCACCAGCATGATCAGGTAGAGATAGCAGCGGTAGAGCGCGAGCCGCAGCCGCACGGACGCGTCGAACACCAACGGCTGCCCGCTCCCGCTCCCGTACCCGGCGAGGAAGTCCTCGTCCTCCTCCACGTTCGCGAACAGGGCGAGCGATACGAAGTCCGCGACCGGGTCGCCCCAGAACATCCGCTCACCGTCGATGATCCCGCCGATGGTGCGCGCGCCGGGCTCCCCGTCGACGAGCAGGTTGCCCTGCCACAGGTCGAAGTGGACCAGGGCGGGCCGGGTGACGTCGCCGAGTACGGGCGAGGCGGCGGCGATCAGCGCGCGGATATCGGCTGCAGGGCGCGGCAGCCGGGCGCGGTAGGTGTCCGCATCGGCGAGTACGGCGTCCGTCATCGCTGTGAACGCCTGCCGCCAGGTCGGGGCCGGTGGGCCCAACGCCCCGGCCGGATAGCCGAATCCGCCGGTGCCCGTGACGGAGTGCAGCCGGGCGACGATCCGCCCCAGTTCGTTCCTGAGCCGGCGCTCCTCGGCGTCGGACAGGACGCGGTCGCCCCCGGCGCCGGAGATGTCGTACCAGGGCCGGCCCGGGCAGGCCGACATGATCACGTACGGACCGGTCGGGGCGTCCGGGTCGAGTTCGCTGTGCAGGACACGGGGAACTGCCGCCGAATCGCCCGCGCGGCTGTAGAACTCGACCTCGTTGACCAGCAGATCGCGTTCGTAACTCATCAGGGTTCCGTCGGTCGTGGGCGGCGGTATCTTCACCACCCAGTCGCTGCCGTCGGTGAGAGAAACCCGGGTGACGGTGTTGAACGTGCCTCCGGCGAGGGGTGCGACCGAGGCGATCCGGTCCTTCGTCACGCCAACGGACCGCAGAACGGCCGAGGTTGTGTCTTCTGACTGCATGGGATGAATTGCCCTCTGTATCGGTATTCGATCCGGCTCGCGGCGACGGACAGCGTTTTCACAGGATGATCACGGCGCCATCACGATCACATGCCGTGCCCTGGTTGATTGATCGTCAAACCAACTGCCGCCCATAGAGTGAGCAAAACCCGAAGACCCAGCTCAGAGAGACGGACCGGACCATGCGATCCACCGCCATACGCCGTACCGCCGTTGCCGCCACCGCGGTGTCCCTGGCCCTGCTCGCCACCGCCTGCGGCGGCGGATCGGACTCCGGTTCCGGTGACAAGGGGGCGGATGCCAAGGGCAAGGAGTCCGCCGCCGCGAAGCCGGCCGCCAAGGCACTGACCGCCGCCGAGCTGGAGAAGGCAGCGCTGGCCCAGGGCGACGTCAAGGGGCACAAGATCGCCAAGGCTGCGGCCAAGGACGTGATCTCCGGCGACGACATCAAGGTCGAGAAGGAGGTCTGCGCCCCGTTCGCCGACGCGCTGATGGGGGCGCAGGTCGGTGAGCCCGCGGCGTTCACCAAGCGGACGGTCGTCAGCGAGCCCAAGAAGGGCAGCATGGACAAGCAGGACGGCGCGGATGCCGAAGACGCGTTCAAGGCGGCGTTCGACATCACGACGACGCAGTTGGCCCTCGGCTCGTACGACGGCAAGGGCGCGGAGGAGTCGGTCGCCTCGCTGCGCACCGCCGCCACCGACTGCGCGGGCGGGTTCGACTTCACGGCTGCCGGTGAGAAGCAGAAGGTCAGCAAGATCACCGAGGAGCAGATCAAGGGCGGGGAGGACGCGGCCGCCTGGACGGTGCAGGTGGAGCAGGGCGGCGAGAAGATCCAGTTCAAGCTCGTGGCCATGCGCCAGGGCCCCTCGTTCGCCTCGTTCTCCTCGATGAACCTGGCCGCGATGGGCGGGGGCGAGAGCTTCGAGCTGCCGACCGCGGTGGTCGAGGCCCAGGCCGCGAAGCTGGCGTAAGGGGCCGGGCGCGGCTCGCCCCGAGGCATCCCCTCGGTTCGGTGATGGTTCAGGGCAGCGGGACGAGCCTCACCACGGTGACGATCAGGACGGACCCGGAGACGTAATAGAGCACGATCGCCCCGGCGACCGTCGCCTCGCGGCGGTCGCGCTCGCTCTTGACGGCCGACGACCCGTGCCCGTACGGGTCGAGGCCCAGGGTGCGCGCCATCTCGTCCCGGAAGACCGCGCTGTCGCGCATCTTGGCCAGGGTGTCGTCGGCCGGCGGGGCGTAGGAGATGCGGAAACTCAAGCGACGGTCCGCCTCTCGGCCTCGTCCTGCGCCAGCCGGTCCAGGATCTTCTCGGCCTCCGGATCGGGTACGGCCTCCAGCATCCAGTGCCGCATGACCGCCTGGATCTCGCTCACACCGGCGTCGTTGATGGCGCGGTCGAACTCCTCACGTCTCTCCTCGGGCAGGGTGGCCCGGATGTCCGGAATGCTGTTGGGCACGTCGACTTCGGCGCCGCCGACGAAGGTCTTCAGGGGCTCGCCCATGATTGCTCTCCCCGCTCTCCTTGCTCTCTCCGCACGGCCCGTCCGATCGGCTCCGCCCATGTGCGGGCCGGTGCTCGGGCCACGGTAGCGCCAGGGCGCGCGACCGACGCGGAGCCCACGCGATACGTTCGCCCCGTGACAGGAACATCGTGGGACATATTGCTTCTCGGCGGGGCGTCCGGCGTCGGCAAGAGCCGGGTCGCCGCGCAACTGGCCGCTGAGGCAAAAGGATTCATGGTCGAATTCGACGACGTCGTCAGCGCCGTCGAGGCCATGACGACGGCTGAACACCACCCCGCTCTCCACCACTTCGACGACATCACTGACACTGCGCAACTCGCCACCGAGCAGGTGCTGGACCTTCAGATCGCGACCGCCAGGGCGCTGGAGCCCGCGGTGTTGGGAGTCGTACGCAACCGCCTGACCGTCGACGTACCCGCCGTGATCGAGGGCGACTACCTCACCCCGGCCGCCGCTGCGGCGGCGATCCACGAGGGCCGGGCGGCCGGCCGCCGCGTGCGGGCGGTGTTTCTGCACGAGGGGGACGTGGACCAGATCACCGCCAACTACCGCTCCCGGGAGCCCGGAAGCGGAGAGCAGCGGCATCGGGCGCAGGTCAGTGCGGAGTACTCGCGATGGCTGGGCGACCAGGCGTCTTTGCACACACTGCCGGTGGTTGCGTGCCGCCCCTGGGACTCGCTGGCGGCGCGCATCGGGCGGGTGTTGGGTGCGGAGGGCAAGGGGCGGGAACGAGAGTTGTCCGAGCTGCCGGGGGTGTGACGAAGCGCGGGGGCGGGGGCGCTGCCCCCACAGTCAGGGACGGCGAATCAGGCCCCCTGACGCAAACCCCAGGCAGGGGAGGCTCGTTCAGGTCGGGCCCTACTACTTGGCCCAAGGTCTTGCCGCCGCTCCTGGCGACCTGGGTCTTCGCTGGTCCGGGCCTCGCGCGGCCTCGTCCGAGCAGTCATCATCGGCCGCTGCCGAGTGGCCTTGGACGGCCCTCGACGAGGCGTGCCACACGGCGATGAAAGCCCTGCGCCCGGCGGCGGCCGTCAGCTCGCAGCAAGTCGTCGGCCACCTCCGGGAGTTCTGCGAGCGACTGGAGCCCTTCCGCCGGGAGGCCGGCCGCGGTGGCGTTCGAGTCCCGGCTCCGGGAAGTACTGCCCCGCCAGATCAGCGGATCGCCTCATCCACGAGCACGTGGAGCAGCCCCACGAGGCGTCGTGGCAGCGATGTCACCGTGGGTTCAAAACCCACACCCACCGCAGATGAACGGCCCCTGACCAGGTGAATCGGTCGGGGGTCATTCTCTTGCGGGCTGTCCGTCAATCACCGTGACCACCCGTCAGTTCCTGTCCGACCGGGCACGGCAGGGGCACGGGCACCTTGGCAGCAGCGGGAGTCCGTAGGATGGCGGACGGGGCGGAGCCGTAGCGCAGAGGTCGTCGCGCGCGGTCTCCAAAATCGCGAGGACGCCGGTTCGAATCCGGCCGGTTCCACCTTCCCGCCCCGTCGTACTTGGCGTGTCTGCCGCGCGGTACCAGGACCTGTCCGGGCGAGCATGGCCAAAGGCGACGTCGTTCTCAAGTGCTGCCCTGATTCGACTTCTGACCTGCAGTAGATCTCAGTTGCGGTGCATCCGTGGTTCACGGTGGTATTCCGGCATGAGCAGAATTGCTGAGGTCATCGTGCTGGCGCAGGACGCGGACGAGGTCATGGAGCCACTGACGCGGCGCGACGACACACGCACCTGGAACGGAGCGTTCTTCGAGATGCTGCCCGGCGGAAACTGGGGGTTCGGCTGGGGTGCGGAGTTCGTGCGGATGGGCAGTAGATCCGGGTTGTTGAAGCACCTGGAGGCCTTGCCGTGGCCCCGGCCGGAGACGGTGCAGGTCCTGATCCATGACGAGGAGGACGACTGTTTCGGGCTGTGGATGATCCACGACGGCAAACTGGTGGAGATACCCCTTCCGCGCACGCGGCGGGCCTATTGGTCCGGACCGCACGACGAAGAGTTCCCACCCGACCCCGGGATCCTGAGCAGGACGGACAGCCGCCCCATTGACTGGCCGAAGGAGATCGAGGGTGGCGACCAGTCTCGGCCTCCGGCCTGGTGAGGGCGATCAGGCTCGAAGCCGGATGACGACGGCTGCTGCGGTCGCGGTGCCGAGGAAGGCTTACCCGCGCTTGTCGTAGCGAGTCGCCACGGCCCGTGCGTGATTGAACTTGTTGATGGCCCGCTCGACGCTGTCGCGTTTCTTGTACCGCTCTTCGTCGAAGCCCGGTGGCCGTCCGCCGCGCGATCCTTTGCGGAGGCGGGCGGCCTGGCTGTCGCCCTTCACCACTCGCCTCCGACGGGAGATCGCGGCTCGCGCCGGACTCACGCAGGTGGAACTGAAGGAATCGGCCCGGCTCTCATACGGCAAAGTCGCGGAGTTCCAGAAGCGCGGGGCGATCCACTTCCACGCCGTGATGCGGATCGACGGGCCGGACGGGCCCGGTACTCCTCCTCCGTCCTGGGCCACCGTCGACCTGCTCCGCCAGCGCACTCCCCCCAGCGATCACCACACAGTGCTACCACCGATTACGAGAGCCGTCGGCCTGGACGCACCCGCCGATCGCAGCGCCAGGAGATCACCGACACCGCTTCCAGGCCAGGTGGTGCACGGTTTTGATCCTGCCGTCCGTCGAGTCCATCTCCATGAAGCTGGTGGCGCTCGGGCTCGAAGTGCCGCGCTCGACCCGCAGTTCAGTGTTGATGTCGAGGTTGCGCTCCTCCCCGCAGGGGGCGAAGACCCGGGAGGCGACGTCCACGGTGTCGGTCGTCTGCCAGTTGCCGTTGAACCCGCCCTTGAAGTGATGGGTCGAGTTGGTGGTGTGGGCGTTGCCCTGGAAGTGGTAGCTGGCCCGCTGGGTCCCGGACGCACCCGGCGCCAGTGACGCGAAGCCGCGGTAGTCGGCGGACACGATCGCGTAGGTGTAGCCACCGGGGACGTGCACTCGCAGGTTGAGCTGACAGTCCTTCTTCCGGTCGGTCGGCGCCGACCCGGGCCCCACCTGGGCGAGGTAGTTACTGTAGGTGACGGTGAAGGCGGTGTTGTCAGGGGACACGGTCACGGCGGCCGTCCCCGCCGGGCAGCCGGAACCGTTGACCGCCACGGTGTCGATGACGATCCGGTCCGGCGGCGGGAACGGGCTGCCGCCGAAGGCCGACGAGCCGAACAATGATGTGGCGACACCAGTCGCGGCCAGCACACGGAGCACCATGGGCTTCCCTTCGATCGTCCACGGATCCAGGGCGGGCGTCGCTTTCCGAGCCCGACCCCCGGATTTCACGTGGGCATCGCACCACACGTTGCGTGTCCGCGTGCAGAAGGTGACGCTCCAGTCACTCAAACGGCCTTCAGGGTGGAGACCTCGTTCACCCACGCACGGGACAGAGCGGCGCGCGAGCTCGAATACATCGGCAGACTCAATCTGCTCTACCGCTACATCACCCAGGGGGCGCGCCGAGGGTGACAAGCCGGTGGCTCTCCACCAAGCGGTCATAGATGCGCTGGGTAGTGTGCCGCTGTTCGGGAGGAGCGTCCAGGTCAGCCCGCAGCATGCCGTCGATCAGCGACTTGTAGGGATCGAGCCGGGACTCCTTGCCCCGCTGCTTCTTCCGCGGCTGCGGCCACTGGCCCAGGTCGTACGCCGGATGACTGGACTGAGCCTCTGGCGTAGCAAGGTCCTGGTGGATCAAGCCCCTGTCGTGATTCTCGACCGCATTCCGGAAGAGACCGCCGAGAAAGCGGTCGCGGCCCTGCGCGATGCAGGAGAACAGGCAGAGCTGAGGCAGCAGCCGGAACCGCATTCCCCTGGTCCTGTCGCCTGGCGGCCCGGTCGAGCAGCTCACGGCCCAGAGACGGCCCCAGCACAGCAGCAAGCCCCCTACCGGCGGAGAACTCGCAGATAGGGGGCTTGATCAGTCCGTCTTACTTCTTCTTGCCCTGGTTCTTCACGGCCTCGATGGCGGCCTTCGCCGCGTCCGGGTCGAGGTACGTGCCGCCCGGCTTGACCGGGCGGAAGTCGGCGTCCAGCTCGTAGGCGAGCGGGATGCCGGTCGGGATGTTCAGGCCCGCGATGTCGGCGTCGGAGATGCCGTCGAGGTGCTTGACCAGGGCGCGGAGGCTGTTGCCGTGGGCGGCGACCAGGACCGTGCGGCCGGCCAGGAGGTCCGGGACGATGCCGTCGTACCAGTACGGCAGCATGCGGACGACGACGTCCTTGAGGCACTCGGTGCGCGGGCGCAGCTCCGGCGGGATCGTCGCGTAGCGCGGGTCGTCGCTCTGGGAGAACTCGGTGCCGTCCTCGAGGGCGGGCGGCGGGGTGTCGTACGAGCGGCGCCAGAGCATGAACTGCTCCTCGCCGAACTCGGCGAGCGTCTGCGCCTTGTCCTTGCCCTGCAGGGCACCGTAGTGGCGCTCGTTCAGCCGCCAGGAGCGGTGGACGGGGATCCAGTGGCGGTCCGCGGATTCCAGCGCGAGCTGCGCGGTGCGGATGGCGCGCTTCTGGAGGGAGGTGTGCAGGACATCGGGGAGCAGGCCGGCGTCCTTGAGCAGCTCACCGCCGCGGACTGCCTCCTTCTCGCCCTTCTCCGTGAGGTTGACGTCCACCCAACCGGTGAACAGGTTCTTCGCGTTCCATTCGCTCTCGCCGTGGCGGAGGAGGATCAGCTTGTACGGTGCGTCGGCCATGGGCCCGAGCGTAATCGAAGCCGTACGGGCGCTGCGCGGCCGGTCACAGGGCGGACAGGCGGGGCGGGTGAGAGGCCGGGGGCGTGACGATTGACGGCCGGCGTCAATTGACTGGCGGACCGGAATCCGGGATTCGTAATGTTCGGATTGCCGACGGGCCTCTTACCGTCGGTGTCCGTTCCGTACTTCCCTGGGGGGATTCCGTATGTCTGTCGCCGGTCTCAGACGGGCCGCACGTGAATCCGTGTCCGGTCTCCCCAGGGAGTTCTGGTGGCTGTGGACCAGCACGCTGGTCAACCGCCTCGGGGCGTTCGTCGCCACCTTCATGGCGCTCTACCTGACCCTCGACCGGGGCTACTCCGCCTCGTACGCCGGTCTGGTCGCCGCGCTGCACGGGCTCGGCGGGGTCGTCTCCTCGCTCGGGGCGGGGGTGATGACCGACCGGCTGGGCCGCCGGCCCACCATGCTCATCGCGCAGACCTCGACCGCCGTGTCCGTGGCCGTGCTCGGGTTCATGGTCCATCCGGTGGCGATCGCGGCCGTCGCCTTCGTCGTCGGCATGGCCAGCAACGCCTCGCGGCCCGCCGTACAGGCCATGATGGCCGACATCGTCCGGCCCGAGGACCGGGTGCGGGCCTTCTCGCTCAACTATTGGGCGATCAATCTGGGCTTCGCCGTCTCCTCGGCCGGGGCCGGGTTCGTCGCCGAGTACAGCTACCTCGCCGGGTTTCTCGGGGAGGCCGCGATGACGCTCGTCTGCGCCTTCGTCGTCTTCATGAAGGTGCCCGAGTCACGGCCGGAGAAGTCGGCGCCGGCCGGGCATGCGGTCACCGGCGCCGACGAGGTCCGACTCTCCACCGTGCTGCGCGACGGGCGGTTCATGAGCGTCGTCGGACTGTCCTTCGTCATCGCCCTGATCTTCCAACAGGGGTACGTGGGGCTGCCGGTGGCCATGGGGGCGGATGGGTTCTCCAGCTCCGACTTCGGCACCGCCGTCGCCGTCAACGGTGTGCTGATCGTGCTGCTCCAGATCCCGGTCACCCGCTTCATCCAGCACCGTGATCCGCGTCGGCTGCTCATCGTGTCGTCGCTGCTGGCGGGGTACGGATTCGGGCTCACCGCGTTCGCCGGTTCGGTCGCCGTGTACGCGCTGACCATCTGCGTCTGGACGGTCGCCGAGATCGTCAACTCGCCCGTCCAGACCGGTCTGGTGGTCCGGCTCTCGCCCGCTCAGGGCCGCGGCCGCTACCAGGGCATGTACACGATGTCCTGGTCCGCGGCGGCGCTGGTCGCACCGCTGATGTCGGGTGTGGTGATCGACCGGTTCGGAGCCCAGTGGCTGTGGGGGACGTGTGGGGTCCTGGGTACCGGGGCCGCGCTCGGGTACTGGCTGCTGATGCGGAATCTGCCGGGGGAGGACGGGGCGGCGGCGCCGGAGGGCAGCCGGGTGGCGGAGAGCGGCCGGACGGTGACGACAAGTGGCCGGGATGCGGGGGATGTCGTCCCGGTCGGTCCCGGGGTCGACGCCGATGCCGGGCCCGGGCCTTCCGTCTAGGAGGGTGCTGAAGATCTTGGCCGGGCTCGCGACGCCCGGCACGCACATCTGCGGCGTTGCCGAAACGCCCTAATAGCTCCGCTATGTGGGCGCTCCGGCGCCTTGCAGCTGCACGCACCGAACGCCGCTCCCTGATCCGGCCAAGATCTTCAACACCCTCCTAAGGGACGCGCGGACGCCGCCCGGCGCCGCATCGGCACACGAAGGGCGCCCCGCGCGGAGCAGTCCGCTCCGCGCGGGGCGCCTTTTCGGCTCCGTGCAGGCCCGCCGGTCAGCCGCAGCAGCCACCGCACTGGCACGGGGCCCCGGACTGGCATCCGCATCCGCAGCCCGAGCCGCAGCCGCAGGCGCCGAGCACGGTCAGGTGCACCACTTCAGCGGGTGCCTCCTGCTGGGGGTCGGTCGTGGGGGAATCGGCCATGGTTCCTCCTCATTGCGCACGACAGGGCCGCACGCCACGACGACGCGCGTACGACCGGGGCGTACGGACAAGGCGTGCCGCCCCACCCCATTGCATGCCCAACCGGGCGGGCGCATCAACGGCGCACACGCGCAGAGACACATGTGCGACGGGATGCGACGGCGTACGCCGCTACGCGCCCTCCACCGTTGTCTGCTGCTGGATCTCGTCGGCGTGCTCGCCCGTCACCAGGTAGACCACGCGCTTGGCGACCGACACCGCATGGTCGGCGAAGCGCTCGTAGTAGCGGCCGAGCAGCGTCACGTCGACGGCCGTCTCGATGCCGTGCTTCCAGCGGTCGTCCATCAGGTGCTGGAACAGCGTGCGGTGCAGCAGGTCCATCTCGTCGTCGTCCTGCTCCAGCTGGAGCGCCAGATCGACGTCCTTGGTGATGATCACCTCGGCCGCCTTGGCCATCAGGCGCTGCGCCAGCTGCCCCATCTCCAGAATGGTGGCGTGCAGGTCGTGCGGCACCGCCGATTCCGGGAACCGCAGCCGGGCCAGCTTGGCGACATGCTGGGCGAGGTCGCCCGAGCGCTCCAGATCGGCGCTCATCCGCAGCGAGGTGACCACGATCCGCAGATCCGTCGCCACGGGCTGCTGGCGCGCGAGCAGGGCGATGGCCCGCGCCTCCAGGTCGTGCTGGAGGTCGTCGACCTTCTGGTCCGCGGCGATCACGCTCTCCGCGAGCTTGAGATCGGCATCGAGCATGGACGTCGTCGCCCGGCCGATCGCCGACCCGACGAGCCGGGCCATCTCGACCAGTCCCTCGCCGATCGAGTCGAGTTCCTCGTGGTACGCGTCACGCATGGAAGTCCCTCTCCAGTCCTCACTAAGGCCGGGGCCAGGTTATGAACCCCACGCTGCCACCATGGGCGGCGTACGCGTCGGCTTCCGGCCGCCCAAGTGAACCAACCCTTGCTCCTCGGTGAACTCTGGGCGACGAGTGTTCGGATCCGCACTCGGATGGCTGGGAGAGTCCTCCCGGACCCGCATAACCTTGACGTATGGACGTGAACGCGGCAGTCGCCGCAGCTGCGGCGATCGGCGGTGCGTGTACCGGCGTGATCGCCATGCTGGCGTTCCGCTGGAGCGAGCGCGACCAGAAGAAGCCGACGCGCACCTCCCTGCGGCCCGACAGCAATGCCCCGCTGCCCCCGGGGGTGGACACGGTCCTGTCCGTGCTCAGCTCCTCCGCGGTCGTGCTCGACGAGAGCGACAGCGTGGTCAAGGCCAGCTCCGCCGCCTATGCGCTGGGCCTGGTCAGGGGCGGGCGGCTCGCTGTCGACGCGATGCTGAACATGGCCAGGGACACCCGCCGGGACGGTGAGATACGGCAGGTCGAACTAGACCTCCCCAGGCGCGGTACGGGCCGCGGCGAGGCCCTCGCGGTCTCCGCCCGGGTCGCCCCGCTGGGCTCCCGTCTGGTGCTCCTGCTGGTCGAGGACCTCACCGAGGCCCGCCGCATAGAAGCGGTACGGCGCGACTTCGTCGCCAACGTCAGCCATGAGCTCAAGACCCCGGTCGGCGCGCTCTCCCTGCTCTCCGAGGCCGTGATGGACGCTTCCGACGACCCGGAGGCGGTGGAGCGGTTCGCGGGGCGGATGCAGATCGAGGCGACCCGGCTGACCAACCTCGTACAGGAGATCATCGACCTCTCCCGGGTGCAGAACGACGACCCGCTGGAGGACGCCGAGCCGGTCCGGGTGGACGAGCTGGTGGCCGAGGCCATCGACCGCTGCCGCCAGCAGGCCGGCTCGAAGCAGATCACCATGGCAGCGGGCGGCACCGCGGAGCTCCGCATCTGGGGCAACCGCGGCCAGCTCGCAGCGGCGCTCGGCAACCTCGTCGAGAACGCCGTCAACTACAGCCCCGCCCGTACCCGAGTGGGCATCGCCGCCAGGCGACTGTCCGTACCCGGCGGGGACCAGATCGAGATAGCCGTGACCGACCAGGGCATCGGTATCTCGGAGAAGGACCGCGAGCGGGTCTTCGAACGCTTCTACCGCGTCGACCCGGCCCGCTCACGGGCCACCGGTGGCACCGGCCTCGGCCTCGCCATCGTCAAGCACGTGGCCGCCTCGCACGGCGGGGAGGTCACGGTCTGGAGCTCGGAGGGCCAGGGCTCCACTTTCACCCTGCGGCTGCCCGAAGCGGGCTCCGTACGGGAACGGGACCGCAGCTCGGGCGGACCGCTCATCGTCAACGGCGACGAGGGCCCCTGCGGACCCGCTCACCCCGACACCCTTGATCCATTCCCTGCCCCGGAGGTCCTTCCGTGACCCGAGTGCTTGTCGTCGAGGATGAGGAATCCTTCAGCGACGCCCTGTCCTACATGCTCCGCAAGGAGGGTTTCGAGGTCGCCATCGCGGCCACGGGCCCGGACGGGCTTGACGAGTTCGAGCGCAACGGCGCCGACCTCGTGCTGCTCGACCTGATGCTGCCGGGCCTGCCCGGTACGGAGGTCTGCCGTCAGCTGCGCAGCAGGTCCAACGTCCCCGTGATCATGGTCACGGCCAAGGACAGCGAGATCGACAAGGTCGTCGGCCTGGAAATAGGAGCCGACGACTACGTCACCAAGCCGTTCTCCTCGCGGGAACTCGTCGCCCGCATCCGTGCGGTGCTGCGCCGCCGCGGCGAGCCGGAGGAGGTCACGCCGGCCGCACTGGAGGCGGGCCCGGTCCGGATGGACGTGGACCGCCACGTCGTCACGGTCTCCGGCGGCAAGGTCGACCTTCCGCTCAAGGAGTTCGACCTGCTGGAGATGCTGCTGCGCAACGCGGGCCGGGTCCTGACCCGTATGCAGCTGATCGACCGGGTCTGGGGCGCGGACTACGTGGGCGACACCAAGACCCTCGACGTCCACGTCAAGCGTCTGCGCGCCAAGATCGAGCCCGACCCGGGTGCACCGCGCTACCTGGTGACGGTGCGGGGCCTGGGGTACAAGTTCGAGCCGTAAACCGGCCCGTATGCGACGGCGGAGGGCGCCCCCCGAAAAGGAGGGCGCCCTCCGCCGTCCGCGTACCCGCGTACGGTCAGCCGGTCTGCGCCGAGGCGGACGCGGCGTCGCTCGGGGCGGTCGTGTCGCTGTCGGACTCCGACGTGCCCGGGGCCCCCGCGGCCGGCGAGGCGGAACCGGACGGCGTGGTGGAGGCCCCGGGCGACTGCGACGGCGCCACCGGCAGCGAGCTCGGGCCGAAGCCCTGGAAGTAGCTGGTCGCCGGAACCACGAACGCGCCGAGCGAGATCTCACCGGTCGAGCTGAACTTGAAGGCGACGGGCTGCACATTGCCGGCCTGCGCGGCCTCGCGGCCGTTCTCGATGACGGCGGACGCATTGCCCTTGCCGCCGAGAACCACCCTGCCGCCGGCCGGGACCACGACCGGTCCGGCGCCCTTGGCGGCGTGCAGCTTCACCGCGACGCTCGTACCCGGCAGGGTGACGGAGTCCAGGGTCTGCTGCTTGGTGCCTTTGTTGAACAGCGTCGCGGAAACGACGGCCGGGCCCTCGGCGTTGCGCTCGGGCTGGGTGATGACGTTCGCGTTCTGGATGCTGATGTCGCCGGAGGCGGCGGCAGCACTGTCCGGCCTGACCTTGAGCGTCGCTGCGTCATTGCCCGCACCGCACGCGGTGAGCGAGGCGATCGAGAACACGATGGCTGTGGCGGCGAGGGCGCCGTGTCGAAGGCTGCGGCTCACGGCGGCGGCAACTCCTTGAACGTGTCGGACTGCGGACGGGAGGGGCGGGCGACGTAAAGCCGCCCTAAGGGTGTGTCAGCGGCCTTAGGCTACCGAGCCGCCCGTCCCGCCCCGCACCCGACCCGCCCCTTCGCGCACCGGCACTTCCCGGGGCCGGTGCGGTTCGGGGTCCGCACCCGGCCGAGGTTCGCGGACCGGCACATCCCGAAACCGGTCGACACGCGCCGTTCACATATCGCCGGTGATCAATTCATGGAGCGTGGCGCATTCCGCGCGCATAACCGATCGCATCGGGGCGTTGATCAATTCCATTGATCCATCACACTTACATCCGTACGGGTGATCGATGTCCGAACGGAGTACGGAAAGTTCATCATCCGGAATCCGGCAAAACGGGACGTTCGGCCACTTTGGAGAGGGGGTCGGATGTGTGTAACGTGCGCGTTTCGCCTCGCCCGTACAGCCGCTCCGACCTGCGAATACCGTCTCCCGTGAGCCTTCCGCAGCACGTACGTGTTGCTGTTGTCAAGCCCCGAGATATGCCCTGACCTGCGAAAACGCCATTCAGGAGAAGCTGTTCTCGTGTTACTCTTGATAGCCACGGAAGGGGTACCTGTCACATGACGTTCAAGGTTGGCGACACCGTGGTCTATCCCCATCACGGGGCCGCGCTGATCGAGGCTATCGAAACTCGCCAGATCAAAGGCGTGGACAAGACCTACTTGGTGCTCAAGGTCGCCCAGGGCGACTTGACGGTTCGTGTGCCGGCGGACAATGCGGAGTTCGTGGGTGTGCGCGACGTGGTCGGGCAGGAGGGGCTGGACCGGGTCTTCGAGGTGCTGCGTGCACCGTATGCCGAAGAGCCGACGAACTGGTCCCGGCGCTACAAGGCAAATCTGGAGAAGCTCGCCTCCGGCGATGTCATCAAGGTCGCCGAAGTTGTTCGCGACCTGTGGCGTCGTGAGCGCGAGCGTGGACTCTCCGCAGGCGAGAAGCGCATGCTCGCCAAGGCTCGCCAGATTCTGGTGAGCGAGCTCGCTCTCGCGGAGAACACGAACGAAGACAAGGCCGAGGCTCTGCTCGACGAGGTACTCGCGTCCTGAACCGGCTTGCGCCGGTCGTAAAAAATGTGCCGCGGTGCCCGCTGACAACCGTATTCACGGTATGTCGTCGGGCGCTGCGGCATGTCCGGATTCGGCCATGCCGTGTCTGGATTACGTTCTGACTCACCGATGCGTTGGCTTCATCGGCGATCCCCCCGATACGTTGCTCGCGATCTTGTGTAGCCGATCCCGAGCGACCGGTGCGGCTTGTCCGACTTCGACCGGGTGTCACGGAAAGGGCCCGGTCGAGTCATGGCGTGGCGCCCGGCTCGCTTGTGGCCATACCCATGTCGGCTGTGGAAACAAACATGCCGAAGCTTCGGAGTGCAACCGATGTCTGATCAATCGCGTCCGTACCGCACCGCCGCCGTGATTCCCGCGGCCGGCCGCGGCGTACGGCTCGGCCCGGGCGCCCCCAAGGCGCTCCGCGCGCTGGGCGGGACGCCCATGCTCATCCATGCGGTACGGGCCATGGCGGCGTCCCGTTCCGTGTCCCTGGTCGTCGTCGTCGCGCCGCCGGACGGCGCCGCCGAGGTCAAGAACCTGCTCGACGAGCACGCCCTGCCCGAGCGCACCGACTACCTCGTCGTGCCCGGCGGCGAGACCCGGCAGGAGTCGGTGCGGCTCGGTCTCGACGCCCTGCCCGAGGGCATCTCCGTCGTCCTCGTCCACGACGCGGCGCGCCCGCTGGTGCCCGTCGACACCGTGGACGCGGTGATCGAGGCGGTAAGGGACGGGGCGCCCGCCGTCGTTCCCGCGCTGCCGCTCGCCGACACCGTCAAGGAGGTCGAGCCCGGTCCGCCGGGGGAGCCGGAGCCGGTCCTCGGTACGCCCGTACGTGCCAGGCTGCGCGCCGTGCAGACTCCGCAGGGCTTCGACCGCGACACGCTCGTACGCGCGCACAAGACGGTCGCCGTCAGCGGCGAGGGCGCCACGGACGACGCGGGCATGGTGGAGCAGCTCGGGGCGCCCGTCGTGGTCGTACCCGGGCATGAAGAGGCGTTCAAGGTGACCCGGCCGCTGGACCTGGTGCTGGCCGAGGCGGTACTCGCACGCAGGAGGGCGAACGATGGCTTCTGAGGACCGGACCGGGCCCGTGATCCCGCTCGTCGGGATCGGCACGGACATCCACGCCTTCGAAGAGGGCCGCGAGCTGTGGTGCGCGGGACTGCTGTGGGAGGGCGAGGGGCCGGGCCTGGCGGGGCACTCCGACGCCGATGTCGTCGCACACGCCGCGTGCAACGCGCTCTTCTCCGCCGCCGGGCTCGGCGACCTCGGGCAGCACTTCGGCACGGGGCGGCCCGAGTGGTCCGGCGCCGCCGGAGTCACCCTGCTGACGGAGGCGGCGCGGATCGTACGGGCCGAGGGTTTCGAGATCGGCAATGTCGCCGTTCAGGTCGTCGGCGTACGGCCGAAGATCGGCAAGCGGCGCGACGAGGCGCAGAAGGTGCTGTCGGCCGCCGTGGGGGCGCCCGTCTCGCTTTCCGCCGCCACCTCCGACGGGCTCGGCTTCACCGGGCGGGCCGAAGGCCTCGCGGGGATCGCGACGGCACTGGTCTACCGCACGGGCTGACCTGCTGGTGGGTGGGTCGGAGCCCTCGCGCCGGTCCCCGAGGCCCACGAACGCAGGAACGGGAAGCGGGAGCGGCGACGCGG
Source organism: Streptomyces sp. NBC_01224 (assembly GCF_036002945.1). Lineage (NCBI taxonomy): Bacteria > Bacillati > Actinomycetota > Actinomycetes > Kitasatosporales > Streptomycetaceae > Streptomyces > Streptomyces sp. NBC_01224. The sequence continues at coordinate 4,205,959 of NZ_CP108529.1, read as the reverse complement.
GGTTGGGGTACGGGTAGAGGCACCATCGACCCCACTTGGAGGACGTACGCCATGACCGCCGCACTCTCCGCAGAACTCAAGGCGCTTCTCGACACGCCCGTCTTCGTCACCGTCGCCACCGTCCAGCCCGACGGCAGCCCCCAGGTCTCCCCGGTCTGGGTGAAGCGCGACGGCGACGATCTGCTCATCTCCACGACGGTCGGCCGCCGCAAGGAGAAGAACCTGAGCCGCGACCCGCGGGTCTCCGTCGTCGTGCAGCCCTTCGACGCGCCGTACACATACGCGGAGATCCGCGGCACCGCCACGCTCACCACCGAGGGCGGTCAGGAGCTCATCGACGAGCTGTCGGCGAAGTACACCGGCAAGAAGTACGCGGAGTTCAACCCCGAGTCCGGCGCCGACGACGAGCGGGTGGTCGTCCGGATCACCCCGCGAAAGGTCGTCGGACGCATCTAGGAGGGTGCGGGCCGGCACAAACTTTTCCCCGCGATTCCCAAGGGGTCGCGGGGCACTGGTGCGCGCCCACTACCCTTGAGGCGTGACTATTCGCCTGTACGACACCAGCGCCCGGCAGATCCGTGACTTCGTACCGCTCACAGCGGGCTGTGTCTCGATCTACCTCTGTGGCGCGACTGTCCAGGCCGCCCCGCACATCGGGCACATCCGTTCCGGGCTGAACTTCGACATCATGCGCCGCTGGTTCGAGTACCGCGGCTACGACGTCACGTTCATCCGGAACGTCACCGACATCGACGACAAGATCATCGCGAAGTCGGCCGAACAGGGCCGCCCGTGGTGGGCCATCGGGTACGAGAACGAGCGGGCGTTCAACGCCGGCTACGACGCGCTCGGCTGCCTCCCGGTCACCTACGAACCGCGCGCGACCGGCCACATCCCCGAGATGATCGAGATGATGCGCGGCCTGATCGAACGCGGTCACGCCTACGCCGCCGACGGCAACGTCTACTTCGACGTGCGCTCCTTCCCCGGCTACCTGGAGCTCTCCAACCAGGACCTGGACGATCTGCGCCAGCCGTCCGGCGAGGGCGAGACCGGCAAGCGCGACCAGCGCGACTTCGCGATGTGGAAGGCGACCAAGCCGGGCGAGCCCAGCTGGGAGACCCCGTGGGGCCGCGGCCGGCCCGGCTGGCACCTGGAGTGCTCCGCCATGGCCCACAAGTACCTCGGCACCGCCTTCGACATCCACGGCGGCGGCATCGACCTGATCTTCCCGCACCACGAGAACGAGATCGCCCAGGCCAAGGCGTACGGCGACGACTTCGCGAAGTACTGGGTGCACAACGGCTGGGTCACCATGTCCGGCGAGAAGATGTCGAAGTCGCTCGGCAACTCCGTGCTGGTCGGCGAGATGGTCAAGCAGTGGCGTCCGATCGTGCTCCGCTACTACCTCGGCACCCCGCACTACCGGTCGATGATCGAGTACAGCGAGGAGGCCCTGCGCGAGGCCGAGTCCGCGTTCGCGCGGATCGAGGGCTTCGTCCAGCGCGTCACCGAGAAGGCCGGCGAGACGGTCGAGCCCGCCACCGAGGTGCCGCCCGCGTTCGCCGAGGCGATGGACGACGACCTGGGCGTCCCGCAGGCGCTCGCGATCGTCCACACCACGGTCCGCCAGGGCAACTCCGCACTCGCCGCCGACGACAAGGAAGCCGCCGTCGCCCGGCTCGCGGAGGTCCGCGCGATGCTCGGCGTCCTCGGCCTCGATCCGCTCGACGAACACTGGGCGGGCGAGAGCGACCGCGGCGACGATCTGCACGGGGTCGTCGACACGCTCGTACGCCTCGTCCTGGACCAGCGCCAGTCGGCCCGCGAGCGCAAGGACTGGCCGGCCGCCGACGCCATCCGCGACCAGCTCAACCAGTCCGGACTCGTCATCGAGGACAGCCCGGCCGGACCACGGTGGACACTCGGCCCGCGCCAGTAGTCCCCCCATGTGCCGCCCGGCGATCCGGGCGGCACACTTCACTTATACGAACGCACGTCTGAGAAGCAACGAAACAGGTAGGTCATGGCCGGGAACAGCCAGCGCAGGAACCGCCGCACGTCCAACAAGAAGGGCATGCAGGTCGGCAGCGGCGGGCAGCGACGCCGTGGCCTCGAAGGCAAGGGCCCGACGCCGCCCGCCGAGGCCCGCAAGAAGCACAAGAAGAACCGCATCGCGACCGCCAAGGCCAAGCAGGCCGCCAACCGCCGCCCCGCCCCCCGGCGCGGCGGCGTCAAAGGCACGTCCGAGATGGTCGTCGGCCGCAACCCGGTCTACGAGGCCCTGCGCGACGGCGTCCCGGCGACGACCCTGTACGTCCAGCAGTACATCGACAACGACGAGCGGGTCCGCGAGGCCCTCCAGCTCGCCGGCGAGCGCGGCAACATCAACCTGATGGAGGCCCCCCGCCCCGAGCTGGACCGGATGACGAACGGCCTGAACCACCAGGGCCTCGTCCTCCAGGTCCCGCCGTACGAGTACGCGCACCCGGAGGACCTCACCGCCGCCGCTTACGACAAGGGCGAGGACCCGCTGATCGTCGCCCTCGACGGCGTCACCGACCCGCGCAACCTGGGCGCGATCGTCCGTTCCGTCTCCGCGTTCGGCGGCCACGGCGTGGTCGTGCCGGAGCGGCGCGCGGCCGGGATGACGGCGGGCGCATGGAAGTCCTCGGCGGGCACGGCGGCCCGTACGCCGGTCTCCCGGGTGACGAACCTGACCCGGGCCCTGGAGGGCTACCAGAAGGCCGGTATCACGGTCGTCGGTCTCGCCGCGGACGGTGAGCACACCGTCGAGGACCTGGAGGCCCTCGCCGGCCCCGTCGTCATCGTCATCGGCAGCGAGGGCAAGGGCCTGGGCCGCCTCGTCGGCGAGACCTGCGACTACCGGGTCCGCATCTCGATGCCGGGCGGCGCGGAGTCGCTGAACGCGGGTGTCGCGGCCGGGATCGTCCTGTACGAGGTTGCGCGGCGCCGGGGCTGAAAGTCACCCGGCCGGGGGGCGGCCGACCGGGGCGCCCTCTGCCGGACCCATTGACGGGCCTCGGACACTTCGGGCCCGTCAAGGCAGTGTCCTAAACACACATCACTCGGTTAGATGAGTGTGGACACCAGAACGCCTCGGTTCGACGAACAACCCGCCCTGAGCATGGCCAAGGTGGACTGCGACCCTGCGCAGGTCATCGTCAACCACGCCAGCTTCCGGGTGCGGCTCGCCCCCGGCCAGCGCCCGCGGCTGCGCGGTCTGGCCCCCGCCGGCGCGCCCAGGATCCCCGCCATGAGCGGCTCCGCCGGAGCTGTACGCGGCAGGCGCTCGCCCGTCGTGTGGAGCGGCCGGTCCGCCCCCGGCGACCCCGGCGCCACCGGACTCCTCCAGGCCGTACGGAACTCCACCGCGGGCCGCCCGGCCACCGCATACGACCCCTACGCCGGCCACGAGTCCGACGGCGGGCTCGGTGCGCGCGGCACCCAGGTCATCGAGCGCCTCGAAGATACCCAGCCCAACCCCGTCATCACCGCGCCCCAGCAGCCGGGCCGCCACGGCAGCGGCCCCCTGCTGCCGCCCATGCGCCGGGCGGTCGGCGCCTACGACCCCGTCGACACCGGGCCGTACGGCCGAGAGGCGTACGACGAGGGCGAGTACGAGTACGACGACATCACCGAGGCCCGGGGGCGGCGCCACAGCGGCGATTCCGTACGGCACGCGTACTACCCCGGGCGCCGGATGAACCTCGGCGTCGTGCTGCTGCCCATGCGTGTCTTCCTCGGCTTCATCTCCATCTACGCGGGCATGGGCAAGCTGTGCGACCCCGTCTACTTCGACGGCGGCGAGCGCGGCTCCATGGTCAAGTGGCTGACCTCGCTGCACCCCTGGGGGCTGGCCGAGCCACTGCGCGACTTCGCGCTCTCACACCCGGTGGGTGCCGGACTCACCGTTGCCTTCCTCCAGGTCGTCGTCGGTGTCCTCACCGTCCTCGGTCTCTGGCAGCGCGTCGCCGCCTCCGTCGGCGCTCTCCTCTCCGCCGCCCTGCTGGTCACCGTCACCTGGCGCACCGTCGCCGTCTACGACGCGCCCGACATCATCTACCTCGCCGCCTGGAGCCCGCTGATCATCGCGGGCGCCCCCGTCTACTCCGTCGACGGACGGCTAGCAGGTGAGGCCTGGCGCAGGCTCGGCCCGCGCTCGGCGATCTGGGACCTCCGCCGCCGGGTGCTGCGCCGGGGTGCCGTCGTCGCCACCGTCGTCGTCGGCCTCACCCTTCTCGTGGGCTCCATGCTCGGCGGTGCTGTCCGCTCCTCCCAGGTCGTCACCGTGCCTGGTCCGAACGGCGACCCGACCAACCAGCTCCCCGGCTCTCCGCTCCCGCAGGAGTCCGGTAGCGGCCGGGCCTCCCACACGCCCGACGGACGGCGCCCCTCGCCCTCCCGCAGCAGTGCCTCCACCACCCCGTCCGCCAAGGCGTCCACGCCCGCTGCGGAAGCCGTCCGCGAGTCCGGCCAGGCGGGTGCCGGTGCCGGACAGCCCAGCCAGACCCAGGGCACCGCCCAGCAGCCCCCGCAGCAGACGACCCCGCAGCAGCCGCCGTCCAGCAGCTCCGGCCCGAGCTCTTCCGGCTCCACCGGCACCGGCGGCGGTTCCACGGGCGGCGGCTCGGACAGCGGCGGCGGCTCCACCGGCGGAACGTCCGGCGGCGGGCAGAACCCCATCGGCGGTCTGCTCGGCTGAGACCCCCGGACCGCAGCAGACGAAGGGCGGTCACCGGAACGAACCGGTGACCGCCCTTCGCGTACTGCGCCGCTCTTTCCTACTGCCCGTCGAGTTCCTTGGCGGCCTCGGTCAGGTCCTTCGCCGTGTCGATGGCCCGCCAGTACGCCCCGTGCGGCAACGGGTAACCGGCCAGCCTGCGCTCACGGGCCAGCCGCGGGAACGTCGTCCGCTCATGGTCGCCCCGGTCCGGCAGCAGCGTCGTGAACGTCGGCGAGAAGACGTACACACCGGCGTTGATCAGGTACGGCGACGGCGGCGACTCGATGAAGTCGGTGATGTGCCCGAACGCGTCCGTCTCCACCGCACCCCACGGGATACGGGGGCGGGCCAGGGCCAGTGTGGCGGTCGCATCGCGCTCGGCGTGGAACGCGGCCATCTCGCGCAGGGAGAAGCGCGTCCAGATGTCGCCATTGGTGGCGTACCAGGGCTGTTCCGGATCGGGCAGCCGGGCGGCGGCGTACTTCAGCCCGCCGCCCCGTCCCAGGGGCTCGGACTCCACGACGGTCGTCACTCGCAGCGGCAGCACTGCCGAGTCCAGCCACTCCTGCAGTACCTCGGCCAGATGACCGCACGACACCACGGCGTCGGTCACGCCCTCGGCGGCCAGCCAGGACAGCTGATGGCCGATGATCGGAGTCCCGGTGCCCGGGATCTCGACCATCGGCTTGGGGCGGTCATCGGTGTACGGGCGCAGCCGCGATCCCTGGCCACCCGCCAGGACCACGGCCTGCGTCGGATACGTATGCATGCCAGGCACGATATGCGGTGCCCGGACCGGCGGGTCAGCTGAACTGTGCGACGCCCGAGGCGAACGACGTGTCGCAGACGGGGCGCGAGAACCGGTGGGCGCGCGTCGGACCGTACTGCTCGACCGCGGCGCGGCCCAGCGCCTTCGCGATCGACATGCAGTGCTGGGCGAGCGAGGGGCGGCCCTCGACGGAACGCTGCAGGTCCGTCAGCGCGACACCCGGGTCCTTCTCCCGAAGCTCCACGAGCAGCCGGTCACGGAGGATGTCCTGCGGAGTGCTCGCCTTGGCACGCTTCGAAAGATTGTGAGCCGATGCGGTCAGGACCTGCGACTCGGAATTGTGCGCTGCCCACGGCACGCTGGTGACGGCGAGAGTCCCGGAGAGGACCATCACGACGGGCAGTACGAAAGCGAGGGTTCGGCCGATGCGGCGCGCGGTGTGGGTCACGCAGCGAGCGTAGCGGGCAGTGATGATTTGGCGACATTTCGTCACCCTTGAGGGGGATGGTTCGAGGAAGCTTTTCGAATCGTGTGTTGACGAGCCGCGGCGAAATGACCGGTGTGCCGGGGATTTCGGCGCTGTACGGATCCAAACCCAAGCACGCCCCACGGCGCGCGAACGGCCCCGCACGGAGAACGTGCGGGGCCGGCTGCGGTGCGGGTGCGCGGGGCGTCAGTCGGTGAGACGCGCACCCGTCGAGGTCGAGAAGACGTGCAGCTCGTCCGGGCGCGGCACGACGTGCAGCTTGGTGCCCTTCTCCGGAACGGCGCGGCCACCGACGCGGACGACCAGGTCCTTGTCCTCGCCGCCGACCCGCGCGGAGCCGTAGACGAAGCCGTCGGCGCCGAGCTCCTCGACGACGTTGACCGAGACGGCCAGGCCGGCCGGGGCGTCGGCGCTGTCCTTGGTGAGCGACTTGGCGGCGGCGCCACCGTGCTCGACGATGTCGAAGTGCTCGGGGCGGATGCCGACCGTGACGGTCGTGTCGCCCTTGTCCGCGGCGGCGGAGAGCGCCTCACGGGAGACCGGGACGACGCTGTTGCCGAACTTCACACCGCCGTCGGTGATCGGGACCTCGACCAGGTTCATGGCCGGGGAGCCGATGAAGCCGGCCACGAAGAGGTTCGCCGGCTTGTCGTACATGTTGCGCGGCGAGTCGACCTGCTGGAGCAGACCGTCCTTGAGGACCGCGACACGGTCACCCATGGTCAGGGCCTCGACCTGGTCGTGCGTGACGTACACGGTCGTGATGCCCAGACGGCGCTGGAGCGAGGCGATCTGCGTACGGGTGGAGACACGGAGCTTGGCGTCGAGGTTCGACAGCGGCTCGTCCATGAGGAAGACCTGCGGCTCACGCACAATGGCACGGCCCATCGCGACACGCTGACGCTGACCACCGGAGAGCGCCTTCGGCTTGCGGTCCAGGTACTCGGTGAGGTCCAGCATCTTGGCGGCCTCTTCGACCTTCGCCCGGATCTCGGTCTTGTTGACACCGGCGATCTTGAGCGCGAAGCCCATGTTGTCCGCGACGCTCATGTGCGGGTAGAGCGCGTAGTTCTGGAACACCATGGCGATGTCCCGGTCCTTCGGGGGCAGGTGCGTGACGTCGCGGTCGCCGATGCGGATCGCGCCGCCGTTGACGTCCTCAAGACCCGCGAGCATGCGCAGGGAGGTCGACTTGCCACAACCGGAAGGACCGACGAGGACGAGGAACTCGCCGTCCGCGATGTCGATCTCGAGCTGGTCCACGGCTGGCTTGGTGGAGCCGGGGTAGACGCGGGACGCCTTGTCGAACGTGACACTGGCCATGCTGAATCTTCTCCTTCACCGGCAGGAACGTGCCGGACGATCCGAGTAAGGGAGTGGTCTGGTCCACTTGGGTGAATCCTCAGCGACGCTACCCGGCCATTTGAAATCTGTCAGTAGTTCGAGGGGCGCGAAATTTTGGGACCGCGCAGGGAGCAGTGTTGGTTACACTGCTCCGGCATGCCTCCTTAGCTCAGCTGGCCAGAGCAACGCACTTGTAATGCGTAGGTCGTCGGTTCGAATCCGACAGGGGGCTCAGAGAAACCCCAGGTCACACAGCCCGTGACCTGGGGTTTTCTTATGCATGAGGCGTGGCGGGGCGTGTGGTCGCGGTGTCGTGGGAGGACTTGCGTGAGCGACGCGTGAGCGGAGGGGCTCTGGGCCCTACTTCCCCGGCTTCTTCCGCTTCGCCTTCTTCTTGCCTGCGGCCTCGGCTTTCTTGGCGCGCTGGGCCTTCTTCCGGGCTTTCTCCGCCTTGCGGGCGGCGTCCTCCGCCTCGGCCTTCCGCTGGAGCGGGACCAGCTTGGCGGTGGCCTCGGCGGCGCTCTTCCCGACGTGGGGGAGGACTCCGACGTCCGCCAACCGGCTCTGCCTGAGTGGGGATCCCGGGCCGCGTCGAACGAACCGGATCATCGTTGAGAAGGATGGATTGCCAGACCTGCTCCTGAAGTGCCCGGATGCAGGGACCGCAGGCGTACATCGCTGCTTGGGCACCGGCCACGCTCACGGGACCGATCCACAGGACACGGGTCCACTTCTGGCCGCAGTAGAGCCAGCAGAGCCCATCGATCCAGTGGTTGCCGTCGTCGGTACCTGCCGGTGCGGGCAGACCACCGCGAGCGAACTCGGCGATCCCGGGTGTCACCCGGTGTGGTACGGCCAGTTCCATCAGCACAGCTCAGCCCTCAACGTCAGTGGCCATGGGCGGCCACTGGGGCTGCCTCACTCTTGTCGGCGTCCGCGAAGAGGAGGGTGGGTTCGGCCAGGATGTCGCGGCCGGATTCGCTCTTGTAGATCTCATCCACGCTGCCGAACCGGGCTTCCGAGTAGTCGAGTTCGAGCAGTGCAGCTGCTTGTCGGACCGATGCCTCGTCAGGCCCTTCGATTTCCACGAAGGTGGGGAGGTCCGGCCAGGTATCGAAGTCGAAGGCGACCTCGCCGAGGCTCCACTCCTCGCGGTAGTTCTCCTGATACCGGACCTCGCGCATGCCGAGGCTGCGGAGGATCTCGGCCATGGCGTGCAGGTCCGTTACCTCGGTTTCGATCTCGGTGGTGCCGTCGATCGTGGTGGCGTCGGTGACCTGCTTGAGTGTCAGCGTCGATCGGGTGCCCTCGTCGCGCAGTCGCACCCAGGCACCTCCTTCGAGGGCGTCGTTCTCGAAGATCTTGCGGGTGAGAAGGGTGCGCGGGAACGCTTGGGCGGCGCCCAGAGTGGTCAGCTTGGCCTGAAGGCCGGCGACGTCGATGGCGAGGAACTTGGCCTCGTACTCGTGCTTCATGGGCTTTTCCTTTGCGCTACGAGGGGCTGCGGGCCGCGAGGAGCAGACCCATCCGGTGGGTGTGGTCCTGGAGCTGGCCGATGTGGGCTTGCTCGGCGAACTCATTCGTTCGCAGGGTCAGCAGAGCGTCCCAGTCGCCGATGAAGTGACGCCTGAGCTTCTCGGGGGACGTGTAGTGCTCGATCAGGTGTTGGCGTTGGGTGACAGGCATCATGAACTCCGCGCCGAACAGACCGTCCTGGCGTACGGACGACTGCATGCGGGTGATGAACTCGGCGAGCGGGCGATGGTGGTTGGCACTGTAATGCCACGAGCAGCTCGTCCAGATGGCGTCGCAGGGCATGTCCAGAGGCTCCCATTGAAGGAAGTCCTCCTCCACGACCTGCACTCGGTCGTATAGCGATTCGAGCTTGAGCCGGTCGATGAGGCCCATGGCGTGAGCCTGGTTGTCACCCGGGAGCGTGACTTCACCACCGTGAAGAGCAAGCGGGTCGCGTTCTACGGCGATCACTCGGTAGCCGGCGGCAGCCAGCGGCAGGATGAACTTGCCGTCGCTCGCGCCGATGACCGCGACAGTGGCGTCAGGAGTGGCACGCTCCTTCAGCGCGGCGAGGAACTGGGGAAAGAAGGTGAGGGTGTGCTCCCACAGGCTCTGCGTTTGCACAGTGGTGGGCTCCTTGCGTGTCGGTGGCGAGGATCGCCTGGAGGACCTCGTCGGGGTCCAGGCGCGTGGTGTCCACGCGGTGCATCGGGAACTGGGCATAGGCGTCGGTAACCCGGTCGCCAGAGCCCCCGACGAGGGTGTCCCAGCGGGAGACCGGCTTGGTCCGCTCAGCGAGCCGACGCTGGCGCTCGTCTTCGCCGCACGTCAGCTGGTAGGTCACGGGCTGCGGCAGGTCGGGCGGCAGACTGACCCCGAGACGAACACCGAGAGCACGGTGGGTGGCGAGGCAGCGAGCGAAGTAGCTCTCCACGACGACCGGGGTGCCCGAGGACAGGTGGCGGCGTATCTCATCAGCCGCGGTGAACAGCGCGGACAGGTAGAAGCACATCCTGGCCTCGGCATTCGCCCGCAGGTCCACCTCGCGCCGCAGAGGCTGGTAGAAGAGCGGCACGGTCGGGACCAGAACGGCTTCACGGGCTGCTGCCAGCATCGGTGCGATGGTCGACTTGCCGGTGCCGCGAAGTCCTTCGAGGCTCTCGAACAGCGGGGCGTCAGACACGGCCGTACACGACGTCCGGTACCGCGAGCGTGAGTTCGTCGGTGGCGGATGGCCGGTGGTCGATGTGGTCAGCGAGCTTGTCGTACCAGAAAGCGTGGGAGTCCTTGCCGACGGCCTTGCAGGACATGGTGAGTGCGCCGCGCGGGTCGGCCTCGATCCGATCGATCTGTGTCGGGCCACCTGCAGGAGCGCAAGTCTCCGGGGCACCGTTCCCGGACAAGTCCTCGTCGACGATCACTTCGATGGTCAGGTCGGCGGTCTGGAGCTGTTCACGTAGGCGGATGTAGGCGGCGGAGTCGGTGATGAGGAGCTCGGGGTGATCTGCTGCGTTGCCGACCGGTCGGAGGCAGTGAAGCTTCAACTGCTCTGCCCCGTAGTTCTGGAGGGTGCGGGCAAGCGGGAGCACCTCGCCGATGTTGCGAGACGTGACCGTCAGGGTCGCTCCGGTACGGACACCGAGTCCCCGGGCGATATCGAGGGCGCTCAGCGCACTCCGATAGCTCCCGAACTTGCGGACGTGGTCGTTGGTCGAGCCGATGCCCTCCAGCGATACCCGCAGCAGGTCCAGGTGGGGGGGGCGATCTCGGTGAGCCGGCGCTCGATCCGATAGCCGTTGGTGCAGATCTCGACCTGCATGCCCAGTTCCTGCTTGGCGTACCGGACGACGTAGGCGAGGTCCTTGTAGACGAACGGCTCGCCGCCCAGCAGGGTGACAGCCTCGGTGCCGTACTGGGCGCGCATGAGTGTGAGGAGGTTGATGGCCTCGTCTGCCGTGAAGGCATCGGCGTGCTTGAGCCTCTTGCCATGGAAGCAGTGCAGACACTCGAAGTTGCAGCGGTACAACAGCTGCAGGTACAGCATCCGGATCCTGCGGATCCCGGTGACTTCCCCGATCACGTGGGCCTCCTTCGGGCAGTTGCCTGGTGGGAGACCTGATGCTGGCGGAACGAGTAGCTGCCCAGCACTTACGGGTGGAGGAACTGTTCCTCTGGCCAGCCCCAACCCCAGCCTCAGCGCCGAGTGCCGGACACCCCAGTGCCGGGTCAGGCTCGGAGCTCGTCGGGACCTACCAGAACCGGGCCAGCGTTCCCCGTGACATGTGGCTCTCGCTGCTGAAGGGAGCCCAGGAGCAGATCAGCGTTCTCGTCTTCTCAGGCACGTTCTTCGCCCAGTCCAACCCCCACGTCGCCAGGATGCTCGCCGAGCGCGCAGCAGACGGCGTTCAAGTACGGCTCTGCTTCGGCGACTCGAACGGCCAGGCAGTGGCCGTCCGCGGCCGCGAAGAAGGCATCGGCGACACACTCGCCGCCAAGATCCGCGCCTCCCTGACCTACTACCGACCCTTGTTGTCCGAGGCAGACTGCGAGGTCAGGCTGCACGACACCACGCTTTACACCTCCCTGTTCCGCTACGACAACGACCTGCTGGTCAACCCGCACGTCTGGGGTCAGCCGGCCAGCGCCAACCCTCTGCTCCATCTCAAGAGAGTTGACGCTGCTGGGTGGTTCGACAACTACGCTCAGAGTTTCGAAGCTGTCTGGGCCACCGCACGGCCCTGGACGCCAATCCAGGAAGGGCCCTCGTCACATGGGCAGGACTGAGTACTACAACGATCCCAAAGCCCCCAAGGCGAACACGCTCATTCCCGCCAACAACCTGCTCGTCGTCGACGACAGCGGCGCCATCCTGCTCCAGCGCCGTCGAGACACAGGCCAATGGGCCCTGCCTGGTGGCGCCCAGGATATCGGTGAGACGGCGGCACAGTGCGCGGTGCGCGAATGCCTGGAAGAGACCGGCATCATCGCCGAGATCACCGGCTTCCTGGGGGTCTACACGAACCCCAACCACATCGTGGCCTACACCGACGGTGAGATCCGCCAGCAGTACGAGAACACATACATCGGCCGCCCAGTGAGTGGCGAGCCCACCATCAACGACGAAGCTGACGGCGTCCGTTACATCCAGCCATCCGACCTGGACCAGTACGACATCCACCCCAGCATGCGCCAGCAGATCGGCGACTACCTGGCCGGCACCTACCCCTACCTGGGCTGAGCCGCCAGCGCCGTTTCCACCCGCTCCACAGAGGCCAGGATCTCCGGCGACGCTCGACGGATGAATCGCCCCACCAGGCTGTCGGAGCCATAACGGGCGGTGATCTCGGCCAGCCGAGCCTCGACGGAAGTGATCTCGCCATCGGGCGTTGTCGTCATATCGCAGTAGACCAGGGCGTCCACAAGCCGCTGGTCGTCGAGCAGCGGAAACTCGGTCTCCAGCGTGTCCCGCAGCCCGCGTTCCTCAGCTTCCAGCAACGCCAGCGAATGGTTCGCCACCAATCGAACCAGCCGTTCGTCTACAGCGTGGATGTCACGAAGAAACCGAGCGCCATCCAGCGGATGAAACCCGGGCACGGCCAGCCGCGGAGCGTAGCCCACATCGTGCAAGACAGCCGCAGAGGTCAGTAGCTCCGTGTCGTCTCCCAGAACCCCAGCGACTCCGAGTGCGCGCTGGGCGACCCCTCGCGAGTGCGCCCATCGACGAGGAAGCGGCTCACTCAACTCAGCCTCGGCCACCCCGCATGCCCACTTCACGATCGATCCATCCATGGGTTGGTACTTGCCCAGGTACAGCCCGGCACAGTCTGAGCCGCACAGATCAACGCGTCGCCCCTCGCCTCGGCTGAGCGCGGAGCGGGACAACACTCGTCACCGGCGGACCTCGGCCAGCGAAAATGCGAGCTCCTAACGCCATTCCCTGGGCAAGCAGAGCGTCGGCAACCTCGACGACCGCCTCCCTACGACTGGGACAGAAGACCTTGGCGGTGGTGGGGCTGTTGCCGCCGGTGAAGACCAGGGCCGGGAACAGCCCGGAGCGATACAGCTTGGCGGAGTGAGTGGCAACGCCGAGGTCGTGGCTGCCCAAGCCGATCGCCGGGTCGACGGGACGCAGTTGGTGGTGCATCTGGTGGTAGTCCCAGATCAGCGCGGCCCGGCGCCACCGGTCCTCGGTTGTGGCCTGCTGGTTGTCGCTCACGCGTCTCTCCCTGGTCACCGCTGCCGGGGCCGGTCGGCCCCTCGCTCATGGCCTTGATGCTCTCGTTACTGCGCAGTTGGTGTACGCGTCCGTCCTGCGCGGCCGTGCGGATGGCCTGATCGAGGACGAGGAGTCCTTCATCAGGCTCGCCAGGCCGCCGACACCGACTTGTCCGGACGCGGTCTGGCCCTGGTGGCCGCGCTCGCCGACGGCTGGGGAGTGCGGGACCGCACACCGCTCGAACGTTCCTCGAAGGGGGCTGGCCGAATACCGGCCTGCGCCCCTCGTGCGCACTTGATTGCGCTCCCCTGTCCCGTCCTACGGTCCTCCAGCTCACGCCGCACCACATCGACAGAAGGGCTGCCGGTGAACAAGGACGAATCCAAAGCCGTCGCCGAGATCCTCCACGAGCTGAGCACCACCTCCCACGTCCAGGTCCGCTCATCACCCGAGCTCGCCGCCCAGGTCGCCAAGGCTGCGGCGGACGAGGACGAGAAGCGGATAGAGGACGGGCGGGGCTCCCTTCGCCGACGCACCGACTACAGGGCCGTCCGGACAGCGCCGCGATCACTGACACTCACACCCTGGCAGGTCATCCACGCCATCGGCCTCGGAGCCGCTTCGGCCCGCCAAGGTGCGGGGCGAGGACTCGCCGAGCACTGGGGCAGCCTGCGCTACAGCCAGGCACTGGAAGCCAACCGCGGCCGTTACCTGCAGCTGTCGTCCGAAGGGGGCGATCTCCTGCGCTTCTACAAGGCCACCCAGTCCGGAGAAATCGGCACCGGCTTCGCCTCTCTTTTGGCCGAGAAGCTGGTCAGGTCCCGCTACCCCGACCACTCGGTCTCCGTGATCCCGGCGGACATCGCTCTGAAGGCCGGCTGGACCCTACGCAGCTCCGGTACCGGCACTCGCCCGGAGCCGCTACAGCGACGGCCCCACTTCTTCGTCGAAGCCTGGCAACCAGGCCAGCCGTCCAAGGTCCTCCTCCTCTCCTCCAAGGGCACCCACAGCAGCGTTCACCAGGTACAGAAGCAGCTCGGTACGGCTAGCGCCCACGTTGAGTCCGTGCACATTGGGCCGTACGGCACAGTCCCGTACCTGCTCATCGGAACCGAGATCCCCACCACGGAGAGCCTTGCCGTGCACATCCTGGAGGCGCCGGGTACGACCGTCCTCCGCCCGTCCGGAGAGACATCAGAAGCCGGCCTGGATCTCGCCCTGGAGCAGGGGAACCGTATGGCCGACGTCGTGCGGCCCACGGACCGCGGAGAGACGATCGTCCCCGGGTTCCAGGTACTGCCCGACTCCTTTGCCTGGTTCAGCGTCGTGCTGGCACGGACGGAAGCAGCCACGCTCACGGCCTTCACCGGAGGTGGCAAACCCACCGCCCAGTACCTGACCAAGGAACAAGGCCGACGCCACTTCCAGCACGATGTCCACGCCAACACGGCCGGGCTGCGAGATGCGGAGCACCGCATCCACGACATCGACTTCGTCGGTACCGACCACATCTACCGCCTCAATGGCACCCGCATAGAGGCATTTTCCGGACTCAAGAGGAGCCTCTACACGCACCTCCACCACGGGCGCGTCAATGAATACCGAAGTGAGGTACACGCCCTACGAGGGCAGTGGCCGGACCGCAGCACATCAGAGCAGTGGAACGCGGTGTCCATCCGCCCCGACGGAACCGTGATGGCGATCCGACTCCGGGACGAGTGACCCAGCAGCCAGCGTCAACTACCGATCGGTCCTGGTAGCGCCTACTCGGGGGCACACAAAGCTGCAGCGGGGCTGGTCAAGAGGCGGCCGTGCCGACGGGGCGGCCTCGGCGGCCCTGCCCTGATGGTCTCAGTTCTGGTCTCGTTCGCCCCCGTCCAGCAACGTCCACCGGACGCCCCGCCTCTCATTCCGGCGCAGGTCAGGACGCCGATGGCTCACCCCGGACCCCCGGACGAACATTTGGAAAGCGTGTTGGGGGTGCCGTAAGTACGACCCAATCCGCTTGACATGGTTAAACCGTCGTGAGGTGATCCACCCACGCTGGTCCACTGGGGGGAAGTTCTTGTGTCGTACGTAACCGTGACGCTTGCCGGCGCCGACTCACCGAGTGAGCATCTTCAACTTGCCGCCTTCACGGCGATGGTCGCGGTCGTCTTCATATGGTTGGGGCGGAGACAACGCCGCACCGGGCGCAGCCTGATCGCCCCGAACGAGACGGTGAGAGTGGGGAATCAGCTGATTCCACCGCCCCCGCCGACCCGGGGCCGCCGCGTCGCCGGGACTGGATGGATTGTGGTCGGGAGTGTCTTCGCCCTGCCGGCGGTGTTCAACTTCGTGGCGGCGATCCACGCTCTCGTCGGCTAGAGCGTGAGGCTGCATGCTCCAGCCACTTGTCCACCACGTCGTGGGACTCGTCCAGGGCAGGATCGCGCCTTCCACCAGGTGCGTATGCCGAAGACCGGTCCGCGCGCAACGGTACGTGGGCGCAGTACCAGGCCCGCCTTGCGCCCGCCTGCTCAGCGTCTGTGCCTGTCTGTGCATAGTTGAGCAGTGCTGTCATGACCCGACGGCGCCCGAATACGTAGACCGCTGGCTCGATGAACCAACGGCAGAAGCTGGGGTCAGGGTCGTAGACGGCTGCAGTCATCAACGTTGGGAAGAACTCCTCGGGCAGGCTGATGCGTTCGAGCAGCGGCTTGCGCACTGCATGCGCCAGGTGCCGCGCACGTTGGTCCTCCGGCACGCTGGCCGCGTTGTCGAGGTCCATCAGCCGAGCCACCTCGGCTGCAGCTGACAGGAACGTGGGTGCTTCTGTCTCATCACGCTCTTTGTCGACCATGGGCAGCATTCTGAGCCGAGCCCGGGCCGAGAGGCACCCACGTTGGGCAGATCCGTGACTCATGTGCCCGAGACCGCATACGGGCTGCTGCTCGTTTTCAGCTATCCGGATCACTGCCCGTGGCCAACTTGTGGCCAGGGAGTTTGCTCCACTCTGCCTCGGCGGACTGACTGAGTTGGCGCGCGCGCCGGTCTCAGTTGTGGTCTCGATAGCCGACCGATCCGGAGCGGTCCGCCACCGTCCGTGACAGTACGAATCACCCCCTGACCAGCCATGTGGGCAACGCGGCGGACGACGGCGGACAGTTGCGGACCGAGATCGGACAACTCGTAATGCGTAGGTCGTCGGTTCGAATCCGACAGGGGGCTCAGCGAGAAGCCAGGCCAGACCGCGTCTGACCTGGCTTCTCTTGTCTTCTGCCGGCCGACCCGGTGGGCCTCGCCGGACAGAACAGCTAGCGCGGGAGCCGCATCGACAGGCCGTCGAGGACGACCTCCAGGCCGTAGGCGAACTTGGTTTCGCGGATCTCTGCGGGGTTGACGGCCGGGGGTTCGGCGTAGGCGTCGGTGAGGTGGTCGTGGCCGGCCGCGGCCTGCTGGGCGGCGGGCATGAGGCGGGCGATGAAGGCGGCCTCGGTCTCGCCGGAGCGGGCGACCGTGGTGAGCCAGGCCGCCTCCGTGGTGCTCATGCCGATGACGTAGGACAGGACGGTGTCGATCGCGCGGCTCGGCTCGGGAAAGCCGGCGGCCGTGAACAGGGCGGCCAGTCGCTCGGAGAAGGACATGAGGTTGGGCCCGAGGTAGGCGAGGCCCGCCTGGCCGAGGACCGAGGACAGCCACGGGTGGCGCAGGGCGGTCGCCCGGAAGGACCGGGCGGCCTCGGTGGCGGCGGCGCGCCAGTCGGGGCTGTCGGCCTCGGGGTCTGCCCGGACGATGTCCGGGGAGGGGACGACGATCTCGGCGGCGACCTCGTCCACCGCGAGTTCCATCAGCTCGTCCTTGGTCGCGACGTGCCGGTAGAGGGAGGTCGCGCCGGCGTTCAGGCGGGCGCCGAGCTTGCGCATGCTCAGCGCCTCGATGCCCTCGGCGTCCAGCATGGCGATCGCCTCGCGGACGATCGCGGCCCGGCTGAGTGCGGGCTGGTCGGGCGCGGGCTGCTGCCGGGCCCACACGGACGGGATCGGGTTCGTCTTGGCGGCCATGATCCTCCTTCAAGGCGTACAGCGTTCGCATTCAGCGTACAGGAATAGGTTCTTGCGAACGCTGTACTCGCATGCGTACAGTGTTCGCAACGAAGGAACGTCGTGCGCAGGTCGAGAGGAAACCCCATGGAAACCCGTAATCCGCGCCGCTGGTGGATCCTCATCGTGCTGTGCCTCAGCACGCTGGTCCTGGTGGTCGACAGCATGGCGCTGACCGTCGCGGTGCCGTCGATGACCGAGGACATCGGTGCGAGCGCCCAGGACATCCAGTGGATCCTCGACTCCTACATCCTGGTCTTCGCCGGGCTCCTGCTCACCTCCGGCAGCCTCGGCGACCGCTTCGGCCGCCGGAAGATCATGATCATCGGCCTGTTGCTCTTCGGGGCGGCGTCGCTGGCCGCGACCTTCTGCACGAACCCCGGCGAGGTGATCGCGGCGCGGGTCACGATGGGCGTGGGCGGGGCGCTGATCATGCCCTCGACGCTGTCGATCCTCATCACCGTCTTCGACGAGGAGGAACGCCCCAAGGCGATGGCGGCGTGGGGCTCGGTGTCGATGCTCGGCCTGGTCGGCAGCCCGGTGCTCGGTGGCGTGCTGATCGACCACTTCTCCTGGCACTCGATCTTCTTCGTCAACGTCCCGGTCGTCGTGCTCGCCGTCCTGGCAGCGCTCGTCCTCATGCCGGAGTCGAAGGGGCCCTGGCAGAAGCCCGACCCGATCGGAGCGGTGCTGTCCGCGGTCGGTATGACCGCCCTGATCTGGTGGATCATCGAGCTCCCGCAGCACGGCGCCTTCGGCGGCCGCTCGGCGATCACCCTGGCCGCCGCGGTGATCGCCCTCGGCGGGTTCGTGGTCTGGGAGAACGTCACCCCCGCGCCGATGGTGCCGCTAGTCCTGTTCAAGCACCGCAACTTCAGCGGCGGTTCGCTCTCGCTGACCCTCGTGCAGATCGGCAACGGCGGTCTGCTGCTGGTGCTCACCCAGTACCTGCAGTTCGTGCTCGGCTATTCGCCGGTCAAGGCGGGCCTCGCGTTCGTGCCGCTGGCCGTCGCCGCGCTGATCGGCAACGGCGCCAGCGCCGGGCTCGCCGCGAAGATCGGCAACCGCTTCCTGGTGCTGGGCGGGATGCTCGTCATGGCTTCTTCCTTCGCGCTGCTGACCACCGTCTCGGCAGACTCCGGTTTCACCGTCCCGGCGGTCGCGCTCGGACTGCTCGGCCTCGGCGCCGGTCTCGCGATGCCGGCCGCGGTCGGCGCGCTGATGGGCACCATCCCGGCGGAGAAGGCCGGCGTCGGCTCGGCGCTGAACGACACCATCCAGCAGGCCGGCGCCGCGCTCGGCATCGCGATCCTCGGCTCGCTCCTGACGAGCGGTTTCCGCAGCGAGATGCCTGCCGACGCGCCCGAGCAGGCCAAGCAGTCGATCGTCGGCGCACTGGCCGCCGCCAACGGCGACACCGGACTGGTCCACGCCGCCCGGGAAGCCTTCACCGCCTCGATGTCGACCACCTTCACCATCAGCGCGATCGGCGTCCTCGCCGCGGCCCTCCTGGCCACCCTGGTCATGCGCGACACCAAGCCCGAGCCCGCCGCAGCCCGGGCCGAGGAGCCCGAACTCATCGTCTGACCCCGTGAAGAAGGCCGGTGCCCCGGGAGGGCGCCGGCCTTCTTCCGTTGCCGGTGCGCCGACCGGACCGGTAGTTGGCGGTCGGCTCGCAGCCAATCAACGCGCCGTCTACGACGGGTGGTTCACTTCGTTTCCCTGCGGAACCTGCCGCACCCTCTCGGTGCACGGTCGATAGATTGCCCCGCACGGGGCGGTCGAGGCCGCAGAGCCTGAGAACCGGAGGGACACAGTGAACAGTCACGTGCGTTCGCGCGTATCGGCGTATGCCGTTGCCGCTGTGCAGGACCAACTGCTTTTGACTCAACTCTCCGATGCCTCACCGGTCTTCGAGCCCGGGCTGTGGCACCTGCCCGGCGGCGGAATCGATCCGGGCGAGCAGCCACGGGAGACGCTGGCACGCGAGTTGTACGAGGAGACCGGCCTCGAACTCCTTGACGCCCGCCTGGCGGACGCGCGGGCGTATACGGCCACCCGGCTCGGGATCAGCTGGAACCTGGTGGGGCTCTTCTACATCGTCGAACTCAAGCCCGGCCCGCTGACGGTCACCAAGGCCGATGACTCCACGAGCGCGGTGACCTGGATGCCCCTGTCCGGCCTGGAGGACTCGATCCTGTCCCCGGCCGCGATCGACGGTCTCGGGATGATCGGTGCACAGCGGGGCATCGGTCGGCCGGGGCCCGATTGAGGCCGGGCGCCGGGGCCTCGGGCGCACCGGTCGGGCAGGCGGGCCCGAACGCCTCGAATCCCGCGATCGTGTCGGCCCCGGTGAACGTCTCGTCCACCAACGGCACCGTCCGGTCGAACCAGGACCAGGCCCGCATCGCCGTCGAGAAGAAGGCGTGCAACGACAAGCACTGCAAGCCGAAGCCCAATCCGAAGCCCAAGCCGTGCCATGACAAGCACTGCTCCAAGCCGAAGCCCAAGCCGTGTCACGACAAGCACTGCTCCAAGCCCAAGCCGAAGCCGTGTCACGACAAGAACCCCTGCCACTCGAAGTGACACGACCCCCACACAGGTGACCGAACGGACCGCGGGCACCCGCCACCACCCGGTGGCGGGTGCCCGTCCGTTTTCCGGTCAGTGTCGTCCGGACAGCCGGTCCGCGGCCTTCGCAATGGGGTCCGTGCCGGGGCGGGGCGAGGTGAGTTCGCGGCGGTCGGCGGTGCGGTAGGCGGCGTACATGCCGTGGACGCCGAGCCAGCGGAAGGGTTCCGGTTCCCAGCGGCGGACCCGGTGGTCGACCCAGGGCAGTGCGGTCAGTTCCGTGGGGCCGGACTGACCGGAATCCTGCTGGATCAGGTCGCGCAGGGTGCGGGCGGCGAGGTTGGTGGTGGCGACGCCGGAGCCGACATAGCCGCCGGCCCAGGCGAGGCCCGTGGAGCGGTCGAGGGTGACGGTGGCGCACCAGTCGCGGGGGACGCCGAGGACGCCGGACCAGGCGTGATCGATGCGGGCGGCTCCGGTGGTGGGGAAGAGGCGGACGAGGATGTCGCGGAGGGCCTCGATGGTGGCGGGCTGGGTGCGGCCGTCATTGTCGGTGGCGGAGCCGTAGCGGTACGGGACGCCGCGGCCGCCGAGCGCGATGCGGTCGTCCGCGGTGCGCTGGGCGTATATGTAGGCGTGGGCCATGTCGCCGAGGGTTTCGCGGCCGTCCCAGCCGATGGTGTCCCACACGGACCGGGGGAGCGGCTCGGTGGCGATCATCGAGGAGTTCATGGGGAGCCAGGTGCGCCTCTGGCCCTTGAGGTTTGCGGTGAAGCCCTCGGTGCAGCGCAGGATGTACGGGGCGCGGACGGTGCCGTACGGGGTGTGGGCGTGCTTGGGCTTGATCTCGGTGACGGGGGTCGACTCATGGATGGTGACGCCGAGCGCCTCGACTGTCGCGGCGAGGCCCTTGACGAGTTTGACCGGGTGCAGGCGGGCGCCGTGCGGGGTCCAGGTGGAACCGACGGCTCCGGTGACGTTGATGCGTTCGCCGGTCTCGCGGGCGCCGCGCAGGACGCGGTCCTTCTCGCCGAAGGCGATCTCGACGGAGTGGAAGTCCTTGAGCCGGGCGAGCTGGGCGGGGGTGTAGGCGACTTCGAGAACACCGCCCTGGTGGATGTCGGCGTCGATGTTCTCCTCGGCGGACACGCGGACGACCTCGTCGACGGTGTCGTTCATCGCCTGCTGGAGACGGACGGCGGCTTCGTGGCCGTGGAGCTTGGCGTAGCGGTCGCGGCCCGCGATGCCGTTGTACAGCCAGCCGCCGTTGCGCCCGGAGGCGCCGTAGCCGCAGAACTTGGCTTCGAGGACGGTGATGTTGAGGAAGGGGACGGCCTTCTTGAGGTAGTAGGCGGTCCACAGTCCGGTGTATCCGCCGCCGACGATGCAGATGTCGGCGGTTGCGTCGCCGGGGAGGGGTTCCCGGGGGATGGGGGTTCCTTGGTCCGCGTACCAGAACGATATGCCGCCGTTGACGGTGCTGACGGTGCTCATGTTGCCCCTGCTTTGTCCGGTGTGAAGCCGTGCCTGAGGTCGTGCTTTCTCTGGGGCGGGACGTTACTGCGCCGGAGGGGTTTTCGTCTTCGGCCGGGATCGGGTCAGTGGGTAGCAGGCGAGGCCGATGAGTACGGAGGTCAAGTGGCCGAGGTCGGTGAAGGTGCGGCCGGTGATGAGCGGAATGCCGTAGAAGACGAGGACGGCGAAGAGGTACACGTACCGCCAGGGCGCCGGGACGCGGTACGTGAGGACCGCGACGACGCCCGCAAGCGCGTAACTGACCCCGACATCGAGCGTGTTGGCGGCGGCCGGCGGTACGTGTCCGTGCCGGATGGCCCAGGCCAGGACGCCTTCACTGACGAGGGTGGCGAGGACATGGGCCGCGAGGGCGACGGCGAGCCAGCGCAGGGTGCCGAGCCAGCGTTCGGCGGGGGCGTGGAAGACGGTGTAGAGGACGGCGTAGGGAACCCAGTGGCCGCCGTCGATCCAGAAGGCGCTGGTGATCAGTACGTGTACGGGGTCCCGGGAGAGTTCGTGGATGTTGGTCGAGCGCTGGCGCAGGAAGTCCTCTTCGAAGTCCGGTGACATCTGGTGGACGATGACGGCGGTGACGAAGAGTGCGGCCAGCCAGATGTAGGTGCCGGGTGCGCTGCGAATCCATGAGCCGACGCTGCGGATCCACGAGCCGGCGGTGGTGCGCGGCCGGGTGGGCGGGTCGGGGCTGCTCGGAGTCATATCCGATTGATGCACGGCTCTACGATCGTCCGCGTGATTGACATTCCGGACGAGCTGATCGGCACCCAGTCCAAGTACAACGGGGCGGCAGGGCGGGCCTTTCTCGCGGCGCTGCCGGGGCGGGCCGCCGAGTTCCTGGAGCGGTGGGGGCTCCGGCGGGACGGTGCGGCGTTCTACGGGGTGTGCGCGCTGGTGCTTCCGGTGGTGCGGGTGGCGGACGGTCGCCGGGCGGCGTTGAAGCTTCAGCCGGTGGACGAGGAGACGGTGGGGGAGCCTGTCGCGCTGCGGGTGTGGGGCGAGGCGGGCGCGGGGGCCGTGGAGCTGCTGGATCACGACGCGGCGACGGGGACGCTGTTGCTGGAAAGACTGGAAGGTCACCGCTCGTTGACGGGGATGGCGGACGGGCGGGAAGCGGTGCGGATTCTGGCGGGGCTGCTGGCCCGGCTGTCGTCCGTACCCGCTCCGGCGGGTTGTGGGCTGCGGGGGCTGGGGGACATGGCGGCCCGGATGCTGGCGGCGGCGCCCGGGGCGGTGGCGGCGCTGGCGGACGGGGAGGAGCGGCGGCTGCTGGCGGACTGCGCGGCGGCGGTGCGGGAGGTCGCGGGGGAGCCGGGGGACCGGTTGCTGCACTGGGACCTGCATTACGGAAATGTGCTGGCCGACGGGGAGGGCAGGTGGGTGGCCATCGACCCGAAGCCGCTGGTCGGCGATCCGGGGTTCGAGCTCCTTCCGGCGCTGGTCAACAGGTTCGACGCGGTGGCGGTGCGCCGGCGGTTCGATCTGATGACGGAGGTGCTGGGGCTCGACCGGGAGCGGGCGCGGGCCTGGACGCTGGGGCGACTGCTGCAGAACGGTCTGTGGGCTGTGACGGACGGGGAGCGGCGGCTGGAGCCGGATCAGGCCGAGATCGCACGGCAGTTGCTGGGGCGGGGTTAGTGGGGCACGAGCCCGTGCTTACGCTGCCCTCATGATTCGTACCGCTGCCCCTGCCGATGTCCCCGTCATCCACGCCATGGTCCGTGAGCTGGCCGACTACGAGAAGGCCCTGCACGAGGCGAACGCCACCGAGGAGCAGCTGCACGAGGCACTGTTCGGCGAGCGGCCCGCCGCGTACGCGCACATCGCCGAGTCGGACGACGACGGCGAGGTCGTCGGCTTCGCGCTGTGGTTCCTGAACTTCTCCACGTGGCGCGGGGTGCACGGCATCTACCTGGAGGACCTCTACGTACGTCCGGAGCGGCGCGGCGGCGGGCACGGGAAGGCGCTGCTGACGGAGCTGGCGCGGATCTGTGTGGAGCGCGGCTACGAGCGCCTGGAGTGGTCGGTGCTGAACTGGAACACCCCGTCCATCGCGTTCTACGAGTCGCTGGGCGCGCGGCCGCAGGACGAGTGGACGGTGTACCGGCTGACGGACGGGGCGTTGTCGAAGCTCGGGGAACAGCTCGGCGGCGAGTAACGACCTCGCCCACGATTGGCAGTGGGAGAAGGAGTAGCGTCCGAGGCCTTCGAATCCAAGGCGGAGGAGGGAGTCGACGCGGAGCGTCGGCGCCTGACGACAACGCCGGAGGCGGAGGCCCCAGACACCGCGATGCCGCTGACAATCGCGGGCGAGGTCGTAAGTCCTCGCCGGGTTAAGGAATCAGGACGACCTTGCCCATCGTGCCCCGGGTCTCCAGGGCGCGGTGGGCGGCGGCCGCTTCGGCGAGCGGGAAGCGCTGGACCGTGGGGCGGAGCCGGCCGGAGGCCGCCTCGGAGAGCGATCGGGTTTCGAGGGCGCGCAGGCCGCCCGCCTTCGCCATCATGGCGGGGCCGAGCACGCTCCCGGAGGTGATGCCGCGTTCGGCGAGTTCTTTGTCGGTGAAGGTGAGCGGTGCTCCGTCGTGGAGTCCGGCCCCGGACCAGCCGAACACGATGTGCTGTCCGCCCTTGCCGAGGAGGTCGACGGCGGCGCGGCCGGTGGTGCCCCCGACGGAGTCGTAGACGACGGTGGCGCGACGGCCGGTTTTGTCGAGGTGGGTGCGGACCTGCCGGGGCCAGTCGGGGAGCGTGTAGTCGACGGCGAGGTCGGCGCCGTTCGCCCGGACGGCGGCGACCTTGGCGGGGCCGCCGGCGAGGCCGATGACGGTGGCCCCGGCGTTCTTGGCGTACTGCACGATCAGGGTGCCGATGCCGCCCGCGGCTGCCGGGACGATGACGGTCGAGCCGGGGCCGAGGTCGGTGAACTGCAGGATGCCGAGTGCGGTGCGGCCGGTGCCGATCATGGCGACGGCTTCGGCTTCGTCGAGGCCGTCCGGGACGGTGTGCAGCTTCTCGGCGTCGACGACGGTGAGTTCGGCGTAGCCGCCCGGGACCATGCCGATATGGGCGACGACGCGCTTGCCGAGCCAGCCGGGGTCGGTGCCCTCGCCGAGCGACTCGACCCGGCCCGCGACCTCGCGGCCCGGGATGGTCGGCAGCTCGGCGGGGGCCGGGAACGGGCCCGTCATGCCTTCGCGCAGGGCCGTGTCGAGAAGGTGCACGCCCGCCGCGGCGACGGCGATACGGACCTGGCCGGGGCCGGGTACGGGGTCGGCGGTCTGCTCGTAGGTGAGGTTCTCGGCCGGGCCGAAGGTGTGGAGGCGGATGGCGTGCACGGTGGACTCCCCGGTGGTGTCGGTCGCTGTGGGCCTGTGGGCTTGTGGGGCCCGTGGCCCTGTGCAGCCACCCTCCGACCTCAAGTCTGCTTGAGGTCAAGCCCTGCCGTGGAGGTGCGGGCGGTGGTCCGGCTCTCGGAAGCCTTGAGGGCGAGCAGTGCCGCCTCGATTCCGCTGTTGAACGACACCTCGCTGAGCAGTCCGGGCGCGGCGACCTGGTCACCCGCGAGGTAGATGCCGTTGCCGCGGTCGATGGCGGGCCGGTCGCGCCAGGTGGTGCCGGGCCGGTCGACCGCGCCGGTGCGGCCGGAGGCGAGGGCCTCGCGCCGCCATACGGTGCGCTCGCGCCAGTTCGGGTAGCCGAGGTCGAGCAGCTCCTCGGCGCGGGCGATGCCGATGGCCCGGGACTCGCCGGGAGCGAGGGGGAACTGCCCCTGGACGAGCTGCTGTCCGGCGGGCGCGAGGGTGCGGTCCTGGGCACTGAAGCGTTCGATCCAGCCGGGGGCGTCGAGGTCGGAAACGGCGAAGGCGTCGCCGCGCCGGGTGCGCAGGGCCAGGTCGATGAGCGCGGTCCTGCCGCTGCCCCAGGTCAGTGAGGGGTCGCGGAGCAGGGAGCGGGCCGCGTCGAGGGAGGTGGCGACGATCACCTGACCCTGTCGGGTCAGGGTGTCGAGGGTGTCGGCGTCCACGCGCGCCGCCGTCTCGATCCGGACGCTGAGGTTCCAGGCGCGGGCCGCCATCCGGTCGATGACCTGTGCCCAGCCGCCGACGGGGTAGCGGGCCTCGGGCGGCAGCGCGGCGGCGCGGCGCAGCCGTTCCTGGACGAACGCGGCGGAGAGCGCACCGGGGTCGTGGTGGTAGAGCGCGACGGCGGCGTAGTGCGCGGCAGCGCGGGCGCCCGCCTCGCCGACCTGTCCGGTGGCCCAGGTGCGGAAGTCGGTGTCGACGGGGGCCTGTTCGGCGCGACGGCGGCTGAGGCGGAGGAGGGCGAGGGGCGGGGTACGGCGCAGGGTGCCGTCGAGGCGGAAGCGGAGCCGGGCGCCTTCGAGAGGCGGGAGGGTGGCGACGGGGCCCAGGAGGTTGCGCCGGTCGAGCCAGGTCCAGTGCGGTCCGCGGCGGTAGAGGGCGTGGGGTCCTTCGTTGGTGCGGTACGGGCCTTCGGCGGTCCTGGCCCGTCCGCCGAGGGTGTGGTGGGCCTCGTGGACGGTCACCAGGGCGCCGGACTCGGCGGCGGTGATCGCTGCGGTGAACCCGGCGAGGCCGCCGCCGATGATGTGGATGCGCTGCATGGTCCCGGTCTCCTTCGCTGAAGGGCGCTGTTGTGTACGGGACGGTTCGCGGCACCCGTTCGTGACATCGGCGAGGGGCGTTGTCAGTGGGGTGGGTCACGATGGGGGCATGGCGCGCAGCAGCAGGAAGACGGACACGATCGCAGCGGCACGGCGGCCGGAGGTGCGGCTGCCGCCGCTCGTTCCGTACGACGGGGGAGGGCTGGAGCCGGACGGGGACTACGACGGTGTGCGGTTCGACGGTACGGATCTTGCGGACGAGTCGGGTCCGGGGGCCCGTTTCATGGACTGTGCGCTGGACGGCTGCGCGCTGGACCGTACGGAGCTGGGCAGGGCCCGTTTCATCGACTCGGTGCTGACGGGCGTACGGGGTGTGGGCACCGATCTCGCGGGGGCGTCGCTGCGCGATGTGGAGGTGGTGGACGCACGGCTGGGCGGGGTGCAGCTGCACGGCGCGGTGCTGGAGCGGGTGCTGGTGCGCGGCGGGAAGATCGACTACCTGAATCTGCGGAAGGCGCGGCTGAAGGACGTGGTGTTCGAGGGCTGTGTGCTGTCCGAGCCGGATTTCGGGGATGCGCAGCTGGTGCGGGTGGAGTTCCGCGACTGTGTGCTGAAGCGGGCCGACTTCAGTTCCGTACGGATGGAGTCGGTGGATCTGCGGACGGTCGCGGAGCTGGACATCGCCCGCGGGGTGGAGCGGCTGGCGGGTGCGGTGATCAGCCCGTCACAGCTGATGGAGCTGGCCCCGGCGTTCGCGGCGCAGATCGGGGTGCGGGTGGAGACGTAGCCCGCCGGGGCCGGGTCAGATACGGGGGAAGCGGGCCTGCAGGTCCCAGATCACCGGGTTGTCGGCGAGCCCTTCGTGCATGTCGGCGAGGTCGGCGATCAGGTCGTGCAGGAAGTCGCGGGCCTCTCGGCGCAGCAGCGAGTGGCTGAAGGTGAGCGGGGGTTCGTCGCCGGGCATCCAGTCGGCCTCGACGTCGACCCAGCCGAAGCGGCGCTCGAAGAGCATCCGGTCGGACGACTCGGTGAAGTCCAGCTCCGCGAACTGACGCCGGTGCGAGCGGTTGCCGCGCGGGTCCTGGTCTATCTGCTCGACGATGTCGCACAGCGCCCACGCGAAGTCGAGCACCGGCACCCATCCCCAGGCTGTGGACACTTCGCGGTCCGCCTTGGTGTCCGCGAGGTAGACGTCCCCGGAGAACAGATCGTGCCGCAGCGCGTGCACGTCCGCGCGGCGGTAGTCGGTCTGCGGGGGATCGGGGAAGCGTCGGGAGAGGGAGTAGCCGATGTCGAGCACAGTTCGATGGTGTCATGCCCGGTGACGGGGGCCGACACGATCGGGTGGGGCCTGCGCCGCGGGGCCCCACGAGTCCGGCAGGACACGGATTAGCTAGGGCAGCAGCCGCTGCTCCTTCGCCACGGCTACGGCGCCCGCGCGGGTGTCGACGCCGAGTTTGTCGTAGATGCGTCCCAGGTGGGTCTTGACCGTGGCTTCGCTGATGAACAGGGCGCGGGCGATGTCCCGGTTGCCCAGGCCCTGGGAGAGCTGGGCCAGGATGTCGAGTTCGCGGTCGGTGAGGGTGGGCCCGGGCTTGCGCATCCGGGCCATGACACGGCTGGCCACGGGCGGGGAGAGCGTGGTGCGGCCCTGGGCGCCCGCGCGGATCGCGGCGAAGAGCTCCTCCGGGCGTTCGGCCTTCAGCAGGTAGCCGGTGGCGCCCGCCTCGATGGCGCGGGTGATGTCGGCGTCCGTGTCGTACGTGGTGAGGACCAGTACGTGGACGCCGGTGGCGGCGATGCGGCGGGTGGCCTCGACGCCGTCGATGCCCTCACCGAGCTGGAGGTCCATCAGGACGACGTCCGGGGTGAGCTTGGCTGCCAGGGCGACGGCCTCCTCGCCGCTGCCGGCCTCGCCGACGACCTCGATGTCCGGTTCGCTGCCGAGGAGGGCGAGCAGCCCTGCGCGTACGACGGCATGGTCGTCGCAGAGCAGGATGCGTACGGGCGGCGCGGTCATGCGGGGGCCTCCGGGGCGGTTGTCGGTGCGGGTGCGGGCGTGAGGGGGACGGCGGCGGACAGGACCGTACCCTCGCCCGGTGCAGACTCGATCGTCAGCGTGCCGCCGAGCTGGTGCAGCCTGGCGCGCATCGCGGGCAGCCCGTGGCCGCGTACGCCGCCGCTGGGTCCGGTGCGCTCGGCGGGTGCGAAGCCGTGCCCGTTGTCGGCGATGTCCAGGACGATCCGGTCGTCGAGATGGGTCAGCGTCAGCGCCGCCTCCGTCGCGTGTGCGTGTTCCTTCACATTGGCCAGTGCGCCCTGCGCGATGCGCAGGAGCGCCGACTGCACCCGGTCGGGCAGCGCGGTGTGCTGCTCTCCCTCCACATGGCAGCGGACGGTGAGCCGCCCCTGCGCCTGCGCCGTCTCGCGCGCGGCCAGTGCGTGCAGAGCCGCCTCCAGGCCGCCGCCCTCCGCGAGATCGGCCGGGGCCAGGTCGTGGACGAAGCGGCGGGCCTCGGCCAGATTGCGTTCTGCGATGCCCGTTGCCGTACGGACGTGGCGGCGGGCCGTCGCCGGGTCGGCGTCCCACGTGCGGTCGGCGGCCTGGAGCAGCATCTGCTGGCTGGACAGGCCCTGCGCGAGAGTGTCGTGGATCTCCATCGAGAGCCGCTGGCGTTCGGCAAGGGTTCCTTCGCGGCGCTCGGTTGCGGCCAGTTCGCGACGGGTGCGCAGCAGGTCGTCGATCAGTTCGCCCTGCCGCTCGGACAGTTCGCGCTGACGCACGGCCTGACGCTGCGTATGGACGAAGACCGCCGTCGCGACCGCCGCCACCGCGGGCGGGGCGAGCACCAGGTTCGGGTCGAAACCGTCGGCCAGCCGCAGCTGCGCGGCGACGACGAACACGGTGAGCAGAGCGACGAGCGCGAGTGCGGCGCGTGGCGGAAGGATCCGCAGTCCGGTGTAGAAGAGCGGGACCGCGCACCACGCGAAACTCGGCGCGAGGACGACCAGCACCATCCATACGGCGACCAGCACCCCCAGCCACACCACGCTGCGCGGCGTCGGACGCGAACCGAGCACCGGCCCGAGCACGTACAGCACGGCCAGGGCGACGGAGAGCGCGATGATCCACGGGGTGCGGGCCTCGCCCGGGTGCCGCAGCAGGAAGCGGGCGAGCGAGGCGCCGAGCAGCAGGAAGAACGCGGCGTGCATCAGGAGCGCGAGCCATCGGGCATCCGGGTCGCCGGTCCCGGTTGCGCCGTTCCCGCTCTCGCCAAAAGAGCCGGTCCGCCCTGTCACGGTGCCGTCAGTCCGCCCCGTGACCGTGCCGGGCGCCCGCCGGGTTCGGTGCTCCACCTCGTACCCCTCGCTCCTCACCATCGCTATCGACGCTGCTGACCTGCACAGATACGTCCATGGTCACCCCGGATGACCACCCACGCATCAACCGATCGGCCGATGGGGCCGTCGGCCGTACCGCGCGCGGCGTCGAGCCGGTTCGTCGACCGTACGGCGCCGGACGCGGCCGGAGGATCGATGACAGAGCCGAGCAGGCTCATCCGCTGACCCCGCTGCTGAAGGAGCCCACCATGAAGAAGCTGTCGCTGCGCACTCGCGTCCTGACCGGTGCCGTTGCCGCCGCCGCCCTCGGCGCCGGAACCTTCGGCGCGATGTCCGCCAATGCCTCCACCCCGGCCGCCGCACCCGTCGCCGCGGTCGACGCCGACACCGCGAACCGGAACCTCCAGCAGACCACCCACCTGACCGTGGCCGCCGCCACCAAGGCCGCGCAGGCCGCGCTCGACGCCGCGAAGAAGGAGAACCAGCGCGTCTCCGTCGCCGTCGTCGACCGCAATGGCAACACCGTCGTGACGTTGCGCGGTGACGGCGCAGGACCGCAGGCGTACGAGTCGGCCGTGAAGAAGGCGTACACCGCCGTCTCCTGGAACGCGCCCACCTCCGAGCTGGCCAAGCGCCTGGAGCAGGCCCCGAACCTCAAGGACATCCCCGGCACCCTGTTCCTCGCGGGCGGCGCCCCGGTGCAGGTCAAGGGTGCCCCGGTGGCGGGCATCGGAGTGGCCGGGGCCCCCAGCGGCGACCTCGACGAGAAGTTCGCGAAGGCCGGCGTCGCCACTCTCGCGAAGTAAGACCGACCGGCACATGGGGGGCAGTGCGGGGCTGGGCACGCACTCCCCCAAGGCCTTGAGGGCCAGGGGACCCCCTCCGGAGTTGTCGTCAGCCGACAACTCCCCCATAGCCCTTAAGGCATGGGGCCCCTCCGCGTCGACTCCCTCCTTTGCCTTGGATTCGAAGGCCCCGGACACCGCTCCTTCTCCCACTGCCAATCGTGGGCGAGGTCGTAAGCGGCCACCGTGCCTGCACAAGCGCATTCGGACATTTCGCGCCTAGGATCACTTGTGTGAATCAGCGAACATCTGTACGCCGAACGGCACGCGCTGCCCTCGCCCTGCTGGTTCTGACGACGTCGACAGCCTGCATCGGCGGTGTCGACGGCACCCCCGGCGCCGCCGGTCTGCGCGACCCGTACTTCCCGAAGCTCGGCAACGGCGGCTACGACGTCACGCACTACGACCTCGCCCTTGACGTCGACCCGGCCGCCCGGCATCTGAGCGGCACCGCCACGATCACCGCGCGCGCCACCCAGGACCTCAGCGCCTTCAACCTCGACCTCGCCGGGCTCACCGTGCGGTCCGCGACCGTCGAGGGCCGCCCTGCCGCAGTCAACCGGGCGGGGCACGAGCTGACGCTGCGCCCCGACGCCGAGATCGAGAGCCGGCTCCACAAGGGCAGGACGTTCCGTACGGTCGTCCGCTACTCCGGCTCCCCGCAGACCCTCACCGACCCCGACAAGTCGAAGGAGGGCTGGCTGAGGACCGCGGACGGATCGGTCGCGCTCGGTGAGCCGACCGGTTCCATGGCCTGGTTCCCCGGCAACAACCACCCGAGCGACAAGGCGTCGTACGACATCACCGTGACCGTTCCCAAGGGCCTGACGGCCGTCTCCAACGGAGAGCTGACATCCCGCAGCACCTCGGGTACCACCACCACGTACCACTGGCACACCGCCGAACCGATGGCGAGCTATCTCGCGACGGTCGCCATCGGCCGCTTCGACACGAAGACGTCGACCACTCCGGACGGCATCAAGGTGTTCACCGCCGCGGACACGAAGGTGACGGCGGACAGCGCGCGGATTCTCGCCCGGGTTCCCGAGATCGTGAAATGGGAGGCAGAACGTTTCGGCCCGTACCCCTTCTCCGCCACGGGCGCGATCGTCGAGCGTCCCGGGGACGCCGGATATGCGTTGGAGACCCAGAACCGGCCGTTCTTCCCGGGGCCGCCGGACGCCGGACTGCTCGTCCACGAGATGGCCCACCAGTGGTTCGGGGACTCCGTCACGCCCAAGAGCTGGCGGGACATGTGGCTCAACGAGGGCTTCGCGACCTACGCGGAGTGGCTGTGGGAGGACAACCAGGAGGG
Organism: Streptomyces sp. NBC_01224; assembly: GCF_036002945.1. Lineage (NCBI taxonomy): Bacteria > Bacillati > Actinomycetota > Actinomycetes > Kitasatosporales > Streptomycetaceae > Streptomyces > Streptomyces sp. NBC_01224. The sequence continues at coordinate 4,174,572 of NZ_CP108529.1, read as the reverse complement.
CAACCCGGTCCAGAAACGGTTCGACGCCGCCTTCGCCGACGACGACAACTGGGCCTTTCCGCCCGCCGATCCGCCGACCGCCGCGGACATCTCGCAGGCGCCGGTGTACGGGCGCGGGGCGATGGTCATCCACAAGATCCGGCAGGCTGTGGGCGACGACGAGCGTTTCTTCGCGCTCGTCAGGGGCTGGACGCAGGCCCACCGGCACGGCAACGCGTCGACCGCCGACTTCACCGCCTATGTGGAGAAGGCGACCGGTCAGGATCTGACGGCGCTCTGGAACACCTGGCTGTACGGCAGGAGCCGGCCCGCCTCGAAGGGCTGACCGGCTCCCGCGTACAGCAGTGGGGCTACTTCACATTGACGCCGCTCCAGGCGGCGTCGACTGCCGCGAGCTCGGCGCTGTCCGCCCCGTACAGGTCGGTCGCCGCCTTCTCGGTCGCCGTGCGGGCGGCCGCGTAGTCGGTGGTCGACGTCATGTACTCGGAGAGGGCCTTGTACCAGATCTGGACGGCCTTGTCCCGGCCGATGCCGGTGACCGTCGAGCCGTCGATGGTCGGGGAGTCGTAGTCGACGCCGTTGATCGTCTTCGCGCCGCTGCCCTCGGACAGCAGGTAGAAGAAGTGGTTGGCGACGCCGGAGGAGTAGTGCACGTCGAGGTCGCCGACGCTGCTGTCCCAGTAGTCCGCGGAGCCGCCGTCCTTGCTCGGCTTGTCCATGTAGCGCAGCGGCGTGCCGTCGCCGTTGATGTCGATCTTCTCGCCGATGAGGTAGTCGCCGACGTCCGTGCTGTTGTCGGCGGCGAACTCCACCGAGGTGCCGAGGATGTCGCTGGTCGCCTCGTTCAGACCGCCGGACTCCCCGAAGTAGTCGAGGTTGGCGGTGGACGCGGTCAGGCCGTGGCTCATCTCGTGACCCGCGACGTCGAGAGCGGTCAGCGCGCTCTTGTTGTCGGCGCCGTCGCCGTACGTCATGCAGAAGCAGCTGTCGTCCCAGAACGCGTTGACGTACCCGTCGCCGTAGTGGACCCGCGAGTACGCGGCCTTGCCGTCACCGGCGATGCCGTCGCGGCCGAACGCCGACTTGTAGAAGTCCCAGGTCTTCGCAGCACCGTAGGCGGCGTCGACGGCGGCGGTCTGGCGGTCGTCGCCGGTGCCGTCGCCCCAGGTGTCGTCGTCGTCCGTGACGAGGTCACCGGTGCCGCTCTCGCCCTGGTTGAGGTCGTACGTCTTGTGGCCGCCGCGGTCGCCGTCGGTCAGCTCGAAACCGGAGCCGGCCGCGGTGGTCGTCAGGTCGACCTGGCCGCTGTACTGGCTGTTGCCGACGCCGGTCTCGATCGCCTCGTAGCTCTGGAGCTTCTTGCCGGTGGTCGCGTCGGTGATGATGTGCAGCCTGCTCGGCGTGCCGTCCTTCTGCACCCCGGTCTTCACCGTCTCGAAGGCGAGGACGGGCTTGCCGCCGCCCGCCCAGATCACCTTGCGGCCACTCGCCGCGGTCTTGATCTTCGCCGTCGTCGAGGGCACGGATATCCGGGCCCCGGTCGCCTTGGTGACGCTCTTGAGCTTTCCGCTGCGGGTGGTGTGGGTGACGAGATCGCCGCCGATGACCGGGAGGCCGGCGTAGGTGCGCTCGTAGCGGGTGTGGACGGTGCCGTCGGCGTCCTTGACCACATCACGGGTGATCAGCTTCTCCTGGCTGCCGAGCCCGAGGGAGTCGGCGGTCGAAGAGGCGTCGGACTGCGCCGACTTGATGGCGGCGGTGCGCTGCGAGGCGCTGTTCGCGCCGAAGGGGGCGGCGCTGCGAGGGGCGGAGGGACCGTCATTGCCGTTGTCCGGCGCGGCGTTTGCCGCACCGGTCTGGACGCCGACGACGACCATCGCGGCCACGGCGGCCAGGGCTGCGGCGCGACGGGTGTTCATGTGGGGGGTCATGCGTTCTCCGTTGCTCGTTCCGTGGGGGGTTACGAGCCGAGAGCGTGCCACCGAATGACCGGCATTGACGGTGTACTAACAAATGCCTCACATTTTTTTGACCACTTCTTGTCCGAATGGGATGCGCTTGTGTTCGCTATTCGGCGGAGTCCGGCGGTGACGGCGGCCTGGAACTCCGCGCGCCGAAACGCCGCGCACAGCTCTGGCGGTGCGGGGCATGTGTGCGGCGTGTGAAGGGCCGCGAGTCCGGCTCCGACGAGTAGTGGACGTGGAGCCGGCCGACCGTCTTTGACCAGTGGTCGGCCGAGCCGCCGTCCTTGCTCGGCCCGCTCGATGTTCGCTATGCGGTCATCTGTGAGTGTTCGCAGAGTGCTTATGCATAACGGCCCTGGCTCAAGCCCGGCCGGTGCGCACGCAGAAGCCCCCGGCAGTGACGGCCGGGGGCTTCTGCGTGATGAGCTCTTGCGTCAGATGCTGACGCCGAAGTCCTGGGCGATGCCGCGCAGGCCCGAGGCGTAACCCTGGCCGACCGCGCGGAACTTCCACTCCGCGCCGTTGCGGTAGAGCTCGCCGAAGACCATGGCGGTCTCGGTGGCGGCGTCCTCGCTCAGGTCGTAACGGGCGATCTCCGTGCCGCCGGCCTGGTTGAGGATGCGGATGAATGCGTTGCGAACCTGGCCGAAGTTCTGGCTGCGGGTCTCGGCGTCGTAGATCGAGACCGGGAAGACGATCTTGTCGACGTCGGCCGGCAGGCCCGCCAGGTTGACGTTGATCTGCTCGTCGTCGCCCTCGCCCTGGCCCGTGACGTTGTCACCGGTGTGGACGATGGTCTGGTCCGGCGTCGACTTGTTGTTGAAGAAGACGAAGTGGCCGTCGGAGACGACCTTGCCGCCCGGGTTGACCGCGATCGCCGAGGCGTCGAGGTCGAAGTCGGTGCCGGTGGTGGTGCGGACGTCCCAGCCGAGGCCGACCGTGACGGCGGTCAGGCCCGGGGCCTCCTTGGTGAGCGAGACGTTGCCGCCCTTGGACAGGCTTACAGCCATGGGAAGTCCCTTTCATCTTCGATTGCGGGCTTCATGCCATCACGAAGCTACCGTCACAGGTCATAACGCGGGCAAGGGACCGGGAGGTTCCTGCTCCCTTTACTTTCTTTACCGAAGTCCCCCGGTCGGCCCGTACGGTCCGTACGGGCCGACCGGCAAAAGAAGGTGACGAACACCCTGTGGGCCGGGGAACATGGGTGCCATGTCCGGGCCCTATGTCATCCGCGGTTCGGTCTCCCTGCCGGAGGCCGAGCTCATGTGGCGTTTCTCGCGGTCCTCCGGGCCCGGCGGGCAGCACGTCAACACCAGCGACTCCCAGGTGGAGCTCCGCTTCGACCTCGCGGCGACCGAGTCGCTTCCCGAGGTATGGAAGGAGCGGGCGCTCCAGCGTCTGGAGAGCAGGCTCGTGGGCGGGGTGATCGCGGTACGGGCGTCCGAGCACCGCTCCCAGTGGCGCAATCGCGAGACGGCTCTCGTACGGCTCGCGTCCCTGCTGGCCGAGGCCACGGCGCCGCCCCCCAGACCACGCCGGAAGACCAGGATTCCGCGTGGCATCAACGAACGCCGCCTGCGGGAGAAGAAGCAGCGCGGCGACACGAAGCGCGGCCGCTCCGGCCGCGACTGGTAGCCGCGCCCGCGCGATGCCGCCCGCTCACCCCAGCTGCCGGTAGCGCCCCCGGAAGTACGTCAGCGGCGATCCGTCCCCGCTCGGCAGGGCCGCGCTCAGCACCCGGCCGATCACCAGCGTGTGGTCGCCCGCCAGGACCCGCTGCTCGGTGCGGCACTCCAGCGTGGCCAGTGCGCCTCCGACCAGAGGTGCATGGCTGATCTCCCCCCTTGTATAGGGGATGTCCTCGAACAGCAGCCGGTCGCTGATCCGGCCCTTCATCGCGAACCGGCCGGCGATGTGCCGCTGGCTCTCGGCGAGTACGGAGACCGCCCACAGCGGTTGCTCCGACAGCAGGTCGTCCATCCGTGAGTCGTTGCGCAGGCTGACCATGACCAGTGGCGGGTCCAGCGACACCGACATGAAAGCGGTCGCCGTCATCCCGACGTCCTCACCGCGCCCGTTCTCGTCGAGCGGCGGCTCCTCGGCGGTGATCAGCACGACTCCGGCGGCCAACCGGGCGAGGGCGCCTCGGAACTCATCGTTGCTCACCCCCTCAGCATGGGGGATGGGCCGGGAACGCGGGGCGGGGGGCTTTGTCTGCAACACACCGGGCACGCTAGCTGCGCACGGCCCGCCGTCGCATCGGGCCAGGGGACCAGCCTGGTCCTAGGACCCGCGGCGGCGGCCCGGCGCCGCAACGTACGGATTTGCGTTCAAGCAAAGGACGGACCGCAGTCGCACGGGACTCTGGCCTCTTTACCATCTCTTGTGACTTGAGTCACAGAGCGCAATATTTGCTGACCCTGTGTACCGACTGCACAGCTCACTGTGATTCAGTGGCCGTGACACTGAAGCCAGTACGTCGATATGAAACCTGGAGTGCTGTCGAGGTCTCGGGGAGTGCGAGCAATGGAGGCCGAGTCGGAGCCGTATGTCCGTCTTGCGACGATGCGGCAGCTGCATCAGGCCGTGGCCGATCTCAATACGGCGCGGAGCCTGGCCGACACACTGCAGACCGTGGCCGACGGAATCGTCGCCGGTCTCGGCTACGAGCTGGCCTGCGTGAACCTGGTCCGCCCCGACGGCGATCTCGTCGTCGCCGCCTTCGCCGGCAGCAGCGCCGCAGAAGCCCTGATCACCGGCCGCGTCGGCTCGCGCAGCTCCTGGGAGCGCAGGCTTTCGATGGGTGAGGCCTGGGACGAGCTCCGCTTCATACCGCACACCGACGGCTGGGTCCTCCTCGACGACGACGTACCGCAGTGGCACACCGAGGGCCCCGAACCCCGCTTCGAGGACGAGTGGCACCCCGAGGACCGGCTCTACGCTCCCATGTACGCGTCCGGCGGCGGCCTCGATCTCCTGGGCGTCATTTCCGTCGACCGCCCGCGCAACGGCCGCCGCCCCGGTGCCTGGGGCCGTGAGGCGCTCCAGATGTACGCGTCACAGGCCGCCATTGCGATCAGCAACGCCCGGCTGAGAGCGAACATGCAGCGCGCCCTGGTCCGTCTGGAGCGTGAACAGCAGGCGCTGCGGGCCAGTGAGGAATCCTTCCGGCAGGCCTTCGAGTACGCGCCCAGCGGCATGGCCATCGCCGAGATGGGCGGCGACCAGCACGGCCGGCTGCTGCGGACCAACGACGCCCTGTGCCGGCTGCTCGGCCGCCCCGCGTCCGTCCTGCGCCGCTACTCCTTCGCCGACCTCGTCCATCCCGAGGACATCGGCACCCTGCTGCGCACCTCCGCCGAGGGCGGCCGCGCCGAGCTGCGGCTCGGGCGGCGGGACGGCACCTACCTCTGGGTCTCGCTGCGCAACTCCGTCGTCGCCGACACCACGGACGGCCCGCGCTTCCTGCTCACCCATGTCGAGGACATAGAGGAGCGCAAGCGCCACGAGCTGCATCTCGCGCACCGCGCCTCGCACGATGCGCTCACCGGTCTGCCCAACAGCGCCGAGCTGCGCTCCCGGCTCGGCTCCCGGCTCTGCGAGCGCCCGCACTCGGTGGCCACCACCGCGGTGGAGGCGCTGGACGCGGCCTACGGCGACGTCGAGGATCCGGACGCGCGGACGCACGGCTACGACGTGGACTCGGTGCCCGGCGGCCCGTACGACCACCATGTGCATTCCGTCGCACCCGACACCGAGAACGACGACGGGGCGAAGGGCCTCGCAGTCCTCTTCTGTGACCTGGACGGCTTCAAGTCGATCAACGACCGCTTCGGCCACCACACCGGTGACGCGGTACTGATCGAGGTCGCCCGCCGTCTCACCACCTGTGTCCGTGACGGCGACACCGTCGCCCGGCTCGGGGGTGACGAATTCGTCGTTCTCGCCGACGGACTCGGCGCCGCGGACGCCGCGGACCTGGCCGTACGCCTCCGTAACGCCATCATTCCGCCCATTCGGGTCGATGGTCGGGCGGTGCGTGTCGGAGCGAGTTTCGGCATTGGCTGGGCGGCGTGCGGCATGACCGCCGAAGAGGTACTGCGCTCCGCCGACCAGCGGATGTACGTGGAGAAGCGGTCCCGGGCGAAGGTTCACCGCAGGGCCGGCTGACGTTCACGACGGTGCTGTTCCCGCATCCCGTGGCGGTTCCAGGACGTGCGACGGCAATTCTTGGTGCGGTCCGTTCGGGGTAGGCTCGGCCGGTCGGCCACGGCTGGCGAAATTCGGCGACGGCTGGCGACATGGTGAGGAGTGACCCAGGGATGACGGCCGGGAACAACGGCGCAAGCAAGCCCGAGGACGACGATCCGTTCGGCTACCTGTACGAGGACGGACAGGCAGCAGGCGCCCAGCCGCCACGGCAGGGCGGCTACGGCTACCCGGGTCCGGCGGCCCCGCAGCCCGGCGTGCCCCGGACCTCGTACAACCAGGTGCGGACAGTCGGCGAGCGCCAGTACGGGCAGCAGGTGCCGCACCAGCAGCCGTACGGCCAGCCGAACGCGCAGTACGCGGCCCCGGAGACGTACCCCGGCGGCGCCCCCACCGCGCAGGTCGTGCAGCAGGGCGGCCGCGGCCCCGGCAAGGGCGGCCCGAACACCAAGGGCCTGCTGATCGGCGCGGTCGCGGTGGTCCTGGTCGTGCTCATCGGCATCGGCGCCGCGCTGCTCGCGGACAACGGCAAGAAGGACAAGAAGAAGGACGAGGCCACCACCTCCGCCGGTCCCGGCAGCCAGGTCGAGGACTCCCCGAAGCCCCAGCAGTCCGCGAGCTCCGAGGCCCCGGCCGAGCTGCCCAAGCAGGACGCGGCGACGCTGAAGCTCGGCGGCACGGCCCAGCTGGACAACGCGACCAAGGGTGCCAAGAGCGCCAACGGCCAGTACATCAACCTCAACGAGGTCGGCAGGTCGGCGACCTGGTCGGTCGAGGTGCCGAAGGCCGGTCCGTACACGCTGTTCGTGACGTACGGCGTACCGGGCAAGGACGCCAAGACGTCCCTCACGGTCAACTCCGAGGCCCCCCGCGGCATCAACATGGAGAACTACGCGCACGCGCCGGAGGGTGACCTGGAGAAGGGCTGGACGACCACGTTCGCCTGGCTCAACCTCACCGAGGGTGCGAACACCCTGATGATCTCCTGCAACGAGGGCGATCAGTGTGATGCCAACCTGGACCAGCTGTCGCTGAAGGCCGGTCACGTGAAGCGCTGACCCGTACGCGAGCGGTCCGGCCCCCACGCCTTCGGGTGTGGGGGCCGGACCGCTTTTGCGTGCGGGCCGTCAGCCCATCAGGCTCAGGAACCCCGCCACCGTCGCGGCCATCGCCTCGCGCCCCGATGCGATGTACTTGCGCGGGTCCACGCCCGTGGTGTTCTCGGCCAGGTAGGCCCGTACCGCGCCGGTGAACGCCGTGTTCAGCGCCGTGCCCACGTTGATCTTGACCATGCCGGAGGAGGCGACGGCCCGGCGGATCTCGTCGTCCGGGACGCCGCTGGAGCCGTGCAGCACCAGTGGGACCGGGACCGCGTCGCGCAGCCGGCCGATCAGCTCGTGGTCCAGGGCGGCGGTGCGCTCGGTCATGGCGTGGGAGGAGCCGACCGCGACGGCCAGCGCGTCCACCCCGGTGTCGCGGACGTACGCGACGGCCTCGGCCGGGTCGGTACGGACGCCGGGGGCGTGGGCGTCGAGCGGGGCCTCGCCCTCCTTGCCGCCGACCTTGCCGAGCTCGGCCTCGATCCAGATGCCGCGCTCATGCCCCCACGCCACCGCCTCGGCCGTGGCCCGCACGTTCTCCTCGTACGGCAGCTTGGAGGCGTCGAACATCACCGAGCCGAAGCCCTCCGTGTGCGCCTGGTGCAGCAGGTCCACGGACTCGACATGGTCGAGGTGGAGCGCGAGGGGGGCACCGGAGGTGCGGGCGACGGTGGCGGCCGCGGCGGCGATGGCGGAGAGCCGTCCGCCGTGGAACTTCACGGCGTTCTCGGAGATCTGCAGGATGGCGGGCGCTCCGGCCCGCTCCGCTCCGGCCGCGATGGCCTCCGCGTGCTCCAGCGTGATGACATTGAAGGCGGCGATCCCGCGTCCCTCGGCCTGGGCGGCGGAGACGAGTTCACCGGTGCTGACGAGCGGCATGCTGACCTCTTGCTACTTCTTCGAACCAGCTGAACGCGGGTCCGGGACGGGCGCGGCCTCAGGCCGCCGTTGTGTGTTCCTCGATGCCGACGCGCGGCAGCAGCTCCTCGTACGCCGCGCGGTCGAACTCACCGGCCGTCGGGGAGAGCACGGTCGCCGTCGACAGTGCCACCGCCCGCCGCAGCCGGTCCGGCCAGCTCAGGCCCTCGACGAGGCCGGACAGCAGCCCGGCCACCGCGGAGTCGCCCGCACCGGTCGGATTGCCCAGGACCTTGGCCGGCGGGGACGCCTGCCAGACGCCGTCGGGGGTGACCGCCAGCATGCCGTCCGGGCCCAGTGACGCGACGACCCCGTGGGCGCCGCGGCGGCGGGCGTCGCGGGTGGCGCGCAGCGGTTCGCGGGAGCCGGTGAGCTGGGCGAGCTCGTCGGCGTTGGGCTTGATCAGGTCGGGGCGGGCGGCGATGCCTCGGCGCAGCGGTTCGCCGCTGGTGTCCAGGAGCACGGGGACGCCGGCGGTGCGGGCCAGGCGGACCAGTTCGGCGTAGGCGCCGACGTGAATGCCGGGCGGCAGGCTGCCGCAGAGGGCGACGGCGTCGGCCCCGGTGAGGAGCTCCTCGTACCGGCCGAGGAGGGCGGTCCATTCGTCGGCGGTGACGAGCGGGCCGGGTTCGTTGAGCTGGGTGGTGTCGCCGGTGGCCCGGTCGACGACGGCGATCGTGCGACGGGTGTTCCCGGCGACGGTGACGAGGGCGTCGGTGATCGGCGCGGCGGCGGGTGTGGCACCGTTTTCGGTCTTCGTGTCCGCGTCCTGCGGTGGCAGGCCGGCCAGCAGTTCGCGCAGCACGGCTCCGGTGGAGCCTCCGGCGAAGCCGGTGACTGCCGTTTCGTGGCCGAGGGCGGAGAGCACCCGGGCCACGTTGAGGCCCTTGCCGCCGGGCCGCTCGGACATGTCGCTGACGCGGTGGCTGGCGTGCGGGACGAGCTCCGGGACGCCGTACGTCAGGTCGAGTGCCGTATTCAGTGTGACCGTGAGGATCACCGCGGCCGCTCCCTCGATCCCTGCTCTGGAGCGCGAATCCTTGGACGGAATGCGCTTTCTCTGCCTGTTTCCCAGGCGATCATGTCAAAGAGGCGGCGGTCGGCCCAGACCCCCGGACCAACCGCCGTCTCTTCGTTACGTATTCGACTCGCCGTCAATAACGGGCCAAATCAGCCGATCTGGGGATCGACGATCCATTCGCCCTTGCGCATGACGCCCTTGAGCGTGAAGTCCGCGTCCAGGATCACCAGGTCCGCGTCCTTGCCCGGGTCCAGCGAGCCGACCTTGTCGTACACGCCGAGCAGCCGTGCCGGGTTGGCGGAGATGGACTGCACGACATCGCCGACCGGGATCCTGTCGATGGTCACGGCCCGGTGGAACGCGGTGTCCAGGGTGAGCGTGGAGCCCGCGATCGAGTCGCCCTCGACCAGCCGCGCGACGCCGTCCTTGACCTCGACCGCGAGCGGGCCGAGCTGGTACCGGCCGTCGCCGAAGCCGGCCGCGTCCATGGCGTCGGTGATCAGCGCGACGCGGTGGGCGCCCGCGTGGTGGTAGGCCAGCTCCAGGGCGGCGGGGTGCAGATGCGTACCGTCGTTGATCAGCTCGACGGTGATCCGCTCGTCCTCCAGCAGGGCCGCGATCGGGCCGGGCGCGCGGTGGCCGAGGCCGGGCATTGCGTTGTAGAGGTGGGTGGCGACGGTGGCGCCCGCGTCGATCGCCTCGACGGTCTGCTCGTACGTCGCGTCGGTGTGCCCGATCGCGGCGATCACCCCGTGCTCGGCGAGCAGCCGCACCGACTCGATGCCGCCCGGGAGTTCGGTGGCGAGCGTGAACATCTTCGCGGTGCCGCGCGCCGCGTCCATCAGTTTGCGGACTTCGGCCGGGTCCGGGTGGCGCAGCAGATCCTCGCTGTGCGCGCCCTTGCGGCACGGTGAGATGAACGGCCCTTCGAAGTGGATACCGGCCAGGTCGCCCTGCTCGACCAGCTCGGACAGGACACCGGCCCGCTGGGCGAGGAAGTCCATCTCGCCGGTGACGGTGGAGGCGACCAGCGTGGTGGTGCCGTGCTCGCGGTGGGTGCGGATGCCGGTGAGGACCTCGTCGACGGTGCCGGAGGTGAAGGACGCGCCGCCGCCGCCGTGGTTGTGCATGTCGACGAAGCCCGGGACCACCCAGTGCCCGCTCAGGTCGACGGTCCGGGCGCCCTCCGCCGCACCGCCGACGATCCGGGTGCCCTCGACGATCACCCGGCCGTCCTCGACGGTCCCGGTGGGAAGCACCACCCGGGCACCTGCGAGAACTGTGCTGTCTGCGCGTCCGGCCATCAGGCGGATACCTCCGTGGAGAGAAGATCCCAGGCGAGCAGCCCTGCGCCCAGGCATCCGGCGGTGTCCCCGAGGGCCGCCGGGACGATGTGGGGCAGCTTCTGGAACGTGACACGTTCCTCGACGGCCGCACGGAGTGGTGTGAACAAGGTTTCCCCGGCCTCGGCGAGACCGCCACCGATGATGAGCGTGCTGGGGTCGAGCAGTGTCAGTGCGGTGACCAGCCCGGCGGCGAGCGCGTCGACCGCGTTCCGCCAGACCTCCACGGCCGCCGGGTCGCCCGACTCCACGGCCTTCGCGCAGTCCGCGGCGTCCGCCGTCGGATCGCCGGACGCCGCGGCCCAGGCCCGGGTCACCGCGGAGGCGGACGCCAGGGTCTCCAGACAGCCGCGCTGGCCGCAGCCGCAGTCCGGGCCGTCCGGCCGGACCACGATGTGGCCGATCTCGCCCGCGTACCCGTGCGCGCCGGACTCGATGGTGCCCGTGATGCCGATGGCCCCGGCGATCCCGGTGCCCAGCGGTACGAAGAGGAAGCGGTCGGCGCCCTTGCCCGCGCCGATCCGGCCCTCGGCGAGTCCGCCGGTGCGCACATCGTGGCCGAGCGCGACGGGGACACCGCCGAGCCGTTCGCCGAGCAGTTCCCGCATGGGTACGTCGCGCCAGCCCAGGTTCGAGGCGTAGACCGCGATCCCGTTCTCGGCGTCGACGATGCCGGGCACGGCGACACCGGCCGCGACAGCGCTTTCGCCGAGGTGCTCCTCGCCGTACGCCCTCAGGTCCGCGGCGAAGGTGAGGATCGACTCCACTACGGCGTCGGGACCGCGTTCTCTGCCGGTCGCCCGCCGCGCCTCGTGCAGCAGGGCGCCGTCGGCCCCGACCAGTGCGGCCTTCATTCCGGTGCCGCCCACATCGAGGGCGATGACGTGTTTCACGGGAAACAGTTTCGCCCGACGGACCCCAAAAGGTCTAGTCCACTATCGCGGTTTGTTGCGCCTCCATACAAAATCGCGCCCACGACCCCGCAGCAGTGGACTCGGACAGCGGGCTCAGGACGAAAGGATCACGCTGCGCGAGAGATTGCGCGGGTGGTCCGGGTCGTAACCCTTCGACTCCGCGAGCTCGACTGCCAGCCGCTGCGCCCGGATCAGATCCGCCATCGGGTCCGCGGTGGCATGCGCGACCAGCGTGCCGCCCACCTGTGCCACATCGCCGGCGAGCCCCTCCGGCAGCGGACCGAACACCCACGCCACGCGGTGCGGTCCGGTGATCGAGATCGGGCCGTGCCGGTACTCCATCGCCGGGTACGACTCCGTCCAAGCGCCCGCCGCCTCACGCATCTTCAGCCCGGCCTCCTGGGCCAGGCCGTACGTCCAGCCGCGCCCCAGGAACGTCCACTGCTCGGCCGAGACCACCGCCTCGTCCAGCGGCTCCGTCACCGCGAGCTCCGCGTCGACCGCTGCGGCGGCGACCGTCTTCACCCCGGCCGGAAGCGGACCCGACGCCTCCAGACCGGCCCGCAGAAAGGCGAGTGCGGTGGTGGCGAAGCGGGTCTGGACGACCGACTCCTCGTCCGCCCAGTCCAGTACGGCCACCGCGTCGGCGGCGTCCATGACCGGCGTCTTCGGGTCGGCGGTCAGCGCGACGGTGGTGACCTTGCCGCGCAGCTCGCCGAGGAGCTCCAGCACCTCGGTCGTCGTACCGGAGCGGGTGATCGCCACGACCCGGTCGTAGGGACGCCCGGCCGGGAACTCGGACGAGGGATACGCGTCCGTCTCACCCTGACCGGCCGCCTCGCGCAGCGCCGCGTACGCGATAGCCATGAACCAGGAGGTGCCGCACCCGGTGACGGCGACCCGCTCACCCGGCCGCGGCAGCCCGTCGAACACTGCCCCCGCCTCTGCGGCACGCCGCCAGCAGTCGGGCTGGGTGGCAATTTCTGATGCGGTACGGGACATGGCTGGACGGCTCCTTGCGGCGTGGAACGGTGACGATGCGGGCGGTGCGGCACAGCGGCGGAGCAAAGGCCTGGACCATGAAGAGCCTTGCGCCGAAACCTACTTAGCAGTCGGCGCAGGTCAAGGGCAATGCCCTCAGGCGCCAACCGGACACGGTTCCGGGTGCGTCGCCAAAGCGATACACCGGTGGTGTAGACCTTCGACGATCGCTCGGGGAAGGATCGCAGCTCATCCGGAGGCCCCCACGAGGACGTGGCCGGCGCGGATGACGCAAATGGACGAGGACTGACTGGGCTGTGCAGCGGCGCTGCTTGGGACTGACGGCGGCCGGGAAGTTCCTGGCCGCGCTGCCGAACTCGGAGTCCTACCCGTTCGGCAAGACGTCCTGGGCGCGGGCCGGCGAGTCGATCAAGGAGAACATCGGCAACGCGGTCGCGCCGAACGGGAGCCCCGAGAGCGTGCCGGGGAAGATCGCACAGGACGCGAGGGCGGCGGAGGACGCGGAGTAACGGGCGGCGGCTCTCCGTCCGGGCGATATGTTGGCTGATATGACCGCCCCCCCGAATGGCCCCGACGACACGGACGGCCCCGTCGGCCTCTCCGCCAGGGACCGTGCCGTGCTCGCCGTCGAACGGCAGTCGTGGGCCGGGCCCGGGGCGAAGGAGCGCGCGATCCGCGAACAGCTCGGCATCTCGCCCACGCGCTACTACCAGCTGCTGAACGCGCTTCTCGACGACCGCCGCGCGCTGGAGGAGGACCCGGTGACGGTGAACCGCCTGCGCCGGGTCCGCGACGCGAAGCGAGGGCGTCGCTGAACCGGCACCCTCTCAGCGGGAGACGGTGATCATGACGGGTTCCGCGGTGCCGGTGACGCGCAGTGCCTCGACGAAGACCTCCGTGAGCCAGGCCGCCGCGTCCAGGGACCACACGGGCACCCGGCAGCGGAAGGCCAGGGCCCGGCGCATCCCTTCGGTCTGCATTTCGCCGGTCAGCGGCAGGGCCAGGCCCGGGAGGTCCACATCGGTGGTCGCCGGCTCGACGGTCACGCTTCCGTAGGTGCACGCCAGCGCCTCGTCGCGAACGCGCCCGGCACGGCCGGCCAGCTCCGCCTCGCGACCGGACACGGTCACGGTGATCTCCTTGACCGCTCCCGGATCGGCCAGCTCGTACCAACCGGCGGAGTACAGGAGGGCGGCGGCGGGGTCCGGCGCCAGGTGCACCGGTGCGACGGTGTGTATGCCGGTGACGCGGACGTCGCCCACCTGCCGCAGCACGTCGCCAAGGACCGTCGCCACGGGCAGGACGGGCAGTCGTTGCCGGTTCAGGCGGGAGGCCACGTCCACCTGGAGCCAGCCGATCTCCCGTACGCGCCCGTCCTGCCTCCAGTCCTCCCCCGCGTCGTTCGATGTTTCACGCTCGCGCGGCAGTCATTCGCTACGTGTCCGTCACACCGCAGACGCCGCCCATATGCCGCTTCGCCCATGGCTGTGCCCGGCGGTACGCCTATAGGCTCGGCCCCATGGGCAGCAATCCGCACGTACCCGCGCCGAGCGAGATCCCGTCCGAGCTCCCGACCCCCACCACCCCGCCCGGCCGAGAAGCCCTGGCCGCGATCCTCGCGCGCCCGGACCGTGCTGTCGTCGCACTCGATTTCGACGGGACCCTCGCCGACATCGTCCCGGACCCGGAACAGGCCCGCGCCCACCCCGACGCCGTCGACGCGCTCGTCGCGCTCGCCCCGAAAGTGGCCTCCATCGCTGTGATCACCGGCCGCCCGGCCGGCGTCGCGGTCCGCCACGGCGGCTTCGCCGGGGTGCCTGGGCTCGACCACCTCGTGGTCCTCGGCCACTACGGCGCCGAACGCTGGGACGCCGTCTCCGGCACCGTCCATGCCCCCGCCCCGCACCCCGGCGTGGCCGCGGTCCGTGCCGAACTCCCGGGCGTGCTCGACCGGTTCGGTTCATGGCACGGCACCTGGATCGAGGAGAAGGGCCAGGCGCTCGCCGTCCACACCCGCCGCGCCGTCGACCCGCAGGCCGCGTTCGAGGCCCTGCGCGGCCCCCTCGGCGAGCTCGCCGCCCGGCACGGGCTGATCGTCGAACCGGGCCGCCTGGTCCTGGAATTGCGCCCGCCGGGCACGGACAAGGGCGTGGCGCTCGCGCGGTACGTACGGGAGCTGGACGCCGAGTCCGTTCTGTACGCGGGTGACGACCTGGGTGACCTCGCCGCGTACGCCGCCGTGGAGAAGCTCCGCACCGAGGGCCCCGACGGTATCCCGGGCCTGCTGGTCTGCAGCGGCAGCGCGGAGGTGCCGGAGCTGGCCGAGCGGGCCGATCTGCTGCTGAACGGCCCGGGAGCCGTCGTCGACTTCCTGGCAGCCCTGGCGCGACAGCTCTAGCCCGCTCCGGCTCACTCCCGCCGCAGCGCGTCCAGCTGGTCCAGGAACCATTGCTGCGGCGGCAGCGCCACCGCCGCCGCGGCCAGCCGCTCCGTGCGTGCGGCCCGTTCGTCGTCCGCCATCGTCAGAGCCTCGTGCAGCGCCGCCGCCGTCGCGGACACGTCGTACGGGTTCACCACGACCGCGTCGCTGCCCAGCTCCTCGTACGCCCCCGCCTCCCGCGACAGCACCAGCGCGCAGCCGTGGTCGGAGACGACCGGCACCTCCTTGGCGACCAGGTTCATGCCGTCGCGGATCGGGTTGACGAGCGCCACGTCGGCCAGCCGGTACGCGGCGAGCGAGCGGGCGAAGTCGTCCTTGACGTGGAGCACGACCGGCGTCCAGCCCGCCGTGCCGTACACGGCGTTGATCTCGTCGGCGACCCGCTGCACCTCGGCCGTGTAGTCGCGGTACACCGCCAGGTCCTGCCGCGAGGGGTACGCGAAGGCGACATGGACGACGCGCTCACGCCATTCCGGCCGCTTTTCGAGGAGCTCGCGGTACGCGAGCAGGCCACGCACGATGTTCTTGGACAGTTCCGTTCGGTCCACTCGTACGATCGTCCTCCGGCCGGGGCCGACCTGCTTGCGCAGCGCCGCCATCCGCTCGTCGACGTCCGCCTCGTGCGCGCGTCCGCGCAGGAAGCCCGCGTCCGCACCGAGACCGTGCACCCCGATCCTGGTCCGGCCGGTGCCGCCCAGGATCTCCGTACAGCAGCCGATGAACGCGTCCGCCCAGCGCCGGGTCAGGAAGGCCGCCCGGTCCGCGCCCAGGATGCCGTGCAGCAGCTGCTCGGCGATGTCGTCGGGGAGCAGGCGGAAGTAGTCGACGGGGGCCCACGGGGTGTGCGAGAAGTGGCCGATCCGCAGGTCGGGGCGGAGCTCGCGGAGCATGCCGGGCACCAGCGCCAGGTGGTAGTCCTGCACCAGCACCGACGCACCCCTGCCCGCCTCCTCGGCGAGCGCCTCGGCGAAGGCCCGGTTGTATGTCTCGAACGACGCCCACTGCCGGCGGAACTCCGCGTCGAAGACCGGCTCCAGCGGCGTCTGATACAGCATGTGGTGGACGAACCAGAGCACCGAGTTCGCAATGCCGTTGTACGCGTCCGCGTGGACGGCCGCGTCGATGTCGAGCATCCGTACGCCCTGCTCACCGACCCCGCGCCGGACCGCCTCCCGGTCCCCGTCACCGAGCGCGGCGCACACCCACAGTTTGTCCTTGACGGCGCTCAGCCCGGAGACGAGCCCGCCGCCGCCGCGCTTCGCGTCGAGTGATCCGTCCGTGGCGAGGGTGTACGACACCGGGCCGCGGTTGGACGCAACGAGGACCTGGGCAGCGGACTGGGCTTCGTACGCGGAGACCATGTTGCGGAATCTAGCCAGATCGCGAACCGCCCAAACGTGCGAAGTCAGGCCGCGCGGCGCGAAACGTACTCCTCGATCTCGCGCATCGGGGGCCGCTCCTCGGTGTCCACCGCATGGGTGCGCGGTACGAAGCCGTCCTCGCCGCGCTCGAACTGGGTGAGCGAAGGCCGTACCAAGTGGCTGCGGGACAGGCGTAGTTGAGCGGTCCGGTAGATCGTCGCGGCCATCCGGCCGAGCGCCTGCCCGTCCTGGTGGCGGTGTTTGCGCACCCCCACGTCGACCTGGGCCAGCGCGTCCAGACCCACCGTGTGCAGCGCATCGACCAGGAGGCCCAGTTCCACTCCGTAGCCGACGGGGAAGGGCAGCCGTTCGAGGAGGGAGCGGCGTACGGCGTACTCCCCGCCCAGCGGCTGGACGAAACCGGCCAGTTGCGGCCAGTGCAGATTGAGCAGCGGACGGGCCACCAGCTCGGTGACGCGACCACCCTGACCTGCGGTGTCACCGAAGGGACGGTCGTACATCGCCTTCACGAACTGTACGTTCGGGTCGGTCAGCAGCGGGCCGACGATGCCGGAGACGAAGTCCGCCGAGAAGTCCTTCAGATCGGCGTCGATGAAGCAGACGATGTCACCGCCGGTCACCAGGAGCGACCGCCACAGCACCTCGCCCTTGCCGGGCACGGCGGGTATCCGGGGGAGGATCTCGTCCCGGTGCACCACCCGGGCGCCGGCCTCCCGGGCCACCTTCGCGGTGGCGTCCGTGGAACCGGAATCGATCACCACGAGTTCGTCGACCAGCTGGACCTTCTCCATCAGCTCGCGCCGGATCGTCGCGACGATCCGGCCGACCGTCGCCTCCTCGTTCAGCGCGGGCAGTACGACGCTCACGCTTCCGCGGTGCGGGTCCCTGGCCTTGGCGGCCAGGAGACGGTCCAGCGGGCGGTCGGCGGCCGACCAGGAACGCCTGGCCAGCCAGCGTTCGACCTCTTCCAGCACGGTCGATACTCCCTGTATGTGATCCATCTCGCGGTTCGGACGACTATCTCAACTGTCCGGTGCTTCGGTTACAGTCTTGAACAACGCGGATGGCCGTCGCATGTCGGGGTCAGTCCGCCAATAAATGCCTGGATCGGTGATCCAGTGCCACAGCGCTCATCCAGAGGGACTGAGGGAACGGCCCGTTGAAGTCCCGGCAACCCTCCTGCCGACCGCGAGGTCACGGTGGGGAAGGTGCCAATTCCGTCTTGTGGCGAAACGCGTCGCAAGGAAGATGAGGAGAAAGGGCCTCCGCCATCATGGCCGTGCAGACTGTTGCAGTAAGCACCAATTCTTCCGCCGAAGCTGTCGACCTCGGACCCGCCGCGGCGCTTTCCTGCCGCGAGTGCGGCGAGCGTTTCGAGCTCGGCCCCATTTTCGCCTGCGCGTCCTGTTTCGGGCCGCTCGAAGTGGCGTACGACCTGCCGAGCGGCTCCCCCGACGAGCTGAAGAAGCGCATCGAGGCCGGACCCAACAACATCTGGCGTTACGCGCCGCTGCTGCCGGTCCCCGCCGATGTCGCGGACAAGCCCAACATCAACCCCGGTTTCACCAAGCTGGTCAAGGCCGACAACCTCGCCCGCGAGCTGGGCGTCACCGGCGGTCTGTACGTCAAGGACGACTCCGGCAACCCGACGCACTCCTTCAAGGACCGCGTCGTCGCCATCGCCGTCGAGGCCGCCCGCGCCTTCGGTTTCACCACCCTCTCCTGCTCCTCCACCGGCAACCTCGCCGGTGCGGTGGGTGCCGCCGCAGCCCGCGCCGGCTTCCGCTCCTGCGTGTTCATCCCGCACGACCTGGAGCAGGGCAAGGTCGTCATGGCCGCGGTGTACGGCGGTGAGCTGGTCGGCATCGAGGGCAACTACGACGACGTCAACCGCTTCTGCTCGGAACTCATCGGCGACCCGCTCGGCGAGGGCTGGGGCTTCGTCAATGTCAACCTGCGCCCGTACTACGGCGAGGGCTCCAAGACCCTGGCGTACGAGATCTGCGAGCAGCTCGGCTGGCAGCTGCCCGACCAGATCGTCATCCCGATCGCATCCGGATCGCAGCTCACGAAGATCGACAAGGGTCTGCAGGAGCTGATCAAGCTCGGTCTCGTCGAGGACAAGCCGTACAAGATCTTCGGCGCCCAGGCCGAGGGTTGCTCCCCGGTCTCCACCGCCTTCAAGGCCGGTCACGACGTCGTGCGGCCCCAGAAGCCGAACACCATCGCCAAGTCCCTGGCGATCGGCAACCCGGCCGACGGCCCGTACGTCCTGGACATCGCCCGCCGCACCGGCGGCGCGGTCGAGGACGTCGACGACGAGCAGGTCGTCGATGCGATCAAGCTGCTGGCGCGCACCGAGGGCATCTTCGCGGAGACGGCGGGCGGGGTGACGGTCGGCGTGACGAAGAAGCTCATCGAGGCCGGTCTGCTCGACCCGACGCTGACCACCGTCGTCCTCAACACCGGTGACGGCCTCAAGACCCTGGACGCGGTGGCCGCCACCTCGCAGGCGACCGCGACGATCCGCCCGAGCCTGGACGCGTTCCGCGCGGCCGGCCTCGCCGTCGGCTGACCACCCGAGACCGAAGAAAGGCACCCCTCATGAGCGTCAAGGTCCGCATCCCCACCATCCTCCGCACCTACACGGGCGGCCGGGCCGAGGTCCCGGCCGAGGGCTCGACCCTCTCCCAGGTCATCGAGTCCCTGGAGCAGAACCACCCGGGCATCGCCGCCCGCGTCCTGGACGACCAGGGCAAGCTGCGCCGCTTCGTGAACGTGTACGTCAACGACGACGACGTGCGTTTCGAGGGCGGCCTGGAGACGGCGACGCCGGACGGCGCGGGCATCTCGATCATCCCGGCAGTCGCAGGCGGGTGCTGACCGTCCGTCCGACTTCACCGCGTTATCGGTATTGCCCCCTCCGCGAGAGAAGCGGAGGGGGCAATTCTGCATGGTTGAGCGCGGTACAGTGTGGGAAGTCCCCCCAGCTGCCCGTGCCGCCCGCATATGAGAATGCGCCCGGCCGCGACAAGAAGCAGCCAAAGTGTTCGATCTCCTTGCGCCATAAGTCACCTTTGCCCGGCCCGACTTGCCCTGGAATCTCATGAATTCCTCATATTCGGGCGTTCGGTGCTGCCCAGAATTCTCGTCCGATTGACCTGTTGCAGAGGGCAGTTGGGCAGATACATTCGGCCGCGGTCGACGCGTTCCGGCGCACGCACCCTCTCCTGTCGGGGGGTGAGTTCTGACCCGGGTCCGCGAAGTGCGGTCCTGTGCAAGGGCCAGTAATAGGGGAGTTAGGCATGGCTCAGGGCACCGTCAAGTGGTTCAACGCGGAGAAGGGGTACGGCTTCATCGCGGTCGACGGTGGTGCGGATGTTTTCGTCCACTACAGCGCGATCCAGATGGACGGGTACCGCACCCTCGAAGAGGGTCAGCGAGTTGAATTCGAGATCTCGCAGGGCCAGAAGGGGCCGCAGGCGGACATGGTCAAGCTCGCCGTCGGCTGAGCTCGACGCGGTCGGCCAACGACACTACTCACGCACGGAGGGCCCGTACCCCTGGGGTACGGGCCCTCCGTGCGTCCGGGTCCGCGGCCATCCGTGAGTGGTTGTCGTTGTCCACATCCCGAGGCGGACGCTTGCACTCCAGGGGGTCGAGTGCTAATCATTGGCGTTAGCACTCTCCAGGTGAGAGTGACAGAACTTGGACCGGGCCGGTGAGGCCCGCAGGTCCGGTGGGGCAAGGAACCACCGGTCAGGCAGGCCGTCCGTCGCGGGCGCCACTCGGTCCGGAGCAATCCACCCCTGTCCGGGAGGACCACTTCACATGGCCAAGATCATCGCGTTCGACGAGGAGGCCCGGCGCGGTCTCGAGCGCGGCATGAACCAGCTCGCCGACGCCGTCAAGGTCACCCTTGGCCCCAAGGGTCGCAACGTCGTCCTTGAGAAGAAGTGGGGCGCCCCCACGATCACCAACGATGGTGTTTCCATCGCCAAGGAGATCGAGCTGGAGGACCCGTACGAGAAGATCGGTGCGGAGCTGGTCAAGGAGGTCGCCAAGAAGACGGACGACGTCGCCGGCGACGGTACGACCACCGCCACCGTTCTCGCCCAGGCTCTCGTCCGCGAGGGCCTTCGCAACGTCGCCGCGGGTGCCAACCCGATGGCCCTCAAGCGGGGCATCGAGAAGGCCGTCGAGGCCGTCTCCGCCGCCCTCCTGGAGCAGGCCAAGGACGTGGAGACCAAGGAGCAGATCGCTTCGACCGCCTCCATCTCCGCCGCCGACACCCAGATCGGCGAGCTCATCGCCGAGGCCATGGACAAGGTCGGCAAGGAAGGCGTCATCACCGTCGAGGAGTCCCAGACCTTCGGTCTGGAGCTGGAGCTCACCGAGGGTATGCGCTTCGACAAGGGCTACATCTCGGCGTACTTCGCCACCGACATGGAGCGCATGGAGTCGTCCCTCGACGACCCGTACATCCTGATCGTGAACTCCAAGGTCAGCAACGTGAAGGACCTCCTTCCGCTGCTGGAGAAGGTCATGCAGTCCGGCAAGCCGCTGCTGATCATCGCCGAGGACGTCGAGGGCGAGGCCCTGTCGACCCTGGTCGTCAACAAGATCCGTGGCACCTTCAAGTCCGTCGCCGTCAAGGCCCCGGGCTTCGGTGACCGTCGCAAGGCCATGCTCGGCGACATCGCCATCCTCACCGGTGGCACCGTCATCTCCGAGGAGGTCGGCCTCAAGCTGGAGAACGCCGGTCTCGACCTGCTCGGCCGCGCCCGCAAGGTCGTCATCACCAAGGACGAGACCACGATCGTCGACGGTGCCGGTGACAGCGACCAGGTTCAGGGTCGCGTCAACCAGATCCGTGCCGAGATCGAGAACTCCGACTCGGACTACGACCGCGAGAAGCTCCAGGAGCGCCTCGCGAAGCTGGCCGGCGGCGTGGCCGTCATCAAGGCCGGTGCCGCGACCGAGGTCGAGCTCAAGGAGCGCAAGCACCGCATCGAGGACGCGGTGCGCAACGCCAAGGCCGCCGTCGAGGAGGGCATCGTCGCCGGTGGTGGCGTGGCTCTGCTCCAGGCCTCGGCCGTCTTCGAGAAGCTGGACCTCTCGGGTGACGAGGCGACCGGCGCCAACGCCGTCAAGCTGGCGCTGGAGGCCCCGCTCAAGCAGATCGCCGTCAACGGTGGTCTCGAGGGTGGCGTCGTCGTCGAGAAGGTGCGCAACCTGCCGATCGGTCACGGTCTGAACGCCGCGACCGGCGAGTACGTCGACATGATCGCCGAGGGCATTCTCGACCCGGCGAAGGTCACGCGCTCCGCCCTGCAGAACGCCGCGTCCATCGCCGCGCTGTTCCTCACCACCGAGGCCGTCATCGCCGACAAGCCGGAGAAGGCCGGCGCGGCCGCTCCGGGCGGCATGCCGGGCGGTGACATGGACTTCTGATCCTGACGGATCGGTAGTTCCTGTACAGCTTTACCGCATCGGCCCCCGGGACCAGCAGGTCCCGGGGGCCGATGTCGTTTCTTTACGGGGGGCGGTGGACGCGCTCACGATGCCCGCCGGAGCACCGTGAGCGCGCGATACCCAGCACGATGGAACTGCGGGAACTGCGGGAACTGCGGAACTACGGAAGCCGGTCGAGGAGCCAGGTACAGAGCTCCTCCGTCACGAGGGTGTGCCCCTCGTTGCGGGACGAGAGTTTGAACTCGTCGAGCCCGCCGGCATTCGGCGGGAGCGCGGAGATGTCCTTGTACAGCTCCGCGTCCGTGTCCGGATCGCCGACGTCGACCGCGCTGACGGCGGGCACGAAGCAGTGCGAGCGGATACGTACGTCGGTCTTGAACCCGAGGAGGGGGTTGAGGGCGTTGAGCCCGTCGGCGAGGATGCCGAACCCTTCCAGCGAGCCGCCGGGTGCGCCGTCGATCGACGGGAGTCCGGACGTGTGCACCTGGTTGGTCTTCAGCGTCACCACCCGCAGCTTCGCGACGAGTTCGTTGTCACCGGGGGACTGCGTGTAGAGCTTGGTGCCCACGACCGACAGGCCCTTGCCCTCCAGGGCCAGTTCGCCGGCCTGCACATCGGTGCCGGTGCCGTTGGCCACGCCGTTGGAGACACCGATCAGCCGCGGCCGCCGCGGCCATTCGCCGATGGCCTCCATCTCCGCGAGGAACGTGGCGCGCTCGTCGCTCTGGTCCGGCGTCCCGTCCCACTTCTCGATGTGCCGCCACAGCAGCTGACGGGCGGCCGGGCTGTTGATCTGGTCGGAGAACCGGCTGTCGAGATCCTTGATGTAGTGCGCGAACGCCTGCAGCGCGATCGGGATCCAGGCGCCGCGGTGCGGGCTGTCGTACGAGAAGTAGAGAGAGGTCTGGTGGTCGATGCTCTGGCTCTCCATCTTGGCCAGCGCGTGCCGGGTGACGAGGCCGCCCATGCTGAACCCGCCGACGGCCAGCGGCGCGTTGCCCTGCCGCTCCGCGATGGCGTGCAGGATCGCGGCCTGCGCGGTCCGGGAGTTGTCCAGAATCGATGCACTGCGCTCGTGGAAGCCGAGAATGATGACGTCGTGTCCGCGACGGCGCAGTTCGCTGATGAGCGCGTAGTCGCCGAACTCCATGATTTCCCAGGAGAAGTCCAGGCTGCTCGGCCCGGTGTTGAATCCGTCGGCGAAGATCACGGGCCGCGTGAGACCCGAGTGTCCCTCGCCGTAGTAGACCCAGGCGGTGCCGCCCGGCAGGTCCCACACGGTGTTGGGCGGCAGTGGGAGGGCGCCGTGCTTCTCGGCGTCCAGGCGGGGTCCGGGGGCGAGGGTGATGGGGGGCTTGCTGTGGAGCTCCGAGACGATTTGCTCGTGGGTCGGTTCGGACATGGTTCGTTCCCCTTTGGGCCGGTTCGTTACAACGGGTGCCAAGGTGAACACACGGAGTAGCGACCAGGAAGGGGAAGTGGATCAAACCACTCCCAGGTGGGAGCCGGTTTCGGACATCCGGCGGTCACGGCAGGCGGGAGCGGATCGGCCGGCCGATCCGCTCGGCTCGTGGGGTCATCGCTGCCCGGACCTCATTCATGCGGCTGAGTACGCCCATGGCCGGGACGGTTCCGGCAGGTCTGGTGGGGGCGTCGACGGGGTTGCCCCGGCATGGTCCGCACCGGCCACCGGTCAGGGCCTCCGCGCTGCCGGGTGCGCGGCACTCGCTGCATTCGAGGGCGCGCAACACCGTCCGCTGTTGTGCCGGAGTGACCCGTTCGGGTGGCATCTTGTCGGTCAGCCGCCTGCGGACGAGGGCCGCCGCGTGGTGGACGGGGGCGGGCAGGCCGTCGGTGAGGGCGTGCAGGAGCTCCGCCTCTGTGGCGCCGCGCTCGAACCAGTCGGTGACCTGCGGTTCCAGCGCCGCACAGTCCGCCGCCGAGAGGGTGAGTGAGGGGGCGGTACGGCCCAGCGCGGCCAGCAGCACGAACGCCCGGGAACGGGTGGGGTGTTGGTGCCGCTCCTCCGGCGGTACGTCACCCCGGGTGAACGCCGCCCACCAGTCGTCGTCCCGCGCCGTGCGGGAGAAGAACGTCCGCGTCACCCAGAGCAGGATCTCGTCATTGGCCACGCACTCGCTGCCACGCCGCAGATGCCCGGCGTCCTGGAGCCGGTTGAGGGCGGTCCGCAGTGCGCACTGCCCGTACGGGAGGACCTTGGCCAGCGTCTTCACGGAGATGTCGGCGCCGTCGGGCAGCCGGTCGATGTAGGCCGCGATGGATGCCTCGCGAGGCGGCAGATGCGCGAAATCGCGGTCGGTGCGGAGGTGTTGGGCGGGTGCGGAACGCTTGCCGTAACCCGGATTGGCCATGGGATGCGGGGGCGTGGGCAGGGGTACGTGCGGGGCGCGCGGGGCGGTACTAGGCTGGCTGACAGCCATCAGATCGGGCCTAACGATCGAAGTGGTCAGACCCCTGTTTCGGTGTTCCCGCACCGGCAGGGGTCGTTCGTTATTCGGAACGCTAGAGCGTCGCCACCATCCGTGGCAAGCCGGTCACGAAAAGTCAACTTGCCGGGCAGGGAGGGTGGGTGGGGAGTGGCCCACCTCCCGTTCCTCGGAAAGAGCGCTCGGACTTCGCGGCTTGAGCTCCGGGGGATTTCGCCTGATGGGGGCGCGCGGGGGCGGTGAGAGTGCGCCGTACGTGATCCGGGCGCGCCGCCGCTGTTGGGGTGGAAAACCGGGCCGAAGGCATGGGGAGCGCGCCAACGGCGGCACATGTTTGTGATCTTGATGTGGCGGGCCGCTCTTGGCTCGTTCTCCCTCAGTCTTTCTTTCTCGTACGAGGAGTCCCGTGCGTATCCGTTCGATCCTGTCTCTCGCCGCAGCCGCCGTCGCTGTGGCGGCACTGGCCACCCCCGCCCAGGCCGCCGACGCCGCCGACGGCGCGTACTTCATCCGTGACGTGCGCACCGGCGCGTGTCTGGCGGGTGGCGAAGGCCCGCTGGGCGGCCACATCGAGCCCTGCAACCCCGGCACCGTGTGGGAGGTCCGCAACCAGGGTGACGGTCTGGCCCAGATCGTCGAGGCGCGCGGGGGGAACCGCTGCCTGGCGCTCTCGCCGATCCGGATCTACCCGCCGGCCGTGTGGGTGGACGAGTGCGGCAGGCAGCCCGACCGGTGGACGATCCAGGGCGAGGCCTCGCAGGAGCCGGTCGCCATCGCCCTCGGCCGGGGCGAACTGGGCAATCTGACCACGGAGGGCCACCGCGCGGTCCTCAGCCCCGACGGCGGGCCCCAGTGGATCATGCAGCGGCTCGGCTAGGCCCGACCTGTTCGACCGATCATGCAGCCGCCCCGTGCCGGGATCGTTCTTCCCGGCACGGGGCGGTTTCTCCGTGGGGGCTCAGTCGCGGCGGGGTCCGATGACCGACTTCCCGTCGTGCACGGTGATCGCCTGGGCCGGGCAGATGTTGGCGGCGTCCAGGACCCGTTCGTCCGGTTCGATGCCGTCGGGGATCGCCCGGGCGTGCTCCCCGTCCAGCGCGAACACCTCGGGGACGCTCCCGGCGCACATGCCCGACGCCTGGCAGAGCTGTGGATCGACGCGTACGTTCCAGGTCATGGTGGTCGGGAGTGCGGCGGGAGCGCGGAATGCGCGCTAGGCACCCCGTGCCGGGCGTGCGGCGAGCGCCGCGCACAGGGCCGCGAGAGGGAGTTCCACGGCCGCGGCCATGACGACGGCGGTGGCCAGTTCCGGGCCGGGGGCGGCAGTGGCGAGATCGATGCAGGCGTCGGCGAGGAGGAGCACCGCCGCGGCGGCCGCGGGTGCGCGGTGATGAGTACCGGCGTGCAGCAGGCGGCTGCCGGCGCTGAGTAGCGCGGCGGCCTCCAGGGTGTCGAGGGTGACCCATGCGGCGGCCTCGGCGGGCGGCAGGGTGCCGGCGAGGTAGCCGAGCCAGGGCAGCAGGGCGAGGCCCGCGCCCGTCAGTATGAGGCTCTGCCAGCGGCGGCTGCGACTTAGGCGCACGGAACCGCAGGCGGCGCCGAATGAGTGGCAAGTGCCCATTGGGGAAGGGGAGTTGAAGGCGATGAGGGTCACGGCGGAGATCTCCTCCGGTGTCACGAACCCGGCCGTCGGGCTCGTGATCAACCATCCGATTTCCATCGGCGGGAGTCAGTAACGCCGCTGTCCGTCTTGGGGTGGCACTAGCTATACCCCGGCTGCGGACGGCAGTTGCATGGCAGGCTACGGCGCCCGCCACCTACGGTTGGACCATGGAAATCCCGCCCCGGACGCGGCGTGCGCTCAACCGCCTGACCCGCGATACGTCCTTCCTCGCCCTAGGGGCGCCGCTACACCTCCTCATGGGGTTCCTGCTGCTCATGATCTTTGGCCTCGGGTGGGAGGTCATCGCGGGGCGGGACAGCAGCGCGCCGACGGTCCTGGGGTTCATGTTGGTGCTGACGGTGTTCTCCGTGCCGGCGCTGACCGCGGCCCAGCGCTGGCGTTTCCGGCGGCTGCTCGGGATCGACATCCCCCGCCCGGGGTGGCGGCGGCCGTGGCGCCAGCTCGGCCACCACTGCCTGGTCGGGGCGCTGTTCGGCTGGCTCGAAGTGTTGGTGGTGGGGCTGCTGGTGGCCGGGGTGACCGCGTCGCTGGCCTTTGTGTGGGTCTACGCGCTGCCCTGGCAGTGGCGGATGGAGCATCTCGGCTACTCCACACAGGCGGGGTACGTCTCCGGGGCAGGGCTGGTCGTGCTGGCCACCGTCCCGGGCGTGGCCGCCGCCCTCGTACGCCTTGAGAGTCATGTGGTGCCCGCCCTGCTCGGCCGCAGCAGGGAAGAGGACCTGGCGCGGCGGGTCGAGGATCTCACCGAGAGCCGGGCCGGGGCGGTGGACGCCGCGGATGCCGAACGGCGGCGTATCGAACGGGATCTGCACGACGGCGCCCAGCAGCGACTGGTGTCGCTGGCGCTGAACCTAGGCCTGGCCAAGGCCACGTTGGCCGATCTGCCGCCGGAGGCGCGGGAGGTGATCGACACGGCGCACCGGGAGGCTAAGGAGGCGATCGAGGAGCTGAGCAGTCTTGTGCGTGGGCTGCACCCGGCGGTCCTGGACGAACTTGGCCTGGATGCGGCGCTGTCGGGACTCGCGGCCCGCGCCCCGCTGCCCGTACGGCTGTGTGTGGATCTGCCGGAACGACTGGCGCCGGCGATCGAGGCGGTCGCGTACTTCGTGGTCTCCGAGGCGCTGACGAATGTCGCCAAGCACGCACGGGAGTCGACCCGGGCGGATGTGACGGTCACCCGGCTGGGCGAGATAATGCGGGTGGTGATCGCCGACGACGGTCTGGGCGGCGCTGATCCCTCCAAGGGGAGCGGCCTTACCGGGCTTGCCCAGCGCGTGCGGTCCGTGGACGGAACATTCCGGATGAGCAGCCCCGTGGGGGGACCGACCATGATGCACGTGGAGCTGCCGTGCCCGAGATGAGGAGTGCCGCGCCTGGCATGAGACAAGAGGAGCCCGATGTGAGGTGTGAGATGCCCGATGTGCGGCGTGCCGTGATCGCCGAGGACTCCGTGCTGCTGCGGATCGGACTGGTCAAGGTGGTGGAGATGGCCGGCTTTGAGGTAGCGGCCGAGGTGGGCGACGCAGATGGGCTGCTGGCCGCAGTCGAGAAGCATCGGCCCGACCTGGCGGTGGTGGACGTCCGGATGCCGCCCGACTTCACGGACGAGGGGGTGCGTGCCGCGCTGTCGATCCGCCGGAGCCGGCCGTCGACCGCGGTGCTGATGCTCTCCCAGTACGTCGAGGAGCGCTACGCGGCCGACCTGCTCGCCACCAACATCAGCGGGGTGGGCTATCTGCTCAAACAACGGGTCGCGGATGTCGAGGAGTTCATCGAGGCGCTGCAACGGGTGGCGGACGGCGGTACCGCGCTCGACCCGCAGGTCGTCGCCCAGCTATTGGTACGGCGGCCGAGCGATCCGCTGGAACGGCTGACGGCCCGCGAACGGGAGGTTCTGGCCGTGATGGCCGAGGGCCGCTCCAATGCGGGCATCGCCGCCCAGCTCGTGGTCAGCGAGAGCGCGGTCGCCAAGCACATCAACAACATCCTCGCCAAACTCAACTTCCCCAAGGCGGACGCCGACCACCGCCGGGTACTGGCGGTGCTGCATTTCTTGGGAGTGGGTGCCTAGCTAAGACCGACCTGTGCGGCCGCTCAGGCAGCCGCCCTTGCCGGGATCGCCCAGCCCGGCAAGGGGCGGTTCTGTCGGTCGTGGGCCGGTGAGGCCTCAGTCGCGGCGGGGTCCGATGACCGACTTCCCGTCGTGCACGGTGATCGCCTGGGCCGGGCAGATGTTGGCGGCGTCCAGGACCCGTTCGTCCGGTTCGATGCCGTCGGGGATCGCCCGGGCGTGCTCCCCGTCCAGCGCGAACACCTCGGGGACGCTCCCGGCGCACATGCCCGATGCCTGGCAGAGCTGGGGGTCGACGCGTACGTTCCAGGTCATGGCGGTCACCACCCGACCGGCATGACACGCGGGCCGCGTACCAGCATCTCGGACTTCCACGTCACATCGCCGGCCAGTTGCAGCCCCGGGAAGCGGGTGATGAGCGCGATCAGTGCCTCCTGAAGTTCCAGCCGGGCCAGTGGGGCGCCCAGGCAGTGGTGGACGCCGTGGCCGAATCCGAGGTGCTGGTTGCCCTCGCGGGCGATGTCGAGCACGCCCGGGGCGGCGAACCGCAGCGCGTCGCGGTTGGCGGCGCCCATGGCGACCAGGACCGGACTGCCCGCCCGGACGAGGGTGCCGCCGACCTCGATGTCCTCGGTGGCGTACCGGGGTTGGCCGGCGCCGCTCCCCAACGGTACGAATCGCAGTAGTTCCTCCACCGCGTTCGGGATGAGTTCGGGCTCGGCCCTGAGCCTGGCCAGCTGATCCGGGTGGTCCAGCAGCGTGAGGACGAAGTTGGGGATCTGGGACGCGGTGGTCTCGTGTCCTGCCACCAGGATGCCCACACACAGATCGACGAGTTCGAGTTCGGAGAGCCGGTCGCCGCCGTCGCGGGCCTCGATGAGTGCCGTCATCAGGTCGTCCTGCGGCGACTTCCGGTGCTGGTCGATCAACTCGGCCATGTAGGCGCGCAGTTCATCGCGGCTGGCGTCGAACTCCGCGGCCGTGAGGGAGCTGGTCGACAGAGCGGCGTCGCTCCACACCCGAAATCGTGGACGGTCCTCAGTGGGTACGCCCAGCATTCGGCAGATCACTGCGACCGGCAGCGGCAGCGCGAACAGGTCGACCAGGTCCGCGGGCGGTCCGGCCGCCTCCATGTCGTCGAGGAGGCCGGCGGTCAGCTCCCGGACCTGGGGCCGCAATTTCTCGATCTGGCGGACGGTAAAAGCCTTGGCGACCAGGGAGCGCAGCCGAGTGTGGTCGGGCGGATCCATGCTGAGGATGCCGCTGTCGCGCCGGCCCTCGGACTGCCGGGGCTCGTCGTGCGAGGCGCCCGCGGCCCGGCTGAAGCGCGGGTCGCCCAGGACGAGCCGGGCGTCGGCGTAGCGGGTGACGAGCCAGGCCGGTTCGCCGTATTCCATCTGGACCCGTAAGAGGCCCGGCCGGTCGCGTACGCGCTCGTACTCGTCGGCGAGCTGGAGCCCGTCGGGGGTGTTGAAGGGGTAGGCGAGGGGGGTGATGTCTGCTGTCGTCACTGCGGCCTCCGATATGTAAGCAGCTGCTTACAACGTTAGGAGTGTGTCTTCCGGGCGGTCAACGATGCTTTACGGCCGATATCCTGACGCGCCGTCCGAGAGGAAATGCGCCATGGAGTCCGCCCCGCCACCGTCGTCCGGAGAGCGCCGTCGCGACGCCGCGGCCACGCGTCGCCGACTGCTGGAAGCGGCTCGTGACCTGTTCGCGGAACGTGGCTACGAAGGGACGACGGTCCGCAGCATCGCGGAGCGGGCCGGGGCCAACCAGGCACTCCTGTTCCGGTACTTCGGGTCCAAACAGGGGCTGCTCGCGGAGGTTCTCGCGCAGGGCGGACTTGAGCAGTTGCGCGCGACACCACCCGAAGAGCTCTTCGAGACCGCCCTGCGCTCGATGCTGACCCGCAGCGCGGTCGGCGGCGCGGGGGATCGCTCCCTGGAGGTCTATCTGCGTTCCATCGGGCGGGGCGACGAGGCGGCCGGAACCCTGCGGGAGCTGGGCGAGGAGTATCAGAGTGCGCTGGCCGGGCTCTCCGGCACCGAGGACGGTGCCCTGCGTGCGGATCTGGCCATGGCGTGGCTTCTGGGCATCGGCCTGATGCGGACGGTCGTCGCGCGCGAGCCGCTGGCCGGGGCCGATCCGGACGACGTGTGCCATCTCGTACTGGGCACGCTCAGGCACCTCTGGTCGGCTCCGGCGGAGTAGCGCAGACACGTCCGGCCCTGGGGCCGCGGGCCCGGACGTGTGCTGTGCGCGGTTACCGGTGACGGCTCTCGAAGGTGGCGAAGGCCGTCTCCTGACGCCACTCGGTCGCCGCCTTCGGGTTGTCGGCGAGGTAGCGGGCGCAGCGCGCGCTCGGGTGGTCGGTGCCCGGCCGTTCGCTGCGGCAGGCGGCGACCAGGCGGTAGCCGGAGGGGGCGGAGCCGGTGGCCCACAGGCTGCGGCCGTCGCGGAACGCGTACTCCAGCGAGGCGCGGGCCAGGTCCTTCAGCTCGGTGTAGCCGAGGCCGTACGTCTTGGCGGCGTACTGGTACTCGTGGCTGATGTCGATCCGCGAGACCCCCGGGTCGTCGGTGGACAGGACCACCGGGACGCCGTAGCGGCGGTACGCGTTGAACGGGTGGTCGTCGCCCGCGATGCCGAGGATCTGCTTGTTGCTGCTGAACGGCACCTCGACCGCCACCTTGCGCTGCGCCATCGTCCGGGCGAGCTGCCGCCAGTCGTCCTCGTGGACCAGATCCACGCCGTGTCCGATGCGTTCGGCTCCGGCGACGAGTACGGCCTCGCGGATGTGGAACGTCAGGTTCTCGGGCTTGACCAGGCCGGGGGCCAGCTCACCGGCGTGCAGGGTGAGGTGGGCGCCCGGGTACTGGCCGCGCAGATAGTTCAGCATCCGCATCTGGAGGCTGTAGTTGAGCAGCGCGCTCTCCCCGTCCTCGGGCTGTACGAGGTTGACCGCGACGAACCTCGGGTCGCGCTCCGCCAGCCGCATGCCGACCGCCATCTGCGTGAACACCCGCGCCGGGGTGCTGCCCCGGGACACCTGGGAGATCCACCTGACGGGGAGCCGACAGCCCGGGTCGGGGTGCGCGGTGTCGCAGTGCGCGGCCACCCGGAACTGGGCATTGGCGTCGTCGGCCTCCTTGACCGCATCGTCCACGACCCGGTCGAGCTGCCCGCCGGCCAGAAGTTTGCGGTGGAAGGCGGCCAGGTCGGCGTCGTAACCCACGGCGTCGGCGAGCTTCCTGGCGCTGTCCGACGCCGGGGTGACCATGGTCTCCAGATAGAACTGGTTCTGCTCGACCACGGTGTCGGCCACATTGGCGAGCAGCTTGCCGCGGTCCCAGGTCGCCAGGCTGAACTTGCCGAAGGTGTCGAAGAAGTGGTCGTGCCCGGACTGATCGGACGGGAAGTCCTGCATGGACCAGGCCCGGACGATCTGCTGCCGGAAGACGGCGTCCGTCTGTGCGTCGACGGCGGGCCGCTTGCCCGGTCCGCACGGTGGCGCGACAGCCGTCATCGTCGCGTCGATGCACAGCCCCTTCTCGCCCGCGAGCTTGATCAGGAACTCGGTCTTTGCCGCGCCCGACAGGTGGTTGTGGAGGTCGCCCCCCTTGGGCAGCGCCTTGAAGAAGGCCTTCAGCCTCTCGGGCCTGTTACGCAACGAGTCGAGGTACGCAGCGGTCCTGCGCTCGGCCTGGGTCACCGCGCGGGGTGACGCGTCATCGACCGGTGCCGCCGTCGCCGGGATCGAGGGGAGCAGGGACAGCACGGCGAGTGCGCCGAGTCCGGCCGGGAGCAGGGACTTGGGACGGTGGGCCGTCCGGATTGTTGAGATCACGGCCGAATGATCGCGTTCGGCGAGGTCATTTCTCACCCAAACCGCGTCTTTGGCCGGAAACGTCCACCCGATCGAGTGGGTGAGCGGGCGCTGCCCTCCGGCTCCTCCGGGGGGTATCCCCCCGGAAGACTTGGAGGCTTTTCCCAGCGCGCGGCAGTGCAATCGGAGGCGATGATCCTTCTCAAGTCGCAATACGTAAGTTGAGAGGTAACAGCATGGCTAGGCACCGGAAGCGGATCAGCCGGCGGGCACTGTTGGCGACGGCGGCGGCCGCGACGGGAGCGGTCCTCGCTCCCGTGGCGGTCCAGGCCGCCTCGGCCGACACGGCCGGCAGGGAGCAGAACCCGGTCCGCGCACTGGAGCAGGCGGCCCACCCGCTGCGTTCGACCGAGCCCGGGGGGAGCACGGCCGACCTGCGAGCCCTGGGCTCGATGATCGGCGACGCCAAGGTGGTCGGCCTCGGCGAGGCCACCCACGGCTCCCACGAGTTCTTCACCATGAAGGAGCGGGTCTTCCGCCACCTCGTCGAGAAGAAGGGCTTCACCACCTTCGCCCTGGAGCTGAGCTGGTCCGCGGGACTTCAGATCGACGATTACCTCCAGACCGGCAAGGGCGATGCCCGCAAGATCGCCAAGGAGACGCTCACCAACTCGCCCTGGGATCGCGAGGAGTTCGTCAGCCTCATCGAGTGGATGCGGGACTACAACCGCCACCACCCCGGCCACACCGTCCATTTCATGGGCGACGACATCGGTGCCCCCTCACTGAGTGACGAGTTCTTCGGCCGGGTGACCGGCTACGTGCAGAAGAACAACCCGGAGGCGCTGCCGCGGCTCAACGAGCTCTACACCGGCCTGCGCCCGATCGACGACGTCTTCGCCTACCTGGGCAAGCCGCTCGCGGAACGGCAGCAGCTCGCCGGCAAGGCACAGCAGGCCCTGGAGCTGGTCAGCGGTCTGAAGGGCTCCGGCGGTGAAGCGTTCGACTGGGCCGAGCAGAACGCCCGGTCCGTCGCCCAGACCGCCGAGTTCCTCACCCTGAACCCCGACGACCCGGAGTCGAACGCCGCCTCCCAGCGCTTCCGCGACGAGGTGATGGCCCAGAACGTCTCCTGGTGGCAGCAGCGCACCGGCCAGAAGGTGCTGCTGTCCGCGCACAACGACCATGTCGCCTACGTCGCCAGCGATCCCGAGACGTACTCCAAGACGCAAGGGTCGTTCCTGCGCGACACGATGGGCAAGGACTACCTCCCCATCGGCTTCACCTTCAACCAGGGCTCTTTCCTGTCGAAGGACGCCGCGCTGGGCGGCGAGTGGAAGAAGTTCACCGTTCCCGCCGCCGAGTCCGACCGGAACGAGGCCACCCTCGACAAGGTCCGCTACCGGGACTTCTACCTCGACGTCCGCACAGCCCCGGCCGCCGCGCGCGACTGGCTGAACGCCGCCCGGCCCACGCTCAATGTCGGAACGCTGTTCCCCGAGGAGCCGCGCGACACCGCGCTCGCCAAGGCCTACGACGTCCTCATCCACCTCCATGAAGTCAGGGAGGCCGACAAGCTGAAGCCGTGACGGCTTGGTTCCGGCTCCGGCGCGAGCCGTCCGACGCCACCTGACCTGCGGGGAGGCCGGCCGTGCGGCCGGCCTCCCCGCAGCGGCATGACAACTCCCTGTGACACACGTGCGGTTGTTGGTTCTGCGCCTCTTCCAGGCTAGCGACGTGTTGGACACGCTGGGTATGCATTGTCATTACTCAGCGTGGAAAGGGATGGATCATGACGACGATGGAACGGCGCAGGACGGCAGAGGGCAGAGTGCGGGCGGCGGAGGACGCTGTGGCGCGGCTGAGGGAGGGATTCTCCGGGGTCGGGATCACGCTGCCCTCGCTGCGGATCGACCCCGTGTCGTGTGCGGGGAACGAACCGGCGTCGCCGCTGGTGGACCTCGGCCGGTGCAATCTCGACACGGCGCTGCGGCTGAGCGCGGTCCTGGAGGCGCAGGGGCTGGCCGGTCATGACGGGTGAGGGGCTTGAGCCGTGTACGCCGGAGCCCGGGTCGTTCGCCGTGGACACACGGGACGGGCGGGTGGGGCGCGTGATGGGGTTCGTCGGGCCGTACGTGCAGCTGCGGGCGCCGGGCGGCGGGGCCGAGTGGGACTGCCCGCCGGAGTCGGTGCAGCCGGCACCGCTCGGGGAAGTGCTGCGGGCCCGGGTCAGGGAGGTCAACCGGGAGGGGCGGCTGCCGTGATGGTGTCAGGGTGCCGGGTCTGATGCGGCGGCGGACGTGAGGAAGGGCGACGCCCTGGGTGGGTGCCGCCCTTCGATCGGGCCGATCGGTCCGGTCGATTCGCCTTACGGGGCGGGGGCTTCGCGTACGAGCTCTGACGTCCAGGGGCAGAAGATGAGGCCGGGCAGGAAGGGGCCACCGGCCTCGCCGGGTGAACACGCGACGGGCCGCACGGTCAGTTCGGGGCAGGGCCGCGTCGCCGCACCAGGGGCAGGTACACCTCGTCGACGATCTCGACGAGGACGTCGTCGGGTGCCGTAGGGGCTCCGCGCACGACGAATTCATTGCGCAGCAGGACGATGGCCACGGTGGCGACCCGCGGATGGAGTGCTTCGGGGGAAGCCTCGCCGCGTGCGACCGCGCGCCCCAGGACGGTCAGCCAGGGGGCGGCTGCGGCGTCGCTGGACTGTTCTTGCAGCTGTGCCAGGAGTTCCGACGTACCGCCGGCCGCGGAGAGCAGTTCGCGCAGGATTGCTCCGAGGGGGGAACTCCAGTGACGGTTGGCCCCGCGTAGCAGTTCAAGGACGTCGCTGCGCAGATCGCCGGTGTCGGGCGGTTGGACTGTCGTGGCCAGTTGCCGGTAGGCGGCGATGCCGAGCGCGAGGCGGTTCGGCCAACGGCGGTAGATGGCGTTTTTGTTGGTGCCCGCGCGGGCGGCGACCTTGTCCATGGTCAACCCGGCGAATCCGGACTGGGTGAGTTCGTCCACTGCTGCGCGCAGGATCGCTTCCTCCAGGACGGCTCCGCGTCGCCGCGTCTGCCCGGCGCTCGGCTGTCTCATCGGATTCTCCGCCATGGCCCCTTCTCGCAAGCGGTACCGCTCGTACCTTCCCATTGTGGTTGCCATCCCTGGGGAGCGGCAATTAGGGTACGGTGAGTACCGTAAATTCTTCCGACAGGAGAGGATGCGACGCATGCGGGCCAGAGGCATCAGCTACGACACCGGCTTCGTCAAGAACGGAGTGGTCTCCCGAAAGCTCTTCGACCCGGAGGTGGTCAGGCGCGAGCTGCGCATCATCCGTGATGACCTGCACTGCAACGCGGTCCGCGTCATGGGCGGTGATCCGGAACGGGTGGAGCTCGCGGCGGGGTACGCGGCCGATCTCGGCCTTGAGGTCTGGTTCTCCCCGTACCCGCTCGAATTGACCGCCGACGAGATGCTGTCGCTGTTCGCCGACTGCGCCGAGCGCGCGGAGCGGCTGAGGCGGCGGGGAGCGGAGGTCGTGTTCGTCGCCGGCGCCGAGCTGAGCCTGATGAACAAGGGGTTCCTGCCCGGCGACAGCATCGACGACCGGGTCGCGCTGCTGAGCCGGCCGGATCGCGTGCGCGAGCACATCGGCCAGGTCAGTGCACGTGTCAACGACTTCCTCGACAAGGCCGTGACACTCGTCCGCGAGCGCTTCGGCGGCAAGGTGACCTACGCGTCCGTACCGCTCGAACGTGTCGACTGGGCCCCCTTCGACATCATGTCCGTGGATCTCTACCGGTCGGCCGAGACCGCCGACCGGTTCGCCGAAGGCGTCCACCACCTCGTCGAGCAGGGAAAACCGGTCGCGATCACCGAGTTCGGCGCGGCCGGTTACCGGGGTGCGGGTGACCGGGGAGCTCACGGTCTGGAGATCGTCGAGTACGACAAGGACGCCGGTCCACTCCGGCTGAACGGCGAGTACGCCCGCGACGAGGCCGGTCAGGCCGCGTATGTGCGGGAACTGCTGGAGGCCTTCGACGCCGGAGGCATCGACAGCACCTTTGTCTTCACCTTTGCGCTGTACGACCACGTGCACCGCCCCGACGGCGACCCCCGCGAAGACCTGGACCTGGCCAGCTACGGCATCGTCAAGGTCTTCGAGGACCGCCTCGGAACCGCCTACCCCGGCCTGCCATGGGAACCCAAGGCCGCGTTCACCGCCGTCGCCGACCACTATCGGCAGCACTGAGACCGCGGAGGCGGTCGTGAGTGGGTAACGGCAGACCGCCGCGATGAGGGAGGCGCGGCTCCCGCGCTGAGCGCAGTCAGGAAATTTTCAGGGAGACCCTGCCAGCGTGCCGTTCCATGACAACCGACATGACCGACACGTATGCGTCCGGTACGCACTCCCGGGCGCGACAGATGCTGAACAAGGTCCCGGAAGTGACCATCTACTTCTGGGTGATCAAGGTGCTGTGCACCACCGTGGGTGAGACCGCGGCCGATCTGCTCAACGACAACCTGGGCATGGGGCTGACCAACACCTCGTACCTGATGAGTGCGCTGCTGGTCGTCACCCTGGTCTTCCAGTTCCGGGCGCGTAGGTATGTACCCGGCCTGTACTGGCTTTCCGTGGTCCTGATCAGCGTGGTCGGCACGCTGATCAGCGACAACCTGACCGACAACCTCGGCGTTCCGCTCCAGACCACGACCGTGGTGTTCGCGGTGGCGCTCGCCGTCACGTTCTTCGCCTGGTACGCGAGTGAGCGGACGCTGTCCATCCACTCGATCCGGACGACGCGCCGCGAGGCGTTCTACTGGCTGGCGATCCTGTTCACCTTCGCTCTGGGCACCTCCGCGGGCGACCTCACGGCGGAGAAGCTGGACCTGGGGTACTGGCTCTCCGCGCTCGTGTTCGCCGCGCTGATCGCGGCGGTGGCCCTCGCACACCGCACGCTGGACTTCAACGCGGTGTGGTCGTTCTGGATCGCGTACGTCCTGACCAGGCCGCTCGGCGCCTCGCTGGGCGACTACCTGTCGCAGCCCACCGCGGACGGCGGGCTGGGACTGGGCACGGTCGGCACCAGCATCCTGTTCCTCGTCGTCATCCTCGCCCTTGTCGTCTTCCTGACCCGGACGCGGCGCGATGCGACGCAGGACAGCACCGTCGAGCCGGCCCGCGCGCCGGAGGTCAGCCCGCAGGAAAGGTGACGACGAAGCGCGCTCCGGGCGCCGCGGCGTCCAGCGCGATGTCCCCGCCCGCTGCCCTGGCCAGCCGGCGGGCCAGGGCCAGACCGAGTCCCGCGCCGTCGTGTCCGTCCTCGGGGCGGGCGCGACGGCCGGGTTCGAAGAGTGAGGCGACGAAGTCCTCCGGCACGCCGGGTCCGTCGTCGGAGACGTACACCGTGACCTCGCCCGCGCTCGCCTCGCAGGTGAGAGTGACCGAGTGGGCTGCGTAGCGGCGGGCGTTGTCCAGGAGCGGCGTCAGGATGCGCTCGGCGACGTCCTCCGAGACGCCGATGCTCACGTCGGGTGTGCCACCGGGGGCGCTGCTGCCCGCGGCTACGGTCACCGGCGGGGCATCGGGGAACAGGGCCGCGTTGCGTTCCGCCAGGCGGTGCGCGATGCCGGAGAAGCGGGAGCGGCCGGGGGTCTGCGCATTGCGGGTACGGACCTCGGAGAGCAGCGAGTCGCAGATCTGCTGCATGGTCGCGGCGGCGACCGCGATGGCCTCCAAGGAGGTTTCCTGCTGCTCCGTGCTGCGCGGGCGTCCCGTCAGCCACTCGGTTTCGGCGGTGATGCGGGCGAGCGGTGTGCGCAGTTCGTGGGAGAGCTCGGCGGCCTGCTGCTGCTCGTGGCGCAGGACGGCGGCCAGCCGGTCCAGCAGCGCGTCCAGGCTGGTGGCGAACGCGGCGAGCTCGGCGGGTCTGCCCTGCGCACCGAACCGCTCGGGAGCACCCGCGGCGCTCCACCGCGTGGCCTGCTCGCTCATCGCGGCGACCGGGCGCAGGGCCCGTCGTACGACGAGGCGGGTCAGGAGATAGATGGTGGCCAGCAGAAGCACCGCCAGCGCGATCGAACCGATCAGAGCGGTGTCCGCCGTGCTGCGGTACGGGTCGAGGCTGACGGAGCTGACGACGGTGCCGGCCTGCGTGGGTGTGTGGCCCTGCCGGGCGGGGGCGTCGACGGGGAAGGCGTACAGCCGCCACGACCCGGGGCCCTCGGTGTCGGCGAACGTCTCGCGCCGGCCGGCGAGGTGGGCCGCCTGAGCCTCCAGGCCGGCGGGTGCGGTGGGGGGCTTCTCGATCACCGTGCCGCCCTGGAAGATCCAGACCCCGACGTCCAGGGCCCGGTCCTCGGTCGGCTCCCGCACGACCAGCCGGCCGTCCGGTCGTACGTCCACCGTCGCCGCCACGGCCTCGGCGCGGGTGCGCAGGACGTCGTCGGCCTGCCCGTGGAGCCGTTTGTCGAGGGCGATGTTGAAGACGGTGGTCAGGACGCCGATCCACAGCGCGCTGGTGGCGAGGGCCATCAGGGCGAGGCGGCCGCGGAGGGTTCGGGGGGTGAAGTGGCGGTTCATCGGTTCATCGGTTCATCGAGGCCTCTGGTCGGACGCGGCGGATGTGTTGCCGTTCTGGTCCTCAGTCGAAGCGGTAGCCGATGCCGCGGACGGTGCTGATGCTCTGCGGGCTGTCCGCCTCGCGGAGCTTGCGGCGCAGGCGGGCGAGGTACTGGTCCAGGGTGTTGTCGCTGACCTGCGCCCCCTCCGGCCAGCCCGCCCGAAGCAGGGCCCGGCGGCGCACCACGCTCCCGGGGTCCGCCATCAGGCAGGCCAGCAGGCGGAACTCGGTCGGGGTCAGGGCCACGGGGCGGCCGTGGACCGTCAGCTCGTGCTTTATCGGGTTCAGCCGCATGGCACCCGCGCTGTCGGCGAGGGTGCTGCCGTGGTGACCGGACCGGTTCAGGACCGCGCGGACGCGGGCCGCGAGCTCGCTGAGGTGGAAGGGCTTGACCAGGTAGTCGTCGCCGCCGGAGGCGAAACCGGAGAGCCGGTCGGTGAGATTGCCGTGGGCGGTCAGGAAGATCACCGGAACGCCGACCCCGGCCCCGCGCATCGCCTGGCACACATCACGCCCGTCGGAGTCCGGCAGCCCCACATCGAGCACGACCGCATGCACCGACTCGTCGACGGTCTTCAGGGCGGTGGCGCCGTCGACGGCGGTCACGACGTCGAAGTCCTCGTCGCGCAGGCCACGGGCCAGGACATCGCGCAGGCCGTGGTCGTCCTCGACGACAAGAATGCGTGCAGCGGTCACCGGGCCAGTATTACCCGACCCGTACCGGGCACCCCAGCGCGTTCAGGTTCTGTTCAGGTGGCGTGCGGCACTATCGGGGCGTGGCCGGGGCGGAGCAGCATGTGCGGACGGACCGGCGCCGTCCGGTCGCGGTGGCGTGACGGAGTGGCGCGCATCGTGGTCATCGAGGACGACCCGGCGATCGGCAGCCGGCTGGTCGCGACCCTGCGGGTGCTGGGCCACGACAGCCAGTGGTGCCCCGACGGGGCGAGCGCCCTGGCCGGCATCGAGCAGCAGCCCGCCGATCTCCTTCTCGTCGATCTCGGGCTGCCGGACATCGACGGTTTCGATCTCTGCCGCAGACTCCGGGAGCGGGCGTCGGACGCGGTGCTGGTCGTGCTGACCGCCCGTACCGGGGAAATGGACGTGATCCAGGCCCTGGAGTGCGGCGCCGACGACTACCTGACCAAGCCGTTCCGGCTCGCCGAACTCCAGGCACGGGTCGCCGCACATCTGCGGCGGGCGGCGCCCCACGCGAACGGCGGTGTGCCTGCGCTCCGTGTCGGAGCGCTGGTGATCGACCGGTCGGCACGGCGCTGCACCACCCCGACCGGTGAGGTGGAGCTCAGGCCTCGCGAATTCGACCTGCTGGTGCGGCTCGCGGCCCACCCGGGGCAGGCCGTGAGCAGGGAGGACCTGATGAGCGACGTGTGGGACGAGAACTGGTTCGGCCCCACCAAGACCCTCGATGTCCATGTGGCCGCCCTCCGTCGCAAGCTCGGTGACCTGGTGCGCATCACGACGCTGCGGCAATTCGGGTACCGGCTGGAGGACCCCACCGGCAGGCCCGGGACCTGAGTCCGGCTGTGAGAAAGGTCATGCCGTGCGTCGTCGCATTCTGAGAGCGACCGTTCTTGCCGTGGCGTGCGCGGTGCTGCTCTTCGCGCTGCCGCTCGGTTTCGCGGCGCTGCGGCTGTACCAGCAGGACGAGGAGCAGGAGGCGCAGTCGCTGGGCGAACGGGTCGCGCTCAGCCTGCCCGAGCGGACGGGTACGGGCGATCCGATCGAGCTGCCGCCGGCCGAGTCCGGTACGGACATCGCGGTGTACGGGCCCGGCGCACGCCGCATCCTCGGAACGGGTCCGGACGCGGGCGATGCCCCGGTACAGGATGCGGAGGCGGGCCGAGTCGTCACCCGGCAGATCGGCGACAGCCTGGTCGCGGCCGTTCCCGTGGGTGGCTCGGAGCAGGTGCGGGCGGTCGTGCGGGTGGCTTCACCGGCTTCCCAGCCCTTGCAGCGGGCCGCGCTGACCTGGGCCGGAATGCTGGTGCTCGC
This sequence comes from Streptomyces sp. NBC_01224, assembly GCF_036002945.1. Taxonomy (NCBI): domain Bacteria; kingdom Bacillati; phylum Actinomycetota; class Actinomycetes; order Kitasatosporales; family Streptomycetaceae; genus Streptomyces; species Streptomyces sp. NBC_01224. The sequence goes on along the minus strand of NZ_CP108529.1, from coordinate 4,134,149 downwards.
GGCGGTCGCGGTGGGCGTGGGCGCCCTGCTCGCCGTACGGTCCAGCAGGCGTCTGGCCCGCCCGCTGGAGGAGCTGGCCGGGGTCGCCCGGGACATGGAGGGCGGCGATCTGACGGCCCGGGCGGAGTCGTCCGGGCTTCCGGAGCCGGACGAGGTCGGCCAGGCACTGGCGCGGGCCGCCGCCCGCATCGATGAACTCCTGCGTCGGGAGCGGGCGTTCAGCGCGGACGCCTCGCACCAGCTGCGTACGGCACTGACCGGTGTACGAATGGAGCTGGAGATGTCCCTCGCGGCCGGTCCGGGGGTCGATCCACGCGCGGCCACCCGATCGGCACTCGCGCAGCTCGAACGCATGGAGACCACCCTGGACGACCTCCTCGCCCTGGCCAGGGACGTACCCGACCGGGCGCCGCTCGACCTCGCGGCCCTGTTCCCCGGGGCCGAGGAGGACTGGCACGGCCCGCTCGCCGCACAGGGGCGACGACTGGAGATCAGGGTCGACGACGAGCTGCCGCAGGCGCTCGGCTCGCAGCGGGCCGCCCGGCAGATCCTCGACGTGCTGCTCTCCAACGCGGCGACGCACGGCCGGGGAACGGTGACCGTGCATGCGAAGGAGACCGCCGGAGTCGTCGCCGTCGATGTCGAGGACGAAGGAGACGGCATCCCGGAAACACCTACGGGCGGTGTCTTCGAGCGGCGGGGCGGTGAGTCGGCGCGCCGGGGCGGTGGGGTTGCCGGCAGCCATGGGATCGGGCTCGCGCTGGCTCGTTCGCTGGCCGAGGCCGAGGGCGGGAGGCTCTTCGTCTCCCGGCCCCGGCCCCGGCCCCGGTTCACCTGGCTCCTGGCGGCGCCGGTGGAGGGCCAGGAACCCTCACAGCTCCCGTAGTTCGGTCAGCGGAGGTCTGCGTGCGTGCCGCGCCGCCGCCCAGGCCGCCGCCGCCAGCGTGGCCGCGGTGACTCCGGCCAGCGCGACGAGATACGCCCATTCCACCGCGACCTGGTCCGGGGGCGGGTCGAAGACCCCGGAGAGCACCTTCACCAGCATCTGCGACAGGGCCCATCCCACGACCGCACCGGCCGCGCCACCCGCCACCGCGACCAGCGCCGCCTCGCTCCACACGAACCCGGACAGTTGCCGGCCCCTGGCCCCCAGCACCGAGGCCAGCGCCAGCGTGCGACGCCGTTCGGCCAGGCCCAGGGCCAGGACGAGACCGCCCGCCGCCGCACCGATCACCAGGGCGAAGCCCAGCTCGACCCGGGTGAGTCCGGCGAGATCGACCGCGGTCAGGCTGGAGCCGACGACGGCCTGCGACGACGGCAGATCCGTGACATGGGCGCTCGGGCCCAACGCCTTCTTCGCCAGGTCCGCCACCTGACGCTGGCCGGTGCCCCCGGTGTCGGCGAGCAGTGTCCCGGCGGCGCCGCTGCCCGTCGTACGCGCGATGTACGAGGCGTTGGCGATCAGGAAGCTGTCCTTCGGGGCGGTCGGGAACTCCTTGACGACACCCTGGAAGTGGAAGGCGATCGTACGCAGTTGGCCGGTCCGCGCGTCGGTCAGGCGCAGCCGGACCTGATCACCGGGGTGCAGCTGGAAGTCGTGCGCGGTCTCCGCGCTGACCAGCAGCCCGTCCTGGCGCCGGCCCAGGCTGTCCATCAGGGACTGTGCGGTGCCGCCGGAGAAGTAGGCGTTCTGGAGCCGCCCGGCCGACACGATGCTCGCGGGCCGTACGCCGTACAGATCCTGCAAGTCGGCGCCCACATAGGCGAACCGGTGCTGGAGCGGTTCCACATGCCGTACCCCCGGCACCGCCGCCAGCTTCGCGGTGTCCGCCGCGGAAAGGGCCGGCTGGGTGACCGTGACATCGGCTCCGTTGGTCAACACCGCGTCCACCGCGGCCTGTTGGCGGTACGTGGAGTTGAAGACGCTGGTCGACACGGCGAACGCGCAGGCCAGTGCCAGCAGCACCACCGAGCGGACCACGGTGCCGCGCTGCCGGGACAGGCCGGCCGCGACCGTGCTGGACAGGACCCCGGCCGCCGGGCGGAACAGCCGGGCGAGGACCGGCCTGCCACGGCGCAGCAGCAGATCCACCAGCAGCCACGCCACCACCGCGCCGCCCGCCCACAGCAGCGCGGGACCGGCGAACGCCCAGTAGTCGACCGACAGGGTCGGGGTGCCTTCGGGCGCCAGGACCAGGGCGTAGTTGGTGCCGCTCGTGGCGCGGAAGACGGCCAGCGAACCAGCGAGCAGGCCGAGACCCAGCACCCACCACGCGGCGCGCGGCACCGTGGGCCGCTCCACCGCGGTGCGCCCCGAGACGATCGTGGCCCGACGGGCGTCGTACCGGGCGGGCGCCAGTACGGTCGCCGCCGCGACGAGGGCGCCGACGCCGCACGCGCTCAGCATCCAGGACAGCGGAATGCCCGTGCCGTGGAAGGCCCAGCGGTCCACCAGCGTGGCCAGCCCCAGGCCACCGGCCGCGCCGAGCACGGCGACCACGGCCGCCTCCACGCCCGCCAGGCCCATCAGCCGCCCGACGGTCGCACCGCGCGTCCGCAGCAACGCCTGCTCCTTGCGGCGACGGCCCGCACCGGCCTGGGCGACCGCCCAGGTCAGGGCCGCGGCCAGCACGGCCCCGGGTACGCCGAGGAAGAGGAAGAGCAGCTGTGCGTACAGGGCGTCGGACCGGGCGGCGTCCAGGACCGAACCGAGATTGTCGCCGACCAGGCCGGTACCGGCGAGCCGTACCTCGGCGTGGTGTGCGTTGCCGGTGGCCGTGGCGTACGCGGCGGCCGGGTCGGACGGCAGGGAGTGGGTGCGCAGGGTGTGGATCTGTGACTGCACCAGGTCGGGGCGGGCCGAGGCGAGCGGACCGAAGACGGAGTCCCAGGTCTGCCGGGGCATGAGGACGACATTGTCCGGCGGCGCGGAGGGCTGCGACTGGGGCGGGGCGCCCACCTTCTGGAACAACGAGTCCGCGAACGGCAGATCGACCACACCGGCTACCTTCACCGGCACGGGCGGCAGCCCGCCCGCCCGCTTGATGGTGATGGTGTCACCGGGGGCCGCGTGCAGATTGGCGGCGGTCTGCTGGGCGAGGAGCACACCCTGCTCCCGGCCGGCCAGCAGCCGGATCTCGCCGGGGAACGTGGCGGCGTAACCGGGAGGCAGACCGAGGACCGAACCCGCGCCGGTGTTCTGTGTCGTTCCGCCGGTGTGCGCGCCCAGGCCGCTGGTCTGCGCGTAGCCGACCGGCAGGGCCGCCCGGGTGCCGGGCAGGCCACGTACGGTGGACAGCACGTTGTGCGCGTCCGCGCCCGTGGCCACCTGCACTTGCCAGTCCACGGACACCGAACGCACCGACTGCGACGTCATGGTGGCGCGGGTCGTGGACAGGAACCCGCCGAGCGCCGCGAGCAGGGCGACGGCGACCATCACACCGAGCGCCGTCCCGATCAGGCGTCCGCCGCGCAGCCGCAACAGGCCCGACAGCCAGATTCTGATCATCGCAACTCACTTTCCCGGTCGGGGGTTTCGGGCTGTACGAGACGGCCGTCGGCCATGTACCAGCGTTCGTCGAGTGCGCCCGCCACCCGGGCGTCATGGGTGGTGATCAGGACGGCCGCGTCGAGCGAGTCGGCGGCCGACAGCAGCACCTCCAGCACGTGCCGGGCGGTCTCGCGGTCGAGCTGGCCGGTCGGCTCGTCGGCCAGGATCAGCCGCGGCCGGCGGGCCAGCATCCGGGCCACCGCGACGCGTTGCGCCTGACCCGCGGACATCTCGTCCGGGAGTTTGGCGGCCAGCGTGCCGAGCTCCAGCTCGGCCAGGGCGGCGGACGCCCGGTCGGCGGCCTCATCCGCCGTGAGGCCGTCGATGAGCAGGGGCAGGGAGACGTTCTCCAGGGCGGTGAGCGGCGGCAGCAGGCTGGGCCCCTGGAAGACGACCCCGATGTCCCGGGCCTGCAGGATGTCCGCGCCGCCTTCGGGGTCCGTGGTCAGCCCGGGGTGGTCGACCGTACCGGCCGTGGGCCGGTCGAGGGCCGCCATCAGATGCAGCAGGGTCGACTTGCCGGAGCCGGAGGGGCCGACCACGGCGATCCGCGCACCGGCGGGGACTTCACAGTTCGCCCCGTGCACGGCGACGACCGCGTTCGGCCCCGAGCCGTACGTACGTGCCGCGTCCACGCAGACGACGAGCGGTTTCCCGGTGGCGGGACCGACGCCGGTCATCGGACCCACCTCCCGTCACGCAGCCGGAGCACCCGGTCCGCGACGGCGGCCACCGCCCGTGAGTGGGTGACCAGCACCATCGCCGTTCCCGCACGCGCGCGTTCGCGCAGCAGCGCGAGAACGCGGCGCTCCGTCTCTCCGTCGACCTCGCCGGTCAACTCGTCGGCCAGCAGAACGGCCGGGTTGTTGGCCAGCGCGACGGCCAGCCCGGCGCGGGCGGCCTCCCCGCCCGAAAGCTGCCGGGGCAGCGCACCCGCACGAGGGGCGATTCCGACGTCCCGGAGCAGCTCGCGCACGCCGGAGCGGTCCGCACTGCCCGAAAGTCCCCGCACCAGCCGGATGTTGTCGCGGACCGTGAGGTGTTCCAGCAGATTGCCGGACTGGAACAGCACCCCGATGTACCGGGCACGGAGTCGGCTGCGCAGGTGTTCCTGCTGGTGGGAGAGGCGTTCACCGGCGACGTGGACGGTGCCGCCGTCGGGCTCGTCGAGCCCGGCGAGACAGCTCAGCAGTGTGGTCTTCCCGGAACCGGAAGGGCCGGTCACCGCGACGATCTCGCCCTTCTCGACCTGGAGCCCCACGCCCTGGAGCGCGAACGTCTCCTCCTCGCCCGCGCGGAAGAACCGGTACAAGGAGTCGGCGGTGAGTCGAGGCGCGGTCATCACGCCCACCGGAAGGAGTCCGTCACGATGTGCCACGGATCGACGTTGTCGGCGCCCACCGCACCGGACAGGGTCAGCACGACCTGGTTGCCGTTCTTCCAGAACGTGTACCGCTGCACGTCCTGGCGCACGCTCTTGCCGGTCACCTGATCGGGCGCCGAGTCGGCCCGGTAGATGGCCAGTACGGCGGTGCCGCCGGAGCGCTTCACGGTGCTGACCTTCCCCACCGTGACGTTCTTGGTACTGCGCCGAACGGACGGCAGATCGACCGAGCGGACCGACTGGACCGTGGGGGCCTTGTTGACCGAACTTTGTTCGATCCGGACGCTGTTGAACTTGTCGCTGAACACCGTGGCCCTGCCCACCTGCTGGCGGGCCCACCCCTCGGGAACCTTCACCGTGTAGCCGCCGCCCGGCGGCGACCATGCGACGTACACCTGGTTGTCGGGGATGTCACCGGCCGGATTCACCTCCTTCGGAGGCACGACCGTGGTGGAGGACGACGAGTGCGAGGAGCCGGACGAACCGGAGGAGGAACAGGCCGCGGCCCCGGTGATGACCACAAGGCCGGTCACCACGGCTGACAAGGTACGACGCATGGGGAACACCTCTGCGTGAGCGAAGGAGCCGACCGGAATGCCGCCTCCGCTCCGACGCTAGAAACCCACCGGCCAGCGCCGTGGGCGTCGAGGGTTAGCGGGGGGTTAACGCCGGGAGGGTGTCCGGGAGCGCGATGGCCACCCTGTTCACCGAACCGAACGAGAACGGGACGTACAAGCACTCCGACCCGGTGCCGTTCGGGAAGCCGCTCACGCTGCCGGAGCCCTTCGGTACGACCCTCCTCACGGAGGAATTCCAGGTCTGAGCGGGCATGGAAGCAAGGAGAGGGGCGGCACCCGGCCATCGGGTACCGCCCCTCATCCGTATCCGCATGCAGGGATCAGACCCCGACCGGTTCCTTTGCCGGGCTGTCGGCCCCCTTCGTCGGGGACGCCGGGCCGCCCGTTGCCGCGACCGTGGATTCGGCCGGTTCCTGGGAGACGTTGAACTCCGTCAGCAGGTCCTTGCTGAAGCCGAAGAAGTACGTCGCGAGGAACCCGGCGAGGTAGCCGACCAGCAGGCCGCCCGCATAGATCGCGATCGTGGTGCCCAGGCCGTGGTTGCCGTCGAGGAGGGGGAACAGGGCCCAGCCGGACGGGCCGATGGCCGTGGAGCCGACCTTGTCGCCGAGCTGGTTGAACAGGCCGATGAAGCCGCCACCGAACGCACCACCCACGCACGCCGTGATGAACGGGCGGCCGAGCGGGAGGCTGACACCGTAGATCAGCGGTTCGCCGACGCCCAGCAGACCGGCCGGGAGCGCGGACTTGATGGTGCGGCGGATCGACTCGTTGCGGGGGAGACGGAAGTAGACCGCCGCGGCCGCGCCGACCTGGCCGGCGCCCGCCATCGCGAGGATCGGGAGCAGGACCGTGTAGCCCTGCTGCTCGATCAGGGTGGTGTGGATCGGGATGAGTGCCTGGTGCAGGCCCAGCATCACCAGGGGCAGGAAGAGACCGCCGAGCACGAAGCCCGCGGCCGCGCCGCCGTTGGAGAGCAGCCAGTCGGCGAACGTACCGATGGCGGTGGAGATCTCACCGGCCACGTACATCAGGCCGAAGATCGTCACCAGGCCGGAGACCAGGACCGTGAGGGTCGGGGTGAGCAGTACGTCCAGTGCCTCGGGCACCCAGCGGCGGCACCACTTCTCCACGTACACCGCGAGCACTGCCGCACCCAGTGCGCCCAGCACACCGCCCTGGCCGGGGGAGAGCTTCTGGCCGAACGCCTCGATGTTCGCGACGCCCGGGAAGACGATGATCGCGGCGACCGCACCGCCCAGGATCGGCGTACCGCCGAACTCCTTCGCCGTGTTGAAGCCGACGAACACGGCGATCAGCGCCATGAATCCGGACGCCATCGCGGCCAGGGCGGGCGTGACCGAGGTCAGCCAGCCCAGGTTCACCAGCAGGCCGTTGAGACCGGCGATGATGCCGCAGCCGATGAGTGCAGGGATCAGCGGGACGAAGATGTTCGCGATCCTGCGCAGGAACAGCTTGAACGGGGTGGCGTTCTGCGCCTTTCGCGCTGCCTTTATCGCTGCACCCTGGGCGGCCAGTTCGTCCGCGGAGGCGGTGGTGGGGGCGGTGGCGGCTGCGGCCGGTTCAGGGGCTGCTGCCCTGCCCTCCTCCACCAGCTGCTCGAACTCCGGGGTGACCCGGGCGACGGTGCCCGGGCCGAGGACGATCTGGTACGTGTCGTCCTCGACCACACCCATGACGGCGGGTACCGCCTTCAGGGCCTCGTCGTCGACGAGCGAGCGGTCGTGCAGGCCCAGCCGGAGCCGGGTCATGCAGTGGGCGATGGAGCTGACGTTCGTGGCGCCACCGACGAGCGGAAGGATCGCGGCGGCGGTGGCGCGGTTCTTGTCTTCTGTTGCCATGGTGCGTGGTGCCTTGCTGTGCGGGGGTGCGGGGGTGGAGCCGGTGGGTCAGGTGGTGCGGGGGGCGGCGGCGAGGGCGGCGCGGAGGTGGCCGTCGGACGCGGTCAGCAGGGTGGCGGCGGTGGGGCCGTCGACCTGGCCGAGGATGGTGAGAATGGCGTTCTTCACCTCGCCGTCGGTCGCGGCGAGGGCGGCCTCGATCTCCTCGTCGGACGCTCCGGTGGCGAGCGAGACGATCCGGCGGGAGCGGGCGCGCAGCTTCTCGTTGGAGGCGCGGACGTCGACCATGAGGTTTCCGTACGTCTTGCCGAGCCTGATCATCGTGATCGTCGAGAGCATGTTGAGGACGAGCTTCTGGGCCGTACCCGCCTTGAGCCGGGTGGAGCCGGTCAGCAGCTCCGGACCGACGACGATCTCGATGCCGTGCTCGGCCGCGGCGCCCAGTGCGGAGTCCGCGTTGCAGGACAGCCCGATGGTCAGCGCGCCCTTGCCACGGGCGTGTTCGACGGCGCCGATCGCGTACGGCGTACGGCCGGAAGCGGAGATGCCGACCACGGTGTCGTCGGCGGTGAGGTCCAGGGCGTCGAGGTCGGCGGCGGCCAGCTCCTTGCTGTCCTCGGCGCCTTCGACGGCTTTGATCATGGCGGACGGGCCGCCCGCGATCAGGCCGATGACCTCGGAGGGGTCGGTGTTGAAGGTGGGCGGGCACTCGCTGGCGTCCAGCACGCCGAGCCGGCCGGCGGTGCCCGCGCCGGCGTAGATCAGCCGGCCGCCGCGGGCCATGCGCTCCGCGGTGCCGTCGATCGCGGCGGCGATCTCGGGCAGCCGGGCGCCGACGGCGGCCGGGACGGACCGGTCCTCGCCGTTCATGATCCGGGCTATCTCAAGCGTGTCCAGGCGGTCGATCTCGGCGAGCTCGGGCCGGAACGCCTCGGTGGTGAGCGTTTCGAGCTGGGCTCGCAGTTCCCCGTATCCGTCGGGGGTGGTGGTGTCGGCGTCGGTGGTGGGGGTCATGGAGAGCGGCTCTGCTTTCTCGATCTCGTACGGTTCAGCGGGTGCGGGCGGTGAGGGCCCGTTCGGCTCGGGTCGGGGTCAGCGCGGACGTGGGGTGTGGCGGTGGGCCAGCGCCTCGTAGGAGGCGGCGAGCGCCGGTGCGGCCGTTTCGTACGTGCGCTGCGCGACGCCTATGAACAGGCAGTCGACGACGAGCAGCTGGCTCGTACGGCTCGACATCGCGGCGGGCCGCAACTCGCTCTCCCGGGCGGTGGACGTGGTCAGCACGTGGTCGGCGTACTGCGTCACCGGGCCGTCGGGGCGGCCGGTGATCGCGATCGTCGTCGCACCGCGGTCGAAGGCGACCCGCAGCGGCTCGATGACATCGACGGTGGAGCCGGAGTGCGTGATCGCGATGGCCACGTCGCCGGAGCGGAGCTGCACGGCGTTGGTCACCGCGAGGTGCGGGTCCGTGTGGGAGTGCGCGATCAGGCCGATACGGGCCAGCTTCTGCGCCAGGTCCTGGCCGACGAGGGACGAGGCGCCCACACCGTAGATGTCGATGCGCCGGGCGGTGGCGGCGGCGGCGACCGCGGCACCGAGCTGGACGGTGTCGAGCCCCGCGGCCGTGTCGGCGAGGGTCTGCTGCTCGTCGTAGGCCAGCTTGGCGACCACATCGGCGATCGGGTCGTCGACCGCTATGTCGGCGGTGACGGAGGGAGCCCGGCCCGACTGCTGGTGCGCGGCGAGCCCGGCGAGGGCCAGGCGCAGATCGCGATAGCCGGGGTAGCCGAGGAGGCGGGCCGTGCGGACCACGGTCGCCTCGCTGGTGCCGGTGAGCTCGGCGAGACCGGTGACCGTGAGGGCGGCGCAGCCCGCGGGGTCACCGGCGACGGCCTCGGCGACGCGCTGCATGGAGCGGGTCATGGACGGCGCGAGCGTGCGCACCTTGGCCGCGAGAGCCGCCGGGGCGGGCGGTGAATCAGCGCTGAAACTTTCCTTCAGGTCATTGGTCACCTTTGAAAGATATTTTCAACCCGGTTGCCCGTCAACCCCCCTTTGGTCCCTACCTCTGACGCCACTTCCGAGGCCGCTTCCACGGCACTGCCGACAGTGCGGAAACTGCAGGGGCGGGCGCGCGAAGCGGGTTCGCGGGCGGGGTGACAATGGGCCCATGGAGATGAATCCCTTGGAACAGGCGTTGCACACGGCCCGCGCGCTGGTCATGGCCGATCTCGCCGCAGGTGACGTCGCCGAGGCCGGGATCGTCTCGCTGGTCGAGGACGCGGTGACCCACCGCCGGTGGTGGGTCGAACAGTGGCCCGACGGCGCCTCGTTCGTCGTCGGCCTCGTCGCGCAGGACGTGCAGGACGCCTTGCTCGAACGGTACGGGCGGTGGCCGCTCTGCCCGGTCTGCGACGCGGGCGACCCGCACGCCCTGGACGTCGAACCGGAGCTGGGCCCGGACCCGCACTGGGTGTGCACCAAGGCGGCTGTGGCCGTCGCACCGGTCGGCTCGCTGAGCGGGATACTCCGGCGGTGACGATCTACATCGACCCGCCGGACTGGCCCGGGCACGGGCGGCTCTGGTCGCATCTGGTCAGCGATGTGTCCTTCGACGAGCTGCACGCCTTCGCGGCCTCCATCGGCTGCCCGCCCCGTGCGTTCGAGCGGGACCACTACGACGTACCGGAATCGCGGTACGAGGACGCGGTACGGGCCGGGGCGAAGCAGATCGGCTCGAAGGAGCTCGTCCGCCGGATCACGGAGGCCGGTCTGCGGCGGCCCAAGGGACGCCCGGCACCCGTCGGCTGACGGCCGCGGGTCAGGCTGCGGGGGTGCCCGCCTCCGACGACGCCTTTCCGGACACTCCCGACGACGCAGCGGCGGGCGATCCGGTCACCCGTCGGGACCTGCCCCCGCCCTGCAGCCGCAGCGAGAACACCACGGCCACCAGCGCCAGTACCGTCATCGCGGCCCCCGCCCACGCGGTCGCGGCGAAACCGAAGTCCGCGTCGATCACCGTGCCGCCCAGCCAGGGGCCGCCCGTGTTGCCCAGGTTGAACGCGGCCGTCGTCGTGGCACCGGCCAGCGTCGGAGCGGCGCCCGCGACATTGAACATCCGGGCGTTCAGCGCCGGGGCCGTGTAGAACGCCGACAGTCCGAGCAGGAATGAGAGCCCGACCGCGGCGACCTGGTTCGAGGCGAACAGCGCCAGCGCGACCAGGAAGACCGTCGAGGCCGCGATCCCGCTCATCAGCACCCCGAAGAGATGCGCGTCCGCGACCCGGCCGCCGATTGTCGTGCCGACCAGCGCACCGATCCCGAACAGCGCGAGCACCGTCGGCACCCAGCCGGAGTCCAGCCCGGCGACATCCGTCAGCAGCGGGGCCAGATAGCTGAACGCGCAGAAGACACCGCCCGCCGCGAGCGCCGTGATCACGATCGACAGCCACACCTGCCGGTCCCGGTAGATGCTCATCTCCTGCTTGAGCCGCGGCTTCTGCTCCGGCAGCGGAATGCGCGGAATCAGCGTCGACACCCCGACCAGTGCCACGGCGGACGCCGCACCCACTGCCCAGAACGCCGACCGCCAGCCGAGGTTCTCACCGAGAAAGGCCCCCAGGGGCACGCCGAGCACATTGGCGATCGACAGACCGCCGATCATCACGGCCATCGCACGGGCCCGCGCGTTCACCGGCACCATCGCGATGGCGACCGCCGCTCCTACCGCCCAGAATCCGGCGCAGGCGAAGGCGCTCACGACACGGGACGCGAAAAGCACCTCGTACGTCGGAGCCAGCGCACCCGCGACCTGACCGAGGCCGAAGACCGAGATCAGGGCGATCAGTGTGGTGCGGCGCGGCAGCCGGAGCGTGGCCACGGCGAGCAGCGGGGCGCCGATCACCATGCCGATCGCGAAGGCGGATATGAGAAGTCCGGCGCGGGGGATGGACACGTTCATGTCGTCGGCGATGGGCGGCAACAGCCCGGAGAGCATGAACTCGCTGGTTCCCAGGGCAAAGACCGAGAGACCCAAAATGTACACGGCGAGGGGCATGCGTGAGCGGCGAGCGGCAGAGTCGGGCATGACAGCTGCCAACAGCGGTCGAGCCCGTTGCATTCCCGCCGCCGCCGACGCACCGCGTACTCAGTGGCTGAGCAGCTCCAGCTCCGTCGTCACGTTCTGCCGGGCCCGCGGTTCCCACCGGGCCATCCCATGCGGTGTGCGGAACAGCCGTGGCAGCCCGAGCAACTGACGCAGCACCGCCGCCCGCCCTTCCCGGAACGCGTCGTCGGGCACGAAGCCGTACTCCTCCCGCACCTGCGCCGCGTAGGCCGCGTACTCCTTCGGGGGCGCCGCCAGGATGGCCAGATCCGCATCGCACAGCACCTCGCCGTTGGTGTCGCCGTCAGCCGGATCGTGGGTGACGGTGAGGCGGACGAGCCGGGAGACCTCGGCCGTGATGTCGGCCGGTACGCCGGCCTCCGGCAGGGCGCGTTCGGCGAGGGCCGCGCTGCGTTCCTCGTTCTCGGACCGGTCGGGCCGGTAGACCGCATCGTGGAACCAGGCGGCGAGGCGTACGGCATCCGCATCGGCCGCGTACCCGGCGAGCGTGTCGATGCGGTCGAGCACCGCGACCAGGTGCGCGGTGGTGTGGTACCGCCGCTGGGGCTCGGCCCAGCGTGCCAGCAGATTGTCGGCGTACGGCAACGGATCGGGCCCGGCCGCCCCGCCTCGGGCACCGACGAGGGCCTCCTGCCAGCGCTCACGGAGGGAGGCGTCGGCACTGCCTGCCTCATGGACGCTGCTTCCGTGCGAGCTGTCGGTCATGGGACGACCCTAGCCCGGGGTCAGGTTGCGTACCCAGGGGCCGGCATGGCTGATCAGGCCGGTCCTCCGCGCTCCTCGCCGAGGGCGCTGCGCGGTTCAACCGCCCGCTGGGTCGAAGAGACCGGGGATCTCGGCAGGGTGATGCGCGAGGAGGTCTCGCAGGTGCTCGGGGGCGATGACAGGGTGGTTCACTTCTGGACGGTCGGTAAGAGCCAGGCCGGGGCGGCTGAGCCGGTATCCGCCTTGGTCATCCCGATAGTAGGAGTAGGGCAGGCCTGCCTCGTGAAGCAGATTTGTGAGCTCCCACTCCGTCTCTCCGGAAGCGGTTACATCAATTCCTCGCGACCGGAGTTCAGGGATGACCGAGTGATAGGAATCCGGCGAAATCGGATTTCCCGTTACGTTTATCCGCTTGAGAGGCTCCACCCTCAGTGCGGGGGTCAGATCACTGAGAAAGTTGAAGCTGAGGTCCAGCGTGTACAGAGGGAATTCTGTCACGCCGTTCAGGCTGCGAAGTGTACTGTCTTCGACGGTGAGCGACACGATGGAGGAGAGCGCAGTCAGCGACTCCAGCTTCACGGGATCGCAACCGATCAGCAGAAGGATTCTCAGGTTCGGACATCGCAGCAAGCCGCTCAGATCGCGCGCGTGGGAAATGTGAAGGTTGGTCACTGTGTCAAGTTCGGCGTCGGTCCACGGAAGGGATCGGCCGACTCTTTTCGTGATTGCCTTCTCCACGGCCGGGTCGATTTCGAACGATTCGGCTGCGTTTCCGAAGGATGCCATTACTTCAGTTTTCCTCTCGCTGTATCGAAATCCGCCTGTATTTCCGTGAAGTTGGCCCGCTGCTCGGCGGCAAGTTCCTCCACGGTGAGTTCCTTGAGGGCTCCATTCGGCGCGTTGTAAAGCGCCCCTATCTTTGCTGCCCGAATCTCGGAGGAGAGTTCTCGTATCTGACCGTCCCAGATGAGTCCTTCCGGCCCGCCGAGCTTGGCGGTGAGGGCGTCGACGAACTCCCCTGCGGTCTTCCTCCGGTATTTATCGAAGACCGCGCGCAGGGCGTTGTGGAAGGCGTCCGTTCCTTTTGTCATCGTCGATTTGTGGCGGGTATCGCCACGCTCGTCCTCGTAGGCCCGGTAGAAGGACCCGACGTGACCTCCGGGGGATACGGCCATCCCTTGCTCGTCGACGATCTGCCATATGACCCTGTTGGTGTCGGATCGCAATTCATTATGCAGTGTCACCCAATTCAGAGCCTGTGTGAGATCCGGCTTCTGATGCATCGCCGCCTGCAGGACATCGCCGATGTAGTTGGTCGGGATCCACTCATGCTTCCCGGTGTTCACCGCGCGGAAACGCCCCTTGAGCCATTCCTTCGAGCCTGAATCGCTGCCCCATATTGTCTGGAATTTTGCCCATGTTATGGTGCCAACTTTCCCCGCGGTCACAAGTTGGCGGAGGAAAGCGATGATCTTGTACTGCTCGCCACCGAGGCCAACCTTGTCCACGGCGTCCACCAGTTCCGGGTCCGGGTCCTTGCTCCCCTCGGGGAACGGTTGAAATTCACCGTACGTACCCTGTGCCGGTAGGAAATTCATCTTTTCCAGGCGGGTGGCGGCCTCGCTCTCGGCCGGTACTTTCTTGAGGCCCTCTTCGCGGACGGTTTCCTTCGCGCTTGCTCCGAGAATCTCGACCAGTCGAGCACGAGTCTTGCTACCGGATGCGAATACGTGCTGCTTGTAGACCCAATCAACCGACGCGTCTCTGTTGTTCCCGTCGAAGTGGTCCGCGTAAACAGAATTCGCTGTCGTCGATTCTTTGAGGTACTTTTCCCCTTCTTTCTTTAAAGTGCCCCCCTTGAATATGCCTTCCTGCCAGATGCCGGTACTCTTCAGCTGTCTTGTCCACCAGTGCGAATGGATCGCTTCGATGCGGCCTTCCCCGTAGACCGGGAGTCGATCCGCAACTTCCTTCCTTCGCCTCTTCTCCTTCTCTCCCTCGCTTTCGTTGCTGTTCCCCGATTCGTTCCCGGCCGGTTCTGTGGTATTCCTGCCGGCATCTGTGGTCCGTTCGCCTTCGGGGTTCACTCTGGCTCGGACCGACCATTTTTCGCCGTTCGGGACCGGAATGAGAGTCTTCAGTCCGAACCTCACGCGAATGCCGGCAAGGAGGGGCCTGAGGACATGACTCCCCACTTTGCGCCCGCGGTATCTGGTCAGGGCGGCCACCGCGGCGGCCAGACCCTGGTCGAGCCGCTTGCGCTTCCCCTCCGGGCTGTCGTCCCGGCCGAACCGGCCCTTGAGTTTGTTCCAGAGGGCTTTGCCCTTCTTGGCGATGAAGCCCACGATTTTGTCGATGGCGCGGTTGACGGGTTTGGCGATGGCGTGGAAGACGGATTTGACTTTGTTGGCGAGGTTGCCGATGCCGAGGAGTGAGGCGAGGAAGCCGATGAGGAGGGGGACGCTGGCGGCGAGGGCTGCTTCGACCATCTTGGGGACGCCTGCGGTGCCGCCGTTGGCGATGGCGATGACGGCGTCGAGGACGGCGTTGACGAATTCAACGATTTGGGCGCCCTGGTTCACGATGAACGTGACGATGTCGATGATTCCCTTGACCGCGCGGATGAAGGCGGAGGCGGGGTTGAGGAGGGAGATGATCCAGGTGATGCCGGCGATGATGACGGTGGGGATCAGGTAGCTGGTGAGTTTTTCGAGGATGGTGGCTTTGAGGTCGCCGGCCTCGGCGGTGATTTCCTTGACGGCGCCTGCGGGGCCTTCGCGGGCGAGGGTCTGGGCGACGGGGACGGATTGTTCGACGGCGGTCATGGCTTGGTCGGGGATGCCCTTGCGGGTGATGCGGGCGCGGATGTTGGTCCAGGTCAGGCCGAGGAGGGAGGCGATGAGCTGGATGATGCCCTTGAGGTCGAACTTCTGGGGGAGTTCGAGGCCGGCCTTGACGGCGGTGCCGAGCAGCCAGGAGACGACGCCGGTCTTGAGGTGTTCGGCGACGTTGGTGATGAAGAGGTTGAGGCCGGCGCCGACGGCTCGTACGAGGTTGCCGAGGAAGCCGATGGGGTCCTTGATGATCTTCATGATGGCGGAGGCGGCCTTGGCGAGGATGCCGAGGAGGAGGTTCTTGAGTTCGTTGATCGTCTTGATGGCGCCGACGATGGCGTCCTTCGCCTTGTCGATCAGGCCCTTGTTGGCTTCCTGGAGCTTCTTGATCTCCTCGTCGATCTTGTTGAGGGCTGCGGTGTACTTCGTCGCGAGGTCCTGGACGAGCTGTTCGGACTTCTCGTTGACGGTGGCTTCGAGGTCGTCGAACTTTCCTGCGAAGTCCTTGGCCGCGTCCTGGCCGAACTGGCGCAGGTCGGCGGGGAGTCTGTCGACTTCGGCCTTGAGTTCGGTGCGCCCCTTGGCGATGCGGGCCTTCGCGCGGCCGAGTTCGGCGCCGATGATGTCGGCGACGGACGAGATGACGGTCTGCATCTTCGTGACGTAGAGCTTGCGGGCTTCCTGGAAGAGGTCGTTGGCCTCCTTCGGCATGCCCATGAGCTTGTCCTTGGCCCACTTCGCCGGCCCGAACATGCCTGAGTACCGCTTGTCCTTGTACTTCTTCATGCGCCGTTTGTGGTCGGCGGTGAACGCGTCCCGTGCCGCTTTCTCACCCGTCGTGAACGCGGTGTCGACCTTCTTGTCCAGGCCGGAGAGGGTTTCCTCGACGTCCTTCTTCGTGCCGTCGTAGACCTTCTGGAGCTTCGCGGTGACCTCGGCGCGTTTCTTCTCGTCCTTCGACTTCGTCTCGCCCTTGCCGCCGTCGACCTGTTTCCCGGCCGAGGCGCGGGTCGCGGTCAGGGCGGTCATGGCCTGCGCTCCGGAGGCCGCTGCTCCGGCCTTCGCGGTGGTGAGTTGCTGGGCCTCGGCCGATCTGCCCTTGGCGGGGGCCTTCGCCGAGTCCGTCTCGGCGGTCTTCTTCGCGGAGAGGGCCTGGTCGAATTCCGGTTCGTTGCCCTTGGCGAGCTGGTCCTCGGTGACCTCGGCGTCGGCCATTGCCTGGTCGTTCTGGGCGGGGCCCTGGGAGAAGTCCGTGACGGAGGCGGGTTGTGGGGCGGGGATGGCGTCCGTGGCGGAGGGGGCGCCGGGGTTGGGTGGGGGTTGGTCCGGGGTCATCGGGGTGACCGGCTTGTCCTTGGCCGCCGACGTGTCCGGTGGGGCCTTTGTCGTGGTGTCGATGTCCTTGGCGGAGGACTCCTTGCCGTCGGAGACCTTGCCGTCGACCTCGTCCTTGATCTTGTCGGCCTTGCCGGACTTGGAGAACTTGTCGGCGTCGTCGAGGTTCTTCGGGGCCTGTGCGTCGATTGCCTTGTTCACCGCGTCGATGAATGCCTGCTTGTTGAACTCGCCCGGCTTCGCGGCGTTCATCTTCTCCGCGTTCGCCGCCTTGCCCTGCGCCTCCTTGTCGTCGGGTGGCGCGATGGCCGCGTCCTGTGCCGACTTCGACTCGGCGGCGGCGGGGGCATGGACCGCGATCCTCGTCCGCTTCGCCGTCACGTCCGCCTTGACCTTGCGGAAGCCGGGAGCCTGGGCGGGGGAGGGTTTCACGGGGGCTGTGTAGCGCTGCGCGACCAGGCGCGACACCGCCGCGTTGCCTGCCGCGCGTTGCAGGCGTTGCAGGCTGCGGGGGTCGGGGGCGGGGCGGTCACCCGGCGGGCGGTGGGGCGGGGGTGTCTGCGAACGGGACACTTCGGGCGTGACTGTCGCATCGTCGGCACGGGGGATACCTCCACGGCCGGACACGGAGGCCTTGTCAGGAGAGTCCTTCACCGCGTCGTGCCCTAGTACCCGAGGTACGAGCAGACGTCATCGATCTGGCCGAGTGTCCCCACCATGCGACAAGTCTGGAGGCGGGAACGACCGGAAGCGTGGGCACCGGTGTGGATGCCCGGGCAATGAAGACTGCCCGATGGGGCAGACGTCCGGACCGGGGCGGCCTGCCGAGCCGCCCCGGTCGTTGTACGGGCGACGGCGCGCCGGACCGGTCAGTGGCCGGGCGGGGTGTCCAGTGCCAGTGCGGCGAAGGTGGCCAGCCAGTGGTCCGTGTTGAAGTCGCCGGAGGAGATCGCGGGCAGGCCGACCGCGAGATGGGCCTCGGCCGACGCGGTCAGAGCGGTGCGGGCGGGACCCTCGTCGCATCCGACGACCGGGGGCTATCCGGTCGTCGGTGTCGTGCACGAAACCGCACTCGCGGGCGCGGCACAGGCGGTGCCGGGAACGCGGGTGCGGTTCGTGAGGGCGGGCTGAGGACCGGTCCCGAAAGCCGCCGCGTCCTACGCCCCCGCCCTGAACCCCCGCAGCCGCAGCGAGTTGCCGACCACGAAGACCGACGAGAACGCCATTGCCGCGCCCGCGATCATCGGGTTGAGCAGCCCGGCCGCGGCGAGCGGCAGTGCGGCCACGTTGTAGGCGAAGGCCCAGAACAGGTTCGTACGGATGGTGCCCAGCGTCTTGCGGGAGAGCCGGATGGCGTCCGCCGCGGCCCGCAGGTCACCGCGCACCAGCGTCAGGTCACCGGCCTCGATCGCGGCGTCCGTGCCCGTACCCATCGCCAGGCCCAGGTCGGCCTGGGCGAGGGCGGCCGCGTCGTTGACACCGTCACCGACCATGGCGACCGAACGGCCCTCGGCCTGGAGGTCCTTGACGACGTCGACCTTGTCCTCCGGCATGACCTCCGCGTACACCTTCTCGATCCCGACCTCGGCCGCGACCGCCTCGGCCACCGCGCGGTTGTCGCCGGTGAGCAGGATCGGGGTCAGACCGAGGGCACGCAGCCGCTCGACGGCTTCCGCGCTGGTGTCCTTCACCGCGTCGGCGACTTCGAGGACGGCCCGTGCCTCGCCGTCCCAGGCGACCGCGATGGCCGTCCGTCCGGCGGCCTCCGCCGCGGCCTTCTGCCGGGCCAGCTCCACCGGCAGGTGGATCTCCCACTCGGCGAGCAGCTGCTCACGGCCGACGAGGACGGCGTGGCCCTCGACGACGCCCTGGACGCCGAGGCCTGCGACGTTGGCGAAGTCCTCGGGGGTGGGGAGGGCGGCACCGGTGCGCTCGGCGGCACCGGCGGCGACGGCCTGGGCTATGGGGTGCTCGGAGGAGTGCTCCAGGGCGCCCGCGAGCCGCAGCACATCGCTCTCGTCCGTACCGTCCGCCGTGTGCACGTCCAGCAGGGTCATCCGGCCGGTGGTGACCGTGCCGGTCTTGTCGAGGACGATCGTGTCGACGCGGCGCGTGGTCTCCAGGACCTCGGGGCCCTTGATCAGGATGCCGAGCTGGGCGCCGCGTCCCGTACCGACCATGAGGGCGGTGGGAGTGGCGAGGCCCAGGGCGCAGGGGCAGGCGATGATCAGTACGGCGACGGCGGCGGTGAACGCGGCGGTCAGGCCCGCGCCGTTGCCGAGCCAGAAGCCGAGCGTGCCGAGCGCGAGGGCGATGACGACGGGGACGAAGACGGCGGAGATCCGGTCCGCGAGGCGCTGGGCGGCCGCCTTGCCGTTCTGCGCGTCCTCGACGAGCTTCGCCATCCGGGCCAGCTGGGTGTCGGCGCCGATGCGGGTGGCCTCGACGACGAGTCGGCCGCCCGCGTTGAGCGTGGCCCCGGTGACCGAGTCGCCGACGCCGACCTCCACGGGTACGGATTCGCCGGTGAGCATCGACGCGTCCACGGCCGATGCACCTTCCACGACAGTGCCGTCGGTGGCGATCTTCTCGCCGGGGCGGACCAGGAACCGGTCTCCGACCTGGAGGTCGGCGGTCGGCACGGTCACCTCATGGCCGCCGCGCAGCACGGTCACCTCCTTGGCCCCGAGTTCGAGCAGCGCCTTGAGGGCCGCGCCCGCCTTCCGCTTGGAGCGGGCCTCGAAGTAGCGCCCGGCCAGGATGAAGGCCGTGACTCCGGCTGCGGCCTCCAGATAGATGTTCCCGGCGCCGTCGCTGCGGCCGATGGTCAGCTCGAACGGGTGGGTCATGCCGACCATGCCCGCCGTGCCGAAGAACAGCGCCCACACCGACCACAGGAACGCGGCCGAGGTGCCGACCGAGATCAGGGTGTCCATCGTCGCCGCGCCGTGCTTGGCGTTGGTCCAGGCGGCGCGGTGGAAGGGCCAGGCGGCGTATGTGACGACGGGGGCCGTCAGGGTCAGCGAGAGCCACTGCCAGTAGTCGAACTGGAGCGCCGGGACCATCGACATGGCGATCACCGGCACGGCGAGCACGACGGCGGTGAGCAGCCGCTGCCGCAGGGGCCGCAGCTCGTCGGCCTCCGCGGCCCCGGGGACGTCGTCCTCGGTACGCACCGGGGGAGCGGGCTCGTGCGCGGTGTAGCCGGTCTTCTCGACGGTGGCTATCAGGTCCTGTACGGAGATGTCCTCGCCCCGGTAGCTGACCTTGGCCTTTTCGGTGGCGTAATTGACGGTGGCCTCGACGCCGTCCATCCGGTTGAGCTTCTTCTCGATACGGGCCGCGCAGGAGGCGCAGGTCATGCCGCCGATCGCGAGCTCGACCTCTGCGTTGGTGCCGACGGCTGTTCCGGTGCCGGTTGTGGCGGTGTGCGCGGACACGATGTCCTCCCTGACGGAGACGTTGATACCCCTAGGGGGTATGCATTGCTGATTCAGGTATACCCCCCACCCCTATAAAGCGCAAGGGGTGATCCACCGCCGGAGCCCGGAGTGTGCGCGCCCGATCGCCTGATGTGCGTCCGACCTCACGTATCTTCACGTCACATTGAGGCTGCGCCCTCGGCCGACCGCCCCGTAGGCTGGCCATTGGACTAGACCTATTTATCTATTGCTGCTTCCTGGAGGATTGGGATCACATGAGCAACCGTGCAGTCCTGGAGGTGATCGCTCTCGACGCGGAGGACGCGGTCGCTGCCCAAGCGGGTGGTGCAGACCGGCTTGAGCTGGTCACCGACATGGCGGCGGACGGCTTGACCCCGTCCTGTGCGACCTTCGCGGAGATCCGGGCGGCGGTGGACATTCCGCTGCGGGTGATGCTCAGGCTGGCGGACGGCTTCGCGGCCGGCGACATCGATGTGCTCGTGGCCAGGGCGCACGAGCTGCGGGCGGAGGGCGCCGAGGAATTCGTCCTGGGCTTCCTGGACGCCGAAGGCCACCCGGACCTGGTCGCCGTCGAGCGCCTCGTCGCCGAGCTGGACGGCTGCCGCTGGACCTTCCACCGCGCGATCGACCGGGCCGCCGACCGGGACGCCCTGCGCAAGCAGCTGGCGAACATGCCGGGCCTGGACACGTACCTCACCGCGGGTTCGCCCAAGGGCGTCGACGACGGCATCCCGACGCTGCTGGTCGAGGCGGCGCGCAAGGGCGAGCCCGGCTACGAGCCGCAGATCCTGGTGGGCGGCGGGCTCCGCCTGGAGCACCTGCCGGAGCTGCTGTCCGCGGGCATCGACGCCGTACACATCGGCGGCGCCGCGCGCCCGCACGGCTGGTCGGGTCCGGTGGACGCGGCGGCGGTACGGGAGTGGCGGGCGGTGCTCGACGCGTAGCGGGGCGGGGCGGTGCGGGTCGCCCCGCGGCGGGCTTGTTCCCCGACCCGCCCCTTCCCGTAACCGGGGCTCCGCCCCGGACCCCGCCCCTCAAACGCCGGAGGGGCTGGAACGCGCCGTGTTACACCAGGTGAGTCGGCAGTTCCGCCGCATGCACCACCGTCAGCCCCGACACCGCACGCGTCAGCGCCACGTACAGCCGGCGCAGCCCCGTGCGCTCGTCCGGCTCGCCGTCCACCACCGCGGCCGGCTCGTCCAGTACCACGTAGTCGTACTCCAGGCCCTTCGCCAGCGACGCCGGGACCAGGGTCAGCCGGGACTCGGCGGTCGTCTCCTCACCGGGGGAGAGATACGCGTGACCCGCCGCGGCCAGCGCATCGGCCAGCGCCGGAATCCGCGCATCGGCCGCGATCAGCCCGATCGACCCCTCCTGCCTCAACGACTCCTCGCACGCCGCCAGCACCGCCGCGTCCAGCTCCGCCGGATCGCCCACCTCCCGTACCTCCAGCGAACCCGGCGACTCACGCACCGACTCCACCGCCGCAAGGCCGGGCGAGATCACCGGCAGCAGCCGTGAGGCGTACGCGATCACCTCGCGCGGCACACGGAAGCCCGCCGTCAGTTCCTCCACCACCGCGTCCGACTTGCCCAGGTGGTGCAGCGCCTGCGCCCAGCTCTCCGTCGACCACGGCGTCGTGCCCTGCGCGAGGTCACCGAGAACCGTCGCCGAACCCGTCGTGCAGCGGCGGCCCACCGCCCGGTACTGCATGGGGGACAGGTCCTGCGCCTCGTCGAGCACGACATGGCCGAGCGAGTGCGTACGCGCCACCAGGTCGTTCGCCTCGTCGATCAGCACCGCGTCCGCCGCCGACCACTTCGCCGACTTCACGCTCCGGGCCGGTTTCGTCCACAGGATCGTCTTCTGCTCGTCCTCGGTGAGCAGCCCCTCCGCGTGCGCGGCCAGGAACTCCGGGTCGCAGAGCAGCCGCAGCACCAGCTTGGCCGGGTCGACGGCGGGCCAGATCGCCTTCACGGCCGCCTTGACCGCGGGAGTACGGGCCACCGCGTTCTGCACCCGGTCGTCGGGCGCCTCGCCGGCCTCCTCCATCCGGACCAGGACGGAGTGCGCGATGCGCTGCGGAAGCGCCTCATGGGCGGCCCCGTACCGCATGTCGCGGGCCAGAAGTTCGGTGACGATCTCCTCCAGCTCGTACGCCGGCACCCGCCAGCGGCGCGAACCGCGCACCACCATCACCGGCTCCGTCGGCAGCGTCACATGGGAACGGATCGCCCGCCGCAGCACCTCCGCCATCCTGGCGTCGCCCTTGACGACGGCGGCTGCCGCCGAGTCCGTGCCGCGCACCTCGATGTCCGTTGTCACCAGATCGTCGACGGTCGCCTGCTTCACCTCCAGCTCACCGAGGGCCGGGAGCACCTGCTCGATGTAGTGGAGGAAGGAACGGTTCGGCCCGATGACCAGCGTGCCGGTACGGGCCAGGCGCTCCCGGTGGGCGTAGAGGAGGTACGCGACACGGTGCAGGCCAACGGCCGTCTTACCGGTGCCGGGCCCTCCCTGCACGCAGACCGTCCCGCCGAGACCGCTACGGACGATCTCGTCCTGCTCCGGCTGGATCGTCGCGACGATGTCACGCATCGGACCGACACGCGGCCGCTCGATCTCCGCCTGGAGGAGCTTGCTGGTCTGCGCGGCCTCGGTGGGGTCGCTGAGGTGCTCGTCCTCGTACGCGGTCAGCTCACCGCCGGTGTAGCCGAAGCGGCGGCGCTGGCCGACGTCCTGGGGATCCTTCTTGGAGGCCCGGTAGAACGGCTGCGAGACGGGGGCACGCCAGTCGATGACCATCGGGTCGCCGCCGGCGTCATGGACGTGACGGCGCCCGATGTAGAACTGCTCTCCCTCGGCGCCCTCGGCCTGCTCGGCACCGACCCGGTGCAGATAGTCCAGGCGGCCGAAGAAGAGCGGGGTGTGGGCGAGATCGGCGAGGGACTTGATGCGCTCGTCGATCTGGGCCTGCAGGACGGCCGCGTTGACCCAGTTCGCGGTGACATCGCGGATGTCGAGGGCCTGGGCGTCCTCGCGCATGGCGCGCAACGCGGAGCGGGACGCGGCGAGATGGGCGCGTTCACGAGCCAGGGGATCGGTGGTGGTGTCGCTTTCGTGTTCGTGCGCGGGCACGGTGTTGCCTCCGGCTTTTCAACGCAGGACGGCGGACCGCACCTCGCCCCCGGCTATGGCTCGGGGGTGACGCGGTCCGCTCGGGGATCGATCACGGGGTACGCACGCAGGTGTACGTACGGCTGTCGGCCGGTTTCCGTCCGGTCGGCGGCGCTCCCCCGGCTGCCGGCGATGGCCGGTACCACGGTGCGGGAGGCGGGCAGACCGGCGATTGTATCGACCGTCCTCGTCACGGTCCAACGGTTTTGACGCCGGGTCCGTCCCGTAGGGGACGCCGTGCGACCGGAGACCTACGCGCACCGCTTCAGGGTTCCGTCCGCGGGTCGATGCCCTCAGTGGCCGGGCGCAGGACCATGGAGTACATGAGCACCGTCTCTCTGAACCCTCGCAGGACCGGCCCCGCGCACGGCGCGACCGCGGCCACCGGTCACCCGTACACCCACCGCGTCGGCGACGCCCTGCGTGCCGTCAAGGTCTACGCCCGCGCCGCGTTCGGCGTGGTCGTCCTCGGCGAGTACGCGGAAGAGGCGGGTGTCCACCGAGGCGTTCACCGCCGCGAGCCCGAGCGATTTTGTACGTGACACCTCTGGGCCTGTTCGTCACGTGGGTTCTGCCATGGCGCTTGCGCTGGACCGCGGCCCGCCGACGGGCCGCGGCCTTCGCGCTGCTGCCGCACGCGGTGATCGCGGCGGACCTGCTGCCGCTGCCGATCACCGGCGCGCACGGGTCGGTCACCGACCTCAGTTGTCGGTCAGCAGCTCGTCCGCGTCCACGATCCGGTAGGCGTACCCCTGCTCGGCCAGGAACCGCTGGCGGTGCGCCGCGAAGTCCTGGTCGATCGTGTCGCGGGCGACCACCGAGTAGAACCGCGCCTCGTGCCCGTCGGCCTTCGGTCGCAGTACCCGGCCGAGCCGCTGCGCCTCCTCCTGCCGCGAGCCGAACGTCCCCGACACCTGGATGGCGACGGTCGCCTCCGGCAGGTCGATGGAGAAGTTCGCGACCTTCGACACCACGAGGACGCTGAGCTCGCCCTCGCGGAACGCGTCGAAGAGCTTCTCGCGCTGGGCGTTGCTCGTCTCGCCCTTGATCACCGGGGCGTTCAGATGCTCACCCAGCTCGTCGAGCTGGTCGATGTACTGCCCGATGACAAGGGTCTGCTCGCCCCGGTGCTTGCGTACCAGCGCCTCCGTCACCTTCCGCTTCGTCGCGGTCGTCGCACAGAACCGGTACTTCTCCTCGGTCTCGGCGGTCGCGTACGCGAGCCGCTCCGAGTCCGTCAGATTGACCCGCACCTCGACACAGTCGGCGGGCGCGATGTAGCCCTGCGCCTCGATCTCCTTCCACGGGGCGTCGAACCGCTTGGGTCCGATCAGGGAGAAGACGTCCGACTCGCGGCCGTCCTCACGCACCAGCGTCGCGGTGAGGCCGAGGCGGCGCCGGGCCTGCAGGTCGGCGGTGAACTTGAAGACGGGCGCGGGCAGCAGATGCACCTCGTCGTAGATCACCAGACCCCAGTCGCGGGAGTCGAACAGCTCCAGGTGCGGGTAGATGCCCTTGCGGCGGGTCGTCAGCACCTGGTAGGTGGCGATGGTGACCGGCCGGATCTCCTTGCGCGTACCGCTGTACTCACCGATCTCGTCCTCGGTCAGCGAGGTCCGCTTCACCAGCTCGTGCTTCCACTGCCGGGCCGAGACGGTGTTCGTCACCAGGATCAGCGTGGTCGCCTTGGCCTGGGCCATCGCACCGGCCCCGACCAGTGTCTTCCCCGCACCGCAGGGCAGCACGACGACACCCGAGCCGCCGTGCCAGAACCCCTCGACAGCCTGCTTCTGGTACGGCCGCAGCGCCCAGCCGTCCTCAGCCAGCTCGATGGGGTGCGCCTCGCCGTCGACGTACCCGGCGAGGTCCTCGGCCGGCCAGCCCAGCTTCAGCAGTGTCTGCTTGATCTGCCCCCGCTCCGAGGGGTGCACGGCCACCGTGTCCGGGTCGATCCGTGCCCCGACCAGCGGCTGGACCTTCCTCGACCGGAGGATCTCCTCCAGCACGGGCCGGTCGGTCGAGGTCAGCACGAGACCGTGCACCGGGTGCTTGGAGAGCGTGAGGCGGCCGTACCTGGCCATCGTCTCGGCGATGTCGACGAGCAGCGCGTGCGGAACGGGATAGCGCGAGTACTGCACGAGCGCGTCGACGACCTGCTCGGCGTCGTGCCCGGCGGCGCGCGCGTTCCACAGCCCGAGCGGGGTCAGCCGGTAGGTGTGGATGTGCTCGGGCGCCCGCTCCAGCTCGGCGAAGGGCGCGATCGCCCGACGGCAGGCGTCGGCCTGATCGTGGTCGACTTCCAGGAGCAGTGTCTTGTCGCTCTGGACGATGAGGGGTCCGGTCACGCGCGTCGGCCCTTTCTGCTGCGGGAACGGCCGGGAACGGCCAAACGTCCAGTGTGCCCCATCCGGGGGCCATGGGGCGGTGTGCTGCTCCGCACAGGGACGTACGGTCCAGGAATGACCGATGCTGCTGCCGGGGCGAGGACCCCGGAACGATCAGGCCGGCCGGACGACCGCATACCGTCCGTCCTGCGCTTCTCGACGGAGCTCGTGGCCTGGGTGGCCACGCCGTGGCTGCTGGCCGGGCACTCCTGGCTGCTGGCCGGGCTGTCCCTGGTGGTGCTGATCGGGGTGCCGGCGGTGTTCGCGACGCCGGGGGACAAGAAGGGTGTGATCGTCGCGGTGCCGGGCTGGGCGACGATTGCGATGGTGCTGATGGAGCTCGGGGCGGCTGTGGTGTCTTCGTGGCTGCTGTGGCCCGTGTGGGTGGCGGTGTGCGCGACGGTGCTGGCGGGGGCCGCCGTGGTGACGGAGCAGCCGCGGTGGCGGTGGCTGCTGTCGCCGCCGGACCGGGCTTGAGCGGGTGAAGCCTCAGGGCGTGGCGTCGTCGGCCAGTTCGGCGACGCCGGTGATCCGGTGCAGCGGGTACGTGCGGACTTCGTCCGCCGTGTGGTCGTACGCCGTGACGAACCCGCCCTCGACCCGGACCGGGGCGATGACGCGCTGGCTGGCCGCGCCGTCCGCGTTGACGTAGCCGATCCAGAGCGCCGACCCGGTCATCGCGGCGGCCTGGACGGTGGCAAGGGTCTCGGCGGAGGTCGTACGGGGCAGGGAGCCGGACGGGGCCGCGGGCGCGTCGGCCGGGTCCTTGCGGACCACCGTGGCGGCCGTGTCCCCGGCGCGGATCGCCCTCACCGCCGCGCCGAGCAGCGTGGCGTCCGGGACCGGGGGGCCCTCGGGCACGGGGACCGGGGCCGTGCGGGGCGGGGTGCGGCGGGCGCCCGCGCGGGTGATCAGGACGTCGCCCTCGGCGGACTCGGCGGCCGGCGCGTACCCCATCTCGCGCAGCCCGTCGAGCAGGGAGGCGGGGTCGATCTGGGCGGCCAGGGCCGTCGGTGCGAGGCGGCGCAGGCGCAGGGTGGCCGAGCGCCTGTCGGCGAGGATCTCGTTCAGCACGGCCTCGTCGTCGCAGCGTACGTACGAGGAGGCGGCGCCGATCCGCAGGTGGCCGTGGCGGCGGGCGACGTCGTCGATGAGGTAGCTGAGCGGCTGCGGCACCGGCGTACGGCTGTGGGCGGCGAGGAACGCGTGCAGATCGGCCGCGGACTGTCCGGCGTCCAGGGCGCGGCGTACGGACCCGGGGGTGAACCGGTAGACCGTCGCGCCGCCCTTCGACTCGATGTCCGCGAGGGCGGAGAGCATGTCCGCCAGGGGGCGCTCCAGCGGGCCGGGGGCGACGGCCGTCAGGTCGGCCTGGAGCAGGACGTGGTCCAGCGGCTCCGGGATGAGGGGCGCGAGCAGCGCGGCGGCCTCGGCCGGCCCGGAGCCGAGCAGGGCGCGGGTGTGCGCGGCGAGCGCGCCGCGGCCGGTGATGCCGAGGAGCTCGGATTCGTTGAGTGTCCACAGGGCGATCCGGGACCGCAGGTCGGTGGTGTCCCCGGCGGAGGCGGAGGCGCCGCGCAGGGGCCGTTCCCAGCGCAGCCGGGCGAGCACTGTCTCCGGGTCGGGGGCGGTGCCCGGTTGCAGGGCGGCGAGGAGGGCCAGGACCCGGTGGCGTACCTCGGGGGCGGCGGAACGGTCGAGGTCGGGGCCGAGGGCGGACAGGGCCCGGCCCTTGGCGTCCTGGCCGCCGACCAGGCCCGGGGTGCGGGTGGCGGCGAGCCAGGTGGTGGCGAGGTGCACCCAGCGGTCCTGGGCGGGGAGTTCGGCCCAGTCGTCGTACGCGGGCGTCGGCGCGTACCGTTCGTCGGCCTCTCCGTCGGATGCCAGCAGCCCGGCCGCGTAGGTGAGTTCGACCCAGAACGCGGCGACGGGCTCGGAGACGTCGAGAGCGGTGGCGGTCTTCTTCAGTTCGCGGACACTGAGCCCGCCGGAGCGCAGTATCGCGGGGCCGCCGCCGTTCCAGTTCTTCAGCAGCTCCTCGACGGTGTTCACCGCCAGGAACGCCTGGCCGGCCGCCGCGCTGTCCACAGCCTGGGGATCACGGTTCGCGACCGCCTCCACGGCGGGCGGCTGCGGTTCCGGTACGCGGTGGGCGCGCCCGGCCCGCAGATGCAGGGCGGCCTCGCGGGGCAGCACCACGGTGCGGGTCGACACGGGCAGCAGCAGCCCCCGATCGCGCAGCCATTTCACCGGCGGGGTGGGGTTCGGGGTCACTTCCCCGTACGGCGGCCCCCACACCAGCCGGTCCAGTACGGACAGGGCCTCGGCGGGAGCGGTGTCCAGCAGCTCGCCCATCCTGGCCCGGTCGGTGAAGAGCGCGGACAGGGATGCCACGGCGGAGACCGGGTCATGGGTGGCGGGCAGTCCGGCGGTCGCCAGGATGTCCTGGAGGCGGCCCGGCGACATTCCGGCGGTCGCCTCCGCGACGGTGGGGCCGAGGCCGGTGGGGGACGGGTGCTGCGGGGACGGCGCGAGGAGTTCGCGCGCGGTGCGCACCAGCCGCAGCCGGTCGTCCTCGCCCCAGACGAGGGCCTGTTGGCGCAGGGTGGTCAGGGCGGCGGGCAGCGCGTCCCCGATCGCCGCGTCCGCGTCGTCGCGGTGCTCGCCGTCGTCCCGGCCGTCGCCGGTGAGGAGGCCGAGCAGCGTCTCGTACGAGGCGGGGTCGGGGGCCACGGCGAGTGCCTCGGCGGTCTGCAGAGCGAACCGGTCGAGGTGTTCCAGGGCGCGTACGACGGAGGCGCGCGTGCCGGCTCTCGTCGCGAGCTGAGTGATGTCGTTGGGTACGGGGGTGAGGAGATCGGGGCGGGCACGCAGCAGCCCCGCCAACGACTCGTCGTCCCGGGCGCGGAGAGCTTCTGCGAGCGTCCGCGGTGGTGTGGTCATCCCCATCCGTCCCACGGTAGTCGCTCCGGACAGGCCCGAGGGCGCTACCGTCGGTGCAGGCGCCAGAGGGGAACCATCGCGTGGGGATCGAGAGCGACCAGCTCGTCTACGACTATCTGAGCCGGGTCGGGGACCTGGCACAGCAGCAACAGCTGTCCTCGGGCACCCGGATGAGGCTCGTTTCGACCCTCCGGGGCGAGATCGGCCGGCAGCGTGGAACGCAGTCCGCGGACACCCCGGCGGCGGTCCGCCGCATCATCGGGAGGCTCGGCACACCGGACGAACTGGTCGCGGCTGCGGCCGCGTCGGCGGACGGGACGGTGGAGCTGCCCCAGCGGCCGGAACCTGCCGCGGGGGAGGGGCGCGGCATCCCCCGTCCGCGCAAGGGGATGCTCCGGAAAGACAGTTCCGCCAAGGGCGCGTCGCAGGCGCCGGACGGGGAATCGGAGTACGACGGCGATCCCGCGGACTCCGCGGCTCCGGAAGCGGCGGCCGGCCGGGTGCCTTCGCCGCCGCACATGGCCGGTACGGACGAACTGGGGCCGTCCGGGAGCGAGCCCGACTGGTGGCGGATCGAGCCGGAGCCGTTCGGTGACGGGGTCGATGTGCCGGGGTTCGTCGGCGGTGTCGAGATCCCGGACATGATGAAGCCGCCGCCGGCCCGGGACGCCGTTCCGCGCCCGCGCACGGGCGACTCGGCGGACGACGGTCCGGCCGAGGGCGTCGGCACCGACGAGGCCGCGCCGCGACGCCGACGGCTCCCGGGCCTCCGCCGCCGAGCCCCGCGCGAGTCAGGGGCCCGGGGTTTCTCCCACCCCTTTTTGCTGCTTGCCGCCGGGCTGCTGGTCGTGGGCGCCGTGATGGGCTCCTGGCTGGCCCTGGCGGGTGGCTGGCTGCTCGCGTACAGCTCGCGCAAGTTGTCCCGCGCGGAGGCGAAATGGGCCGCGATGGGGCTGCCTGGCGTGGTCGTGGCGGGCGCACTCGTCTGGCTCTGGGGCCGGACGGAGGGCCGCTGGGGCGAGCCGATCCCGCAGGACGGGATGGCGGAGGCGCTGAGCGGGGTGTGGCCGGTGGTGGTGCGCACGGCCGCGGTGGCGTCGGCGGTCTTCCTGGTGTGGCGGGCGCGGAAGCGGGCGGGGTAGGCGGGGGTGTACGGGGCGTGGAGATCGGCTCCCACGGAGCGCCGCGCACAGAACCCTTCATTTCCTACTCGTTTGATAAGATTGGCTCATGTCCGAGACGACGTACGGCATCGGCGAGGGGCCCGCGACGCGGGTCAGCCTCTCTCTGCCCGAAGGGACCGCCGAAGCGATTCGTGCCCGGGCCGGCAAGCGGGAGTTCTCCGCGTTCATCGCCGCGGCCGTCGAGCGGGAGCTCCGGGGGCAGGTACTGGACGAGTACCTGGCGGACTACGAGAGTCGTAAGGGCCCGGTCTCCGAGGAGGCGCGACAGCGTGCACGGCAGGTCTTCGACGAAGTTTTCGACGAGGAGGGCCAGTGGCCCGCCGCAAGCTGATCCACGAAGGGACACTCGTCCTCGACAGCGAGGGGCTCTCCAAGCTGCTCGGTGATGACGAGGCGGTGGTGGCCCTGGTCGCGGAGGCGCGGTCCAGGGGGATGGAGGTGGTCATCTCCGCGCTCACCATCATCGAAGCCGTGCACGCCCGCACCAACAAGGCCCGGCTGGCCTGGGTGCTGTCCGGTCTGCGCACCGTCCCGGTGGGCGACGAAGAGGCGAAGGCGGCCTCGACGCTATTGATGGCGGCAGGACTGCACGGCCATAAGTACGCCATCGACGCCGCCGTGGCCGAGGCGGCTCTGCGGCAGCGACGCCCCGTCGTCATGCTGACGTCCGACGTTGAGGACATGAACAAACTGTGCGGCGATCGGGTGCGCCTCGTCGTGGTGTGAGCGGCCCTCGGCGCCGCCACGTCCCGGCGACCGGTCGCTGCAAGTCCCCGAGGAACCGGCGCGCGAGAGGGTGCTCAAGGACCTCGGGGACGATCTCCGGTCGCGATTGCGGAGTCTCGTGCGAGTGAAGCGGCAGAAGCTGGTCGACATGTTCTTGTCATGGGGCGACAGGTACGCGGTTTCGTTCACGGATCTGGAGCACCGACGCCGTGCCGCCGCAGCACGGTTTGAGGTCACGCTGCGGGGACTCGGCTACCGCTGAGCGATTCTCATTGTGGGCCCCGCTCCCTACTTCGTCAGATCCGTCTGGAACTCGTCGAGGATCTTGTCCGCGGCCGTGTACCCGATGCCCGCGATCCACAGGCGGTCGTCGACCTTGAAGACCTTTCCGCCCTTGGACGCCGTCAGCCCCTTCCACAGGCCGCTGTTCATCGTCCTGGTCGCCCCCGCCTTCTCCGGGTCGCCGTACGTCGACGTGAAGATGACATCCGCGTCCGCGAGGTCGATCTTCTCGGGGGACACGTCGTACGAGAAGCCGTCCTTGGCCTTGTCGGTGATCGAGGGGCGGCCCATGCCGAGGTCGGCGAGGATCGAGCCGATGTAGTTCTGCTTGCCGTAGATGCGGATGTCGGCGCCCTCGACGAAGCGGACGAAGTTGACGTCCGTGGCGGCCGCCTTCTCCTTGCCGCCGATCGCCTCGGTCACGTCCGCGACATGGGCGTCGTACTCGGCCACGACCTTCTTCGCCTCGGCCTGCTTGCCGAGCGCCTCCGCGTGCGTCTGGAAGTTCTCCTTCCAGGCGGTCCCGGTGGACTCCGTCATCACGGTGGGGGCGATCGCACTGAGCTGTTCGTAACGGTCACCGTCACGGACCTTGCTGGTGAGGATCAGGTCCGGCTTCAGCGAGGCGACGGTCTCCAGGTTGGGGTTGGCGATCTCGCCGACCTCCTTGATGTCCTTCGTCCGGCTCTCGGGCAGGTAGGCGGGGAAGCCGTCGTCCGTCGCCGAGTGCGTCGCGCCGACCGGCTGCACGCCGAGGGTGAGTGCGGAGTCCAGCTCACCGGTGTCGAGGACCACGACGCGCTGCGGGTTCACGGGGACCTCGACGTCCCCCATGGCCGTCTTCATGGTGTGGGTCCTGGCGGTGCCGGAGGCGCTGTCGTTGCCGCTGTCGGAGTCCGAGGAGCCGCAGGCGGAGAGCGCGAGGGCGCCGGCCAGGGTGAGAGCGCCGAGGGTGACGCCGCGGCGGCGGGTGAAGGTGGTCATGGAGGGCCCTTCGTCGGGGTCGGGGTGGTTGGTCACGGGTGTCTGCGGTCGGCCGCTGCGGGTCACCGGGTCGCCAGGGGCGATGGGGTCCTGGGCCCCGTGGGGGCTCCACCGTTCGAACGCGGCGCAGGAGCCGGGAGTC
The DNA here is from genome assembly GCF_036002945.1 of Streptomyces sp. NBC_01224. Taxonomy (NCBI): domain Bacteria; kingdom Bacillati; phylum Actinomycetota; class Actinomycetes; order Kitasatosporales; family Streptomycetaceae; genus Streptomyces; species Streptomyces sp. NBC_01224. Next base: position 4,102,513 of record NZ_CP108529.1, on the reverse strand, counting down.
CGGGGAACGAGCGTGGCCCGCAGTGCCGGGCAACCGTCCTGGCGGGCGCCCACCCGGGCCTGCCGGAAACCGGAGCGCGGGTCACGGCGCCGGCGTGGCCTGCCAAGGAGCCCCCGGCACCACGAGCGGCGAACCCGTCACCGGGCACGGGACGATCACCGCGTCCAGGCCGAAGACCTCGCGCACGAGACCGGCGGTGACGATGTCGTTCGGGTGGCCCTCGGCGACGATCCGGCCCGCCTTCATGGCGACCAGGTGGTCCGCGTACCGGGCGGCCTGGTTGAGGTCGTGGAGCACGGTGACGACGGTCCGGCCGCGAGCGCGGTCCGTCGCCGGTGCGGTGAGCCGGCGCACCAGGTCCAGGACCTCCACCTGGTGTGCGATGTCGAGGTACGTGGTCGGCTCGTCGAGCAGCAGCAGATCGGTCTCCTGGGCGAGCGCCATCGCGATCCAGACCCGCTGGCGCTGCCCGCCGGACAGCTCGTCCACCGGCCGGTTGCCGAGTGCGGTGATGTCCGTACGCTCCATCGCGTCCGTCACCGCCCGCTCGTCCTCCTCCGACCACTGCTGCCACCAGTGCTGATGCGGCTGCCGGCCGCGGGCGACGAGGTCGGAGACGGTGATCGCCTCGGGGGCCACCGGGGTCTGCGGCAGCAGCCCGATCGACTGGGCGATCTTCCGCGTGGGGATCTTCGACAGCTCGGTGCCGTCGAGGAGCACGGCGCCGCCGCGCGGCTTGAGGAGCCGGCCGAGGGCGCGCAGCGTGGTCGACTTGCCGCAGGCGTTCGGGCCGACGATGACGGTGACCTGTCCGTCGGGAACGGCGAGGTCCAGCTCGTGGACGACGGTGCGTTCCTCGTATGCGAGTGTCAGCTCCCGCACCGTGAGCCGGCTGGTCGCGGTCGCCGTGGTGTCGGACGTACGGGTCGAGCTCATGCAGTGCCTCCACTACGGCCGCGACCGCCGCCGTGGCCGCGGATGATCAGCCAGATCAGATACGGGGCGCCGACCGCCGCCGTCAGAACGCCCACCGGCAGCTCGGTGGGCGAGAAGAGCCTGCGCGCCAGCAGATCCGCGAAGACGACGATCACCGCACCGAGCAGCGCCGAGCAGAACAGCGGAATCTGCGCGGTACGGGTCATCCGGCGGGCGATCTGCGGGGCGAGCAGCGCCACGAAGTCGACCGGACCGGCCGTCCCGGTAGCCACGGATGCCAGGATCACGCCGAGTGCGACGAGCCCCAGCCGTACCCGTCCCAGACGCACCCCGAGGGCCGTCGCGGTGTCGTCGTCCATCGAGACGGTGCGCTGGGCGCGGGCGGCCCACAGGACGGCCGGCAGCAGGATCAGCAGCGTCCAGCCGATCGGCGCGGCCTCGGACCAGCCGCGGCCGTTGAGCGAGCCGGTCATCCAGATCTGCGCCTGCTGGGCGACCAGATAGTCGCCCTTCGTCAGGAACAGTGTGGTGACCGACCGCAGCGCGATGGCGAAGCCGATGCCGATGAGGACGAAGCGGGTGGCGTGCAGCCCGCCGCGCCAGGCGAAGACGTACACGAGCGCCGCCGCGGCCACCCCGCCGATGACGGACAGATACGGCAGCACGGTGTACGAGGTGACGCCGAAGGTCATCGCGCCGACCGTGAGCGCGCTCGCCCCCTGGCTGATGCCGATGATGTCGGGGCTGGCCAGCGGATTGCGGGCGACGGTCTGGATCAGCGCACCGGCGATCCCGAACGCCGCACCGACCAGCAGCCCCACGACCATCCGCGGCAGCCGCAGCGTGCCGACGACCAGCTCGTCGGGGGACGGCCGGCCCAGGATCACCTTCATGACCTCGCCGGGCGCGACGAAGCTCTCGCCGACGCAGAGGTACGCGACACAGATGGCGGCCAGCAGGACGACGAGGACGGCGGCGACGACGGCCGCCCGCCGGTGCAGCAGGAACCGGCCCCGCGCCCCGATCCGTACGACGTGGTAACCGGCGGGCCGTACCCGGACAGTGGTGTCGCTCATGCGGGCACCGCCTTCCGGCGTACCAGAGCGACCAGGAAGGGAACGCCGATCAGCGCCGTCATCACGCCCGCCGGGACCTCGCTCGGCGGGAAGAGGATGCGGCCGATGACATCGGAGACGAGCAGCATGACGGGTCCGATCAGTGCCGCCATCGGCAGCACCCAGCGGTGGTCGCTGCCGACGATCGCGCGGGCGATGTGCGGGACGGCGAGTCCGATGAACGCGATCGGGCCGGCCGCCGCGACGCCGACACCGGTCAGCACGGTGGCCCCGATGCCGCCGACGATCCGTACCGTCGCGACCTTCTGCCCGAGCCCCTTCGCCACGTCCTCGCCGAGCGCCAGCGCATCGAGCCCGCGGGCGACGGACAGCACGAGCACGGTCCCGACCAGCATGAACGGCCAGATCTGCTGGGCCACATCGGCCTCGCGCCCGGCGATGGAGCCGACCTGCCAGAAGCGGAACTCGTCCAGCGCGGACGCCTTGGTCGTCAGCACCCCCATCGTCACCGACACCAGCAGCGCGTTGATCGCGGCGCCGCCGAGAGCGAGCTTCACGGGGGTGGCGCCCCCGCGTCCGCTGGAGGCGATGGCGTACACGGCGACGGAGGCGATCGCCGCCCCCGCGAACGCGAACCACACGTATCCCGTCAGGGTGTGGATCCCGGCGTACGCGATGGCCAGCACCACGCCCACCGAGGCGCCCTGGCTGATGCCGAGGATGCCGGGGTCGGCGATGGGGTTACGGGTGATGCCCTGGAGCACCGTGCCCGCGAGGGCCAGCGCCGCGCCGACCATCAGCCCGATCAGGGTGCGCGGCACCCGCATGTTCCGGATGACTTCGGCGGCGTCGGAGTGCCCGCCGTGCAGCAGGGCGTCGATCACCTCGGACGGGGGTATGGAGCGGGCCCCTACGGCGAGGCTGAGAAGCACCGACACCAGCAGCGCCGCGACGGCCGCCGCCGTCGCGAGTGCGCGTCTGGAGCGGCGTGGTGCGGCGGCTGACATCGGACCCAATCGAAAGCGAAGCAAAGTTAGGCTTGGCTAAGTCTAAGCACCGCCGTTCCGGGGCCCGAGGCCCGTACCGGGACCGCCGCCATGCGCGGCCCCGTGACAATGGATTCCATGCCTTCCCACCCACTGACGGTCGGTTTCGACCTCGACATGACGCTCATCGACTCCCGGCCCGGTATCAAGGCCGCCTACCTGGCGCTTTCTGCCGAGACCGGGACGCCGATCGACACGGATCTGGTAGTGAGCAGGCTCGGCCCGCCGGTCGACGACGAACTGCGGAACTGGTTTCCGGCCGATGCGGTGGCCGCCACCGCCGACCGCTACCGGGAGATCTATCCCACACACGCCATCGTCCCGAGCCTCGCGCTGCCGGGTGCCCGGGAGTCGGTCGCGGCGATCCGCGAGCGGGGCGGCCGGGCGATAGTCGTCACCGCCAAGCACCTGCCGAACGCCGAGCTGCACCTGGCGCACCTCGGGATCGAGGCGGATGCGGTGATCGGCGGTCTGTGGGCGGAGGCCAAGGGGGAGGCGCTGCGCGAGCACGGGGCGGATGTGTACGTGGGCGACCACACCGGCGACGTACGGGGCGCCCGCACGGCCGGGGCGCTCTCCGTGGCGGTCACCACGGGCCCGTGCGACGCGGAGGAGCTCCGGGCGGCGGGGGCGGACGTCGTCCTGTCGTCGCTGACGGACTTCCCGTCCTGGCTGGACGGGTACGCGGCGTAGGCGCCTTCGGCGCAGGAGGGATCACGGAGCGCCGTACGGCGGAGCGTTCTCCGTCTTCGCCGCGCATTCCACCCAGAGCAGCTTCCCGCCCTGCCCCGGCAGCCCGGTCGCCATGGGGTGGGCGCCCCAGCTCTCCGCGTAGAGGGTGACGAGGTAGAGCCCCCGTCCGCGTTCGGCGAGTTCCTCCGGGGCTTCGGCGGTCCATCGGAAGGGGGCGGGGATGTGCGGGTTGGTGTCCCAGACGCTCAGCCGGATACGGCTGCGCCCGGCGTCGCGCAGGCGCAGAGAGTACGCGCCCGAGGAGTGCAGGTAGGCGTTGGTGACCAACTCGCTCGCCAACAGTTCGGCGATGTCGGCGAGTTCGCGCATGCCGTGCACGCGCAGGATGGTGCGGAGGGTGGCGCGGGCCACGCCGGGGGCGCGGGGATCCTGCGGGAGTTGGAGGGTGTATGTCCAGGGCGGCGATACCGTGGCACTGACCATGGAAGTCTCCGTTCACGGAGGGAAGTTGAAGGATGCACTTCGAGTTGCCCGGTGACGAGGCCGCTCCGTCGAGCGGGGTACTTCCGGGCGCGTGGCCTGGATCCAATCTAGCGACATGAAACATAAAATATTTGCGAGATCGGCAATCGATTGAGATGTGCACTCGTGTGGGTGACGTTGCCAACACATTCCTGATTAAGGAGAGTTGACGCATGGCGTCCAGAAGCACCCCCGGCGTGCGACGCCTGCGCCTTGGGGCCGAGTTGCGTCGGTTGCGAGAGCGCGCTGGGCTCACGGCCACTGAGGGCGCCCGGCTGCTCGGCATCAGCCAGGCCCAGCTCAGCAACATCGAGGCGAGCCGTTTCGGTGTGAGCGCGGAACGGCTGCGGGCAATGGCTCGCAACTATCGCTGCTCGGATGCCGCGTATATCGCTGGGCTGCTCGACCTCGCCGGGGAACGCTCATCGGGCTGGTGGGAGACGTTCCGCGAGGTACTGCCCTCCCCTTTGCTGGACATCGCGGAACTGGAGCACCACGCGACCGGGCTGCGGTCCGCCAACACGTCCCATGTCCCGGGTCTCCTCCAGACCACGGACCATGCCCGCGAGATCTTCCGGCAGGTGGTGCCGGAGTTCTCTCGTTCGGACATCGAGCACCGCGTGAGTCACCGACTTCAACGCCAGGCCCTCCTCGACCGACCAAGCCCGCCGACGTACCGGGCAGTCATTCATGAAGCTGCTCTCCGCGTGCCGGTTGGCGGCCCCGTCGTCGCCAGGAACCAGCTTCGACATCTGCTTGAGCAGAGCGAGCGGGACCACATCACGGTCCAGGTAATCCCGTTCGCCATCGGCGCCTATCCCGGATCCGGGCAGACCATCCTGTACGTGCACGGCTCGGTGCCACGCCTCGACACGGTCTCGCTGGACCAGTCACACGGCCCTGTCCTGGTGGATGCCGAGGCGGAGTTGGAGGCCTACCGTCTCCTGCTGGCACGCATCGAGGCCGTGGCGCTGGCGCCGGACAAGTCCCGGGACTTTATCCACAGTCTGATTGCCGACCAGTGAAGGAACTGGATATGCACCAGCACTCATGGCAGAGATCCTCGTACTGCGGGCAGGGCGAATCCTGCCTACACGTCGCCGCGAGCAACAGCACAGTCAGCCTCACCGAAAGCAGCGACCCCACCGGAGCGATACTCCGCACCACACCCGCCGCCCTGGCCGCTCTCCTGCGCACCCTCAAGGAGAACCGCGCCCATGGCTGACATCCCCGCCAACCTCACCTGGATCCGCGCTGCCCCCGAGGGCGAGGAAGGCCCCGGCCCCTGGATCGAGTTGGCGTACGGGCCGGACGATCTGGTCCATCTACGGGAGACCGGCGACCCCGAGAACGTCGTGACGACGACCACGACGAAATGGGACGCCTTCACCAAGGGCGTCGTGGCCGGCGAGTTCGACCACTTCGCCGAACTCGCCGGCGAGGACCCGGGCCCGGTCACCCCGTCCTGACTCCCGCGTGCGCACGGCAGACATCCGCGATGGCCACCGCCGCAGGTGCACTCGCGGGATCTCTGCGTGGCCGTGCCGCCCTTGGCCGCCGTAGGAGCGGCGGGTTGGCGGAGCGATGAGACCCCGCACACGCGCGAGCACGCCAGAGGCGCTTCGTCGGCGCATCAACCTCCACGCCCGCCTCAGGCTTGTCTCGCTGAGCACGCCAAGTCATCAGCCCGTGCACCAGTAGAGCCACAAAGGCGACCCCCGCTGCAATGCGGATCGCGTTCCAGGTGATCTCGACAACCAGGCCCTGCGAGGGAGCCTCCGCTTTCAACCGCGCAGAGGTCTCGTAGAAGGCAGTCAACGGGATGAGCAGCCGGAATGGGAGACCGCGGATGCGCCCCGATCTGCTGGAGGCGTCCGGGCACCGCTGATGTGGTCGTTGATCTGCCGCACGGTCGGCCTCACAGCGTGTCAGGCCTCAGCTGGGCGGGCGCAGAAGGCTGGTGTGCGCCTCGATGGCGTCGTTGATCTCGGGCCAGAGTTCGCGGGGGCGGTCGTGACCCATACCGGGGATCAACAAGAGCTTCGCTCCGGGCACGAGATCTGCGGTGCGTTCCCCACCACTGGGGTCGACCAGCGTGTCATCCAGGCCATGGATCACCAGAGTCGGGACCCGAAGCTTCCGGAGCGCATCCGCGCGTGAACCACCGAGGACCATCGCTCCGAGCTGACGTCCGACTCCGGCCGGGTGGTACGCGCGGTCGTAACTGTTGGCAGCCAGCTCACGAAGGGCTGCGGGGTCGCCATAGCGCTTGGAGGCCCATGCCAGGTCTCTCTCCGCCGCTGCGATGTATCCCTCGCGGTCCGCCGGCTTCGGACTGGAGACCACTGCCTGGGCTTCGGGACTGGACCGGCCGTATTCGGGTTCGCCGGTCGAGGACATCATCGACGTCAGGGTCAGCACCCGCCTCGGCCGGGTGACGGCCATGGTCTGGGCGATCATTCCGCCCATCGAGGATCCGACCACGTGAGCTCGTTCGATTCCGAGCGCCGTGAGCAGGTCGAGGCCGTCGTCGGCCATGTCCTGAAGCGTGTAGGGAACCATCGCGAGGGCGGAGGGAATGTCTCCCGAGCTCACAGCGGCGATGAGCCGGCCTGTGTCGACGGGGTGATCATCGAACTTGGTGGACAGCCCGCAGTCACGGTTGTCGTACCGGATCACATAGCGGCCACGATGGGCGAGTGCACGGCAGAAATCCTCGTGCCAGGCGATCATCTGAGCGCTGAAACCCATCACGAGCAGGACAGGTGCGTCAGAAGGGTCACCGAAGGTCTCGTACGCGATGGACACTCCGGGCGAGACTTCAACAATCGGCATGCTCGGAGTTTCCCAGCATCCACTGTCGGAGCGCACCCAGAATATCGGCGGCGCTTGACCTTCACGTCCTCCACGCAGGTCGCCGAGACCCTGCTCAACACCCCGCGGTCCTGGTCGAGCCGCAGTCGGCCACAGCGTCGGGGCCAGGGTGAGGCCGACAGGTACGCCCGTCCGGAGTCGGGGCGGGCCGGAGCGACCGTCGGGCGCGGCAGTCCTATCGCTTCGGCGCCCCCGCCCGCACGGAGCGCACCACGCCCGCCGCGGCGATCAGGAACCCCACCCCCATCAGCATGCACAGCGACCACGCGATGGACGGAAGCGGATGGGTTCCGAGGAACAGCGGGGCCACCGTGGCCAGCGTGGCCAGTGCTCCGATGAAGAAGACGATCGCGCCGATCCGGACGAGCCGGTCACCTGCGCCAGAAGGAGTAGTGCTCACCCCGCCAGAGTAGTTCCCGACGACGGCGAACCGTCCCACGGCGAGCCACGCGCCACGCAAGCACCGTTTCTGGACAGAGTCCGGATGACCAGGCTTGACGAGGGGTACTTCACCTGGGGAGGCTTCTGCCAGCAGGGGAGCACCACCACTGGATAGCCTGACCTGCTGAGGCTTGTTCCGGCATACGGGTTGAGATGGGGTGCGTGCTTTGCCGACTGGCAAGGTCAAATGGTTCAACAGCGAGAAGGGCTTCGGCTTTCTCTCCCGCGACGACGGCGGTGACGTCTTCGTACACTCCTCGGTGCTTCCTGACGGCGTCGACGCACTCAAGCCCGGCCAGCGCGTCGAATTCGGCGTCGTCGCAGGTCAGCGCGGAGACCAGGCGCTCTCGGTGGCGATCCTGGACCCGACCCCGTCCGTCGCGGCCGCACAGCGCCGCAAGCCGGACGAGCTCGCGTCCATCGTGCAGGACCTGACCACCCTGCTGGAGAACATCACGCCGATGCTGGAGCGCGGCCGTTACCCCGACAAGGCGGCCGGCAAGAAGATCGGCGGCCTGCTGCGCGCGGTCGCCGATCAGCTCGACGTCTGACTCCGGCCTTCCGGCCGATCTCAGGCGAACGACAGCGCATCCGGGCCGAGGGGCGGTACCAGCCCCTCGGCCGCGGCGCGGGTCAGCAGTCCGCGGATCGCCGCGTAGCCGTCCTCGCCGAGGTCGGCGGTGAACTCGTTGACGTACAGCCCGATGTGCTGGTCCGCCACGGCCGGGTCCATCTCCTGCGCGTGCTCCAGCACGTAGGGCCGTGACGCCGCAGGGTCGTCCCAGGCCATCCGTACCGAGGTGCGCACCGACTCGGCGAGCAGCTTCAGCGTGTCCGCGCCCAGCGACCGCTTGGCGATGATCGCGCCGAGCGGGATCGGCAGCCCGGTCGTCTCCTCCCAGTGCCGGCCCATGTCCGCGAGGTTGTGCAGTCCGTAGTTCTGGTACGTGAAACGGGCCTCGTGGATGACGAGACCGGCGTCCACCTTCCCGTCACGCACGGCGGGCATGATCTCGTCGAACGGCATGACGACGATGTCGCCGACCCCGCCCGGCACCACTTCCGCCGCCCAGAGCCGGAACAGCAGATAAGCCGTGGAGCGCTCACTCGGCACGGCGACGGTCTTTCCCGTCAGATCCGTGCCCGCCTCCTTCGTGAGGACGAGCGGTCCGCAGCCCCGCCCCAGCGCTCCGCCGCACGGCAGCAGCGCGTACTCGTCGAGCACCCAGGGCAGCACCGCGTACGACACCTTGAGTACGTCGAGCTCACCGCGCTCGGCCATTTTGTTGGTGATGTCGATGTCGGCGAAGGTGACATCGAGGGCGGGCGCGCCGGGGACCCTTCCGTGCGCCCAGGCGTCGAAGACGAAGGTGTCGTTCGGGCACGGGGAGAAAGCGATGTGCAACGGATTCGACGGGTTACGAGTCGTTTCGTTCATGGTGGGTCCAACCTTCCAGTGCGGGGACGATCTTCCCGAATGCCCCGGTGAGTGCGGCCAGCGCGTCGCCGATGCGCCAGGCGTCCCGGTTGCGCGGGCCGACGGCGTTGGAGACCGCCCTCAGTTCCAGCACCGGTACGCCCGTCCGTTCGGCGGCCTCGGCGACACCGAAGCCCTCCATGGCCTCGGCGGCAGCCCGAGGGTGCGCGGACAGCAGGGCGGCGGCGCGCTCGGCGCTGCCGGTCACGGTCGAGACGGTGAGGATCTCGCCGGTGAGCGCGCCGGTGGCGGCGGCCACGTCGCGTACCTGCGCGGGCGGTGGCGTGAACCGGTCGCGGCCGAAGCCCAGACCGGTGACGGGCACGAAGCCCTCGGGGGTCTCGGCGCCCAGATCGGCGGCGACGATGCCGCTCGCGACGACGAGCGAGCCGACCGGGGCGAGGGACGCGAATCCGCCGCCGATCCCGGCCGAGACGACGAGGTCGTACGGCCCGGAGGCAAGGCCGAAAGCCGTCGAGGCGGCTGCGGCGGCCGGTCCGGCGCCGCCCGCCAGGACATCGACGACGACGGCGCCGCCGATGCCGGCCACGCGGTGGAGCCGAGCGCCCGGCACCTTGTGCACGGCCACCTCGGACACGTCCCCGAACGCACGCGTGACCGCGTCCCGTTCTGCTGGGACAGCGGTCACGACGAGCACACGCACGGGGCGAATCCTCCGAGGTCAGGAGGGGGAGGAACGGGGGTCAGGAGGTCTTCTTCAGCTCGAAGTGCCAGATGCCGGTGAGCTTCTTGCCCTTGGTCTCCACGATGCTGATCTGTGTCTTGTTGCTCGTGGTCTCGCCGGTCTGGCTGGAGAAGAAGGCGCTGCCCGGGATGGACCGGTAGGTCTTCTTGTACGGCTCCTGCTCGGCCTGCTGACCGTTGATGAACAGCGTCCAGCCGTTGTCCGCGATCTCCGGGTCGACGCCGAAGCGGACCTTGTCGTCCATCGCGACCTCGACGGACTTCTCCGCCTTCTTGTTGAGGCAGCTCTGGATTTCGGACTCCTTGAGGGCCTTGCCGTCGTTGTAGCAGGACGCCTCGGTGCTCACCGTGTCGCCGCCGACCGTTACGGTCGCGAGCGGCGTCGGCTTGTCGCAGGCGGAGAGGACAAGGAGTCCCGCGGACACGGCACCAAGAGCGACGCCGATTCGACGGCCCTTACCGGAGAAGAACGCAACGGTCATGGGCCGAAGGCTATCGGTCGCTCCGGCTCACGCCACGCGGGGGTGCGGCGAGCCGCGTCGCGCGGCGCTCAGCAGCCCCCGTACGGACGTGGCGGCGCCCAGGGTGAGGATGCCCGCGGCGACCGACATGCCCAGTACGCCGTTGAGGGGGAGGGCGATGCCGATGCCGCCGCCGATCACCCACGCCATCTGGAGCACGGTCTCGGACCGGGCGAACGCGGATGTCCGTACCTCCTCGGGCACGTCGCGCTGGATCATCGCGTCCAGCGAGAGCTTCGACAGGGCCTGGGTGAAGCCCGCCGTCGCGCTGAGCGCGGCGACCATGACGGTGCTGAAGAAGAGCGCGGCGAGCACGGCGACGCCCAGGGCCAGGGCCAGCACCGAGGCGACGATCACTTCGGGGCCGCGGGCCCGGAGCCAGGAGCCGACCGCCGTACCGAGCGCGTTGCCGACACCGGCCGCCACACCGACGATGCCGAGCGAGACGGCGGCGCTCTGCCCGGCGAGCGGGTGCTCGCGCAGCAGGAACGCCAGGAAGAAGATCAGGAAGCCGGAGAGCGCGCGGTGCGCGGTGTTGGCCTGGAGCCCGTTGAGCACGGACGGCCCCACGGACCGCAGCCCGGGCCGTTTCTCGCCCCGCTTCTCCCTGCCCCTCGCCCTTCCGTTGACCTTCCCGTTCCGCTTCACCTCGGGCCGGGGGGCCGTCACGCCGTATGGCGGCACCAGCTGGGCCTTCCGCTCACCCTTCGAGGAGTCGACCTTGTGCGGCAGCGTGAAGGCGAGGACGGTCCCCCCGATGAAGATCACGCACGCGCCGTACAGCGGCCAGGCGGACCCGATGGTGTGCAGCCCCGCCCCGATCGGGGCGGCGATCCCGGTCGCCAGGAGCCCGGCCAGGGTGACCCGGGAGTTCGCCTTCACCAGGGAGAAGCGGGGTGGCAGCAGACGCGGCACGACAGCGCTGCGTACGACTCCGTACGCCTTCGAGCAGACCAGGACGCCCAGCGCGGCCGGATACAGCTCCAGGCCGCCGGTGGCGACCGCGCCCGCCATGGTGAGCGCGAGCACCGCACGGGCCAGCATCGCACCGGCCATCGCGGCGCGGCGGCCGTGCGGAAGATGGTCCAGGAGCGGGCCGATCACGGGCGCGAGGAGGGTGAAGGGCGCCATGGTGACGGCGAGGTAGAGGGCGACGCGGCCGCGGGCCTCGTCCGTCGGTACGGAGAAGAACACCGTCGAGGCGAGCGCGATCGTGATCATCACATCGCCCGCGCCGTTCACGGCGTGCAGTTCGATCAGCTTGCCGAGCCCGGACTCCCCGGCGCCGTGGGCGTGCGTCGCCTTCCGGATTCCTCTCGCGGTGCCGGTGAACGGGGTGTGGAGGGCATGACCGATCGTCCGGCCCGTCCTGCGGAGCGGGCCGGAATCCTTGTGCGACCTGGTGGAAGTCACCTCGTCATAGTGCCCCAGTCACTGCGGTGACGAACCGGGATCGGCGCGGGGCACGGTGCACTCCGCCCTGTCGGGTCAGTGCTCCGCCCGGTCCGGGCACGGCCTGCCCGGACCGGGCCGGCCGGCAATTGTGACGGTTCCGAGGCGGACTTTGCACGGGACACGGCACCGGATACGGCCTTGATTGGGACGGGCAGGTGGGCGGGGGGCGGCGGAGAGGGTAGCGTGCGTAGCGCGCCACCGGCGGTTGTTCTCGGCCGCGCGCCTATCGGCGATCCCGCAGAATGGATAGCAGAAGGTGCGCCCGAGGCAGGCACAACGGGTGTGGACGTCGACGCGGCCCTCAGGTCCGCTCCGCCCACATCCGTCATGGCCGAATCGATGGATGTGCTGGCGCGCTCGTGAGACTGGCGTAGGAGAGAAGCGAGACCTGTGAGTGCTGCGACGACGCGAAGCCGTACGGCCCGTACCCCTGTTCCCGACCGTCTGTGCGCCGAGGCGGTAGACCTCGCCCGCGCGGCGGCCGAGGAAGCAGCCGCGCCGGGGGTCGTCGGTGAGCATGTGGCCGTGGTCTCCGAGGGGGACCGGATCGTCACGCACTTCTTCGAGTGCGAGGAGCCGGGCTACCGGGGCTGGCGCTGGGCGGTGACCGTCGCCCGGGCGTCCCGCGCGAAGAACGTCACCCTCGACGAGACGGTACTGCTGCCCGGCGGCGACGCGCTCCTCGCTCCGGAGTGGGTGCCGTGGAGCGAGCGGCTGCGTCCCGGGGACATGGGGCCCGGCGATCTGCTGCCCACCGAGGCGGACGACATCCGCCTGGAGCCCGGCTACACCGGCGAGGACGAGCCGCCGCCGAACTCCGCGGTCTCCGAGATGTCCCAGGAGATGGCCGACCTCGTCGACGCGGAGGACGCGGAGCTGACGACGCGCCCCGCGACGACGAGCCGGGGCTCGATCGCGGCGGTCGCGGAGGAGCTCGGTATGCGGCGGGCGCGGGTGCTGTCGCGCTACGGGCTGCATACGGCGGCCGACCGGTGGGACGAGGCGTTCGGCGCGAAGACGCCGATGGCTCAGGCGGCTCCGGCGTCCTGTGTCACCTGCGCGTTCCTGGTGCCGCTGGCGGGTTCGCTGAAGCAGGCGTTCGGGGTGTGCGCGAACGAGTTCGGTCCGGCGGACGGGCATGTGGTGTCGCTGTCGTACGGGTGCGGTGGGCATTCGGAGGCGGCGGTGATGCCGAAGCCGCCGAAGCCGGCGCCGCATGCGCTGGACACGATGCAGGTGGACGAGTATCCGTTGCGTCCGGCGCGGGACTCGGGCTCGGTCCCGGCGGAACCGGACGGCCCGACGGAGGACCTCGGCCACTCCTGAGCGGGGCCGGGGTTCCACCGGCACGCCCGGCCATCGAACCTGCGGGCCCGCCCCGCGAACCGGTTCCGTCCTCAATCGCCGGACGGGCTTGAGACGCGCCTGCGGGTCCGCCCGCCGAACCGCTTTGCCCTCAATCGCCGGACGGGCTCGATTTCGCACGCCCCAGCCCGTCCGGCGTTCGAGGACGGAACCGCAGCGGTGGTGCGCGGTGCGGCAGAATCCGGCCTTGCCGTGGGCAACCCCGCAGACACGACGCCCCGTCCGGCGAGAGGACCCGGTACCTTCAGGCGCACACTGGCGGCACGGGCAACGCGTAACCGGAAAGAGCGGAGTCAGAGCGTGAGCATGAATGCGACCGAGGGGGCCGACCCGTTCGGGACCGCACGGCTGCGACGCGGCGTGCTCGACTCCTGGGGCGCCGGCCCTGCCAGATTCCGCGAGGACGCCAACGCCGAGGAGGATCTCGCGCTCGGCGGCTACCGCGACCGCCTCGTCGTCGAGCTGGCCCAGAACGCCGCCGACGCCGCCGCCCGCGCACAGGTCCCCGGCCGGCTCCGCCTCACCCTGCACCCGGCGACCGCGGACGCCCCCGCCGCACTCGCCGCCGCCAACACCGGCGCCCCGCTCGACGCCACCGGCGTGGAGTCGCTCTCCACCCTGCGTGCCTCCGCCAAGCGCGAGGGCCACGAGGGGGCCGTCGGCAGGTTCGGCGTCGGGTTCGCCGCCGTGCTCGCGGTGAGCGACGAGCCCGCCGTCGTCGGCCGGCACGGCGGTGTCCGCTGGTCCCTCGCCGAGGCCCGCGACCTCGCCGCAAGGGCGGCCTTCGCCAGCCCGGGCCTCGGCGACGAGCTCCGCCGTCGCGACGGCCACGTACCCCTGCTGCGACTCCCGCTGCCCGCCGAGGGCACCGCACCCGACGGGTACGACACCGTCGTCGTCCTCCCACTGCGCGACGGCGGTGCGGAGGACCTCGTGGTCCGGCTGCTCGACGCGGTCGACGACGCGCTCCTGCTCACCCTGCGCGGCCTCGACGAGATCGTGATCGAAACCCCGGACACCGTACGGACGTTGCGCCGGTCGCAGCACGGCCCGTACACCCACGTCGAGGACTCCGCGCACGGTACGCACCGCTGGCGCACCGTCACCCGGCACGGCCCCGTCGAGCCCGCTCTGCTGGCCGACCGGCCCCGCGAGGAACGGCTGCGCCCGCACTGGTCGGTCACCTGGGCGGTGCCGGTGGACACGGAGGGCGCTCCCGCACGCCCCCGCACCGTCCCCGTCGTCCACGCTCCGACCCCCACCGACGAACCCCTCGGTATCCCCGCGCTGCTCATCGCGTCGCTGCCGCTCGACACCACCCGCCGCCACTTCGCACCGGGACCGCTCACCGACTTCCTGGTGCAGCGCGCGGCCGATGCGTACGCCGAGCTGCTCGCCGACTGGCAGCCGGTGTCCATCGACACCATCGACCTCGTCCCCGGACCGCTCGGCAAGGGCGAACTGGACGGCGCCCTGCGCGGCGCGATCCTGGAGCGGCTGCCGCGCGTCGCGTTCCTGGAGCCTGCCGCCCCGCGCGACGCCACCACCGAAACGGACCGGTGGGACACCTGGGACGCGCAGGCGGACGGCATCCGCGAGACGGCCACCACCGCGCTGCGCCCCATCGAGGCCGAGGTGCTGGAAGGCGTGGGCGCCGAGACCGTACGGGTGCTCGCCGAGGTCTTGCCGTGCCTGCTGCCCGCCGGACTGGAGCGCCGCAGCGAACTGCGCACCCTCGGCATCGCCCGCGTCCCGCTGACCGAGGCGATCGACCGTCTCGCCGGTCTGGAGCGCGACCCCGGCTGGTGGCGGCGGTTGTACGACAGCCTGTCCGGCATCGACCCGGACCGTCTCTCCGGCCTGCCCGTCCCGCTCGCCGGTACAGCGGAAGCACAGGACGCCGAGACCCCGACCGCCCCCCGCACCGCCATCGGCCCCCGCCAGGTCCTTCTCCCGTTCCCCGACGCGCTCACCGGCCCCGTCCTGGGCCGCCTCGCCCGGCTCGGGCTGAAGGTCGCGCACCCGGACGCCGCGCATCCGCTGCTGGAGAAGCTGGGCGCCCTGCCCGCCACGCCCCGCGCCGTGCTGACGACCCCGCAGGTGCGGGCAGCCGTCGCCGGATCGCTGGACGCGGGCGAGATCTGGGACGAGGACGCGCTGGACGCCGAAGAGCTCGCAGAGACCGTCCTCACCCTTGTGCGGGACGCGGAACTGGCACCGGGTGACGAGCCCTGGCTCGGCGCGCTCGCCCTTCCCGACGAGGACGGTGAACCCGCGCCCGCCGGTGAACTCGTGCTGCCCGGAAGTCCGTTCGCGGCCATCATGCGGGAGGGTGAACTGGCGCTCTGCGACCAGGAAGTGACCGACCGTTGGGGCGATCAGCCGCTCACGGCCTGTGGGGTGCTCGCCACCTTCGCCCTCGTACGGGCCACCGATGTCGTCCTGGATCCGGACGAACTGGAGCCCCGCGAAGGCGACTTCGCCGAGCCCGACGACGCCGGGCTGCTCGACGCCGTGGACGTGTGGTGCGAGGACATCCTCGATCAGCTGCCCGACACACCCGTGCCACCGGTCGCCACCGAACTCGTCGCCGTTCGCGACCTCGACCTCGTCGACGACGACGCCTGGCCGCAGGCGCTCGCCCTGCTCGCCCAGCCGCCGTTGCGCGACGCGCTGACCCAGCCGGTGCGGGTGCTGCTGCCCGACGGTACGACGCAGTCCGTCCGCCCCTACACGGCCTGGTGGCTGCGCGACCACCCCGTGCTCGACGGCCGCCGCCCGGCCGGTCTGCGGTCTGCGGGCGGCGACCCGCGGCTGGCCGGACTGTACGACTCCGCCGACGCGACCGGCTTCGACGACGCCCAGGTGCTGCGTGCCCTCGGCGTACGGACGTCCGTGACCGCCCTCCTCGACGAGCCGGGCGGCGCCGCCGAACTCCTCGGCCGGCTCGCGGACGGGAACCGTGTGGTCGGCCCCGTACAACTGCACTCCCTGTACACGGCCCTGGCCGACCTCGACCCCGAACAGGTCACGCTGCCCGACGAATTGCGGGCCGTGGTCGACGGCGAGGTCCGGGTGGTCGACGCGGCGGACGCCGTGATCGCGGACGCCCCGGATCTGCTGCCGCTCGCCGGAGGACTCCCGCTGCTCCCGGTCACCCCGACACGCGCCGCCGATCTGGCCGAGCTGTTCCAGGTGCGCAGGCTCGGCGAGAGCGTCGAGGCGGAGGTGACGACGGAGGGCGAGGAGCACCAAGTGCCGGATTCGGTACGGGTCCTGCTCGGCGCCGGAACCCCGGACGCGTACATCGAGCACGGCGAACTGCGCGCGGGCGGCGTCGAACTGGACTGGCGCCACACCCTCGACGGGACCGTGCACGCCGCCACGCTGGAAGGCGTCGCTGCGGGCCTGGCCTGGGCGGCGGGGCAGTGGCCGCGCCGCTTCGAGGTCGCGGCACTGCTGGAGGACCCGTCCCGTACGGAGGAACTGGCCCGGGACCGCTGGTTCGACTGACCGGCCGGAGCGGGTCCGAAGCGCATCCGTGCCGGAACGCGGGGCGAATGCGCAAGAAATCCCCAACAGGCGCACAACCGTTCACATGTCCCGATGGTCTCTCCTGTGAAGCCATCAGGCTTCACAGACGATCTTGGGCCTGTGGGCGGACGACCTCCGCGGGCCCCCTTCTCCTGTTGGGGAATGAACATGCGCATTCGTGCCACCGTGGCCGCCGTAACCGGCGCCCTGGCTCTCTCCGCCCTTGTCATTCCGTCGGCGGCTCAGGCCGACGACGCGCACCGCTCGACCGTCGGCGACGTCGCGCGTGCCGCTCAGTCCACCACCGCTGCCGGCTCCGGCGCCAAGTCCGGTGCGCGCTCCCTCGCGGCCGAGAGCGCCCCCGGTCAGCTCGACCTCACCTTCTCCAAGTTCACGGTGAACGGCGGCAAGCCGATCGCCGTGGGCACCACCGCCACGAAGACCGTGCCGACCACGTTCACCGTGACGCACGCCGCCGATGTGAACATCTTCGCCTCGGACTTCGCGCTCGATGTCTCGCTCTACCGCGGCTCGTTCAACGATCCGACGAACGAGCTCTACGGCGATGCCGACCCCACCTGCAAGACCGTCTCCTCCACGGTCGCCACCTGCAAGGGCCAGATCGCCATCTCGCCGCAGTACGACCTGATCGGCAACGCCGACGCCACGACGTGGAAGGCGATGGGCTTCGCCGTCGACTTCAACGGCCAGGACCCGATGAACCCCGACGTCAGCAAGATCGGCTTCGCGCTGCAGGACGGCCTGGGCACCACCCGTGTGCAGCGGCTGTCGAAGCTGACGGTCGACGCCGCTCCGGAGCCCGTGAAGAAGGGCAAGACGATCACGGTCACCGGCAAGCTGTCGCGTGCGAGCTTCGACGACCTGAAGTACCACGGCTACGCCACGCAGCCGGTGAAGCTCCAGTTCCGCAAGAAGGGCAGCTCCACGTACACCACGGTCAAGACGATCAAGACGAACAGCACGGGCAACCTGAAGACGACCGTCAAGGCGTCGGTCGACGGTTACTGGCGTTACAGCTTCGGCGGTACGTCCACCACCCCGGCCGTCTCGGCCGCGGGTGACTTCGTCGACGTGAAGTAATTTCCGTCGCGCCACATGCACCACCGCGGGCCGTGCCGGGGACGGTTTCCGTCCCCGGGCACGTCCCTCCGCGTGGGTCGCCGCGTTTCTCACTGCGGGACGACACACAAGAACTCCACTTTGCGTACAACCCTTCACATGCGTAAGAGGTCTGGTCTTTCGAGTCAGCAGACTCTCAGACCCAACGAGCCCCGCCCGGGTCGCACCACGTACCCGCGGGGCCCCTTTCTCCACTGGGGAAACATATGCGCATTCGTGCCACTGTTGCTGCCGTCTCCGGCGCCCTGGCCCTGTCCGCTCTTGCCGTTCCGGCCGCCCAGGCGGGCGACCACTCTGCTGCGAACCTGCACAAGCCGACGTCGGGTGCCGAGGTCTTCGGCACCGCCGCCAAGGGATCGTCGAAGGCCGCCGCGGCCACCCGCGCGGCCACGGCGGAACCCGTCATCTCCAAGGTCGTCGTCAACGGCGGCAAGGACATCGTCCTGGGCACCACCGCCTCGAAGACGATCTCCGTCTCGGTCACCGCGTCGCACGCGTCCGGTGTCGTCGACGCCTACGCCGACCTGTGGCACGGCACGGACCCGTCCTCCCAGAACACCATCGACGGGGCCATCCTGCCGAACGAGGACGCGGCGAAGTGCACCAAGGTCAACGCGACGACCTCGACCTGCAAGCTGACCTTCACGGTCTACCCGCGCTACGACCTGTACAAGAACTCCCTGGCCGGCACCTGGCACGTCTCCGCGGCTGCGCAGGCCGGTAACGAGACCGACATCGCCTACACCGACTTCTACAGCACCGCCCGCGTGCAGCGGCTGTCGAAGCTGACGGTGAACGCGGCTCCGGAGCCCGTGAAGAAGGGCAAGACGATCACGGTCACCGGGAAGCTCTCGCGGGCCAACTGGGAGACCTTCAAGTACCAGGGCTACACCGGCCAGCCGGTGAAGCTCCAGTTCCGCAAGAAGACGAGCTCCACGTACACCACGGTCAAGACGATCAAGACGAACAGCACGGGCAACCTGAAGACCACGGTCAAGGCGTCGGTCGACGGTTACTGGCGCTACAGCTTCGCCGGTACGTCCACCACCCCGGCCGTCACGACCGCGGGCGACTTCGTCGACGTGAAGTAGTTCTTCCGTACGCAACAGACACCACCGCGCACCACTCCGGGCCGTGTCCGGGGACGTCTCCCGTCCTCCCGGGCACGGCCCGTTCAGCAGACTGGAGAGGCTCATGCGTATCCGTGCCACAGTGGCCGCTGCTTCCGGTGCTCTCGTTCTGTCCGCGCTGACCGCGCCGGCCGCTCACGCGGGCGAGGCCGTGAAGCCCGCCTCCCCGCTCCCCGTCATTTCGAAGGTCTCCGTCAACGGCGGCAAGGACACCGTCCTGGGGACGACGGCCCCGAAGACGATCACCCTCTCGGTCACCGCCTCGCACGCCTCCGGCATCGTCGACGGCTGGGTGCTCCTGTGGCACGGGACCGACTCGGACGAGGGCATGGACGGCGCGCTGGTGCCCGCAGGGGGTGCGACCTGCAGGAATGCGAGCGTCGCCACCACCGTCACCTGCTCGCTCACCCTCACGATCGACCCGAGGACCGATCTGCCGAAGAACAAGCTCGCGGGCTCCTGGCACGTTCTCGCGGGTGTGGCCGCCAAGGACGGAAGCAGCACGTCCTACGACTCCTACACCACCGCCCGTGTGCAGCGGCTGTCGAAGCTGACGGTGAACGCGGCTCCGGAGCCCGTGAAGAAGGGCAGGACGATCACGGTCACCGGGAAGCTGTCGCGGGCGAACTGGGAGGACCACGCGTACCACGGCTACACCGGGCAGCCGGTGAAGCTCCAGTTCCGCAAGAAGAGCAGCTCCACGTACACCACGGTCAGGACGGTCAGGACGAACAGCACGGGCAACCTGAAGACCACGGTCAAGGCGTCGGTCGACGGTTACTGGCGCTACAGCTTCGCCGGTACGTCCACCACCCCGGCCGTCACGACCGCGGGCGACTTCGTCGACGTGAAGTAGCCCGCGTGCGGCGCAGCGCAGGAACTACGCCGGGAAGCGGCGACCGACCAGCCGCCAGGCGAATTCCAGGCCGGCCGCCGCCACCACCGCGATTCCCACCGCGGTCCACGGCATCGCCGCTCCCACCAGCTTCAGCGCGAAGAAGTTCTGCAGCCACGGCACCACCAGCACGATCAGGAACGCCAGCCCCATCGCCGCCACCAGGCAGATCCGCCACCAGGTGTACGGACGGGCGATGATCGCCAGGACCCACATCGAAATCAGGAACAGCGTGAGCGTGGCCACGCTGGTCTCCGCGTCCAGCGCACCCGTACCGGAGTAGTAGTGCCGGGCGACCATGTACGTCACGAAGGTGGCGACGGCCGCGATGATGCCCGACGGGATCGCGTACCGCATGACGCGGCGCACGAAGTGCGGATGGGCCCGTTCCTTGTTGGGGGCGAGGGCCAGGAAGAACGCCGGGACGCCGATCGTCAGGGTCGACAGCAGTGTCAGATGGCGCGGCAGGAACGGGTAGTCGACCTGGAAGCAGACCACCAGGACCGCCAGCAGCACCGAGTAGACGGTCTTGGTCAGGAACAGGGTGGCGACCCGGGTGATGTTGCCGATCACCCGACGGCCCTCGGCGACGACGGACGGCAGCGTCGCGAAGCTGTTGTCGAGCAGCACGATCTGGGCGACGGCCCGGGTCGCCTCGGAGCCCGAACCCATGGAGACGCCGATGTCGGCGTCCTTCAGCGCCAGCACGTCGTTGACGCCGTCGCCGGTCATCGCGACGGTGTGACCGCGGGACTGGAGTGCGCCGACCATGTCCCGCTTCTGCTGCGGGGTGACCCGGCCGAAGACCGCGTTCTCCTCCATGGCCGTGGCCATTTCGTCCGGGTCGGTGGGCAGCCTGCGCGCGTCCAGGGTGTTCTCGGCGCCCGGCAGGCCGAGCTTTCCGGCGACCGCGCCGACGGAGACCGCGTTGTCACCGGAGATGACCTTCGCGGCGACCCGCTGGTCGGCGAAGTAGGCCAGCGTCTCCCCGGCGTCCGCCCGCAGCCGCTGTTCCAGGACGACCAGTGCGCTCGGTACGGCTCCGACGGCGATGTCCGGCCCTTCGAGCTCGCCCTGCGCGCGGGCCAGCAGCAGCACCCGCAGCCCCTGTTCATTGAGCTGCTCGATCTCGGCGAGCGCCGGGTCCTGCTCGGGCAGCAGCACATCGGGCGCGCCCAGGAGCCAGGCCGACGCCCGGCCGCCGCCCTCGTCGAACGCGGCGCCGCTGTACTTGCGGGCCGAGGAGAACGGCAGTGACTGCGTGCAACGCCACACCTCCCCGTCGGGGTAGGCGTCGACGATGGCCTGCAGGCTGGCGTTGGGCCGGGGGTCGGACGCGCCGAGGGCACCCAGCACGCGCTGTATGTACGTGTCGTCCGCACCGGCCAGCGCCCTGACCTCGGTGACGTCCATGCCGCCCTCGGTGAGGGTGCCGGTCTTGTCCAGGCAGACGACGTCGACGCGGGCCAGCCCCTCGATGGCGGGGAGCTCCTGCACCAGGCACTGTTTGCGGCCGAGCCGTACGACACCGATCGCGAAGGCGACCGAGGTGAGCAGCACCAGGCCTTCCGGGATCATCGGGACGATGCCGCCGACGGTCCGGGCGACCGACCCCTTGATGTCGTTGTTGTTGACGACGAGCTGGCTGATGACCAGGCCGATCGCGGTCGGCACCATCATCCAGGTGACGTACTTGAGGATGGTGGAGATGCCGGTGCGCAGCTCGGACTGGACGAGGGTGAAGCGGGACGCCTCCTCGGCGAGCTGTGCGGCGTAGGCCTCGCGGCCGACCTTGGTGGCGGCGAACGAGCCGCCGCCCGCGACGACGAAGCTGCCGGACATCACGAGGTCGCCGGGCTGCTTCAGCACCGGGTCGGCCTCGCCGGTGAGCAGCGATTCGTCGATCTCCAGGCTGTCGGCCTCGGCGACCGTGCCGTCCACGACGACCTTGTCGCCGGGGCCCAGCTCGACGAGATCGCCGAGGACGATCTCGGAGGTGGAGATCTCGGCCGAGACCCCGTCGCGCCGCACCGTGGGTTTGGCCTCGCCGATGACCGCGAGGCTGTCGAGGGTCTTCTTGGCCCGCCACTCCTGGACGATGCCGATGCCGGTGTTGGCGATGATCACGAAGCCGAAGAGGCTGTCCTGGATCGGCGCGACGAACAGCATGATCAGCCAGAGCACGCCGATGATCAGGTTGAACCGGGTGAAGACGTTCGCGCGGACGATCTCGCGGACGGAACGGGACGAGCGGACGGGTACGTCGTTGACCTCGCCGCGGGCGATCCGCTCGGCCACCTCGGCCGCGGTCAGCCCGCGGGTGCTCACGGCCGGGGCCGGCAGTTTCATCGGGTGGACCGGGTCGAGCTCGGACCCGGCGTCGATCATGGCCGGTCCGGGGAGGCCGGAAATGCCGGATGCCCCGGGGGTCTGCTCGCCGAAGGAGTGGGGTGCCCGCTGCGTCATGGTTCCGACGGTACGGGTGGATCGCCCGATTCGGCCAACGGGGGTCCGAAGATCAGACCGGAGGAGGAGGGGGATGGTCCTGCGGTGGTACAGAGGCCCTGATGCCGGGCGGCGTCGGACGGTGCCGGGCGGCGGCACCCGAGGCGTCGGACGGTTTCACTCCGTGGCGCCCGACGTGCCCTCCGTGTCCGTCCCGGCGCTCGGCGCGGAGGCCCCGGAAGCCGCAGCCGCCCGCTTGATCGCCGCGTCGCGCCCCCGTACGTACCAGATACCGATCAGGCCGAGCCCCGCACCGGCCAGACAGGTCCACACCCACCACAGGTGCCCGTGGTCGTCGAACCAGCCGTAGAACGGCAGCTGGACCAGGAAGAGGACGAACCAGAGGATCGTGCCGCCGGTGATGGTGGCGACGACGGGCCCCTCCAGGGGCTCGGGTGCCTCGTGCTTCGGTGTCCACTTCGCCATGACCTCAGTGTATGGGCCCACCTGCGGCCCCCTCCCGTACCCCGTAAAGACGGCATGCGTAAAGGCCGGCAGGTCAGTCCGCTCAAGGGTCTACGCGCGGAGATAGCGATCTTCGCCTTATGTATTCATACTGAATCTGCTTACGGCTGACTCGAATTATTCGTGTAAAAGTCCAAAGCTGACCACTTTTAACCCCCCCTCTACGTACGACTGAGGTCATACATGTCCCCCTCGGCCACCGCTTCGGTCGACTCCAAGCAGTCTCCGGCTCCTCAGCCGCACAACGGCCTGGATCGTTTCTTCAAGATCTCCGAGCGGGGGTCGTCGGTTGCCCGCGAGATTCGCGGCGGATTCGCCACGTTCTTCGCAATGGCGTACATCATCGTGCTGAACCCGATCATTCTCGGTAGCGCGAAGGACATGTACGGGCACCAGCTCAACGGGGGGCAGCTGGTCACCGCCACCGTGCTGACCGCCGCGTTCTCCACGCTCCTGATGGGCGTCATCGGCAATGTGCCGATCGCGCTGGCCGCCGGCCTCGGCGTCAACACCGTCGTGGCCCTCCAGCTCGCCCCCAGGATGAGCTGGCCGGACGCGATGGGCATGGTCGTCCTCGCGGGCATCGTGGTCATGCTGCTGGTCGCGACCGGGCTTCGCGAACGCGTGATGCACGCCGTACCGAAGTCGCTCCGCAAGGGCATCGCGATCGGTATCGGTCTTTTCATCCTGCTGATCGGCCTGGTCGACTCGGGCTTCGTCTCCCGTATCCCGGACGCCGCGCACACCACCGTGCCGCTCCAGCTCGGCAGCGACGGTCACCTCAACGGCTGGCCGGTTCTGGTCTTCATCCTCGGCGCGCTGCTCACCCTCGCGCTGATCGTCCGCAAGGTGCCGGGCGCGATCCTGATCTCCATCGTCGCGATGACGGTCGTCGCGATGATCATCGACGCGGTCGCCGGCCTGCCGGGCGAGGCATGGGGTCTGACCGTCCCGCAGTGGCCGGGCAACCCGGTCGCCACCCCGGACTTCGGGCTGATCGGCAAGGTCAGTCTGTTCGGCGGCTTCAGCAAGGTCGGTGTGCTCACCGGCATTCTGTTCGTCTTCACCGTGCTGCTGTCCTGCTTCTTCGACGCGATGGGCACCATCCTCGGTGTCGGCGACGAGGCGAAGCTGACGGACAAGGACGGCAACTTCCCCGGCATCAACAAGGTGCTGTTCGTCGACGGCATCGCGGTCGCCGCGGGCGGCGCGAGCTCCGCCTCGGCGGGCACCTGCTTCGTGGAGTCCACGGCGGGTGTCGGTGAAGGCGCCCGCACCGGCTTCGCCAGCATCGTGACGGGTCTGCTGTTCACGGTGGCGCTGTTCCTGACGCCGCTGGCGACCATGGTCCCGTCGCAGGCGGCCACCCCGGCGCTGCTGGCGGTCGGCTTCCTGATCATCTCGGGTTCGGTGCGGGACATCGACTGGAGCGACTACACGCTCGCCATCCCGGCCTTCCTGGCCATGCTGATGATGCCGTTCACGTACTCGATCACCAACGGCATCGGCATCGGCTTCATCGCCTTCTCCGTGCTGCGGGTCGTGGCCGGGCGCTGGCGCGAGGTGCCGGCGGCCATGTACGTGGTGTCGGCGGTCTTCGTCTTCTACTACGCGATGCCGGCCCTCGGCCTCACGTGACCTCTTCCGCCCTGATCCCTGCGGTCCCTTCCGAACCGTAGAACCTCTCCGTCTCGTCGACGGCCGCCTTGAAGCGCTCGTCGAAGTCATCGCGAATGAGCGTCCGGACGACATAGTCCTGGACGCTCATTCCGCGTTTGGCGGCATGCTGCCTGAGCCGGTCGAGCAGCTCACCGTCTATCCGCAGGCTGAGCACAGTCGATCCCATGGCATGCAGGGTTACGGCCCACGAGGTCGTTCGGCGTCACTTTCCGGATCCGACTCACTCGTTCGGGTGATCGATTGGGTGATGTGGCTCTCGCGCGTGTAACACGAATGGTCTTTAGGGTAGGTAATGAGTTACGCTAATAAACATGCCTGACCTGATCCACGACGGCGACAGTGCGGCCGCCGTGAGCTCCCTTCGCTCCGCCGTGATGCTGCTCGGCCGACGCCTGAAGCACCAGCGTGTCGACGAGTCGCTGAGCCCCACCGAGATGTCGGTGCTCGGCACGCTCGCCCGCTGCGGTTCGGCCACGCCCGGTGAGCTGGCCCGCAAGGAGCATGTGCAGCCTCCGTCGATGACTCGCATCGTCGCGCTGCTGGAAGCCAAGGGACTGGTCAGACTGGAGCCGCACCCCGATGACCGTCGCCAGAAGATGGTCAGCCAGACCGAACAGGCGGAAGCCATGCTCGAAGAGAGCCGCTCCAAGCGGAACGCCTGGCTGACCACCCTCGCCGAGGGCCTGGACGAGGACGAGTGGGAGACGCTGCGCAAGGCGGCGCCCGTGCTGGAGAAGCTCGCCCACCTGTAGCGGGGCCGGCCGCGCCGGACCACAGCCGGCGCACCGCCGGCACCGCCGCATCCCGTCAGTCAGCGAAATGTATACGCCCGAGGAGGCGAACCCTTTTGAGTACGGGATCCGGAGCAGACTCCGCCCCCGCACCGACTTCCACCCACGAGAGCAAGCCCGGCGGGACCTTCTCGTCGCTGAAGATCCGTAACTACCGCCTGTTCGCCACGGGCGCCGTGATCTCCAACACCGGTACCTGGATGTCCCGCATCACGCAGGACTGGCTCGTCCTGAGCCTCACCGGGTCCGCTGCCGCCGTCGGCATCACCACGGCCCTCCAGTTTCTTCCGATGCTTCTCTTCGGCCTGTACGGCGGCGTCATCGCCGACCGTCTCCCGAAGCGGAAGCTTCTTCTCGTCAGCCAGGCGGCTCTCGGCCTGTGCGGGATCGCCCTCGCGGTGCTCACGCTCTCCGGTGTCGTCCAGGTGTGGCACGTCTACCTCATCGCGTTCCTGCTCGGCATGGTGACGGTCGTCGACAACCCGGCCCGCCAGTCGTTCGTCTCCGAGATGGTGGGCCCCGCCCAGCTGCGGAACGCGGTCAGTCTCAACTCGGCGAACTTCCAGTCCGCCCGGCTCATCGGCCCCGCCGTCGCAGGTGTCCTGATCACCACGGTCGGCAGCGGCTGGGCCTTCATGTTCAACGGTCTGTCCTTCGCGGCCCCACTGGTCGGCCTGATGCTGATGCGTACGAGTGAGCTGCACAAGGCCACCGTCGTGCCGCGCGCCAAGGGGCAGCTGCGGGAGGGCCTGCGCTATGTCTCCGGCCGCCCCGAGCTGATCTGGCCGATCGTCCTGGTCGGCTTCGTCGGCACGTTCGGGTTCAACTTCCCGATCTGGCTCACGGCCTTCGCGGACGAGATCTTCCACGGCGGCGCCGGGATGTACTCGTTCTTCAACATCCTCATGGCGGCCGGCTCCCTCGCCGGCGCCCTGCTCGCCGCCCGTCGCCGCTCCTCAAGGCTGCGGATGCTGGTGGCCGCGGGCACGGCGTTCGGTCTGCTGGAGATCGTCGCGGCGCTGTCGCCGTCCGTCTGGCTCTTCGCGATCCTGCTGGTCCCGATCGGCATGATCGGTCTGACGACCAACATCAGCGCGAACACGAGCGTCCAGATGGCCGCCGACCCGGCGATGCGCGGCCGGGTCATGAGCCTGTACATGATGGTCTTCGCCGGTGGTACGCCGGTGGGCGCCCCGATCGTCGGCTGGGTCAGCGACGCCTACGGGGTCCGTACGGGCATGGTGGTCGGCGGTGCGTTCTCACTGGTGGCCGCACTGGGCGTCGGTTTCATGCTGGCTCGCGTGGGCGGCCTCCGCCTCAAGGTCGACCTCCGGCCGGGCCGCCCGCACGTGCGGTTCGTCCCGCGCGAAGAGCTGGCTACGGCGGCCTGAGGGCCATGTCCGCAGGGCATGGAAGGCGGCGCGGCCCCGACCGGGGAATCCGGTCGGGGCCGCGGCATGTACCGGATGGGTCAGTCGCGGGGGAACTCGCGGGTGTGCAGGACGAGGCCCACCGGGGTGTCGGTGAGGTCGATATCCGTGCCGAACAGCACGGTCAGCTTGGATCCGTACACACCGTTCGCGGCGCTCCGGAAGACGTGACACTCGCCGCTGTACGGGTCGGCGATCAGATAGACCGGAACGCCTGCCGCGGCGTACGCGTCCTTCTTCGGCCCGTAGTCGTTCACCGCGGTGCCTTTCGAGATCACCTCGGCCACGAACTCCACACCCTCGAACAGCCAGTTTCCCTTGCTGTCCTTCGGGGCGTCCTCCCTCAGCGCCAGCACGTCCGCCGCGAACCCGTTGAGATGCCCGGGGAAGTCGACGCGCACATCGGACTTCAGACGCCGGCGCGAATACGTGCCACGAAGCTGCTCGAAGATGTCGGCGATGATGTCCCAGTGGGTGTCCCGCTGCGGCGACATGAAGATGTTTCCCCCGACGATCTCGGTCTTGATTCCCTCGGGGACGGGCATCTTCTCGAGCCACTCGAACATTGAGTCCAGAGTCCGCTCGTCGCTCTCTTCGGCCATCTCGATCCTGTCGGTCTCTACGACGGTCACCGTGGCGCTCCTCCCCGCTGCCGCACGCGCGGGCAGCCGCGTAGTACAACGATACGCACGGAGACGAAGACACGCCGTTACGGTGCGACACTCTGCCCATGAGCCGTCTCAGACTCTTTGTCGCCGTGTCGCCGCCCGACCGCGCAATCCAGGAACTGCGCCGTGCCGTCGACCCGCTGCGCGCGCTCCCCGGTGCCGGGAAACTGCGCTGGACCGGTACGCCCAGCTGGCACTTCACGCTCGCGTTCCTCGGGTCCGTGGACGAGGAGGTGCTGCCCGAGCTGCGTGCGCGCCTCGAACGGGCGGCTCGCCGTACCGAGCCCTTCCCGTTGCACATCCACGGCGCCGGCCGGTTCGGCGGGCGGGCGCTGTGGGCGGGGGCCGCGGGTGGGATCGACACGTTGCGGTTCCTCGCCGAACGCGCGGATGCCGCCGCCCGTCGCGCCGGCATCCCGATGGAGGAGCACCGCCGCTACAGCGCGCACCTCACCCTCGCCCGCAGCCGTACCGAGGCCGACCTGCGCCCCTTCGTCGAGGCTCTCGGGGGCTTCGAGGGCACCCCGTGGGAGGTCGGTGAGCTCGCCCTCGTACGCAGCAATCTGCCGGTCGCCGGGGTGCGGGGCGAGCAGCCGCGGTACGAGGTGATCGCATCCTGGTCGCTGGGTCACTGAGACGGGCGGTTACGCTCGAAGGGTGGACCCGAAGACCAGAAACCGCATCATGGCCGCCGTACTCGTGCTGATGTTCGTCGTCGTCGCCGTGGCAGCCGCCGTCGGAGCGTGACGTCAGCGGCCGTGCCCCGGGCGGCCGATCCGGACGACGATCGCCGGCCGGGTGAAGAAGCCCATGACCGCGGCAAGGGCTCCGGCGACCACCAGGAGCGGTGCGAACCGGCCCATGCGCGCGAGCCCGGACCCGTCGCGTCCGACGCGCACCCCGCCGTCTCAGGCGTTGACGGCCAGCGCCGTCTCCTTGGCGAACGCCTCCGGGTTGTCCAGCATGATGTTGTGCCCGCACTCCGGGACCGCCACGACCCGTACCCCGTTCTCGATCAGCGATTCCTCGCCGGGCAGCGGCCCGTTGTCCCGGGGGCGCAGATACGTACGCGGAATCTTCAGGTCCAGCAGTAGCTCGCGCATCGTCGGCGTCGTTCCGCGGGCGAGATGCACCGCGGTGCGGTGCAGTGCCTCGGGACCCGCGAGGCGCATGGTCGCCCACCAGTGGGGCCCCACCCGGTCGCGCACTTCCTCCAGGCCGCCGGCCAGGAACTCCTCCTCCGTGTACCGGGCGAGGCCGCTGCTGCCCGGCCGGGCCGGGTCGGGGACGACCGGGTCCAGATTGGCGTCGACCAGCACCAGCCGGGCCACCAGCTGCGGGTGGCGTGCCGCGAGCACGATGGCCACCGCGCCGCCCATGCTGTGCGCGACCACGTCGCAGTCGTACGCGTCGGCCGCCTTCAGCGCCGCCGCCACCGCGTCGGCGTGCTCTTCCAGGGTGTAGCCGAAGTCCGTGGGGCGGTCGCTGATTCCGAAGCCGAGCAGGTCCATGAGCAGCGACCGGCTGTCGGCCAGCAGGGGATGCACGGCGCTCGCGGTGAAGTACGGGCCGGACGAGGCTCCGAGCCCGTGCAGATAGACCCGGGTACGGGACGTGCCGGGGCGGCCGGGGAGCTCCACCCACCGGATGCGCGCACCTTCGGCCGTCACCTGAGCGTTCTGCATGTTTCCTCCTCCTTGTCCCACAACCGATAACCTCGGCGAGACTATACATCGGCGTCGATGTATAACGCCATGGGGGAGGATGCTTGCATGCTGGAACTGGCCATCCTGGGATTTCTGTACGAACAGCCGCTGCACGGCTACGAGCTGAAGCGTCGGGTCGCCCACCTCACCGGACACGTCCGCCCCATCGCGGACGGCACGCTGTACCCGGCGATCAAGCGCCTGGAGCGAGCCGGATGGCTGGAGCGCCGGACGGAGCCAGGCAGCAGGGCTGCCCCCCGCCACACGCTGACCCTGACCGAGCAGGGGCGCGAGGAGCTGCGGCGCCGATTGCGGGAGGCCGACGAGACGGACATCAGTGACGAGAACCGCTGGTTCACCGTCCTCGCCTTCCTGCGCCATCTGGCGTCCCCGGCCGAGCAGGCGGAGGTGCTGCGGCGCCGGCTCGCGTTCCTGGAGGAGCCGAGCAGCTTCTTCTACGAGGGCGAGCAGCCGCTCGGCGCCGAGACGTTCGAGGACCCGTTCCGGCAGGGTCTGCTGAGGATCGCCCGCGCGACCAGCCAGGCGGAGCTGGGCTGGCTCGGGGAGACGCTCAAGGAACTCGACGCCTCGCTCTGACGCGGACACACAACGGGCCGCCGTCGCCCTCGCCCCCGAACGGGGACGGGGCAGCGGCGGCCCGTACGTATCGGACGGACAGTCCGTCAGACCGTCCTCACCAGGCGAACGCCTCCGGCGACGGCCCCGGACCCGGGAAGATCTCGTCCAGCGACGCCAGCACCTCCGCGGAGAGTTCCAGCTCAAGC
The DNA here is from genome assembly GCF_036002945.1 of Streptomyces sp. NBC_01224. Classification (NCBI taxonomy): domain Bacteria; kingdom Bacillati; phylum Actinomycetota; class Actinomycetes; order Kitasatosporales; family Streptomycetaceae; genus Streptomyces; species Streptomyces sp. NBC_01224. Next base: position 4,072,673 of record NZ_CP108529.1, on the reverse strand, counting down.
GCCCGCAGCGCCGAGTCCAGCTGCTCCTGGTTGCGCGGTCCGACGATCGGCCCCGTCACCCCCGGCTGCGCGAGCAGCCACGCCAGGCCGACCTCGCCCGGTTCCAGGCCGTACTTGTCGAGCAGGTCCTCGTACGCCTGGATCTTCTCGCGCTGCGCCGAGTTCTGCAGCGCGTCCGCGCTGCGGCCGGAGGCCGAACGCCCTGCCGTGCCCTCGCGCTCCTTCTTCAGCACGCCACCCAGCAGTCCGCCGTGCAGCGGAGACCACGGAATGACGCCGAGGCCGTACTCCTGGGCGGCCGGGATGACCTCCATCTCGGCGCGGCGCTCCATGAGGTTGTAGATGCACTGCTCGCTGACCAGGCCCAACGAGCCGCGCCGGGCGGCCAGTTCATTGGCCTGGGCGATCTTGTAACCGGCGAAGTTCGACGAACCCGCGTAGAGGATCTTGCCCTGCTGGACCAGGACGTCGATCGCCTGCCAGATCTCCTCGAAGGGGGTGTTCCGGTCGACGTGGTGGAACTGGTAGAGGTCGATGTAGTCCGTCTGGAGCCGCTTCAGCGACGCGTCGACCGAGCGCCGGATGTTCACGGCGGAGAGCTTGTCGTGGTTGGGCCAGGCCTCGCCGTCGGCGGCCATGTTCCCGTACATCTTGGTGGCCAGGACCACCTTGTCGCGGCGTTCGCCGCCCTTGGCGAACCAGGTGCCGATGATCTCCTCGGTGCGGCCCTTGTTCTCGCCCCAGCCGTATACGTTCGCGGTGTCGAAGAAATTCAGGCCGGTGTCCAGCGCCGCGTCCATGATGGTGTGGCTGTCGACCTCATTGGTCTGCGGGCCGAAGTTCATGGTGCCGAGGACGAGACGGCTGACTTTGAGTCCGGTGCGTCCGAGCTGCGTGTACTCCATGGGCACCAAGCCAACGCCTTCGAGTCCGCTCGAAGCAAGGGTGATCCCGAACGCGCCCTGCCCCCGGCGGAGTGCCGGGGGCAGGGCGTCATGCGAATGTCTTGCGCGGCCGAATGCCTCAGGCGGTCACTTCAGGTACACGATGCCGTCGGTGGTGACCGCCGGCCGGCCCGATGTGGCCACGACGACAATCTTGACGGTGTGCTTGGCGCTGCTCGACCAGCTCTTCGTCCACAGCGCGTCGCGGTACTTGGTGGTGCTGGACTTCAGGTCCACCGTGGACACCTTCACGCCGTCCACATAGACGTACACCTGGCCGGAGGTGGCAGCCCTGGAGGCCACCAGGGCGACCGAGCGACCGGTGAACGTCCAGCTCAGGCTCGCGTTCTTGGACGAGCTGGAGTACGACTTGCCGCCGAGGTAGCTGGACGAGGACTTCGTCGTCCACGTGCCCGTCTTCGTCGCCGAGCTCTCCTGGACGATGACCGGTGTGCCGGAGACCGATGCGGCGGCGGTGTTGCCCGCCTGGTCGTACGCGGTCATGGCCCAGCTGGTCGCCACACCCGACTTCGCGGTGTGCGAGGCGCTGGTCGTCGTCGGGCCGTACGTCTTGGCGACCGGGGCGGTGAGCCTGACCTCCTTGAGCGCAGCGGCGTCGGTGGCCTTCCACTTCAGGGTGAGCGGGACGGCTGTGGTGTTCACCGTGCCGGTGCGCAGGTCCAGGCTCGGCTTGGTGGTGAAGGCGGGCGCCGTCTGGTCGGCGACCACGGTGGCCGCGGCGGACGAGGCGACCTTGCCCGACTGGTGGGTGGCGCGGACCTGGACCTGGTGGCTGCCGACGGCGAGCGTGGCCTTGGCGGAGGTGGCGGTGCCCGCGGTGGTCGCGACGACCTTGCCGTCGACCAGCAGCTCGTACTTGGAGATGAACGCGCTCGGGGTGCTCGCCGACCAGCCCACGGTGACCGCGGACTTGGTGTAGTACGTCGTGCCCGAGAGCCCGGCGCCGGTCACCGACTTGATGGCCAGTCCGGTGACGGGGCCCGCGGCGAGGCTGCGGATCGCGGGCAGCTGCCCGTACAGCTTCAGGCCGGGGCACTGGGTGTTGAAGCCGTCGCGGTGGCCGGAGATCTGGTTGAAGGTGTACTTCGTACCGGCGGTGAAGGCCTTCCCGAAGTTGTTGCCACCCGTGGCGCCCGCGGTGAGCGTCGTGGTGCCCGCCGGGTCGCCCTTGTACTGGCCGAGCTTCCACGCGGCGATCCGGGCCACCGAGGTGGTCACCGCGCTCGGGGCGGCCGAGTCCGTGTACGTGCCGATGACTGCGACGCCGGCCGTCTGCCGGTTGAAGCCGTAGGTGTGCGCGCCGAAGACCGGCCGGTCCACCCCGCCCTTACGGCCCTCGAAGATCGTCCCGCACTTGTCGACCAGGAAGTTGTAGCCGATGTCCTTCCAGCCCTCGCTCTTGATGTGGTACGCGTACACGCTGCGCACGACGGCCGCGGAGTCGGCACACGAGTAGGTGTTGGTCCCGGCGGTGTGGTGGACGAAGACCGCCTTGACGGTGTCCGTGTACTCCGGCGCCTCCGGGCTCATCGACTCGTCGGCGCCCCAGCCCGCACGCGAGGTGATGGGCGGCTTGGGCGCGGTCGAGGGCGGTGCGGGCGGCAGAGTATCGGTCGGGGACGCACTCGCGGACGCCGAGGGGCTCGGGTTCACCGGGGGAGCGGGTTTCGCCGTGGCCGGGTCGGAAGGGCTCGGTGACGCCGGGTCGGACGGTATGACCTCGGCGGGCGGTTCCGTGCTGTCACTCGGCGCGGGCGGCTCGGTTGCGGCCGGGTCCGACGGGTCGGCGGAGGGGTCGGTCGTGGCATCGGCCGCGGGGATGTCGGCGGCGAATGCGGCCGGGGCCGCGTTCAGGGTGCCGCTCCGGCCCGGGTCCACGGTGTCCAGCCGCAGCCCCGCGGGCAGCTTCGCGGAGACCTTGCCGCCCGCGTTGATCCGTACCTCGACACCGTTGGAGGGGCCCACCCAGCGCGGCTCGGTGCTCCCTCGTACGCCGGACCGGCCGGTCTCCGTACGTCCGTCGACATCGGTTTCGAGCGGCAGCCAGGACGTCCAGTTCCCGTTGGCGGCGGACCTGGTCCGTACCTCCACGGCCCCGGTGACCTTGGCCGCCGGGTCGGTCCAGGTGATGCCCAGCATGCTGAACGGCTTGGTGTCCCGCTTGCCGAGGGTGGCCGAGGTGCCGTCGCCGTCGACCTTCAACGCGGTCGCGTGCACGTCGGTCTTGGTCGGGCCGGACTTGGCGTCGGCGTCCACCGAGGAGTTGCCCGTCACCCCCTCGAAGACCAGGACGCCCGTCACGGCGGACGTGGCCAGGGCAGCCGTGATCCAGATTCTTTTCTTCGATCTCAAGTCGTACCCCACGGATGGTTTCGGACATCGGCTTCGTCAGGCGCTGCGTCCGGCGACAGCACTGGCTCATGACGAGACCAGTGGGGGGTACGAGTGCTACCACGCATGCAGCGGAGACACAGCTTGCCATGCCACTCCGACTACCGGACCCCTACCCCCGCCCCTGCCGCCATCGGGCGCCACGAATTCCGCTTCCGTTCACTGCCGGGCAAACCGGTCCAGCGCCGCCAGCACCGCCCGGCTCGTCGCCGGACCGCCCAGATGCCCCGCACCGTCGATCACGGTCAGCTCCGCGTCCGGCCACGCCTTCGCCAGCTCCCACGCGGTGATCAGCGGCCCGCCCAGGTCGAACCGTCCGTGCACCAGCACACCCGGAATCCCCGTCAGCCGCCCCGCGTCCCGGATCAGCTGCCCCTCCACCAGCCAGGCGCCGTGCGAGAAGTAGTGCGAGCAGATCCGCACCAGCGCCTGCCGGTCCCGGCCGGGGCGCCCGCTGTACGGCGGCGGTCCGGTGTACGTCTCCTGGGAGAGCACCGCGTCCTCCCAGGCGCACCAGTCGGCCGTCGCCTTCTCCCGCACCCCGGCGTCGGGGCTCTCCATCCGCCGGGCGTACGCGGCGAGGACGTCCGGGGTCGCGTCCCCCTCGGCCTCCGGCACCCCGGCCCGGAACAGGTCCCAGGCCTCGGGGAAGATCTGGCCCGCGCCCCGGTACAGCCAGTCGATCTCGGAGCGCCGGGTCGTCGTGACGGCCGGGATCACGATCTCGGAGACCCGCTCCGGGTACTGCTCGGCGTACGCGAGGATCAGCGTCGAGCCCCAGGACCCGCCGTACAGGAGCCAGGTGTCGATCCCGAGGTGGCTGCGCAGCCGCTCCATGTCGGCGATCAGCCGGCCGGTCGTGTTGTACCGCATGTCGGCGGCCGGGTCGCTCGCGTGCGGGGTGGAGCGGCCGCAGCCCCGCTGGTCGAAGAGGACGACGCGGTAGCGGTCCGGGTCGAAGTACTGCCGGGGCCGCTCCCTGCACCCCGACCCCGGACCGCCGTGCACGACGAGTGCGGGTTTGCCGTCCGGGTTGCCGCACGCCTCCCAGTACACGAGGTTGCCCTCCCCGACATCGAGCATGCCGTGCTCGTACGGTTCGATCGGCGGGTACTTCTCGTCGGGCTTGCGGTCCATGGCGCGGTGGCTCCCTCGGCTCGGCGGGCAAAGGGGTCAGCTTATGGCGGGCGTAGCCTGATTGCCGTGAATTCCGAACCCCGGGCACTGGCCGTACTCGACGACCTGCTGACCGCCGCCGCCCACGACGACCGCGGTGCGCTGTGGCAACTGGCCGAGCAGGGCCGGGAGCTGGACGCCAATCTGGTACGTCTTCCGCCGGGCGCGGAGGTTGCCGAGCATCAGGAGGACGTCCTGGACGTCCTTCTCGTCGTCATCGCGGGCAGCGGCCGGGTCGTCGCCGGGGGCGACGCGCTGAACCTGACGCCTTCCAGCGTTGTCTGGCTGCCCCGTACCTCCCGCCGCGCCCTTGCCGCAGGACCGGACGGTCTGGCCTATTTGACCGTCCACCGCCGCCGCCCAGGCCTGACCATCAAGTCCTCGGTCGCGCCCCCGGCCGGATACGAGGGCGGCGATGCGCCCTGCATGCTGGACCGGGTCTGCCCCGGGTGCGGCCGGCTCTCGCAGGACCCGGAGCCGGTGTTCTGCAGCCGGTGCGGGGAGCGGTTCGCCGGTCACTGACCGCACGACTCGTCGCCGGCGGACGCGAACTTCCCTCGCTTCACTCCGGTCACCCACCCGTTCGCCGCGGCGTGGATGCCGAGCTGGAACCGGGTGCTCGCCCCGGCCCGTTCCATCAGGGCGTGCAGACGGCGCTGGAGCGTGCGGTAACTGAGTCCGGCCTGGCGGGCTATGGCCTCGTCCGGCAGCCCGGCGGTCAGCAGGCTGACGAGGAGCTGGTCCTGTTGGACAGGGCCTGGGGGGCGTCGCCCGCCTCGTCCTGCGTGCGGAGCGGCTGGGCGATCGCCCACAGGGCCTCGAACAGCGCGGACAGCGCGTCGAGGACCGCCGAGCGGTGCAGGACGACGAAGGACGGGCTCGGGTCCGGGCCCGAACCGGCGGTGCCATCCCCGTCCGGTCCGTCCCCGGCGGGCGCGGGAATACTGCCCGCGCCGAAGCAGTCGGCCCCGTCGATGCTGACGCTGATCACCGGTGACAAGGTCGCCGTGACGACCGGAGCCGACGGCAAGCAGGCCGTTGACGTCGTTGCCGCGACGGATGCGTCGAAGCACTTCCAGATCTCCAGCGGGCAGAACGGGGACCTCTACGTCATCCCCGAGGACGCGCTGAACGCCGTGTCCGCCCAGATCGTGGACCGCGAACTCTTCAACGTCACCCAGGCGTTGAAGGACGGCTACGGCGACGCGAAGACCGATGCCGTGCCGGCCATCGTCGACTTCCGGGGCAAGCCGTCCGCCACCGCCCTGCGACAGCAGGCCGAGGCTCTTCCCGGCGCGCCAAGGACGAACACACCATGCCCCGGCTCGGGCTGGCGGCAGTGCGCGTCGACAAGGGAAAGGCGAACGGTTTCTGGCGCACGGTCAGGCCTGCGGCCGGCAAGGCCAGGAGCGGATCGGGCGCGATGGTGCCCGGCACCGCCGGGGTGACCAAGCTCTGGTACGACGGCCGGGCCAAGGCCACCCTGGACCAGAGCGTGCCCCAGATCGGCGCCCCCGAGGCGTGGGCGAAGGGCTTCGACGGCAAGGGTACGAAGGTCGCGATCCTGGACACCGGCGCCGACCTGAACAACGCTGACATCAAGTCCCGTATCACCGCCACCCAGAGCTTCGTCTCCGGCGAGAGCGTGCAGGACGGCCACGGTCACGGTACGCACGTCGCCTCCACCATCGCGGGCAGCGGCGCCAACTCCGGCGGCAAGTACAAGGGCGTCGCTCCCGGAGCCGACCTCCTCATCGGCAAGGTGCTCGCCAACGCGGGCAGTGGCCCGGTGTCGGGGATCCTGGAGGGCATGGACTGGGCGGTCGCCCAGGGCGCCGACGTCGTCAGCATGAGCCTCGGAGCCAAGGCCGCCACCCCGCACGATGTACTCACCGACGCGGTGGACTCGCTCAGCGACTCCTCCGGCACCCTGTTCGTCATCGCGGCAGGCAACGATGGCAAGGGCGGCGAGTCGACACTCGGCAGCCCGGGCACCGCCGACGCCGCGCTCACCGTCGGCGCCGTCGACAAGTCCGACGCCCTGGCCGGCTGGGCGTCACGCTGGGCGGCAAGGTCCGCACGGAGTGGAACTTCGCCTCGGCGGCGCCGACCACCATGGCCGTCAAGGACTGCGAGAAGTACTCGCCCAAGCCCACCGCCTGCGAGTCCCTGCCGGTCGTCATGCTCGGCTACGACGTCCCCCTGGACATCCTCAACCAGGCACCGGCGGGCCGCCCGCACACCTTCACCGTGAACGCGGGCCGGCCCAAGGGCTGGTCCGGTTCCACCGCGATGGCGGGCGCCAAGGTCTCCGTCTCGTACGACGACGGCGCCACCTGGGAGAACGCCAAGATCAAGCGCAAGGACGACAACTCCTTCCAGGCGTCGGTACACCACCCGAAGGTGGCGGACACCAACGGGTACGTGACCCTGCGGACCGAGGTGTGGGACGCCGCGGGCAACCGCACCGTTCAGACCATCAGCCGGGCGTACGCGCTGAAGTAGGGTGCACGCCGAGATCCCTGAACCGGGGCCGCCGTCCTCCGCTCATCGCGGGGGGCGGCGGCCCGTTTCCGTACGGGCAGAAAACGACGGGGACATTAGCTCTCATACAGAGTTAAACTGGACAGATGGCGGCGGGTGATCTACCTGATGAGCTCGCCGGACTTCTGCCCCGTATCCAGAGGCTCGCCCGGCGACGGCTGTGGAGCGGCCTGTCGGCGCCCCGGCTGCGCGGGGCGCACGCCGAACTGCTGCGGCTGGTGGCCGACCGACCCGGCATCCGCATCTCCACGGCCGCACACAGCCTCTGTCTCGCGCCCAATTCGGTCAGCACCCTGGTGAACCACCTCGTCGCCGAAGGACTGCTGCGACGGGAGAAGGACCCCGGGGACGGGCGGGCCGCGCTGCTGTATCCGACCCCCGCAGGGGTCGGGAGGCTGAGCGACTGGCACGCCCGTCGCGAGGCGCTCTTCCGCGAACACCTGACCGGACTCGACGCGGCCGACCGGGCGGCACTCGCCGCCGCGCTCCCGGCCCTGCACAGACTCGCCGCCTCACTGCGAAGCGAAGGGGATGAGACCGCGTGACCATGGAAACCGCCCCCGCCCTCAACTGCACCGGTCTGAGCTACAGCTTCGGCGACGCGAAGGCCGTCGACGGCCTGGACCTGCTGGTCGGCCAGGGGGAGGTGTTCGGCCTCCTGGGGCCCAACGGCGCGGGCAAGACCACGACGATGCGCGCGATCACCACGCTCCTGCCCGTACCGCCCGGCGTCATCGAGGTGTTCGGCCATGACGCGGCCCGGCAGAAGATGGCCGTACGGCGCCTGCTCGGCTACGTACCGCAGCAGCTGTCGGCCGACGCGAGCCTCACCGGCCGGGAGAACGTCCAGCTCTTCGCCCGCGTCTACGACGTGCCCCGCCGTCAGCGCGCCGCGCGGGTCTCCCAGGCGCTGGACGCGGTCGGCCTCGGCGATGTCGCGCACCGGCTCGCCGCCACGTACTCCGGCGGCATGGTCCGCCGCCTCGAACTCGCGCAGGCCCTGGTCAGCGCGCCTCGGCTGATGATCCTGGACGAGCCGACCATCGGCCTGGACCCGATCGCACGGGACAGCGTCTGGGACCGCATCACCGAGATACGGGTGGGCACCGGCATGACCGTGCTGGTCACCACCCACTCCATGGACGAGGCCGACCAGCGCTGCGACCGGCTCGCGCTGATGCATCTCGGCAGACTCCGCGCGCTCGGCACCCCCGCCCAGCTCAAGAGCGAGCTCGTCGCCCACCGCCGGGAATCAGGGGAGACGGGCCTTCCATCACCGTCCCTGGAGGACGTCTTCCGCCACCACTCCGGAAGCGGACTGAACGACCCCGGCTCCGGCTCCGGCTCCGGTTCCGGTTCCGACGAAGGGAAAGGAGCGTTCCGAGATGTCCGCCGTACCCGTCGCACCGCATCCCGCCTCGGCTGAGTCCGTCCCGCCGGATCAGCGGTTCGCGTTGCTGCTGACCCCGCCGCCGCCCCGCACCGGCTGGCGCGTCGTACCCGCTCGCGTCACCGCGATGTGCGTCGTCGAACTGCAGAAACTGCGCCACGACCGCACCGAGATCTACACCCGCGCCGTCCAGCCCGCGCTCTGGCTGCTGATCTTCGGCGTGACGTTCTCCCGTATCCACGCCATCCCGACCGGCGGCGTCCCCTATCTCGACTTCCTGGCGCCGGGCATCATCGCCCAGTCCGCCATGTTCATCGCGATCTTCTACGGAATCATGATCATCTGGGAGCGGGACTCGGGCGTCCTCACCAAACTCATGGTCACGCCGACACCCCGGACGGCCCTGGTGACCGGCAAGGCCTTCGCCGCCGGGGTGAAGGCCGTGATCCAGGCGGCGGTCGTCATCGTGATCGCCGCGCTGATCGGTGTCGGCATGACCTGGAACCCGTTGCGGCTGCTCGGCGTGGTCGTGGTGGTCCTCCTCGCCTCGGCGTTCTTCTCCTGCCTGTCGATGTCGATCGCCGGGATCGTCCTGACCCGCGACCGGCTGATGGGCATCGGCCAGGCCATCACGATGCCGCTCTTCTTCGCCTCCAACGCGCTCTACCCGGTCGCCCTGATGCCCGGCTGGCTCCAGGCCGTCAGCAGGGTGAACCCGCTGAGCTACCAGGTCGACGCCCTGCGCGGACTGCTCATCGGCACCCAGGCCCACCTGGGCCTCGACCTTGCCGTCCTCGCGTTCGCGGCGCTGGCCGGCATCGTCGCCGCCGGTTCTCTGCTGGGCCGCCTGGCCCGTTGAGCACTACGGAGCCGTCCGGGTTCATCAGCTGTTCGGTGATCAGCTCGCCTCGTCGAGAGGGAGCAGCCAGGGGCGACCTCCTTCTACGGCAGCACCTCGTCGGCGCTGCGGGGCTCCGTGCGCTCTTGGCGATTGAGCTGGTGGCGCACGATGGAGGAGCGGCGGTAGACCTCCTTGCGTGCGCGCATGATGCTGCCGAGGGGCGCGTGCGCGGCGGTCACCCGCCACGGCGTGAAGGAGAGCGCGTCCATTCTTTTGAGGTTCTCCTCGTCGGAGATGTCCTGCTGCGGGAGGCGCAGCCTGGCCACCGTGACGAACGGGGAAAGCTGCTCGGGCCACTCGACGGTGACGTCCTCGACCGGCATCCGGTCCAGGCCGGTGCACAGCTGGACCTGGATGTCGAACGCGTAGGGCCGTTCCTGCAGCTCGGTGACCAGAGCGGGCCGGAACACCTCTGCCGCCGAGGTCAGGTCGATGGTGCGCCGGACCACCGCTTCGGCGAAGGCGGGGTCGGGGGCGATGCGCACCTTGGCGACGTGGTCGCCGTGCCGGACCGCGCCCATCGTCCAGTAGGTCGACAGCAGAACGTTCACCGAGGGCGGCTGCGACACCCTGAGGAACGCCAGGAACTCGTCCCACGCCCATTCGTCCTGCTCCAGGGTGCCCTTTCCCGTCACGAAGTCGCGGTAGAAGCGATGCCGACCGGGCGCACCCTGGGCGAAATAGGCGGGTGCTTCGAGGAAGAGTTCCTGGATGAACAGGTAATGCTCAACGGTGTTGCAGAAGAAGACCGGTGCGTTGATGAGGGCGTAGTCGAAGGTGCGGGTGTCGGGCTCGTCGTCCAGGAGGGTCGGACCGTCGATGTCGAAGATCTTGAGAGCCAGCCCGGTAGCACGGCCGAGCCGTGCGTCGGCTCCGGCATGCGGGGAGCCGTTGGAGAACCGCACGAGGGCATCGTGGCGTCCTGGCGTCGCGTAGATGCCCTGGGCGTACTCGGCGGGGAGCCGGTCGAGGATTTCGATTTCTCCTCTGACGAGCCCGTAACCCTTGGCGTGCGCGTCACGCACCGCGGCGCCGGTGCCTTCGGTCGTGACCGATTCGGTGATGTACCGCTCGGTCTTCCCGATCACTGTCCGCAGCTTGTCGTCGAAGTCGGGCTCAGCGGTTTCGACGTCCTGCGTGTAAGGGATGAACCGTGATGGCATGAATCGGCCGTTTCTCATCGGCAGCTCCGCTCGTGAGAGCGGCGCCTCGTACTCCGGGCCGACCCGTACGACGCCACATCGCTGCCTGCCGACAGGCGGGACGGTTGCGGGCCCAGGCCCTGGTCCTGGTCAGCGTAGGCACGGGTGGGCGGCTGCCGCGCGTCGAGGGCGGCCCGTCTCCGGTCGGCAGGGCGGCGCGAAGAACTGTCCGCAGGGCCGCTCGGACGTGGTCGTGGCTCGCTCCTCGTCGTCGGTGTCGCGCGGCCCGGCCGCCTGTGTCGCGCGGCCAGCTGATGCGGTCGATGATGACTGTTGAGAGGTTCTCCACGTGCTCGGCGAACCAAGGAGAGGCTCGCGGGGGCTGGAGAGGGCGACCGGTCCGGGCGCGGTCGGCCGGTTCGTCCCTGATCGCCGCCCGGAGGGCACCATGGGTAAAGTTCTCGGCGATGTCCTGGGCCTGGCGGCCGGCGTCGCGATCAGCCCGCTCCCGATCATCGCGATCATCCTTGTACTGGTCACGCCCCGAGGGCGGCTCAACGGGCTGCTGTTCACCGTCGGCTGGGTCGTGGGACTTTCGGTGCTGGGCGCGGTGATGCTGGTGATCGGCGGCCCCGGCGGCGCGTCCGCCCAGCATCATCCGGCCATCTGGGTGGGCGGCCTCGAGCTCGGGCTGGGACTGCTCCTTGTGCTGTTCGGTGCCCGGCAGTGGCGCCGGCGTCCCGCCCCCACCTCGGAGGCGCAGCTTCCGAAATGGATGGCCGCGATCGACCGCTTCACGCCGGTCAAGATCCTCGGCCTCGGGCTGGCCCTGTCGGCGGCCAATGTCAAAAACGCCTCGCTGACCATTGCGGCGGCTGCCTCCATCAGCTCGGCCGGCCTCCCTCCGGGGGAGCAGATCGCCTCACTGGCCGTCTTCGTGGTCATCGGTACCCTCGGACTGCTGACCCCGCTCGCAGTACTGCTGTTCACGGGGGAGCGGGCGACGGCCGTGCTCAGCGGCTGGAAGGACTGGACCGCCCGGCACAACGTCGCTGTGATGGCAGTCCTGTTCTTCGTACTCGGGGCGAAACTGCTCGGAGACGGCATCGGCATCCTCGTCTCCTGACCGCGGCATCTCCTGATCGGCGACCACGCACTGCTGGACTTCCCGTACGCCTATCCCGTGCGCGGCCGGTCGAACCAGATCGTCAGCAGCGTCGGTACGAGCCCCACCCAGAACAGCACCTGCGGAACACCCCGGTCCGTCCACGGCGCCGCCGCGATGGCCACCGCACACAACGTCCCCAGCACCGCCTGCACCAGCACCAGCCGCGCCCAGAACATCCGCCGCAACAACGACCGCACACTCAGCCACCCTACGGAGCGGGGCCGACAGCGGGTGACGCGGCCCTACTGCGCGGCGTAGGGGAGGAAGTCCGCCCAGGCGGCGGGGGAGAGGGCGAGAGCGGGGACGGTCAGGTCCTTGGAGTCACGGACGTGCACGGTCTCGGGGCACGTGGCGACCTCAACGCAGTTGCCGCTGTTTTCGCCGCTGTAGCTGCTCTTGAACCAATTGAGGCCGGTGTTCATAGCTCTTTCGCCACCTGCTCGATCACGTCTCTGGACTCTTCGGGGCTGAGGGCCTGCGCCCGCAGAATGCCATATTTCCCGAACAGGTTCCCCAACGCCGGTTGTTCGCTGATGAGGAAGTTGTGGTCCTGCACTTCGACGTAGGCGAGCTGACGCCGTTTCTTGGTCTCCAGCAGAACGAACGGGCCACTGAGACCGGCATGAGTCTGCCGACGTGGTGACATCACCTGCATCTGCACATGTCGAAGCGCCCCGACCTCCAGGATGTGGTCCAGCTGCTCCTTGTGCACCCGACGACCCCCGATGGGGCGGGTAAGAGCGGCGAGTTCCAGGACAAAGCCGATGTCCGGCACGGGCTTTCGGGACAGGAGCCTCTGGCGTGCCAAACGGGCCGCGACTCGGCCCTCGACCTTATCGTCGTCGACGGGTGGGTAGCCGCTGCCCAATACGGTGCGGGCGTAGCCCTCCGTCTGCAACATCCCGGGCACGACGTGAGTCTCGTACTCGTGTCTGGCGGATGCGGTGATCTCTTCCTCGGCGAACGGCTCGAACCAGGACGCCAGATAGCCGAACGTCACCCCCTCACCTGCGGCCGTCAGTGCACCTTGTGCACCCAACGCGCAGTCCGCCTCCGCGATGACTGGTCCTGGAGGTGACGGCCAGGGAGGGGTGAGGACGTGATCCAGGGACCCGGAGCGTGAGTTACAGGCCGCGGTAGACCTCGCCGCGGTGCGCGACGGCCAGCACCCACAGGATGAGCTGACCGTCTTCGACGGTGTACACGGCGCGGTAGTCGCCGATTCTCAGCCGCCACCTGTCCGAGTGCCCCTGGAGAGCTTTGATGTCAAAGGCTGCGGTATCTCCCGTATCCAGCGCCTTCTGGAGCTCGGTGAGGCGGAAGAGAATGCGGAGCGCCTCCTGACGAGGAATCTTCAGCAAGTCTCGTTGTGCGCGCGAAGTGAACCGCGTGACGTATCCCATGAGGTCAGGGCGCAGATCGGAGGAGAGCGGCCATCTCTTCCACGGAGACCGAACCGTTGAGGCCCTCGGACTCCGCCTCGTCGGCCAGTCGGTTGAGCCACTCTTCCTCGTACTGCTCGGCGACCTGCTTCAGGCGTCGGTATTCGTCGATATCGATCAGTACGGCTTCGCTCTTGCCGCGGCGGGTGATGACCGTCGGGGTCTCGTCCCGTCGCGCGCGGTCGATGACATCGGCGAGGTGACGGCGTACCTCTGCCATGGACTCAGTGACAGGCTCGCTCATGTAGCAAATGTATCGGATGTACATCTGTTGTGCGAGGGATGTGCGCGAAAGGGGGCAAGGCTCCCGCAGCCTGCGGTACGGTGATCGCGTCATAACGCTCTGTGTTGCACCTGCATGCAGGGCGGCCCCCGGGGGTGCTACCAACACCTCGCCGAGGGCCTTCACCACGAGTGGAATCGAGAGTCCACCGGGATGCTTCGGCATGCTATCGCGCCGTCTCGGCGCTACACGAAGGCTTCGCACGACGTCGTGCGCCATCCGCGTCTGGGTAGTGACGCGAAGGTTCTCCTCCTGCACGTGCAGGGGCTTCCCGAAGACCAGGCCGGGCAGGCGCTCAGTGAGCATGCGAGGAATCTCGGGATCACTGGGCGGGCGTACCAGAAGGCCAAGAAACAGCTGGTGGAGAACGGTTTCGTACATGAGCGGCGGCGGCAGGTGGGCCGGGGTCACTGGGCCACCGACCAGCTCTGCTCGAACGTCCCCCTCACGGCGGATCAGGCCCGACGGGTCCAGGACGGGCTGGTGGTGACGCCTGCGCCCCAGCCGAGTACGCGGGAACGGGCGGTCGGTCAGCCGGGGGTTCGGGCAGCCGGTGACTCACTACCGGTAGAAGAAGAACGTGAGAAGAACTATCCCCACCCACCCTCCGAAGCCGAGCCCGAGGCCGAGCCCGGTCCCGACAGCACCCCTGACCCCGAACTGAACGTGACGGAACGGCTCCTGCTGTCACTTCGCCACGCAACACCCCAGCTGCACCTGGGAGTCCGCGAGGCCCGGGGGCTCGCCGAGCTCGCCGCGGAGTGGATTCGGCGCGGCATCACGACCAACGACTTACGCCGGGCCCTGACCAGCGAACTGCCCCCGGACGGCGTGCGATCAGCGGTCGGATTCCTGCGCCACCGCCTCGTACAGAAACTGCCGGAACCCCCGGCACCCACCACTGCCCGCCCCGCGACACCACCCCGCGTCAGGGAGCTCGTCCCCTGCGCCGGTCCCGGCGAGGATCACGTCTTCCGGGCGGTGGGCGACGAAACGCACTGCGCTCCGTGCCGCCAGGAGGAGGCATGGGCCCTCCGGTCCGCCCGAGCAGCCGCGTACGCGCAGCAGCCTCCCCGCATTCCCTGGCGCGAACGGGTTGCCTCCCTCGCGGCGAAGTCGACCGAGACCGCTTGAAGGGCGATCGGCGGTCTTGCCATGGCTCGCGGATGAGAGTGCGGTGGCTGGAGTGACGACGGCATGGAGCCGCTCGGCCCGCTGCCCGGCGTCGGCGGAGGGGCGACGCCGGGCAGCGGACCTTTGCTTCCCGGCCGGGCTCGTGGCCCGGGTGGGGTGCCGCAACGGGTGTCGGTCCGGTCAGGCTTCGACAGCGGCCTGTTCGGGGGCGGGGGCCGCATCGTCCTTCGCGGTGTCGGACGCACTGCGGCGCACCGCCGGGATGACGAGGGCGATCGCCGCGGCGACCAGGGCGACGCCGCAGCCGATGATCAGGCCGGTGCGGAAGCCGCTCTCCGAGCTGAAGGTGTGGCCGCCCGCCGTGGTGGTCATCTGGGACAGGACCACGCCGATCACGGCCGCACCGATCGAGGTGCCGAGGGAACGCATCAGCGTGTTGAAGCCGTTGGCCGCAGCGGTCTCGGAGAGCGGCACGGAGCCCATGATCAGGGCCGGCATGGAGCCGTAGGCGAGACCCACACCGCTGTTGATGACCATGAGGGACAGCATCAGCCCCCAGGCGGAGCCCATGAGGACGAGAGAGAGGCCGTACCCGGCTGCCAGGACCAGGACGCCGCAGATCAGGGTGAACTTCGGGCCGCGGGCGTCGGTGAGCTTTCCGCCGAACGGAGAGACGATCATCATCATGACGCCGCCGGGGGCCATCCAGAGGCCCGCCGCCAGCATCGACTGGCCGAGACCGTAACCGGTGGCCTCGGGGAACTGGAGCAGCTGAGGCACGATCAGCATGCTGGCGTACATGCCGAAGCCGACGAAGATCGAGGCGACGTTGGTGATCAGCACGCGGGGGCGGGCCGTGGTGCGCAGGTCGACCAGCGGGTCACGGGTCCGCAGTTCCCACGCGCCCCAGGCCAGCAGCACGACGACGGCGGCGATGAACAGGCCGAGCGTCGTCACGGAGGTCCATCCCCACTCGGCGCCCTTGGAGACGGCGAGCAGCAGGCAGACCAGGCCGACGCCGAGGCCGAGCGCGCCGGGCGCGTCGAAACGCTGTCCCTTGGCGCTGGCCGGGACGTCCGGGATGAGGAACCAGATCAGGGTGGCGATGGCCACGGCCAGGACGGCGGAGCCCCAGAACAGCGCGCGCCAGTTCGCGTACTGCGCGACGGCCGAGGCGATCGGCAGGCCGAGGCCGCCGCCGATACCCATGGACGCGCTGACCAGGGCGATGGAGGAGCTGAGCTTCTCGGCGGGGACCACGTCGCGGAGCAGGGCGATGCCGAGCGGCACCATGCCCATGCCCATGCCCTGCAGGCCACGTCCGATGATCATGGGTACGACGGACGATGCGAGGGCGCAGACCACCGACCCCGCGATAAGGGGCACGGAACAGGCGAGGAGCATCCGGCGCTTGCCCAGCAGGTCGCCGAGGCGTCCGGTGACGGGCACGCACACCGCCCCCACCAGCAGGGTCACCGTGATCACCCAGGCGGTGTTCGCGGAGCTGGTGTGCAGGATCTGCGGCAGTTCGGCGATGAGCGGTGTGACCAGGGTCTGCATGATCGCGGCCACGATGCCGGCGAATGCCAGCGTGGCGATCACACCGTTCGCGCGGGTCGATGTTTGGGGGGCTCCCATACCGGGACTCCTCGGGTGGCTGTCGGGTATCGAATTGCATCGTACATGAACTATGCATAGCGCACATTGTGTGCGCTATGCATAATCGTGTGAGAGGATGGAGCGGGGCCGCTCCGAAATGAAACGTGCCGGCGGCCCGGCAAGGAGCGAGAGGCAGCGGTCGCATGGTCAGGGCTACGCAAGAGGTCGAGTACGAGCAGATGCTGCTCAGCCGCCATGGACTTCTGCATCACAGGAACGGCCGCCGCGAGGACAGCCGACTGGAGCGGAGCGCCTACATCCTGCTCAGCCGCATCCGTGTCCAGGGGCCGATGTCGATCGGTGAACTGAGCGACGCCTTCGGGCTCGACGCCTCGACCCTCAACCGGCAGACCGCCGCGGCGAAGCGCGCCGGTCTCGTGGAGCGCATACCCGATCCCGAGGGCGGTATGGCTCGCAAGTTCCGCATCACCGACGAGGGTGCGCGCATGCTCGACGACGAGCGGGAGCGCAATACGGACTCGCTGGACCAGATCATGTCCGACTGGTCCGAGGAGGACGTCTCGGCCTTCGCCGCGTACCTCAGGCGCTTCAACGCCGACATCGAGCGCCTGAGCGGACGCCGGTGGCCGCGCCCCTGATCCGCCCCGTCAGTGGCGGCAACCGCGCGGCAAGTCCTGGAGGCGGCGGCCGCGAGCGGCCCCGAGCCCGCCCGCACCCCACCTCGAACCGGACGTGACGCAAAGGGCCCCCAGTGCCACATCCCCACGGGCACTCCGGTCCGCCCGAGCCGTCGCGTACGGGGAACAGCCTTCCCACACCCCGGGCGTCGCCGGTCATACCCAGGTCTGACGCCGCAATCCAGGCCCTGGTCCGATGCCGTGGACGGGGCGGCCAGGACATGGTCGGCGGTATGACCACGCTGCCACGGAACACCGCCCCCGAATCCTTGCCCGCAGCAACCGCGACGGCTGCCGCTCCCGCTCGCGCCTCCACCGCCCTCGGCCGCATGCTCCCGGTGGAGGTCATGGAGGCCTTTCCGGGCCGCTGGGTGGGCGGCGTCGCCATGGTGCTGGGCCCGCTGCTCATGCTGGCCGGAGCCCTGGTGCGGGTACGCTCCGACTTCTTTTTTCCCGCTCAACTTGCCGCGTACGAACATGATCCCGGGCTGATGGCCACTTCGTACGCCCTCTTCGGCGCGGGCAATCTGCTGCTCTGGCCCGCCGTGGCCGTGCTTGCCGCCCGGATCGGAACCCGCAGTCCTGGCTGGGGCCTGTGGGGCGGAGTGCCGGCCATGTCCGGGCTGTTCGCCCGTACCTTTCACGCCGGAGCGGACCACATGGCTTTCCGGCTGACCGACGCCGAGGGCGCCGAGGCCGCCACCCGGGCCGTCTCCGAAACGTACGGTGCCTTCCAGATCTTCTCCGCGCTGAACCTCGCCATCCTGGCAGGCTGGCTGGTGCTCGCCCTCGGCGCCTGGCGCACCCGGACACTCGGCCCGGTACGCGCGTTCGCCCTCGCGCTGATGGCGGCCCTGCCGTTGGGTGTGCTCAAGGGCACCACCCCGCTGTCACTGGTGGCCCTCGTGGGGCTGACCGCCGCCCTGCTGCCGCTGGGCTTCGGACTGCTGCGGGAAGGCCCGCGGCCCAGCCGGGCCGCCGTTCTGCGCTGGGTGCCGCTGACGCTGGTCACACTGGTGCTGATGGTCTTGCTGGGACAGGCGGGCTGAGTGGGCCGGGACAGATACGGTCGTGCCATGAACCGCACGGGCGGCTGCCATCTCTACGCCGTCGACCTTGCGTCGGCTGTCGCCGTGAGCGCGATCTATGCCGGCTTTGCAGGCATGACCGCAGCCGACGGGCAGCCGGTCTACGACGGCCCGGCCTGGCTCCTGTGGCTGATCGTCGCTGCCGTCGGTCTGCCCATCGCGTTGCGCCGCCGTTGGCCCCTGCCGGTCATGGGCGTCGTACTGGCGGCCCTCACCGCCGCTTCCGTCCTGGACCTGACGCGCGAGCCGTACGCGGCGGCGGGCCTGGCCGCCTATCCGGTGGGCCTGGCGGAGCCCGCCCGCCGCTCGGTGACGGCGCTTGCGCTCGCGCTGCCGGTGGCGGCCGGCGGGGTGTACCTGGACGAGGCGGTGATCACCCCGGCCGGGGACCGGCAGGGAGCCGCGGGCCTGGTCGCCCTGGTGCTGGTGGTGATCGGCGGTGCCTGGACGGCGGGCTTCGTCGTACGCTCCCGCCGGGCCGAGGCACAGCGGCAGGAGCAGCGACGGGCCGAGCGCGTACTCAACGAGGAACGGCTGCGCATCGCCCGCGAGTTGCACGACATCGTGTCGCACAACCTCAGCCTGATCGCCGTCAAGGCGGGCGTCGCCGCCCATGTGGCCCAGGCCGATCCGCAGGAGGCCCGGACCGCACTGAAGGTCATAGAGGAGACCAGCAGGGCCGCACTGACGGAGATGCGCCGCACTCTTGGCGTACTGCGCACGGAAGGTGCCCCGTTGAGGCCGGCGCAGGGCCTCGGTGACCTGGCCCGACTGGCCCAGGACGCGCGCCGGGCGAGGGTCGACGTGGACCTGACGGTCCGCGGAGCGGAATCCCTTGCGGAGGGTACGCAGCTGACGGTGTACCGGATCGTGCAGGAGGGTCTGACCAATGTGGTCAAGCACGCTGCACCGACTCGCTGCCTGGTCACGGTCGAGGTCGCGGTCGCGGCGGACGGCGGAGAGGCCGTCCGTATCGACGTGGTCGATGACGGGCCTTCGGGCGGCACACGCCCACCAGCCCGGGAACTGCCGGGCGGACATGGCCTGATGGGCATGCGGGAGCGGGCACTCATGTACGGCGGGAGCTTCGAGGCCGGTCCTCGGACCGAGGGCGGCTTCGCCGTGTCCGTACGGCTCCCGATCGACGGAGGGAGCCCGTCATGACCGAGCCGACAGTTCCCGGGCAGGCCGGACCGGCCTCCGCCGCCCCGGATCCGGGCCCCGTCCGCGTCCTCATCGCCGACGACCAGGCCATGGTCCGCGGCAGCTTCCGCGTCCTCGTCGACCACACCCCCGGCCTGACCGCCGTCGGCGAGGCGGCGACCGGCACCGAAGCCGTCGAACTCGTCCGTCGCGAACAGCCGGACGTCGTCCTCATGGACATCCGCATGCCAGGCCTGGACGGCATCGAGGCCACCCGCCGCATCTGCGCCGATCCGTCCACAGTCGGCGCCCGCGTCCTCATCCTCACCACCTTCGACCTGGACGAGTACGTCTATGCCGCCCTTCGCGCGGGCGCGGCGGGCTTCCTCCTGAAGGACACACCGCCGTCGGAGGTCCTGAACGCCATCACCGTCATCGCCGCCGGAGACTCCCTCCTCGCCCCCTCGGTCACCCGCCGCCTGATCGCCGACTTCGCCCGCCGCCCCGAGCCGGGCCGCCCACCGGCCCGCACCCTCGACGGCGTCACGGACCGCGAGCTGGAGGTCCTGAGCCTGATCGCCCGCGGCCTCTCCAACGCGGAACTGGCGGAGCACCTGCACCTGAGCCTCGCCACGGTCAAGACCCACATCGGACGCCTGCTGTCCAAGCTCCGGGCGCGCGACCGCGCGCAGCTGGTGATCGTCGCCTACGAGACGGGCTTGGTGACCTCCGGCCGGCCGGGACTGTGACGTTGTCGTCGGCGCGGCCCGTGGGAATGCTGTCGCCCACTCCGCCGTCGGGGGAGGCGGCGGCCTCTCTTGCCATCGGGTCGAAAAAACGTAGAGGTGCACGGCGCCGGCGGACATGATGACGGCATGGACAATCGTGCGCTTCCCGCAGAGGCCCTGCTCGTTGTGGACGTTCAGAAGGCCGCCGTCCGCGGTGACAGGGCAGTACCCGAGACGGACCGGCTCCTGGACCGGACGGCAGACCTGATCGCACGGGCGCGAAGGAGCGGGGCGCTCGTTGTCCACATTCAGAACGACGGGCCGGCCGGAGCGGGCGACGAGCCGCACACGCCCGGTTGGGAACTTCACCATCCCGTCGAGGCCGGCCCCACTGAGGTCGTGATCCGTAAAACCAAGGACAACGGGTTCGACGGGACTTCGCTGGGCGGTCTCTTGACCGAATCGCAGGTACAGGCGCTCGCCATCTGCGGTGTGATGTCGGAGATGTGTGTCCAGGCGACGGCCCGCGCAGCCCTGGCGCTGGGGTATCGGGTCGTCATGCCGCACGACGCCCACGCGACGCAGGACATTCCGGCGGCCCCCGGAATCAGCGACCGCATCCCGGCCGCCACGGTCTCGCGGGTCGCCGAATGGGCTCTCGGTGACGAGCTCGAAGTCACCGCTCGGGCCGCAGACGTCATGTTCACGGCCCTGCCCTCGCGGTCCTGCTGAAACGCTCGGCAGTCGGGCAGCAGGCAATCGCTCGTCAGGACTCGGTGGTTCGGCGGAACAGGGCCGTCCAGAGGAACGGCTCGCCGAAGTGCGGGGACTCGGGCGGTTCGTCGTGCATGCGGCGGAGTTCGATCTCCGTCAGGTCGGAGGTCCGGCGTCGGAGACCCGGTGGGGAAGTGTCGGCGAATGCCGTTGGTGGGCGCCTTGCGGCCCGGGGCGGGTTGGTTGGCAAACCCCCCTCGCACGTGGCCCTTTTGGGTGTGGGTGCACCCGTGGAGTGACGCGAAAGGGGGCTCTCCGGGGTCACTGAGGGGTCTTTTTGATCAGGAGCAGCTACTCGGGGACCAGGCGCCCTCGCCCCAGGTGCGCGTGGCGCTCGGGAGCACCGACCTCCGTAGATCCAAAATTCAGACGGTAGCAGCAACGATTCGATGGGCAATCGGACTTGACCGAAGCACCGCCCTACGCGTGCCCGAGTGCGTGGCGGTGACACCACCGGCGGGGCAGAGCGTGGAGAGTGGGGGCAGCGGTACGGACGACGAAGGAGGACCGATGGTGGGTGTCGTGGCGAACCAGCGGAACAGGGCGGTCGGACAGGCCATGGAGGGTCCGGGGGCACGGGACCGACTCCTGTGGGCCGGACGCCAGTTGTTCGCCGCGTACGGGTACGCGCACACGAGTGTCGAGGCTCTGTGCGAACAGGCGAAAGTGCCCGTCCACATCTTCCAACAGGAGTTCGTCTCGCGGGAGGTGCTCCTGATGGCGATCTACGACGAGGTGGCGACCTACGGGCTGCGCGCCGCCGAGAACGCCCTGATGGCCGAGGGCATGGAGGACTGCCCGACGGCGGAACGGGTCCGGCTGCTCTTCGACGCCTATGTGAAGGCGGTCACCGAGGACCCGTGCGCGGCCCGGGTGGCGTTCGTCGAGGTGCTGGGGGTGAGCCGGGAGGTGGACAAGCACCTCGCGACATGGCGGGCGATGTGGATCGACTTCCTGACCTCCGAGGCCGAGCGTGCCGTGCGACGGGGCGAGGCGGTGGCGAGCGACCACACCGTGACCGTCACTGTGCTGAACCACTCGGTGGACGAACTCATGGCCCATCACGGCCGCCGCCCCCGGCAGGTCGACGCCGAGTGGCTGACCGATGAGCTGACCCGTCTCTCACTGGCCATGATCCTGCCGTCCTGACACACCCCGTTGCCGGGACGGCAAATAATGGGGAGATGGATGAACAAGACGGAGAGCGCGGAGAGCGTACGGACGACGAGATCTCGACCGTCCTGACAGGCGTCGGGCCGCGGCTGCGCGCCCTGCGCCAGGAACGCGGCACGACCCTGGCGCAGCTCAGCGAGACGACCGGGATCTCCCTCAGCACCCTCTCGCGCCTGGAATCGGGCGGCCGCAAACCCACGCTCGAACTGCTGCTGCCACTGGCCAAGGCGTACGGGGTGCAGCTGGACGAACTCGTCGGCGCACCCGCCACCGGCGATCCACGTATCCATTTCCGCCCTTTCACCCGGGACGGCATGACCTTCGTGCCGCTCACCCGGCACCTCGGCGGGCTGCACGCGTACAAGCAGATCCTGCCCGGCGGTCGCGGGGCGACGGGTCCGCTGGAGCAGCGGGTGCACGAGGGGTACGAGTGGGTGTATGTACTCGCGGGGCGGCTACGGCTGGTGCTGGGCGAGCACGATCTGGTGCTCACGGCCGGCGAGGTCGCCGAGTTCGACACGCGTACGCCGCATGCGTGGGCCAGCGCCGGGCCCGATCCGGTCGAATTCCTCAGCCTGTTCGGGCAGCAGGGGGAGCGGATGCATGTGAGGGCCCGGCCCACGGGGTCGGAGCGCTGAGGTGCCGGGAACCCGGTGACGGGCGGGTTCTCAGAAGCGGGGGCCGGGCGGGAAGCCCGTCCAGCGCAGCTCGTCGGGCAGGTGCCGCATGTCGTTGCAGACCAGGACCGACACCGGACGGTCCGGGCTGTAACGGATGACAGTCAGCGACGCATTACCGTGATTCAGACCGAGCCAGCGCCATTGCGGCGCGGCCATCGCGTGCCGTACCAGCCACGCCACCAGGAAGTTGTGGGTGACGACCAGTTCGTGGACGTCTTCGTCGCCCGCCACCGGGCCGGTGTACGCCTCCAGGGCCCGGCGCGCCAACTCCGGTCCGTGCACGCGCTCTTCGGCCGTGCATGGTTCGAGGAAGCGGAGGAGGGTGTCGGCGCAGTCCGTCGGCAGTTCGGCCCGGTCCGGGAAGTGGGGGACGTAGTCCCCGGCGTTCTCCGCCCCCTGGAGGGGGACGTCGCCGAGCTGTTCGCCCATCAGCCGCGCGGTCTCGACGGCCCGGGGCAGCGGGCCGTGATGCACCACCGAGATGGGGTGCTCGCGGAGCCGTCGGCCGAGCAGGTACGCCTGGCGGCGGCCGTTCTCCGTCAGTCCGCCGCCGTCCGCCTCCGCCTCGCCGTGCCGGGCGAGATAGAGATAGCGGGTGGCCGTTCCCGTCATGTCCCGGGTCCTTCGGTTTCTTGGCGGCCGGCTACGAGTGCCGACCGCGGATGCCGGCTACGGGAGGGCTGCGTACGGGCCGCCCAGGCCCCACGCCTGGTGCATCGCGTCGGCGAACGCGGCCGCCAGCTTGTGTTCGCCGGTGGGGCCGGGATGTGTCCCGTCGTACGTGTCCCGGTGGATGTCGTACCCCGGTGGGCGGGAGGCCAGCAGGATCGGGGACATCGGGTCGTCGAGGTCGGCGACGGCCTTCGCCAGGAGCTCGTTGAAACGGTCGCACTCGGCGGCGAACGAGGCGTCCGACTCGGCCCGTATGTTCGGTATCACGGGCAGGAGCACCATCTTGACGTGCGGGTTCGCGGTGCGGGCCGCCGTGATGAACGCCCTTGCGTTCAGGGCGGTCTGACCGCTGTCCGTATAGAACCCGAGGTCTATCAGGCCGAGCGAGACAAGCAGGATGTCCGTGCGGTGCTCGGTGACCGTGTCGGCGATCACCGGGGCCATGTGCAGCCAGCCCTCACCCCAGCCGGCCAGATGGGTGCGGGCCCCGGCGGGAAAGTCCGGGGCGCCGTACTCGCACGAGACAGGGGTGTTCGTCCCGGTGTCGTACAGCTCGCTGCGTGGGCCGACGATCGCGAACGGGGCACCGAGAGTGGAAGCGAGGTGCTGCCACATCCGGTAGCGCCAGGTGAAGTCTCCGGCGCGGCCGATCGACATGGAATCGCCGACAAACATGAAACGCATGGCGTCATCATCGCGGATCACTCATCCGACCTGCGACGTGACGATGGACACTTGTGTCATGCGTTCGTACCTGACTGTGTCCGGAGCCGCCGCGCTGCTCCTCCTCGCCGGGGCGGCTCCCGCCGTCGCGGCCGGAGACGGAGCCGATCGGAGCTTCACGATCGAAGACCCCCGGATCACCGAGTCCAGCGGCCTCGCCGCCAGCCGCGCCCACCCCGGCATCTACTGGACGCACAACGACAGCGACGACGGGCCGTACATCTACGCCGTCGACTCCCGCACCGGGAAGACCCTCGCGACGATCACCCTGCGGGGGGTGGGGCAGCCGCGCGACGTCGAGGCCATCTCGCTCGGACCCGATGGCAATCTGTACGTCGGCGACATCGGCGACAACCTGAACGGCAGCTGGGACCACGTCTGGATCTACCGCTTCCCGGAGCCGAAGCAGCTCAAGGACGCGACGGTCCGCGCCACACAGTTCGACGTGAAGTACGCGGACGGCCCGCGCAACGCCGAGGCGCTGATGGTCCACCCCACGACCGGGCGCGTCTACATCGCGTCGAAGAACGAGGACGGCGGCGGACTGTACGAGGGCCCGGCCGAGCTCACCACCGGCGCCACCAATGTCTTCCGACGGGTGGGTGAGGTGCCGTGGGTGACGGACGGGGCGTTCTCGCCGGACGGCAAGGAGCTGGTGCTGCGCTCGTACTTCAGCGCCCGTGGCTACGCCTTCAAGGACGGCAGGCTCGGCACCGACCACGCGGTCCAGGCACCGCTGCAGCGACAGGCCGAGTCGGTGACGTACACGGCGGACGGCTCGGCGCTGATGTTCGGCACGGAGGGGGAGCAGAGCGATGTGGTGCGGGTGGACATCGCCGGCGGCGGCGGTGGTGACAGCGGGGCGCCGTCGAAGGACGGCGGCGGCGCGTCGTCGGCCACCGGTGAGGCGAGCGGCCAACAGGTGAAGGGCAGCACCCTGGTCGGAGCACTGGTGCTCGCCGCCGTGGGCGCACTCGTCCTCATGAACCGGCGCCGCAAGCGCGACTGACCGTTGCCCGGTCTCCATCGGTGCGCGGACCCGGCCCCGCGTCACGCCCCGGCGCGCCGCTCGACCGCCGAACGGCGGTTCCAGCGACTGAGCCGCTGAGTCGCCGGGCGACCGGCGCACATAGGGTCGGGTGGTGTGATCAACCATGGACCCGAGCCCTTCACCACCGCCCGGCTGGACGCGCTGCCGCTGCGGGTCGCGTACGCGGACGAGATGTCCGCGGTGCTGGACGACCCGGCCCTGCACACCTACACCGGAGGCGCCCCGGAGACCGCCGATGAGCTGCGGGCCCGCTACGCACGCCAGTCCGCCGGTTCGCCGGACCCCGGGGTGGGCTGGTGGAACTGGGTGCTGCGCGTACGGGACGAGGGCTGCCTGGCCGGTTACGTACAGGCGACGGTGAACGAGCAGGACGCGGAGGCGGAGATCGCCTGGGTGGTCGGGACGCGGTGGCAGGGACTGGGATACGCGAAAGAGGCCGCGGTGGGTCTGGTCGCCCACCTCGCGGGGGTGCGGGAGGTCCGTACCGTCGTCGCCCATATCCATCCGGACCATGACGCCTCCGCCGCCGTGGCCGCCGCGGCGGGGCTGGTTCCCACGGAGGAGTGGTGCGACGGCGAACGGCGCTGGGAGCGGGGCGCAGCGGGCCGTGTGAGCGTTTGGCTTCGCGCCTCGGAGCCGGAGGTTATGGTGGCTCGCCCCGGGGTTGCCCGGGAACGGGGAAACGGGGAGGGTTTCGCGGATGGCGTGGGATGAGTGGGAGCAGCTCAAGGCCGATGCGGTGGGCCGCGGTTCCGCACAGATGCAGTTGAACCAGTATCCGGCCGATCAGGGGGGCGGGGCTCCGGCGGGCGCGGCTTCGGAAGATCTGAAGTCGGACAAGAAGGCATGGGCGAAGGCCGGCGAGGGTGTCAAAGGCCTGAAGGACGGCATCGGCAAGGCGTTGGCGAAGCTGGACGACGGGCAGGCGGGGCTGGGTGACACCGGCGGGTGCCAGAGCGCGGCGGCGCAGAAGGAGCTGTACGACTCCTGGAAGAAGTACGTCGGCGATGTGAGCAGCCGCTGTGACGAGTTGGGCGGACTTCTGGAGAGTTCGGGTCACGATCTGTCGAAGTCCGACGAGACGGTCAAGGAAGAGCTGGACAAGCTGAAGCTGAAGTACGAGGACACCGAGGCCGCCGGCGGCCAGGCGAAGGAGAAGTGATTCGCGGTCATGGATCTTGCGACGCTGAAAGCCTTCAAGCCGTCGGAGTACGAGGAATCCGCGGACGGCTACCGGGCGACCGGTGACATGGCCAGTGCGGCCAAGGATTCGATCGACAACCAGATCTGCGCGGGGGTGCGCAATCAGCTTGAGGGCCAGGCGGCGAAGGCCGCCCTCCGGGAGCTCCACGAGCTGTCGAAGAACTTCCACTACGCGCAGACCGAGTGCGGTCTGGTAAGCACCGCGCTCAATGGTTTCGCCTTCGACATGGCGGTGGCCAAACAGAAGCTGGACGCGGCGATCGAGGACGCTCGCGCGAACCACTGCACGGTGAACCCGGACGGCTCGGTCACTTATCCGGCAGGCAAGAAGCCCGGCGACGAGAAGATCGCTGACGGCGGCTCGGTGACCGGGAGCGCTGGGGGCGGCCCGACGTCCGATGCCCTGGAGCGCCAGGCAGCGAACATCCACCCGAACCCGAACTACGGCAGGGCGATGGGGTATGCGAACCGGATCGCCGATGCGTTGAAGGAAGCCACGGATGTCGACCAGAAGTGGGCGCCGAAACTGCGCGCGCTGAAGGCCGACGACGACCTGACGGTCTCGAAGCGGGACTGGGCCGACGCGCAGTCGGACATGGGTGGGGTCCGCGAGGCGGGCAAGAGCTATCTCGACTCCCTGCCGGAGCCCCCGAAGGACGGCAGTCCGAAGGACAACGCATCGTGGTGGAACGGGCTCACCCCGGAGGAGCAGGCCGCGTGGCTCTCCCTCCGGCCCGACACCGTGGGGGCGCTCGACGGGCTGCCTTCCACGGTTCGTGACGAGGCAAATCGCGTCGTTCTCGATGAGAAGCGCGGCGAGCTGCAGATAGAGCTGGACTCCATCCCGAAGCCGCCTGCCAACGAGTGGACGTGGATCACCGCAGGTATGTACCCGTCCAAGGTGCACACCGACGAATGGATGGAGTGGCACAACAAGTACGGGGACCGTTACGAGCAGCTCAACAAGTCCCTCAAAGGTATGCATAGCATCCAGGAACGCTTCGACAAGACTGGTGAGGAAGGCCTGCCCGAGGCGTACCTGCTCGGATTCAGCGCGGAAGGAAACGGCCGGGCGATCGTCGCCAATGGGAATCCGGACACGGCTGATCACCAGGCGGTCTATGTGCCGGGTACGACGTCGAACCTGGGCGGCATCGGCGGTGACATCGAACGGATGGTCAATGTCTGGCGTGTGGCTGACGCCTCGCCCGGCGACAAGTCGGTCTCCACGATCACCTGGCTCGGGTACGACGCCCCGCAGAACATCGTCAAGGACTCGCCGTTCAGCCACTACGCGAACGATGGCGCTCCGGCCTTCAACCGGTTCATGGACGGACTCGACGCGTCGCACACCGGCGACTCGGAACCACACCGCACCGCGATCGGCCACTCGTACGGCACGACCCTCATCGGTTCCGCGGCCCGGCAGGGCGACCTGAACGCGGACGACGTGATCCTCGCGGGCAGCCCCGGTGTTCAGGTACCCAAGGCCGAGCAGCTGGACGTGCCCACGGGACATGTCTGGAACCAGGAGGCCGACGGGGATCCCGTCCCGGACATCGGTCGCTATGGGCACGGCGGAACCGACTGGGACGGGCCCTGGACGATTCCTAGCGACGAGCGCTTCGGTGCCAACCAGATGACCACGGACACCGAAGGCCACAGCGACTATTGGAAGGAGAAAACCGACAGCCTGTGGAACCAGGGCCAGGTCGTGGCAGGCCATGGTGACAAAGTGAATTTGAAGCCGCCGCCGGACCACTGGGCGCATATGAGGTAGGGATGTCGGTGCCCGCAGGCACCGGTGCCTGTCCGACGACCGACCCACGAAGTACCCGACGACATGACCGGCCCGTGTCCCGGTCCGACCCATCGAGGCCCCTCGACTTGAAGAGCAAACTGAGCGCCCCGGCGCTCCTCGTGTCCCTCGCCCTCGCGACCCTCACTGGATGCAGCATGACTGACACCAATGACTCCCATGACATCCCGTCCGCGGGCACCAGCACCTCGGAGGAAGCCGCCGCTGAGGCAAAGAAGGTCTCCAGCGAGATCTACGACCTGATCGGCATCAAGGGAAAGGCGTCCAACACCGGAGCGGGCGTCACGGATTGCACGGGCAAGGACCGCGAGAAGTACTTCCAGATCTTTCACCCGTGGAGCTTCACTCCGGCATCGGCCGACCAGCTCGGTGGTGTGATGGAGCGGCTCAAGGAGGAACTGCCCAAGCACGGCTGGAAGGTCGTCGATTACGGGCCGGACAACAGCAAGCAAAAGAACGTCAACCTCACGGCCGACAACGACGAGAAGAAGTACAGCGTCAAGATTGTCCACTTCGCGAAGGACAACCCGCCGAGCCTCAGCCTGATGGTCGTCTCCGGCTGCTATCAGGTCCCGGACGGCGAGAAGGTCGAGCGGTTCTGAAGGTTGCTGCTTGCGTGACGCGTGGACGCGGGATGGCGCGGTCGGGCAGCCGTGGAGAACCAGATGATCCCCGGACACGGCCCCGGACCCGGGCCCTTCGCCACCGCCCCGCTGGGCGCGGTGCCGCTGCGGGTCGGGTACGCGGACGAGACGGCGGACGTGCCCGACGACCCCGCCCTGCACACGAGCGCGGTTCCTCGTGCCAGGGCGGATCAGGCCCGGGGGCGGCCGGCCCGGATGAGCTCGGCGACGTCGAGAGTCACCGGGGCGCCGATCGCATCGGGCAGCGTGACCGTCTGCCCGGGGGCGTACACCTCGTGACTGTCGTAACCGCCGCCCATGGGTTCCGTCAGGACATGCACCCGGCCGTGCTTGCGGTCGACGATCACATACACCGGGATCTTGGCCTCGGCGTAGGCGACAACCTTGTTGCGCAGGTCGTTGTTGTAGTTGCTGGAGGTGACTTCCAGGACGAGGCGGAAGACTGCGGGGTCGTAGCAGTTGTTCTCGACGAGATGGTCGTCGAGATCGGCGTCGACGACGGCCAGGTCGGGGATGGCGTAGTCCTCGGGGCCGCCTGGGAGCCACAGGCCGATGCCTTGCAGCACCTCCGTCTCGCCATCGTCGAGACCGGCCGTGATGAAGGGGCGCATGATCTTGGTCAACACTCGGGCGTGCGGGCCGTCCGGGGATGGGGCCACGGTGATGACGCCTCCGATGATCTCGACGCGGTAACCCGGGTGCTGCTCCATGAGGCTGTTGGCCGTTTCGAGCAGCGATTCCGGCTCACCGTCACAGGGGTGCTCGGCTGCTGCTGCAGACATTGCGGGCCTCCTGAAGGGGTTTTGTCGAGGCCATCATCGTAGGACGATCCGGCCGCCCGCGCCCGGAAGCCGTTCCGCCACCCGGTCGAGTGAACGACGAAGGGCCCCGCGCACCGGCGCGGGGCCCTTCTCGTGTGTGCGTCCTCGTTACAGCTTCTCGATCACGTAGTCGATGCAGGCCGTCAGCGCCTGGATGTCCGACGGGTCGATCGCCGGGAACATCGCCACGCGCAGCTGGTTGCGGCCCAGCTTGCGGTACGGCTCGGTGTCGACGATTCCGTTGGCGCGCAGCACCTTCGCGACAGCGGAGGCGTCGATCTCGTCC
Organism: Streptomyces sp. NBC_01224; assembly: GCF_036002945.1. NCBI lineage: Bacteria > Bacillati > Actinomycetota > Actinomycetes > Kitasatosporales > Streptomycetaceae > Streptomyces > Streptomyces sp. NBC_01224. The sequence goes on along the minus strand of NZ_CP108529.1, from coordinate 4,043,035 downwards.
GCGAAGTCGATCGTGCCGATGACCTGCGAGCGCTTCGCCGGGTCGGTGACGAACGGGGTCGCGTACTTGGACTCCTCCGCCCAGCCGTACAGGTTCCGCGCCGAGGTGGCTGTGCGGCGGACCGAGAAGTCCAGGCCGCCCTGCGTGTTCAGCCAGTTCAGCTGCTCGTTCAGAAGGAACAGCGTGGCGAGCGCAGGGGTGTTGTACGTCTGGTTCTTGAGGGAGTTGTCGATCGCCGTCGGCAGCGAGAAGAACTCCGGGATGTGCCGGCCCGACGCGTGGATGCGCGCCGCGCGCTCCAGGGCCGCCGGGGAGAACACGCCGATCCAGAGGCCGCCGTCGGAGGCGAACGACTTCTGCGGGGCGAAGTAGTAGACGTCCGACTCGGTGATGTCGACCGGCAGGCCGCCCGCACCGGAGGTGGCGTCCACCAGGACCAGGGAGCCCTCGTCGGCGCCCGCGACGCGCTTGATCGGCATGGCGACACCGGTCGACGTCTCGTTGTGCGTGAACGCGTAGACGTCGACGCCCGCCTCGGCCTGCGGGTCCGGGTGGGTGCCCGGGTCGGAGGCGATGACGCTCGGGTCGGCGAGCCACGGGGCGAGCTTGGCGGCCTTCGCGAACTTCGACGAGAACTCGCCGAAGTTGAGGTGCTGGGACTTCGTCTCGATCAGACCGTGCGTCGCGATGTCCCAGAAGGCGGTGGAGCCGCCGTTGCCCAGGATCACCTCGTATCCCTCGGGGAGGGAGAAGAGGTCGCGCACGCCCTGACGCACCGCGCCGACCAGGTTCTTGACCGGGGCCTGGCGGTGGGACGTACCGAGAAGAGACGTACCGGTGGCGGCCAGCGCGTCGAGCGCCTCCGTCCGCACCTTGGAAGGACCGGCGCCGAAGCGTCCGTCGGCGGGCTTGATGTCAGCGGGAATCTGGATATCGGCCACGAACCGGAGCGTAGTACCTCATCGACACGGTCGAGGACCGTGTCCGTCGGATGAGACACCCGCTCCGGCTTGTGGACCACCTCGAACGGCGGATCAGCCCAGCTCGACCGGCAGGTCGTTCAGGTCGTTCTGGGTGACGATCGGCTTGTTCCGCAGCTCGGACGCCGGGACGGCGAGCTCCAGATCCGGGAAGCGCTCGTACAGCGCGGGCAGCGCCACCCCCGCCTCCAGCCGGGACAGTGCCGCACCCGGGCAGACGTGCGGGCCGTGGCCGAACGCGATGTGGCGGTTGGGGGAGCGGGTGATGTCGAAGTCACCGGCCGTCGGCCCGTGCTGCGCTTCGTCGCGGCCCAGCGCACCGAAGGAGACGATCAGTGCCTCGCCCTTCGGAAGAATCTTGTCGCCCACCTCGACGTCCTCCGTGGCGAACCGGATCAGGACATGGGACGTGGGAGTGTTCCAGCGCAGGGTCTCCTCGATCACGTTCTCCCACGGCACCTGACCGTTCAGCACCTGCTTGCGCTGCTCGGGGTGGGTCTGGAGCGCGACGACCGCGTTCACGATCAGGCTGATCGTGGTCTCGTGACCGGCCGCGATGATCAGCTGGAGGGTGTTGACGATCTCCTCGTCGGTGAGGTGGTCACCGTCCTCGGAGGCCGTAATCAGGGCGCTGGTGAGGTCGTCGCCCGGGTTCTCCCGCTTGGAGTCGACGATCTTCGTGAAGAGCGCGCCGAGGTCCGCCATCATCTGCGGGACCTCCTGGGGCGGCGTCTGCGTGGAGAAGAACTTCTCGAAGAGCTCCTTCAGCCGCGGGTGGTCCGCGCTGTCCACGCCCATCAGCTCGCTGATCACGTTCATCGGCAGCGGGTACGCGAACTCCGCCTTCAGGTCGACCTTTCCGCCCCTGGGCAGCGCGGCCAGCCGGTCCAGGCTCGCCGTGGTCAGCGCCTCGATGCCGGCCCGCAGCCGCTCCACCCGCTTCACGGTCAGCGCCTGCGCGACCAGGGTGCGCAGTCGGCGGTGGTCCGCGCCGTCGACCGTGAGCATGGAGCGGCCCGGGTTGGCGAGGCCGATCAGCGGCCAGTCCATCGGTATTTCGCCGCGCTGCCAGGCGCCCCAGACGTTGATGTCCTTCACGATCCGGCTGTCGGTGAGCAGCTGCCGCGCCTCGGCGTGGTGGGTGACCGCGTAGCAGTGCACTCCGCCCGGCAGTTCCACCTCGGCGAGCGGGCCCGCCGCCCGCAGCCGGGCACTCTCGCCGTCGAGGTCGGCGACGAAGGGGTCGAGGGCGATCCGGGTCATCTCTGGCCTCCGATGGCGATTCCGACGGCGGTTCCGACGGCAGGGGTGGGTGTGAAGGTCACCGGCAGGTCCGTCAGGCCCCGCAGCCACGGGGACGGGCGCCGGGTGAGCTGTTCGGCGGGGATGGCGAGGTCGATGTCCGGGAGCCGGTCCAGCAGCACCTCGATGCCGGTACGGGCGATGACCTCGGCGGTCTCCTGGGCCGGGAACGGGCAGCGGTGCTCGCCGTGGCCGAAGGAGAGGAACGCGTTGTTGCCGCCGGTCAGCGCGGAACCGTCGGTGCGGACCTGCGGGTCCGAGTTGGCGGCGGCGATGCCCAGCAGCAGCAGGTCGCCCGCCCGGATGTGGCGCCCGCCGAGATGGGTGTCGCGCGACGCCCAGCGGCCCGCGACGTTCTGCGTCGGGGTGTCCTCCCAGAGCACCTCGTTCATGGCCTCGGCGACGCTGTGCCTACCGCCCGAGAGGGAGGCGGCGAACCGGTCGTCGGTGAGCATCAGCCGCAGCGAGTTGCCGATCCAGTCGGCGGTCGGCTGGTGGCCCGCGGCCATCATGACCATCAGGTCCTGCGCGACCTCCTCGTCGGTGAAGCCGCCGCGGTCGGCGAGCATCCGCGAGGCGACGTCGTCGCCGGGCTCGGCGTGCTTGTCGGCCAGCAGCTGGAACATGGACGAGGCGAGGTGCTGCTGACCGGCCAGCGCCCGCTCCCGGCCGTCGATCATGTCGTTGAGCGAGCCGACCAGCGCGTGGCCGATGGTGTCGCTGAAGCCGTAGATCTTCGCCAGTACGAGGGCGGGGAGCAGCATCGCGTACTCGGCGATGATCTCGGTCCCGCCGGTGGAGCAGAACCGGTCGATGAGACCGTCGGCGAACTCCTCCGCGTACCGCTTCAGCGCGAACGGGTCGACGGCCTCCAGCGCATTGCTGATCATTCCGGCGCGCTCGGTGTGCCGCGGGCCGACCGTGTAGAGGATCGACGGCTGCTTGCGGCCGATCATCGGCAGCAGCGGCCAGTCGTCGGGGATGCGGTCCCACTGGTTCCACAGGTCGGAGTCGCGGCTGAAGAGCACCGGGTCGCTGGTCAGCTGGTGCAGTTCGCGGTAGCCGAGCACGAGCCAGGCGGGGATGTCGCCGTCGAGGACGACGGGTGCCACGGCCCCGTGGTCGCGGCGCATCTCCCGGTACAGCCGGGTCGGTTCGGTCTGGAACCGGGGGCCGGAGAGCGGCGCGCGGCCCTGGGACACGGGGCAGCCGGAGGCCGGCGCCGGGGGCTGGGTCACGAGGTGGGCTCCGGGGTCTTCTCCGGCGTGATCTCCGGACGGTCGGCGGACGTGGCGGAGGCCTTGCCCTGCGACAGGGCATGCAGGTACTCGACCAGCGTGATCAGTACGTACTTGCTGGACGAACGGTCCCGGGCGTCGCACTCCACCAGGGGTACGTCGTCCGAGAGGTCGAGCGCCTCCCGTATCTGCTGTTCGGTGTGGAGCGGGCCGCCGAAGTCGTTGCACGCCACGATGAACGGCGTGCCGTGGTGCTCCAGGCGGTCGATCGCGTACCAGGAGTCGGCGAGCCTGCGGGTGTCGACGAGGACGACGGCGCCGAGCGTGCCCGAGAACAGCCGGTCCCACAGGAACCAGAACCGTTCCTGACCGGGGGCGCCGAAGAGGTACAGCACCGAGCGTTCGTCGAGCGAGATCCGGCCGAAGTCGAAGGCCACGGTCGTGGACGTCTTCGACTGCACACCGTCGAGATGGTCGACGGCCTCGCCCGCGCTGGTCATGGTCTCTTCCGTGTTCAGCGGACGGATCTCGCTGACGGATCGGACCATGGTGGTCTTGCCGACACCGAAGCCGCCGACGACGACGATCTTCAGTCCGTTGTCGGCCGTCGCCTGCAAGGCGGCACGGTCAGAGGTTGCGGAGTCCAACGAGCACCTGTTCCAGGATGTCGGGGTCGGGGAGCCGGTCCGCGACACGGGCGGTACGGGGGTGACGGGCGCTGATCCGGCCGGTGTCCAGCAGATCGGACAGCATGATCCGGACGATGCTGACAGGCAGGCCGAGGCTCGCCGCGATCTCCACGACCGCGGTGGGCCTCGTGCACATCCGCAGGATCGTGACGTGCTCCGACTGCATGCCGGGGGCCGGCTCGCACTCGGAGACCACCAGCGTCACCAGGTCGAACGCGTCCGAATCGGACCGGCTGCGGCCACCGGTGAGGGTGTACAGCCGGTCCGGCGCGTCGTCCCGGCCGGGGCGGGGGCGAGTCATACGGATGCGGTCGCGTCGGCTGCGCCGGCCTCGGTGGCCGAGGGGGAGCGCGGCGGGGCGCTGAGGTGCTCGCCGAGCTGCTCGACGAGTTCGCTCATGTTGTGGCCGATGAGGCCGACGTCGGCCTCATCGGACGCGACGACCGCGAGATGGGCGCCCGCGCCCGCCTCGACGATGAACAGCACACCGCCGTAGAACTCGGCCATCGCGGACCGTACGCCGCCGGTGCCGTCACCGAACTCGACGGACGCGCCGTGCGACAGGCTCTGGATACCGGCGGAGATCGCGGCCAGCTGATCGGCCTGATCGACGGAGAGCTCGGGGGTGCGGCACAGCTTGAGGCCGTCCCTGGACAGGACGAGGGCGTGGCGGGTGCCGGGGGTGCGCTCCAGGAGCCCCTCCAGCAGCCAGTTGAGCTTCTCGTCGGTGGTCGCGGTCATCGGGTGTTGCCTTCTTCCGGGTGCGGGGAGTTGGCCCGAACAGCCTGGCGGAAGCTGCTGAAGCGGGCTGCCTGTTCCTTGGGGTCGGCGGTACGGGGCCGGGGAGTTGCGGTGGCACCGCCCGCGTGGGTACGGGCCTCGGCGGCGGCGAGGGTGCGGCCGCGGGGGCGCTTGGGGAGTCCGCTCTCGCCGAACCGGGGGAGGTGGCCGGTGGTCTCGGACGCGGGGGAGTCCGAGGAGGCGGGGACGGCTTCCGTCGCCGTCGCGGCAGCCGTTTCGTGCGTGGGCTCCGGCTCGGGCCTCGACTCGGACGTCGGCTCGGATGCCGGCCGGGGCGTCGGCTGGGGCGTCGGCTCAGGGACCGGGACCGGGACCGGGGCCCGGGTGAGGAGCTCCTGCGGAAGCATCAACAGGGCGCCCGTGCCGCCGCGCGCGGACGGCCGGAACGACACGGTCAGACCGTGCTTACGGGCCAGCCGGCCGACGACGGCGAGGCCGAGCCGGGTGCCGGAAAGACCCGTCAGGTCGTGGTCGGTGGCCGACACCGCGCGCTCGGCGCGGCGCAGCTGGACCTCGCTCATGACCAGGCCGCTGTCCTCGACGGTCAGGACGATGCCGGCCGGCACCTCCTCGACGTACACATGGACCTCCGCCGTGGGCGGCGAGAAGTTGGCGGCGTTGTCGAGGAGTTCGGCGAGGGCGTGCATGACGCCCTCGGCGGCGTGGCCGGCGACCGCGACATCGCTGGTCGAGTGGAGACGTACCCGCTGATAGCCGCTGATCCGGCCCATCGCGCCGCGCAGGATCGACTCCATCACGATCGGCTTCGCCCAGCGCCGTCCGGAGCGGGCGCCGGTCAGCACGGCGATGGAGTCGGCGAGCCGGCCCGCCTGGGCGGTGCGGTGGTCCAGATGGAGCAGATCGCCGAGCACGTCCTCGGCGGCGTGCCGGTGCTCCATCTCGCGCAGGTCGGCGAGCATGCTGGTGGCCAGGGCCTGCATCCGGCCCGCGGCGTTCGCGCAGGCGGCGACCGCGGCGGAACGCTCGGTGTCGCTGCGGGCCGCGCGGGCGGTGAGCCGCTCGACCTCGGCGGTGAGCCGTTCGGTATCGGCGGCGGCCTGCGAGGTGATCCGTGCGGTCTCGGCCTCGGCGGCGCCCTTGATCCGAGCGGTCTCGGCGGTGAACCGCTGGCCCTCGGCCGCGGAGGCGGAGACGAGCCGGCTGATCTCGCCGGTGAACCGCTGGGTCTCCGTCGCGAGACGGGCGCGCAACCGGTTCGCGGTGGCGCGAGCATGGACGGCGGCGGCCACGGCGGCGGACAGCAGCACGGCGGAGGCACCCGCCCCCCAGGCCAGCGCGGTCCGTACCGAGTCGGGGGCGGCGACGACCGCCCACAGGCACAGGGATCCGGTGACGGCCAGTGATATCAGCAGGGCCAGTGCGGTCGGCCGGGATGAGGGGCTCAAGTGCAGTCCTTGGGGGCGGACGGGGTAAACGGGACGGGCAGGGCAGGCGGGACCAACAGGTCTGATCGGGACAGTTCGGTACGGCAGGGGTGAACACGACAACTGGAGCTGATAATTCCAAGATAAGTCGTGGTCACTATATGAGAATTGACGCTCTATTTGGGAAGTGCTTGTGGCGTTCTCTGTCACGTATGTGACTACGCGTCCGACGTATTCCGACGTATTGACGTATTCGGGGGAGTCGCGAGGGCACGGGGCCGCCGAGTGACCGGATCAACGGCATCCTGGGCCCATGGCCGCACATCGCAAACCGCCGGAATCCGTCGCACTCGCACAGGCCCTGAGCGCCGCGGTCCGCGGAGAGGTCGACTTCGGCCCCACCGCAAGGGCGTTGACGACGATGGACGCCTCCAACTACCGCCGCGTACCGCTCGGCGTCGTCACCCCGCGCGACGCCGACGACGTGGCCGCCGCGCTCGCCGTCTGCCGTTCACACGCCGTGCCCGTGGTCCCGCGCGGCGGCGGCACCTCCATCGCCGGTCAGGCCACCGGCACCGGTGTCGTCCTCGACCTCACCCGCCATATGCGGAAGATCGTCGAGCTGGACGCCGAATCCCGTACAGCGGTCGTCCAGCCGGGCGTGATCCTGGACGACCTGCGCACCGCCGCCGCCCCGCACGGCCTCACCTTCGGCCCCGACCCCTCCACGCACAGCCGCTGCACGCTGGGCGGCATGATCGGCAACAACTCCTGCGGCGCGCACTCGGTCGCGTGGGGCACCACGGCCGACAATGTGCTCGCCCTGACCGTGGCCCGCTACGGCGGCGACACGCTGCGTCTGGGCCGGGCAGGGGAGGCCGAACCCCCCACCGGACCCACTGGACTCATCGGACTCCCCGAACTCATCGGCGAGAACCTCGCCCTCCTGCGCACCGGTTTCCCCGAGCTCCCGCGCCGTATCTCCGGATACGCCCTGGACGCACTCCTGCCCGAGCGCGGAACCGACCTCGTCCGCGCCTTCTGCGGCAGCGAGGGCACACTCGGTGTGGTGACGGAGGCGACCGTACGACTGGTCGAGGCACCGGCGGCCCGCGCGCTCGCCGTACTCGCATACGCCGACGAGTCCGCGGCCGCCGAAGCCGCCTGCGGCCTGCTTCCGTTCCACCCCCTGACCGTGGAGGGCATGGCCGCCGATCTCGTGCGGGAACCGGCCGGGCTGCCGCGCGGAGGCGCCTGGCTCTTCGTCGAGACCGGCGGCGCCACCCCGGCCGAGGCGCGGGCGCACGCCGAGCGCATCCTCCGTGCGGCCGACGCGCCGGCCGGCATGGTCGTCACCGACCCGGCCGGACAGCGGGCCCTGTGGCGCATCCGCGAGGACGCCGCCGGCACCGCCACGCGGATGCCGGACGGCACGGAGGCCTGGCCCGGCTGGGAGGACTGCGCCGTACCGCCCGCCCGCCTCGGCCCGTACCTCCGCGACTTCCGTGCCCTGCTCGCCGCCCACGGGCTGCGCGGCACCCCGTACGGGCACTTCGGCGACGGCTGCATCCACGTCCGGATCAACTTCGACCTGCTGGACCCCGAGGGAGTGGTCCGCTTCCGCCGCTTCTCCGAGGAGCTGGCGGACCTGGTCGTCGCGCACGGCGGATCACTGAGCGGGGAACACGGCGACGGCCAGGCCCGAGCCGAACTGCTCCCACGCATGTACGGAGACGAACTGGTCGCCCTCTTCGCCCGGTTCAAGAACATCTGGGACCCGTACGGCGGCATGAACCCCGGCATCCTCACCCACCCCGCCCGGATCGACGAGAACCTCCGCTTCGAGGTGCTGCCGAAGCGCCCTGTGGACGTCACGTTCGGCTACCCGCACGACGGCGGAGACTTCTCCGCGGCGGTACGCAGATGCGTGGGCGTCGCCAAATGCCGTACGGCGGAGCCGGCGGGCGCGGGCGTGATGTGCCCGTCGTTCCGGGCGACCGGCGAGGAGGCCCACTCCACCCGCGGCCGGGCCCGCCTGCTGCACGAGATGCTGGCGGGCGAGGTGATCACGGACGGCTGGCGGTCGACGGAGGTGCGCGACGCGCTCGATCTCTGCCTGTCCTGCAAGGGCTGCCGCAGCGACTGCCCGGTGGGTGTCGACATGGCCACGTACAAAGCGGAGTTCCTGCACCACCACTACCGGGGGCGGCTGCGCCCCGCCGCCCACTACGCGATGGGACGGCTGCCGGTCTGGCTGCGTGCGGCGGCCCCGTTCGCACCTGCCCTGAACGCCCTGGCCCGGGTCCGCCCGCTGGCGGCCCTGGCCAAACGGCTGGCGGGCATCGCTCCCGAGCGGACGCTTCCGGTGCTGGCGCGGGAGACGTTCACCCGGTGGGTCCGGCGGCACCGGGGCAGGGAGGCGGTGATCCCGCCGGGCGACCGGGCGGTCGGTCTCTGGCCCGACACCTTCACCAACCACCTCTCGCCCGAGGTGGGGCGGGCGGCGGTCCGGGTCCTGGAGGCGGCGGGCCGAAGACCTCTGCTGCCCGGCCGCGGGCTGTGCTGCGGCCTCACATACGTGTCCACGGGCCAGCTCGACAAGGCCCGCAGGGTCATGCGCCGGACCCTGGACCGGATGGGCGTCCACCTCGGCGACCCGCTCGTCGTCCTCGAACCGAGCTGCGCCGCGACTCTCCGCACGGACCTGCCCGAACTCCTCCCCGACGACCCCCGCGCGGCCGAACTCGCGCGTTCGGTAAGGACGTTGGCGCAGTACCTGGAGGAGTACGCCCCCGACTGGCAACCACCCCGCCTGGACCGCCCGGCCACCGGCCAGACCCACTGCCACCAGCACGCGGTCCTGGGCGACACGGCGGACCGCCGTCTGCGCGAACGGGCCGGACTGACCGGTGAGTTGAACGGCGGCTGCTGCGGACTGGCCGGAAACTTCGGCTTCGAGCGGGGTCACTGGGCGGTGTCGGCGGCCTGCGCGGAGGAGGCCCTGTTGCCATCGGTACGGGCCGCGGAGCCCGGTACGGAGTTCCTGGCGGACGGCTTCTCCTGCCGGACCCAGCTGGAGCAACTGGGCGGTGTGAGGGCGAGACATCTGGCGGAGGTACTTGCGGAGGGCCTGCCTCCCGAATTGGGCACTTCCTGCGGCTGAGGTGCGGGGCGGCCGGAGCCCGAGCTTCGGGAGCCGGGTTTCGAGCGGCGGGGAGGGCTTGTTCACTCTTTCGTGGGTGTGGGGAGGGGCCCGGGGCCGGGTCTTGAGCTTCGGGCTTCGGGGGCCGGGTTCCGGATGTCGGGATTCGAGCGGTGTCGTACAACCGGTTGGTGAAAGAAGGGGGTTGGGGAAACCTCCCCGCCCTCGCCGACCCCGTCACGGCCAGCAAGTATGACTAATCGTGACCGACTTGCGGCGTGAAGTCGCGGCTGCTTACGGTGCCGAACGTAACGACCCCGACGCGGTGTTCTCAGCACCGGCCGGGGTCTGACCCCAAGATCGAAGTAGGCGACCCCGTGGCTGTTTCAAACCTTAGCCCTGCCCCGCGAGCGTCCGCATCCTCGCGCTCCCATCCGGAGGCCAAGCCCGGTTACGGAAAGCGATCTGTGCCGGATCAACGCCTGCCCCACGAGGGTGAGTGCGTGCTACTGCCCGAGCGTGAGCGGCACATCGCCGGTTACGTGGACGCGCTGCCCGAGGGCGCGGCGATGGATATCAAGTCGCTGGCCAGGAGCCAGCCGCTGTACGGGCAGGTGGCCGTCGGCAGCGCGTTGCGGGCCCTGGGCGTGGCCGGTCATCTGCGGCATGTCCGGTGCCTGAGCGGAGAGGGCGGCCAGGTCCGCTGGGTAACCCGCACCTTCTGGTCCCGCATCGCCCGTGACAACGAGTGGTGGGAGGCATTCCTCGCCGCCGAGGAGCGCGGCTCCGCGCCGCAGGAGGCCGCCGCGGCACTGCCCCCGTGGGTCCCCACCGACCCCGCCGCGTCCGAAGCATCCGCATCCGTACCGGCGCAGCCGCCCGTCACGACAGTGCCGCAGCAGCGCACCGCTGAGCCGGAGCCGGAGCCGGAGCCGGAGCCGGAGGCGACCGTGGACCGGCCCTCTCCCGCTTTCCTCGCCCTGGCCCGTCTCGGCCGTACCGACTCCCGCCTGGCCCTCTCGGCAGCGGACTGTGCGGCACTGGAGCAGGCGGCTGCCGAGTGGTTCGCGCGCGGTGTGGACGCCGACTACCTGACGCACGCCCTCACCGCCGGGCTTCCCGCGTCTGTCGACTCGCCCTTCGGGTTCGTCCGCCGCCGTCTCCGCGACAAGATCCCGCCCCTTCTGCCCGCCGCAGCCCCGGCCGTGCCGAGAACTCCCGTACGCCGTCTGATCGTCGAGTGCACCGAGTGCGCCGTCCCGGGGAGGCCCGAAGCGTTCCGTGACGGCCTGTGCAGGCCCTGCCGCCAACTCGCCCCGGCCTGACCGACCCGACCGGCCGGGCCGCGCGAACTGCTCGCGAACTTCGGACCCAAGGAGCCTGTGCACGTGCCCCAGCTCGTCGTGGACGCCGCCCACCCGGTGAACGGCAGCGCCCCGCGCCGGACGGGTCCGGCGCGGGGCGTGAGGGTCAGCCCTGGACGGCGTAGGAGACGAAGTCGTCCCACGCGGCGGGGGAGAGGGCGAGTTCGGGGCTCAGCTGGTCCTTGGAGTCGCGGACGTGGATCGCCTGTGTCCCCTTCGCCACCTCGATGCAGTCGTCACCCTGCGAGCCGCTGTAGCTGCTCTTGAACCAGGCCAGTTCGGACGTGCTCATAGCGCTCCTCGCAATCGCTTCAACAGGCCCAGGGAGTCCTCTGGGGTCAGGCTGACGGCCCCGGATGCCGCACCGGCGGCCCCGCACGTCGCGCTGACAGGCGCCTGTGACGTCCGGTGGTCGAGGAGTGAGCCGGGACGGGCGGGGGCGCTCCCCCCGGCCATCCGGTCCCGTGCGGGAGTTCCTCAGCCGTCGGTGGCGTCCTGACCCACGATCTCGCGGGCGAGCGCGGCGAGCTTCGGCAGTGCGGGATGGCCGGGGGCGTCGCGCCGGGCGAGCAGGACCGGGACGGTCGGGGCGTCGACGAGCGGGCGGTAGGCGACCCCCGGGTGCGGGTGCATCTCGGCGGTGGATGCGGCGGAGACCCCGGCGCCGCGCCCCGCCGCGATGGCGGTCAGCCAGTCGTCGGTGTTGGCGACGGTGAGGGGCGCGGCGGGCCTGGAGTCCGGCGGCCACAGATCGACGGTGGTGGTGCCGGAGACGGTGTTGAGGACGACGGTGCCGCCCGCCAGATCGGCGAGACGGAGCGTGGCGCGGGCGGCGAGCGGCCCGTCCGCGGCGACCGCCGCCACCCGGTCCTCCTCGAACAGCACCTCGGTGACGAGCCCCGGCGCCTCTACGGGGCCCCGCAGCAACGCCGCATCGACTTCGCCGCGGGTGAGCCCGGCGGTGCGGTCGTCGATCCGCAGCAGTTCGAGCGGGGTCTGCGGATACCGCTCCTGCCAGCGCCGGAGCAGGGGTGTGGTGTACGGGCCGAACGCGGACCAGGCGTGCCCGAGCCGCAGCGGCCAGTGGCGCAGTCCGCCGGGGTCGAGCGCCTCGTCGAACGCGGCGACCGCGGCGGCGGCCTTGTCCCGGAAGGCGACGCCTTCGCGGGTGAGGACGAGATGGTGGGTGGACCGGTCGACGAGCCGGATGCCGAGGTGCTGCTCCAGGGCGGCGAGGGTGCGGGAGACCGCGGGCTGGGTGAGGCGGAGGCGGGCGGCTGCGCGGGTGACGTTGCCCTCGTCGGCGATCGCGAGGAAGGCGCGCAGATGGCGGACCTCGATACCGCGGCCGGAACTCCGGCCCGCAGAGTTCCCGGTACGGCCGTCACCGCTGCGTCCAAGGCTCATGCGCGGGAAGCATAACGGGAGCCCAACGGCATTTCACGTGCCACGCGGAGGTACCTACCGTAAGGGGAGGTACCGCACGGCGAGAGTGCAGTATATTCAATCAGCTAGTGCATTGAAATGCACTGCCGGACTCGGGAGGAACACCGCAGGTGAACGACCAGCGCAGTGCAGCAGGGGCAGCGGCCGCGGAGCAGGCCGCGGCCGTCGCCGTGCCGGAGGCGGTGTCCGCCCTGGGCGGGGCGGCAGGTCCTGCACGTCCCAAGGGCCGAAGGGCCGCACTCGCCCCGGTCGCGCTGGTAGTCGCGGGCGGGCTCTCCGTCCAGTTCGGCTCCGCGGTCGCGGTGCTGCTGATGCCGCGGGCCGGCGCACTCGGGGTCGTCAGCCTGCGCCTGGCCGTCGCCGCGCTCGTCATGCTGATCGTCTGCCGCCCGAAGCTGCGCGGCTACTCGCGCGCCGACTGGGGCACGGTCCTCGCGTTCGGGGTGGCCATGGGCGGCATGAACACACTCTTCTACCAGGCCGCCGACCGCATCCCGCTGGGCGCGGCCGTCACCCTGGAGGTGCTGGGCCCGCTGGCCCTCTCGGTGATCGCCTCCCGCCGGCTGGCCAACGTGGTGTGGGCGGGCCTCGCGCTGGGCGGCGTCGTGCTGCTGAGCGGGGGTGGCTTCGACCGCCTCGATCCGGTGGGCGCCGCGTACGCCCTGGGCGCGGGCGCCTTGTGGGCCACGTACATCGTCTTCAGCGCCCGCACCGGCCGCCGCTTCCCCCAGGCGGACGGCCTCGCCCTGGCCCTGGTGGTTGCCGCGCTCCTCTCCCTGCCCCTCGGCATCCTGGAGTCGGGCTCGAAACTGCTGGTCCCGTCCACGCTGGGACTGGGTGCGGCGGTGGCGCTGCTGAGCTCGGTCCTTCCGTACACCCTCGAACTCATGGCGCTGCGCCGTCTGCCCGCGCCCACCTTCGCGATCCTGATGAGCCTGGAACCGGCGATCGCGGCCACGGCCGGCTTCCTCATCCTCGACCAGGCCCTCTCCATGACGGACGCCCTGGCCATCGCCCTGGTCATCGGGGCGAGCATGGGGGCGGTGCGCAGCCAGGTACGGGTCGGGAAGCGCCGCCAGGCGTAGCCGGGGCCGGGCAGCCGCGCGACTCGGAGGCCCTCCCGGATCGGGGGGCCGCTGCTGCCCTCGGGGTACGCGCAGTGGCGTGCCGGGTCGATCCACTTGTCGACCTCGATGTGCCGGCGGCCGCGCTCAGGCGCGGCGGACCCGCCAGAGCCATGCTGCCGTGCCGGCCATCAGAGCGAGCATCGCCAGGTTGGACAGGAGGGCCGGGGTGCCGGCCTCCGGGCCGCCGCTGGACAGGTTCCAGGTGGCGATGATGACACTCGGCAGGACGGCGGCAAGCAGTACGCCGGTGGTCTTCTGGGCGGCGGTCCAGTGCACCGAGGTGCAGAGGAGTACCGCGCCGATGACGCGGAACAGGACGCCGAACAGCGGGCCGGGGAGGTCGGGGAAGACCATGATGAAGGGCAGCGAGAGGGTGAGCATCAGGAGCGGGACCAGGGGGTGCACCTTGCCGCGCCGGGCGGGTGCACCGACACCGCCCCGGGCCGGGGCCCCGGCGGCCCCGTTCCCCGCCTCGGCCAGCGCCGTCGCCGCGATCGTGCGGGGGTCCCCCAGCTCCGCCAGGACCTCGCCGATCGCGGCATCGGGGCGTTCGGCGCGCGTCACCTCGATGTGTTCGGCGAGGTCGGCGAGGAGTTCCCGGCGACGGTCGGCGGGGAGCGCGGAGGCCTCGCGCTCGACGGCGGAGAGGTAGTCGCGTACAAGGTCGGTGGCGGTCTTCATGCGAGGTCTCCGGTGGAGGGGTGCGGGGTGGTCAGGAAGGTGTCGACGGCGTTGCGGAAGCCGGGCCAGACGCGGGCGAACTCGTCGAGTGCGGCCCGGCCGCTGTCGGTGAGCGCGTAGTAGCGACGGGGTGGTCCGGAGGCGGACTCCTGCCAGGTGGTGGTGACCAGGTCGTCGCGGCGGAGCCGGGAGAGCAGCGGGTAGACCGTGCCCTGGCTGGTGGCCAGGGCGCCGGAGTCCTCCAAGGCGTGGAGGAGTTCCACGCCGTAGCGGGGGCGGTCCCGCATCAGGGCGAGTACGCAGTACTCCAGGACACCCTTGCGTAGCTGGGTGGCTGCCCGGGCCTGCTTGGTCGAATCACCTGGTTCCATGCGATGCAAGATACCTGGTGGAGCAAGTGGATGGGAAGGGGGGATGCCCTTGACCATCGGTCTGGCGGTGTTGGCGCTTACGAAGACCCGGCCCTACCCGAACGCGGAGCCCTCCACCCCGGAACCGTGATCCCCTCGCCCTGGGTGAGGCCGGGATCGAGGGCCCGGTCATCTTCGAGGAGGGCGCGGGCACCTCCAGCCGTCTCCACCCGCTCAAGCGCCCGAAGTTCGGCAAGCTGCCGGCCTACGCGCGGCCGGGTGACACCGTGCACATCTCCGAGACGTTCCGCCTCGTGCGCGGCACCCAGCACATCCTCGACGTGCTCGACGTCCTGTACGGGGCCGCCTCGCCCTGCGCGTCCACGACGGCGCGTTCGGGCGCACAGCCTGCCAACGCCCCGGTGGCGGGACAGAAAATAATGCAAGCATGCTTGCTTGTTTATGGGTCCGCTGCCATGCTCCTGGGCACACCGCCTTGCCCCGAGGGGAGCGCACCGTGCCCGATGTCGCAGCCGTGATCGACGACATGCGCGATGAGAGCCAGGAACTCGACGGACTCGTACGGGGGTTGAGCGCCGGGCAATGGGCCGCGCCGACCCCTGCCCCCGGCTGGAGCATCGCGCACCAGATCGCCCATCTCACCTGGACCGACGAGGTCGCGCTGCTCGCCGCCACCGATGCCGGTGCCTTCGCCGCGGAGGTGGCCGAGGCCATGGAGGCCCCCGAATCCTTTGTCGACCGGGGCGCGGAGGAACTGGCCGTGCTCGCCCCGGACGCACTGCTCGCGCGGTGGCGGGACGGGCGGGGGCGGCTCGAAGCGGCGCTGCGGGACGCACCCGCCGGAACCCGTATTCCCTGGTACGGGCCGCCGATGAGCGTCGCCTCGATGGCGACCGCCCGGATCATGGAGACCTGGGCGCACGGCCAGGACATCGCCGACGCCCTCGGGGTCACCAGGGCCCCCACCGCCCGGCTGCGGCACGTCGCCCGGATCGGGCTACGGGCCAGGGACTACGCCTACCTGGTGCGGGGCATCAAGGCGCCCGAGGAGGAGTTCCGGGTCGAACTGAAAGCACCCGACGGCGAGTTGATCGCGTTCGGGGCGCAGGACGCGCCGCAGCGCGTCACCGGGCCGCTGCTCGATTTCTGCCTTCTGGTCACCCAGCGCGCCCACCGCGACGACCTCGCCGTCCGGGCCGTCGGGCCCGACGCCGACCAGTGGCTCGACATCGCCCAGGCGTTCGCCGGGCCCGCCGGACCCGGCCGCGCGCCCCGGGCAGGCGGCAAGTGACCCCGACCGGGCCCCGGCGGACCGGACCGCTGCGGATCGGCAACGCCTCCGGGTTCTACGGCGACCGCTTCGACGCCGTACGCGAGATGCTCACCGGCGGGCCCCTCGACGTACTCACCGGGGACTATCTCGCCGAGCTGACCATGCTCATCCTCGGCCGGAGCCGGCTCAAGGACCCCACGCACGGGTACGCCACCACCTTCCTGCGCCAGCTCGAAGAGGGCCTCGGGCTCGCCCACGAGCGCGGGGTGAAGATCGTCACCAATGCCGGAGGGCTCAATCCGGCCGGACTGGCCGACGCCGTAAGGGAGTTGGCGCAGAAATCGGGAGTGCCCGTACGGGTCGCCCATGTGGAGGGCGACAGCCTCCCCGTACCCGAGGGCTTCCTCACCGCCAACGCCTACCTCGGCGGCGCGGGGATCGCCGCCTGCCTCACCGCGGGCGCCGATGTCGTCGTCACCGGACGGGTCACCGACGCCGCCCTTGTCACCGGGCCCGCCGCCGCCCACTTCGGCTGGGGCCCCGGCGATCACGACGCCCTCGCCGGGGCCGTCGTCGCCGGACACGTACTGGAGTGCGGAACCCAGGCCACCGGGGGGAATTACTCGTTCTTCCGGGGCCATGACCTGCGCCGGCCCGGCTTCCCCGTCGCCGAGATCCATGCCGACGGGTCGTCCGTCATCACCAAGCACGACGGCACGGGCGGCGTCGTCGACATCGGCACCGTCACGGCCCAGTTGCTGTACGAGACCGGCGGGCCCCGGTACGCCGGACCGGATGTCACCGCCCGGCTCGACACCGTACGGCTGGCCCAGGAAGGCCCCGACCGGGTACGGATCTCCGGCGTGCGCGGCGAGGCCCCGCCGCCCACACTCAAAGTCGGCCTCAACCGGCTCGGCGGCTGGCGCAACGAAGTCGTCTTCGTACTCACCGGGCTCGACATCGAGGCCAAGGCGCAGCTCGTCAAGGACCAGTTCACGGAAGCACTCGACCGGTCCCGTACCCGCCCCGCGGAGGTTCGTTGGGAGTTGGCCCGGACCGACCGGGCCGACGCCGACACCGAGGAGAGGGCCTGCGCCCTGCTCCGGCTCGTCGTCCGCGACCAGGACCCGGAGGCCGTCGGACGCGCGGTCTCCGGCGCGGCGATCGAGCTCGCCCTCGGCAGCTATCCGGGCTTCCATGTCACCGCCCCGCCCGGAAAGGGCGCCCCGTACGGGGTGTTCGAGGCAACGTACGTACCGGCCGGCGAGGTCCCGCACGTCGCCGTCCTTCCGGACGGGCGCCGGGAGAGCCAGGAACATCCCGCACGGACGCAGCCCCTCCGGGAAGCCGCCGAGCCGCCGCTGCCCGAGCCCCTGCCGTTCTCCGGCCCCACCCGGACCGCCCCGCTCGGCCGGGTCGCGGGTGCCCGCAGCGGTGACAAGGGCGGAGACGCCAACGTGGGGGTGTGGGCCGTCGGTGACGACGCCTGGCGGTGGCTGGCCCATGAGCTGACCGTCGAACGGTTCCGGGAACTGCTTCCGGAGACCGCCGACCTCACCGTTGTACGCCATGTCCTGCCGAACCTCCGTGCCCTGAACTTCGTCGTGCACGGGCTGCTCGGTGAGGGCGTCGCCGCCCAGCACCGGTTCGATCCGCAGGCCAAGGCCGTAGGGGAGTGGCTGCGCTCCCGGCACCTCCCCATTCCCGTATCGCTGCTGGAAGCCGCCCACGCACCGGAGGTGAACGCATGACCGTCCTGCCCACCGGGCTCGACACCGCGAGCCCCGAATACGCCGCGAACCGTGCGGCCATGCTCGCGAAACTCGACGAGCTGGCCGGCGAGCACACCAAGGCGCAGGCGGGCGGCGGTGAGAAGTACACCGAGCGGCACCGCTCGCGCGGAAAGCTCCTGGCCCGGGAGCGGATCGAGTTGCTGATCGACGAGGACACCCCGTTCCTGGAGCTGTCACCGCTCGCTGCCTGGGGGAGCGAGGCCCCCGAGTACACAGTCGGCGCCTCGCTCGTCACCGGGATCGGGATGGTGTCGGGCGTGGAGTGCCTGATCACCGCCAACGACCCGACCGTACGCGGCGGCGCCTCCAACCCCTGGACCCTGAAGAAGGCCCTGCGGGCGAACGAGATCGCCTTCGCCAACCGGCTGCCCTGCATCAGCCTCGTCGAGTCCGGGGGCGCCGATCTCCCGTCGCAGAAGGAGATCTTCATCCCGGGCGGGGCGCTGTTCCGCGACATCACCCGGCTGTCGGCGGCCGGCATCCCGACCGTGGCCGTCGTCTTCGGGAACTCGACCGCCGGTGGGGCGTACGTCCCCGGCATGTCCGACCACACCGTCATGATCAAGGAACGGTCCAAGGTGTTCCTCGGCGGACCGCCCCTGGTGAAGATGGCGACCGGCGAGGAGAGCGACGACGAATCGCTCGGCGGCGCCGAGATGCACGCCCGCACCTCCGGGCTCGCCGACCACTTCGCCGTCGACGAGCAGGACGCGCTGCGCCAGGCCCGCCGGATCGTCGCCCGCCTCAACTGGCGCAAGGCACACGCAGATCCGGGACCGGCCGAACCGCCGAAGTACGACGAGCACGAGCTGATCGGCATCGTGCCCGGCGATCTGAAGGTGCCCTTCGACCCGCGCGAGGTCATCGCCCGGCTCGTCGACGGCTCCGACTTCGACGCGTTCAAGCCGCTGTACGGGACCAGCCTGGTGACCGGATGGGCCACGCTTCACGGCTATCCCGTCGGCATCCTCGCCAATGCGCAAGGCGTGCTGTTCAGCGAGGAGTCGCAGAAGGCCGCCCAGTTCATCCAGCTCGCCAACCAGCGCGACATCCCCCTGCTCTTCCTGCACAACACCACCGGCTACATGGTCGGCAAGGAGTACGAGCAGGGCGGCATCATCAAACACGGCGCGATGATGATCAACGCGGTGTCGAACTCCAAGGTCCCGCATCTGTCCGTCCTGATGGGCGCCTCGTACGGGGCCGGGCACTACGGCATGTGCGGACGGGCGTACGACCCGCGCTTCCTCTTCGCCTGGCCCAGCAGCAAGTCCGCCGTCATGGGGCCGCAGCAGCTCGCGGGTGTGCTGTCCATCGTCGCCCGGGCCTCCGCCGCCGCCAAGGGGCTGCCGTACGACGACAGGGCTGCCGAGGCCGACGCCGGGCTGCGCGCCATGGTGGAGCAGCAGATCGAGTCCGAGTCGCTGCCGATGTTCCTCTCCGGGCGGCTGTACGACGACGGGGTCATCGACCCGCGCGACACCAGGACCGTCCTCGGGATGTGCCTGTCCGCGATCCACACCGCCCCGGTCGAAGGCGCCCGCGGCGGCTTCGGAATCTTCCGGATGTGAGGCGGCCCTTTTGCGGCCGGACCGCCGTCGCTCTCGCGGAGGTGGTTCCTCGCCGTGGGGGTTCCTCAATCGATGGTTGCGGTGTCCTAGTGGAAAGAGTCTTCCCTCATGCCAGTCATGATTCGTTCGCTCCTGGTGGCCAACCGGGGCGAGATCGCCTGCCGGATCTTCCGCACGTGCCGTGCGCTGGGCATCGCCACCGTCGCCGTGTACTCCGACGCGGACGCCGAGGCACTGCACGTACGGGAGGCGGACACCGCCGTACGGCTGCCGGGCGCCGCCCCGTCCGACACCTATCTGCGCGGTGATCTCGTCGTACGTGCCGCGCTCGCGGCGGGCGCCGACGCCGTCCACCCCGGGTACGGCTTCCTCTCCGAGAACGCCGGATTCGCCGGGGCCGTGCAGGACGCCGGTCTCGTCTGGGTGGGGCCGCCGGTCAAGGCCATCGAGCTGATGGCGTCCAAGACCCGTGCCAAGGAGCTGATGGCCGCCGCCGGGGTGCCGTTGCTCGCGCCCGTCGACACGGAGAGGGCCACCGCCGACGACCTTCCGCTGCTGCTGAAGGCGGCGGCGGGAGGCGGCGGGCGCGGCATGCGGATCGTACGTGAACTCACCGAGCTGCCGGGCGAGTTGACGGCCGCCTCCGCCGAGGCCGCTGCCGCCTTCGGGGACGGCGAGGTCTTCGCGGAGCCGTACATGGAGCGCGGCCGGCACGTCGAGGTCCAGGTCATGGCCGACGAGCACGGCGGAGTCTGGGCCCTCGGCACCCGGGACTGCTCGCTCCAGCGACGCCACCAGAAGGTCGTCGAGGAGGCCCCCGCACCCGGTCTCGACGACGCGCTTCGGGCCCGGCTGCACGATGCCGCCGTGGCCGCCGCCCGCGCCGTCGGCTACCGGGGCGCGGGCACTGTCGAGTTCCTCCTCGCGGCCGACGGACGGCCGTACTTCCTGGAGATGAACACCCGCCTCCAGGTCGAACACCCTGTCACCGAAGCCGTCTTCGGGCTCGACCTCGTCGCCCTGCAACTGCGCGTCGCGGAAGGCGAACCGCTGCCCGCCACCGCACCCCCCGAGCCGCACGGCCACGCCGTCGAGGCCCGCCTCTACGCCGAGGACCCCGCCCGCGACTGGCAGCCGCAGACCGGAGAACTGCACACGCTGGAAGTGCCGGACGAACCCGGACTGCGCCTGGACACCGGATACACCGGCGGCGACACCATCGGCGTGCACTACGACCCGATGCTCGCCAAGGTCATCGCCCACGCCCCCACCCGGGGCGAAGCCGTACGCCTCCTCGCCCGCGCCCTCGAACGCACCCGCATCCACGGCCCGGTCACCAACCGCGACCTGCTCGTACGGTCCCTGCGTCACCCCGACTTCCGCGCCGCCCGCCTCGACACCGGCTTCTACGACCGCCACCTGGACGCCCTCACCCCCGCCCCGGACGAAGCGGACCACCGCACCGCCGCCCTGGCCGCCGCCCTCGCCGACGCCGCCACCCGGCACCACGGCCCCGGCCCCGCCCGCTTCGGCGCCTGGCGCAACATCTCCTCGCAACCCCGGGTCAAGCGCTACCGCACCGAACCCGACGGCACCGAACACCAGGCCGCCTACCGCACCACACGCACCGGACCCGTCCCCGAGACCGGAGAACGGGTCATCGCCGCCCGCCCCGACCACGTCACCCTCGAAGTCGGCTCCGTCACCCGTCACTTCGCCATCACCGTCCACGAGGACAAGGTGTACGTGGACACCGCCACCGGCTCGTACACCTTCACCGCCCTGCCCCGCTTCACCGACCCCACCGACCGGACCGCACCCGGCTCCCTGCTCGCCCCCATGCCCGGCACCGTCGTCCGCATCGCGGACGGGCTCGGGGCCGGGGCGACGGTCGAAGCCGGGCAGCCACTGATCTGGCTGGAGGCGATGAAGATGGAACACCGCATCCTCGCCCCCGCCTCCGGCGCCCTCACCGCACTGCACGCCGCCCCAGGCCTCCAGGTGGAGGTCGGCGCCCTGCTCGCCGTCGTCACCGAACCCGCAGACCCTGAGGAGAACTCATGAGCACTGTCCTCGAAACCGAAGAGCACCAGGCCCTGCGCGCAGCCGTCGCCGCCCTCGGAAAGCGCTACGGGCGGGACTACATGACCTCCGTCGTACGCGACGGAGCCCACCCGCGCGAGCTGTGGAACGAAGCCGCCAAGCTCGGCTACCTCGGCGTGAACCTTCCCGAGGAGTACGGCGGCGGAGGCAGCGGGATGGCCGAACTCTCCATCGTGCTGGAGGAGTTGGGCGCAGCCGGCAGTCCGCTCCTCATGATGGTTGTTTCCCCGGCCATCTGCGGCACCGTCATCGCCCGCTTCGGCACCGAAACCCAGAAGCGGCAGTGGCTCCCCGGCCTCGCCGACGGCAGCCTCACCATGGCCTTCGGCATCACCGAACCCGACGCGGGCTCCAACTCCCACCGCATCACCACCACCGCCCGCAAGGACGGCGAGGACTGGCTGCTCACCGGGCGCAAGGTCTTCGTCTCCGGCGTCGACATCGCCGACGCCACCCTCGTCGTCGGCCGCACCGAGGACGACAGGTCCGGCAGGCTCAAGCCTTGCCTCTTCATCGTCCCGCGCGACGCACCCGGCTTCCGGCGCTCGCAGATCGACATGGAACTCCAGGCCCCGGAGAAGCAGTTCGAGCTGGTCCTCGACGACGTACGGCTGCCCGCCGACGCCCTCGTGGGAGGGGGTACCTCCCGCTCGAGCGAAGCCGAGAGTGGGGGAGAGGACGCCGGACTGCTCCAGCTCTTCGCCGGGCTCAACCCCGAACGCATCATGACCGCCGCATTCGGCATCGGCATGGGCCGCTACGCACTCGCCCGCGCCGTCGAGTACGCGAAGACCCGCCAGGTGTGGAAGGAGCCCATCGGCTCCCACCAGGCCATCGCCCACCCCCTCGCCCAGGCCCACATCGAACTGGAACTGGCCCGGCTGATGATGCAGAAAGCCGCCCGGCTGTACGACGACGGCGACGACATCGGTGCCGGCGAGGCCGCCAACATGGCGAAGTACGCGGCCGGCGAAGCCTGCGTCAAAGCCGTCGACCAGGCAGTGCACACCCTCGGCGGCAACGGCCTCACCCGCGAATACGGCCTCGCGTCCCTGATCACGGCGGCCCGCGTCGCCCGGATCGCACCCGTCAGCCGGGAAATGATCCTGAACTACGTGTCCCACCAGTCCCTGGGTCTCCCCAAGTCGTACTGACGCGGGACATTCTGTCTCTCCACGCCGCAGCTGCCCACCGCGGCTCCCGCCGCGTTCGAGAAGTCCCGCGAGAAGGAGACCGACACATGACGCCGCTCGCCGCCCCCACCCACGACCGCGGCATCACCACCCTCACCCTCGACTCACCGGCCAACCGCAACGCACTCTCCGCGCAGTTGGTGGGCGAGCTCTCCACCGCCCTGGACGCGTGCGCGGCCGACGACACCGTACGAGCCGTCGTCCTCACCCACACCGGCAACACGTTCTGCGCGGGCGCCGACCTCACCGGACCGCCCGATCCGGCAGCCTTCGTCGCCCTGATGCGGCAGATCGTCGCACTGCCCAAGCCCGTCGTCGCCCGGGTCACGGGACACGTCCGGGCGGGCGGCCTCGGACTGCTCAGCGCCTGCGACATCTCCGCGGCCGGCCCCGGTGCCTCGTTCGCCCTCACCGAATCCCGGCTCGGCCTCGCCCCCGCCGTCATCTCCCTGCCACTGCTGCCCCGCACCGACCCACGAGCCGCCGCCCGCTACTACCTCACCGGCGAACGCTTCGACGCGACCGAAGCGGCCCGCATCTCCCTGATCACGCTCGCCGTCGGGTCCGCCGAGGACATCGACAAGGCACTCGTACCCGTACTGGACGGACTGCGAAAGGCCTCACCACAGGGGCTGGCAGCATCGAAGGAGCTGGTCACAGCTACTGTGCGGAAGAGTTTCGACCAGTACGCCGAAGACCTCATCGCCCGCTCGGCAGCACTCTTCGCCTCCGCCGAGGCACGGGAAGGGATGACGGCCTTCCTCGAACGACGGGACCCCGCATGGGTGTTGTGACGCCCTCCACCGACAGGACCCCCAAGCAGGACCGCAGCCGTGCCACCCGCCGGCGACTCCTCGAAGCCGCGGTCGCCTGCCTCGCCGAACACGGCTGGGCAGGCTCCACCGTCTCCGTCGTCGCCGAACGCGCAGGCGTCTCGCGCGGCGCCGCCCAGCACCACTTCCCGACCCGCGAGGACCTGTTCACCGCAGCCGTCGAATACGTCGCCGAGGAACGCTCCGCCGCCCTGCGCGCCCTGCCCGTCCAGGGCCGCACGGCCGTCGTCGCCGCCCTCGTCGACCTCTACACGGGCCCGCTCTTTTGCGCCGCACTCCAGCTCTGGGTCGCCGCGTCCAACGAGGAACAACTCCGCCCCCGCGTCACCGAACTCGAAGCCCGCGTCGGCCGCGAGACCCACCGCATCGCCGTCGAACTCCTCACCGCCGACGAAACCAGGCCCGGCGTACGCGAAACCGTCCAGGGCCTCCTCGACATGGCCCGCGGCCTGGGCCTGGCCAACGTACTCACCGACGACACCGCCCGGCGTCAGAGGGTCGTGGCACAGTGGGCGGCGCTGCTGGACGACGCACTCAACTGACCCCGGGGGACCTGTGGGCGACCACTTCCAGACGATCGTCGACCTCGACGCCACCGAGCAGGACGCCGCACGACTCGGCACCGGGCTCCTCGACTGGCTGATCGCCGACGGATTCGTCGGCGCCGAGCGCACCGACTGCGTCCTCGACAACGACGGCTACGGCAACGCACCCGGTCCGAACTACGCCAAGGCCGTCGACGACCCGGAACCGGTCGAGCTGTGGAGCAACGGCCTCCACGTTGCGACCGGACGCACCGTCTTCGACAGCGGCCAGGGCGACGCGGGAGCCGCCACCTGCCCGCTCTGCGCCACCGAGATCCGCCTCGTCGACGACACCTGGTGCCCCGTCGACAGCGCCTGGGCCCCGTTCGCGGGCCGGCTCGGCGACTGGGCGAACGGCGGCGAAGGCGTCGTGGAGTGCCCCTCCTGCCGCAGGCCCTCCGGCATCGACCGCTGGAGCTGGGAGGACGACTACTACGCCTGCGGGCAGCTCGGCCTCACCTTCTGGAACTGGGCGGAGCTGACCTACGGCTTCGAACAGGAGGTGCGGCGCCGCCTCGGCGGACACCGCACCGTCACCCTCCGCGGCAAGCTCTAGACGTATGGACACGCAGACCGGGTGAGACTCTGCGGACCTGTCCGGGGCCGTACCTTCCGATCACGCCGGGCTTGCGGGGTACCGGGACCTCAGTTCCCCAGATCCGTGATCTGCTCGTATCCCTCGATCTCCCGGGGATCACGCGGCCCCGGCCCGACATACTTCGCCGACGGTCGCACCAGCCGCCCCGTCCGCTTCTGCTCCAGAATGTGCGCCGACCAGCCCGCCGTACGCGCACACGTGAACATCGACGTGAACATGTGCGCCGGAACCTCCGCGAAGTCCAGCATGATCGCCGCCCAGAACTCCACGTTCGTCGCCAGCACCCGGTCCGGGCGACGCGCGTGCAACTCCTCCAACGCGGCCTTCTCCAGCGCCTGCGCCACCTCGAAGCGCGGCGCACCCAACTCCTCGGCCGTACGCCGCAGGACACGCGCCCGCGGGTCCTCCGCCCGGTAGACCCGGTGCCCGAAGCCCATCAGCCGCTCACCCTTGTCCAAGGCCTTCTTCACATACGCGGTGGCATCCCCGGTCCGCTCGATCTCCTCGATCATGCCGAGGACCCGGGACGGCGCACCACCGTGCAGCGGCCCCGACATCGCACCCACCGCGCCCGAAAGCGCCGCCGCCACGTCGGCGCCGGTCGACGCGATGACCCGGGCGGTGAACGTGGAGGCGTTCATGCCGTGCTCGGCGGCCGACGTCCAGTACGCGTCGACGGCCTTGACGTGCTTGGGGTCCGGCTCACCGCGCCAGCGGATCATGAACCGCTCGACCACGGACTGCGCCTTGTCGATCTCGCTCTGCGGAACCATCGGCAGGCCCTGCCCGCGCGCCGACTGGGCGACGTACGACAACGCCATCACCGCGGCCCGCGCCAGATCGTTGCGCGCCGTCTCCTCGTCGATGTCGAGCAGCGGCTTCAGGCCCCACACGGGAGCGAGCATCGCCAGCGCGGACTGCACATCGACCCGGATGTCCCCGGAGTGCACCGGGATCGGGAACGGCTCGGCCGGCGGCAGCCCCGGGTTGAACGCCCCGTCGACCAGCAGACCCCAGACATTTCCGAACGACACATGGCCGACGAGATCCTCGATGTCGACACCGCGGTAACGGAGCGAACCGCCTTGCTTGTCCGGTTCGGCGATCTCCGTCTCGAACGCGATGACTCCCTCTAGTCCCGGTACGAAGTCGGACATGGCGGCTCCCTCAGGTCGGTGGCTGTACGGAGGCCACAGTGGCCTGCCCCAAGATATTGGCGGGTTCCCACGACGCGGGGAAGCGTGACATCCGGCACAGCGTCCCGATTCACCGGTGTCGGATTGACGCCCCTCCTTGCCGGGCAGACTTGGCCGCTGCGGCAGGATGACCCCGTGCCCACCGCAGACTCCCCCTCCGATTCCACCACCGATCCGGCCGCGATGCGCGAGCAGTACCGCTCCAAGGCCTTCACCGAGGACACGCTGGCCGCCGACCCGATGCAGCAGTTCGCCCACTGGTTCCGGCAGGTAGCCGTGGGCGGGGTGCTCCACGAGCCCAACGCCATGGTGGTCTCCACCGCCACCCCCGAGGGCCGGCCGTCCTCACGCACGGTGCTGCTGAAGAAGTACGACGAACGCGGCTTCGTCTTCTTCACCAACTACGAATCCCGCAAGGGCCGCGAACTGACCGCCAACCCGTACGTCTCGCTGCTCTTCCCCTGGCACCCGATGGCCCGCCAGGTCGTCGTCACCGGCACGGCGGCCCGCGTAGGCCGCGAAGAGACGGTCGCCTACTTCCGCACCCGCCCCCACGGCTCCCAGCTGGGAGCCTGGGCGAGCGCCCAGTCGAAGGTGATCGGCTCCCGCGACGAGCTGATCGAACGCTACGAGGAACTGGCTGCCCGCTACCCGGAGGGCGAACATGTCCCCGCTCCCCCTCAGTGGGGCGGCTTCCGGGTGGTCCCCGACACGATCGAGTTCTGGCAGGGCCACGAGAACCGGCTGCACGACCGGCTGAGGTACGTACGCGAGGGCGAGAAGTGGCGCGTCGAGCGCCTGTGCCCGTAGAAAACCACTCCGGACATGCAGAAACCCGCAGGCTCTGGTCCCTCCTTGCGGAGGAGCCGGCCGGACTTACCGGCGAGCCTGCGGGTCGGTGACTGCTTGGGTTTCGGCAGACAGCCTGCCGAGGTGCACTGTGTGCGACGACGGGCTGTCAGCCCGCAGCCACCTCACGAATCCGATAAGACTGCACTTCTCGGATCACCTCCTTTCATTCGCTGGCAGCAGCCTAGGAACCCTTCCGGGGCCACACAACCGAATTAAATGGACCGGCCTATTTCAGAGAAGTCGGTGTGCGCTGGGTCACGTTCGAGTTCAATGGTCTGACGTGCGGTAATGCCGGATACGTCCTGCGGGGGGTACGGGATGAGTGCGTCCACAAGCAGTGGGACGACCGGCGCGCTCGGGCCCGAAGAGGGTCCGAGGGCAGGGCCCGGGGCCGAGCTGCTCGCGGCGCTGCTCGACGGGATGGATGCGGCGCTCTGCGCGTTCGACGCGGACGGCACCATCACCCACTGGAACCGTGAGGCCGAGCGGATTCTGGGCTGGTCCGCCGAGGAGGCCGTGGGTCGGCCCGGATTTGCCGGGTGGGCGGTGCGGCGGGCGGACGCGGGGGAGGTGCAGGGGCTGCTGATGGCGGCCATGGACGGTGCCGGTCGCCGGGTGCACGAGTTCGCGTTGTTGCGCAAGGACGGTGGGCGGGTGCTCGTGCGGACGCAGTCGGCGGGGGTCCGGGGTGCGGACGGGAAGCCGGCCGGGGTGTACTGCGCGTTCGGGGAGGTGCATGCGCAGATCGATCTGGAGCGGTCGATCGCGCTGAGCGAGGCGCTGTTCGAGGACGCGTCGTGGGGTGTGGTGCTCGTGGATGCCGATCTGCGTCCGACGGTCGTCAACGCGCACGCGGCACGGGCGCTGGGCGGCGGTCGTACGACGCTGCTGGGGCGCCCGCTGGGGGAGTTGATCGTGCAGGGCGTCGAGGACCTGGAGGGCGCGCTGCAGCACGTACTCGCCGAGGGCGCGCCACCGGCGCCCGCCGAGCTGTGGGTGACGTTGCGGACGGCGGAGGGGGATCGGCGGCGCTGCTGGCGCAGTGGTTTTCTGCGGCTGGCGTCGCCGCTCGCGGAGGAACCGGTTCCGTTGGGGGTCGGCTGGCTGTTCCAGGACGTGACCGCAGAGAAGCTGGCGGCGCAGGAGGCGGACCGGGTGCGGTTCCGCTCGAATCAGCTGCACCGGGCTTCGCGGTCGGCGTCCGAGTGCGAGGACCCGATGGAGGCGGCGACGTCCTGTCTGGACTATGCGCTCGCGGGCTTCGCCGACCACGCGCTGGTCGACCTGGTGGCGGGGGCGCGGCTGGTGCGGGTGGCGGCGACCCCGTCCGATGAGCCGGGTCCGTGCCTGCCGGTGGCCGGCGGCGGTATTCCGCTGCGGTACACGCCGGGGCACCCGGCTCTTCAGGCGGTGGACCGTACGGGTTCGGTACGGACCAGCGCGGGCGCGGGGCCCGGGGCCGAGGTGTGGGCGGCCGAACGGCGGTGGCCGGAGGATTCGGTGCACGCGCTGTGCGCGGTGCTGCGGAGCAGGGGGCGGACGCTGGGCGTGGTGACGTTTCTGCGCTCCGCCCATCGCACGGCCTTCGAACGCCCCGACGCGGCGTACGCGGAGACGGTGGCGGCCCGGGTCGCGGGGGCGGTCGACCTGGCGCAGGCGACGGAGCGGCCGTAGGCGACGCGGTCCGGCCGGCGGTGTGCCGGGCCCCGTCGCGGAGCCCGGCACCTGCCCCGGCCGGGGCCCGTCCTCACGCTGCGTGCAGCGCCAGCGTCGGTGAGAGGCGGGACGCCCGCACCGCCGGGTAGAGGCCCGCGATCGTGCCGATCACCAGCGTCGCGCCGAAGCCGCCGCCGACCGCCCACGGCGGCACCACCCAGGGCAGCCCGCCGGAGTATGCGTACACCCCGGTCGCCGCCGCGCCGAGCGCCACGCCCGCCAGGCCGCCGAGGCCGGAGAGCATCAGCGACTCCGTGACGAACTGGATGCGGATCTGGCCCCGGGTCGCGCCGAGCGAGCGGCGCAGCCCGATCTCGTACCGCCGCTCCAGCACCGAGATGATCATGGTGTTGGCGACCCCGACGCCGCCGACGAGCAGCGCGATGCCGCCCAGGCCCAGCAGCATGCTGCTGAACGCCCCTTCTGTC
The DNA here is from genome assembly GCF_036002945.1 of Streptomyces sp. NBC_01224. Taxonomy (NCBI): domain Bacteria; kingdom Bacillati; phylum Actinomycetota; class Actinomycetes; order Kitasatosporales; family Streptomycetaceae; genus Streptomyces; species Streptomyces sp. NBC_01224. Next base: position 4,014,369 of record NZ_CP108529.1, on the reverse strand, counting down.
GCCGCCTTGGCCTGGAGCGCCGACGACGGGTCGGTGACCTTCACGTTCTGCGGGTTCTGCGGGTCGACCGTCGCCGCCATGACCTTGCGCACGTCCTGCACCGCCGCGTCGGCCGAGCGCTCGTACACCGACGTCGGGTGGCCCTTGAAGCCCAGCAGGCGCTTCGCCCCCTCCCAGCCGACCAGTGCGGAGCGTTCGATCTCCGGGGCGAGCGGCAGTGGGGCGAGGATGCCGACCACGGTGAAGTACCGGTTGCCGATCCATACCTGCTGGCCCGGAGCGGTGATGCCGAGACGCTCCGCGGAGACATGGCCGAGCACGACGGAGGGGTAGCGTCCGGTCGCGTTGTTGAGCCAGCTGCCGCTGTGGACCTCGCCGCGCAGTACCCGCAGCAGGTCGCCGGTGGTCGCCTTGACGACGATTCCGCCCGTGTCGTCCTTGTCGATCTTCTCGTTGCGGCGTGCGGTCGTGTCGAGGTCGGCGGTCGCGCCCACCTCCTGGACGCCCTTGATGCGGCCCACCATCCCGACCGCGTCCTCGGGCAGCTTGACGTCCTGCCCGGCGAACATCGAATCGCCGGGGGAGGCCACGAGCAGGTTGGTGCCCAGCTTGTCGAGTTCCCGGAGCAGCTGGGCCTGGCTGGAGGCGGAGATGCCTACCACCGAGATCATCGTCGCGATGCCGATGGCGATGCCCAGGGCGGAGAGCACGACCCGCATCGGCCGGCTGCGCAGCCCCGCCGAGCCGACATGCAGCACGTCCCGGGGGCCGAGCCGGGCCGCTTTCAGCCGCTCCCCGCCCCGGCCGTCGGCGTCGCGGGCCGCGCGCCGCGCCCTCACTGGTCCGCTCCCGTCGCGGCGGGGGAGCGGCCGTTTCCGGAGGTGTCGCGCACATCCGTGGACGGATCGCCCATGCCCGGGGACTGATCGCGTACGTCCGCGGACGGGTTGCGTACGTCCGCGACCACCTGGCCGTCCCGGATGCGCACCTCGCGCGGCAGGTCCCGGGCGATCTCGGTGTCGTGCGTGATGACCGCGATGGTGGCGCCCTCCCGGTTGAGGTCGCGCAGCAGCTTCATCACCGCTTCCCCGGACGCCGAGTCGAGCGCCCCGGTCGGTTCGTCGGCCAGCAGCAGCGCGGGTTCCCCCACGACGGCCCGCGCGATGGCGACCCGCTGTTTCTGTCCGCCGGAGAGCTGGTGCGGCTTGTGGTCGAGGCGGTCGGCGAGCCCGACCCGCTCCAGCGCGTCGGCTGCCCTGCGGCGGCGTACGGCACGGGACAGGCCCGAGTACAGCAGGCCCTCCGCGACGTTGTCGCGGGCGCTGACGCCCGGCACCAGGTGGAACGCCTGGAAGACGAAGCCGACGTGCTGGGCACGCAGCGCGGAGAGCCTGCGGTCGGAGAGCGCCGCCACGTCGTGCCCCGCGATGTGGACGGACCCGGCGGTGGGGCGGTCCAGGGTGCCGATGATGTGCAGCAGCGTGGACTTGCCGGAGCCGGACGGGCCGACGATGCCGAGGAGTTCGCCCTCCTCGACGGTGAGGTCCACCCCGCGCAGGGCGGCGACCGGGCCCGGGTACTCCTTGGTGACGCCGCTGAGGCCGACGACCGTGTTCATATCTTCGGCACCCCGACCTTCATGCCCTCGCGCAGCCCGCCGCCGGACACCTCGACCCGGCCCTCGGCGAACATGCCGAGCTCGACCTTCACATCGCGGACCGTGCCGTCCTGGACGACCTGGAGGCCGAAGCCGCCGCCGGGCAGTGCGAGCAGCGCGTTCACCGGGACGCTGAGGACGTCCTTGTGCAGCTCGCCGGTCAGGTTCACCGTGACCGGCGCCTGGTCGAAGCCGCCGACCTTGTCCGGCTTGTCGAAGGAGACGGTCAGGGAGACCTTGGGGCTGTTGTCCTGCGGGTCCTTGCCGGGCTTCGCCGTCCGGCCGACCGAGGAGACCGACCCGGCCACGCTGCTGCCGTCCGGCAGATCGACGGTGACCTTGGTGCCCGCCTTGGCGAGCTGGGTCTCGGCGACGTCGAGCTCGAACGTCACGATGCGCTCGGAGCCGGTCGTGGTGAGGACCGGAGCGCCGGGCTGGGCCAGTTCGCCGACGGCCGCCTCGACGCTCTTGATCCGGACCTCCCCCGGGGAGAAGGCGATGTCCTGCGGTCCCACCGTTCCGGTCCGCTTGCTGTCGTGGGACTTCTGCCAGCGCTTGACGGCGGCCGCGGTCAGCTCGGTGTACTCGTCGTCCGGGGTGAAGCCGGTGTAGCCGAGCTCCGCGAGGTTGCGCTCCAGCTGCTCCACGTCCCGGCCCCGGTCGCCCGGCTTCAGCGTCCGGTACATCGGCCCCGAGCCGTACATCAGCCACACCGCCCGGCCGTCGACCTCGTACAGCCGCTCGTTCCGCTTGACGGTCGAGCCGGTGCGCGGGGTCCAGGTCATGGTGCCCGCCGCGCCCGCGTTGACCTTGCGCTGCTTGTCGTAGCCGAGCGTGCCGTCCGCCTGGGCGCTGTCGCGCAGGTCGCGGCGCTCGACCGCGGCGGTGGCCGGGGGCAGCCCGGTGTTCTTCGGGCCGCCCGTCTCCCCGGCGGAGCCGAACTGGGTGAGAGCCAGTGACCCGGCCGCCACGGCGAGCACCGCCGCGGCGGCCACCATGACCCGTCCGCGCCTCACCGCCCGGCGCTTTCGCACGCCGCGTTGGCCTTCTCGAACTTCTTCATGTCCTTCTGTATGTCCTTCTGCTGTACGGCGGGCGCCTGCGCGATCCCGCCCTCGAACTTCGGGTCGGGCATGTCGATGCCGTTCTTGCGCATGCACCGGGCGAAGGCGAGCATCTTGTCCTTCTGGGCCTGGGTGATCTCCTTGGCCCCGCCGACCGACTTGTCCTGGCAGGCCTTGAGCGCCTTCTCCATCTCCTGCTTGCTCTTGCCGCCGCCGTTGATGGTCATTCCGTGGCCGTCCTCGCCCGGCTTCGGCTCCGCGACGTCCAGGCCCTGCTCCCGCAGGCACTTGCGGTGCTCCAGGGCCTGGTCCTCGGCCGTCTTCTTGGTGCCCGAAGCAGAGCCGCCGCTCTTGGTTCCGCTTCCGCTTCCGCCGCCGTCGCCCGAGCAGGCGGTGGCCGACAGGACGACGGCGGCGGCCATCAGGCAGGCGGCGACGACGCTGCGGCTCTGTGTGCGGGAGGTGGTCCGGCGGGAAATGGTCGGGTTCATGAGGACTCCTCGTCCGTTGCTGACAGGCCGGGTACGAACGGCTTGAGCGTGCGCGACGTCGCGGTTTCGTTTCTCTCAGCCCGGATGCTTACACCGACGAAACATCGCTTTGGGTTACACAGGACTCATGCGTGTGCTGGTGGTGGAGGACGAGGAATTCCTGGCAGGGATGATCGCCGAGGGGTTGCGCCGCGACGCCGTCGCGGTGGACATCGCCCCCGACGGCCGGGCGGCGCTGGACCGGCTTCGGTTCGGCGCGTACGACGTGATGATCCTCGACCGCGATCTGCCGGGGCTGCACGGCGACGAGGTGTGCCGGCGGGTCGTCGGCATGCGCCTGCTGACCCGGATCCTGATGCTCACCGCGTCCGGGACGGTACGGGACCGGGTGGCCGGCCTCGGGCTCGGCGCCGACGACTACCTGACCAAGCCGTTCGCGTACGACGAACTCCTCGCCCGGGTCCTGGCGCTCGGCCGCCGTGCCCGCCCCGCTCTCCCGCCGGTCCTGGAGCGGGCCGGGCTGACGCTCGACACCGCCCGCCGCCAGGTCTGCCGCGACGGCCGCTACCTCTCGCTCTCCCGCAAGGAGTTCGCCGTGCTGGAGACCCTGCTGCGGGCTGAGGGCGCGGTCGTCAGCGGCGACGACCTGATCGAGGAGGTGTGGGAGGAGGACACCAGCTACCGCACCAACGCGGTCCGGGTCACGCTGTCCAAGCTCCGCGCCAAACTGGGCGCGCCCCCGGTGATCGAGACGGTCCCGGGGGCCGGCTACCGCATCGGGGACGGCCTCGCGGACGGGCCGGGGCACCACGGCCCCGCGACCGGACGGGTGAACGGGCCGGCGGACCGGCCGGACGACGGCTCCGCGGACCGGCCGGGGGAGAGCCGGTGAGGAGCGAGCGCGCCCGACTCACCGCGCTGTACGGCGGACTGCTGGTGCTGGCCGGCGCCCTGCTGATGGGGCTGGTCTACCTGCTGGTCAGCGAGCGCCTCTACGCCACTGTGCTCACTGCGGTGGCCCCGGCGGTCCCCGACGGGGCCACCCCCGCCGTCCGGTCGGGCGTGGCCTCCATGCCCCAGCCGTCGTCGGACTGGGCGCATACCGTGGTCATGGAACCCGGGCAGTACGCGGTGGCGAAGAGGGTCACCACCGCGGCCGGGGACGCCGCGCTCAACCAGCTGCTGACGGTCTCCGGGGTCTCCCTCGCCGTCTACTCGGTGCTCTCCGTCGCGCTCGCCTGGTGGATGGCGGGCCGGGTGCTGCGGCCGGTCGGCGTCATCACCGCCCGCGCCCGCCGGCTCTCCGGCAGCAACCTGCACGAACGCCTCGCGCTGAAGGCCCCGCCCGGCGAGCTCAAGGAACTGGCCGACACCTTCGACGGGATGCTCGACCGGATCGAGGAGTTGGTCGCCGCCCGCCAGCGGTTCGCCGCCAACGCCGCCCATGAGCTGCGCACCCCGCTCGCCGTGCAGCGGGCCGCAGCCGAGATCGGCCTCGCCGACGACCCGCCGCCCGAGAAGGTCGCCTGGATCCGGGACAAACTCATCGACACCGCCGCCGACAGCGAGCAGCTGATCGAGGGACTGCTGCTCCTCGCGGTCTGTGACGAGGGCCTGCGGCGGCGCGAACGGGTCGAACTGGACGCGATCGCGGCCACGGTGACCGAGGCGCTGGAGCCGGAGGCGAAGAACCGTTCCATCACCGTCGAGGCGGAGGCCCGGCCACTGCCGGCCGAGGGCGACCCGGTCCTGCTGGGCCATCTCGTGCACAACCTGGTCGCCAACGCGCTGCGCCACAACCACCCCGGCGGGACGGTACGGGTCCGGGTGGGGCCGGGCGGTCTGGAGGTCGCCAACACCGGGCCGGTGGTGGACCCGGCGACCGTGCCGCTGCTGTTCGAGCCGTTCCGCCGGGCGCAGGCCCGCCGCCATGCTCCCGGTGAGGGGGCCGGTCTGGGGCTCTCCATCGTGGCGTCGATCGCGAGGGCGCACGGCGGCGAGGCGAGCGCGACGGCGAACCCGGGCGGCGGACTGACGGTCCGGGTCGTGCTGCCGACGTGCCCGTAGCGGGGCGGCCGGCGGCCCGGCGCGATCAGTGGCGGTAGAAGATCCGGTCCCGGTACTCCGTCATGACGCGCCCGTTCCACTCGTGACCGCCGTCGACGTTCCCCGACCGCAGCATCGGCGGCTCGACCCCCCGCGCCACGAGCTGCTCCACCGCGGCGGCCATCATCGCCTGCATCACCGCACTGGTGACGACCGTCGACGCGGGTGCGAACGGCGCCGCGACCCCTTCGGCGGTCAGCTCCGCGTCGCCGATGGAGATCTTGCTGTCGAGCACGATGTCGCAGTGGTCCCGCAGGAAGCCGCCCGAGCTGTGCCGGGACCGGGTGCCGTCTGCGTACGCCACCGAAGTGACGCCGATGACCTTCAGGCCGAGCGCCCGCGCATTCATCGCCATCTCCACCGGAAGCGCGTTGCGCCCGGAGAGCGAGATGATCACGAGGACGTCGCCCGCCTTGGCGGGGCTGGAGTCGAGCACCGCGCCCGCCAGCCCGTTGACCCGCTCCAGTGCCGAGCCGAGGGGCGCCGGCATGACGTCGACGCCGACGCTCCCGGGCACGGCCAGCAGGTTCATCAGGGCGAGTCCGCCCGCCCGGTAGACGACGTCCTGCGCGGCGAGCGAGGAGTGCCCGGCACCGAAGGCGAAGAGCCTGCCGCCCGCGGCGACGGTGTCGGCGATCGCGGCACCGGCGGCCGCGATGTTGCCGGACTCCTCGTCGCGTACGCGCTCCAGCAGGCCGATCGCTGCATCGAAGAACTGACCGGCCAGCTTGCTGTCGCTCATCGAGGAGGCCTTTCCGGCGGGGAGAATTGTCCGTGGGGTGTCCGCGTCGCGGATCACGTTGCGGTCTGGACCAGTGGCCTGTCAATACCGCCCGCGCCGCTCCGCCGCACAGCGTTCGGTCGGCACGGCACGGTTGTCGGCGGTATGCGTCAGAATTGGGTCAGGGCCAGCGCACAGCGCTTACGACGTTTTCCTGTCACAGCATCGAGGGGCACGAATGTCCGGACTGATCGACACCACGGAGATGTATCTCCGCACCATCCTCGAACTCGAAGAGGAAGGCGTGGTCCCCATGCGCGCCCGGATTGCGGAACGGCTGGACCAGAGCGGTCCGACGGTCAGCCAGACGGTGGCGCGCATGGAGCGCGACGGCCTGGTGCAGGTCGCGGGCGACCGCCACCTGGAGCTGACCGACGAGGGGCGCCGCCTCGCGACCCGCGTCATGCGCAAGCACCGGCTCGCCGAGTGCCTGCTCGTCGACGTGATCGGCCTGGAGTGGGAGCAGGTCCACGCCGAGGCATGCCGCTGGGAGCATGTGATGAGCGAGGCCGTGGAGCGGCGGGTGCTGGAGCTGCTGCGCCACCCGACGGAGTCCCCGTACGGGAATCCGATCCCGGGCCTGGAGGAGCTGGGCGAGAAGGCCGAGGCCGACCCGTTCCTCGACGAGGGCATGGTGAGCCTGTCGGAGCTCGACCCGGGTGCCGAGGGCAAGACGGTGGTCGTGCGCCGGATCGGTGAGCCGATCCAGACGGACGCCCAGCTGATGTACACGCTGCGGCGGGCGGGTGTGCAGCCCGGCTCCGTGGTCAGCGTGACCCAGTCGCCCGGCGGGGTGCTGGTCGGCAGCAGTGGCGAGGCGGCGGAGCTGGACGCCGAGATCGCCTCGCATGTGTTCGTGGCCAAGCGCTGACGGGCGCCGCGACGGGCACCGCTGACGGTGCCGCCGACCGGGTGCCGACAGGGCGCTGAAGCGTTGCGACCTCGCCCGCGATTGTCAGCGGCGTCGCGGTGTCCGGGGCCTCCGCCTCCGGCGTTGTCGTCAGTCGCCGACGCTCCGCGTCGACTCCCTCCTCCGCCTTGGATTCGAAGGCCCCGGACACCGCTCCTTCTCCCACTGCCAATCGTGGGCGAGGTCGTAACGTCGGCATTCCGTTTTTCCGCCCGGAATTGCAGCGCCCGGACGGATCGCGTGCCAGGCTGTGGCTGAGGCATACCTGAGAGTGTCCGCCACCTGGTCGCGCGGTCGGGGAGGGAGCAGGCGCATGCGCCCGTCGTACCGGCATGTCCGGCATGTCTGGCACGAACACCGGAAGGTCGCAGCCGCAGTCCCGGCCGCCCGCGGGTCGCGCCCGGCCGCCCGCGATCTGCGCCCGGCCGCCTGCGGGTCGCGCCCGGCCTCCCATGAAGCCCGTGCCGCGGCTCGCGAAGGCGTTTTGGCGCCGGCTGCCCCTCGAACGACCGCTCCCCGAACGGCAGAGGGCCCCGGCGCCTTGCGGCGCCGGGGCCTGCCCTCCCCTGTTTCGACCCGGAGCCCCGAACTCTCAAGGTCGATCCCCACGGGCCCTCATCCCCGAGTGGCCCGCCTCCCGGAGAAGGTCTCCCCTGCGCGGCCGCCGTCAATCCTTGGAGCCGGTCACTCGAACGAGGGGTGTTGGATGCCGGAACCCGGTTTTCGAATAGAGGTTCGATAGTCTGGCGTGACGCGACCACACGGTGATCGAGCGGTGATCAAGCGGTGATCGAGGATCAGAAGGGGGTGCCAGAACATATGGTGCGGCGCATCGATGTGACCGGGACCGACGGCGTACGCCTCGCGGCCTGGGAGTTCGCCGACCCGCCCAAAGGGCGCACGGAGGGCGAACGCGCCCCCGGGGTCTTATTGCTCCACGGTTTGATGGGCCGGGCCTCCCACTGGGCCTCGACCACCCGCTGGCTCGCCGAGCGGCACCGCGCCGTCGGCCTCGACCAGCGAGGGCACGGCCGCAGCGAGAAGCCGGCCGAAGGCCCGTACACCCGTGATGCGTACGTCGCCGACGCCGAGGCGGCGATCGAACAGCTCGGCCTCGCCCCCGTCACTCTCGTCGGGCATGCGATGGGAGCGCTCACCGCCTGGCAGCTCGCCGCGAAGCGCCCCGATCTCGTCCGGGCCCTGGTCGTCTGCGACATGCGGGCCTCGGCGCTCGGGGCGGCCTCGCAGCGGGAGTGGGAGGACTGGTTCAAGTCCTGGCCGGTGCCGTTCGCGACGCTCTCCGACGTACGGAAGTGGTTCGGCGAGGACGACCCCTGGGTGGAGCGGCCCAACCCCGCCCGCGGCGAATTCTTCGCCGAGGTGATGGCCGAGCGGGCCGACGGCTGGCGCCCCGTCTTCTCCCGTCGCCAGATGCTCCAGTCCCGCGCGACGTGGGTGTTCGACGCGCACTGGGAGGAGCTGGCACAGGTCCGGTGCCCGACCCTGGTGCTCCGTGGCCTCGACGGCGAGCTGGGCCGGGCGGAGGCCCAGGAGATGGTCCGCGTACTGCCGCGCGGGCAGTACGCGGAGGTGGCCGACGCCGGCCATCTCGTCCACTACGACCAGCCGGAGGGCTGGCGAGCGGCGGTCGAACCCTTCCTGGAGCAGTTCGCCGAGGACCCTCAGGACGACCGCGAGCCTGTCTCCCCTTGAGACCGGCCGGCAAAGAGAGACAGGCCCTGCGGAGGAAGCTCTCAGCCCTTGCTGACCGCCGCCAGGATCTCCGGGAGCCGGTTCGCCGTTCGGGGAGCGGCGAGCCGTAGCCCCGCCCAGGAGATCAGCGCCCCGTACACGGCCCCCGCGGGCAGCAGCAGCCACAGCCACTGCTCGATGTCGGCGACATGGAGCCAGATCGTCACCGCGATCACGGGTGCGCAGAGCAGCGCCGCCGAGATCATGCCGCCGAAGATCGAGATCCAGGCGAGCCCGGCCTGCCCCGGTGCCACGTTCTTGAACGCCCCGTCCTGCGGGATCGAGTACGGGAAGTTCGCCGATGCCACGGCGCCCGTCGCCAGCATCGCGCCCAGCAGGGCGAACGACAGCCCCATGGCCTCCGGCAGCGCGCCCCAGTCGCCGAGGACCGCCGCCGTCAGCACCGTCACCAGGGTCGTGTACGGCAGGGTGATCAGCAGCAACGCCATTGCCCGCGCGCGCAGTTCGATGTACGCGTCCCGGGTGGAGGAGATGGTCAGCGCCACCATCCAGAACGCGGACGTGTCCTGCCCGAACTGGTTGTACATCTGGATGCCGAGCATTCCGGCGGCGAAGCAGGCGAAGTAGATCGAGCCGCTGCCCTGCACGGCGTTGAGCATCGGCACGATCAGCCCGATCGCCAGCGCCGTGACCCAGGCGGCCTTGGTCTTCGGATCGCGTGCGATGTACCGCAGGCTGCGCTCCATCACCGGGCCGGTACGCCCCGCGGGCAGCAGTGCGGAGAGCCGGGAGCCACCCTTGCCGGCCTTCTCGCGGGTCGGCCCGGCGGCGGAGAGGGTCGAGCCGTCCGGGGCCGTCATCAGCTTCACCAGACTCCGCTGCCACAGCCACAACAGCGCGAACAGCGCCGCCACGGACAGCAGCAGCTGTACGGCGGCCTGCCCGTACGAGCCCCGCGACGCCGAGTCCACCGCCCCGATCGCCGAGGCGGGCGGCAGCCAGCGCACCACGTCCGCGGCCGGTTCGAGCGCGGAGAGGCCGCCCGCCTGTCCCAGCCGCTGTGCACCGAAGTTGACGACCTGGAAGCCCACCGCGATCACGAGCCCGCTGAGCACCGCGAGATCGCGGCCCTTGCGTGATGTCAGCAGCCGGGTGTTGGCCGTGGCCACGGCCCGTGTCAGCGCGACGCACACCAGCAACGTGAGTGGCGCGGCCACCACGGCGAACACCGCACCGGCCACCCCCTGCGCCACCGCGATCACCGAGCCGGCCGCCAGACAGAGCGTGAACAGCGGACCGATCCCGACCAGTGACGCCGTCAGCAGCGCAGCGATCAGCGGGCGCGGCCGCAACGGCAGCATCACCAGACGGCTCGGGTCGAGGGTCTCGTCACCGCTGGGGAAGAACAGCGGCATCACCGTCCAGCCGACCGCCAGCACCCCGGTCATCAGGATGACGAGGGCACCGACATGGGCGTGCCCGCGCAGTGCGATCAGTCCCATCAGCTGGCTCGCGGCGATCAGCAGGGCGAGGACGACGGAGGTGATGTACGCGGCCCGTCGGCCGGCCGACTGCCGCAGCCCGTTGCGCAGCAGGGTCAGCTTGAGCCGTACGAAGACGGGGACGAGCCCCTCGCCGCCGCTCGTGCCGTTTTGGCCGGGGGCGGCTCCCACGGGGGCGTCGAGCACGCTCATCGGTCGCCGCCCAGCCAGTCCAGGGACTCGCCGGTGGTCCGGGAGCCTGCGCCGACGAGTTCGAGGAAGGCGTTCTGCAGCGAGGACGCCTCGCCGCGCACCTGGGCCAGGGTGCCCTGGGCCCGGATCGTGCCGGCGGCCATGACGGCCACCCAGTCGCAGAGGGACTCCACGAGCTCCATCACATGGCTGGAGAAGACGACGGTCGCCCCCGAGCGGGTGTACCGCTCCAGAACCTCGCGGATGGTCTGCGCCGACACCGGGTCGACGCCCTCGAACGGCTCGTCCAGGAAGAGCACTTCGGGGTTGTGCAGCAGCGCGGCGGCGAGCCCGATCTTCTTCCGCATGCCGGTCGAGTAGTCGACGACCAGCTTGTGCTGGGAGCCCGCCAGATCGAGTACATCGAGCAGCTGGGTGGCCCGTTTGTCGACCTCGGCGCCCGGCAGCCCGCGCAATCTTCCGGTGTATGCGAGGAGTTCGCGCCCCGAGAGGCGTTCGAAGAGCCGCAGCCCCTCCGGGAGCACACCGATCCTGGACTTCACCTCGACCGGGTCGCGCCACACGTCATGGCCGCCGACCTCGATCAGTCCCTGGTCGGGGCGGAGCAGTCCGGTGACCATCGACAGAGTGGTGGTCTTGCCCGCTCCGTTGGGCCCCACCAGGCCGATGAACTTGCCCGCGGGCAGCTCCAGATCGATCCCGGCGACCGCGGTCTGTTCGCCGAACCGCTTCCACAGCCCCTGTACGCGAACGGCGGGCGGCGCCGTCGGCGCTCCGCCCGCCTCTCCTGTTTCCCCTGCCCGCACTGCTCTGTCGGTCTCTGTCCGGTCCTGCATGATGTAAGCCTTTCGGTGTCCCCGTGTATGGGGACAGCCTACGAAATGGCACCTCAGGGAAGGCGTGCCCGTGCGTCGGCTGCTTCCCTCGCGCAGGCGTAGGCGAGCGGGCTGATGAGCTCCTCGGCGTCCGGCAGCCACCGGTTGGCGGATGTGGGACGGCGGGCCCACTGCACCGCCCCACGTCCGCCGATCCGGGTCGGCGGCCCCGTCACGTAGTGACCGTCGCCGCGGCCGACGAGGCCGATCGATGCTGCTCGCCAGTCCAACTTCCTTACCAGGGCGTCCACGTCGGTCGTCGTACCCGGCAGGACGAAGAAGAGCATCCGCCGGTCGGGGGTGCGGGTGACGGGCCCGATCGGCACGTCCATCCGCTCCATCCGGGCCAGGGCGAGGAAGCCGGCGGACTCCGGTACGTCGATCGCGTCGAAGGTGCGACCGGTGGGCAACAGGATCGACGCCCCGGGGTACTTGGACCACATCCGGCGGGCCGCGGCACCACTGCCGGTCGCCTGGCCCGCCCAGTCGGGTCCGGCGGGGTGGGCGCCGGGGGAGGCACATCCGGCGTCACCGCACGAGCACCGCTCGGCTCCCTCGGCCGCCTCCAGCCAGGTGCCGGGGCACACGGCCCAGTGCCGCTCCTCCGTGTACCGCACCGCGGCGTCGAGCAGTTGCTCGCCCCGTTGTCGGAGGATCTTCGTGGCTTCCATGACTCCGATGGGCTCTTCGACTCCGATGGGCTCTTCCACGAACAGCACAACTGCCGCCACCACATGGGGTTACGGGGGTGGCGGGCGTGGTCACGGCTCATCGATCCGGCACGCGGGGCGCATGGATGCATGGGTGGGGGCGCGCGTGAGGCGGTGCCCGATCGGGCGGGTAGCCGTTTAGGGGCAACTCCGGAACGGTCGGCCTCTGTCATATGCCGACACGAATGGCAAGGAACACGACGGACGTGATGAACACGATGAATGTGTGCATTGTCCGTGTATTTGCCGGGCAGTGATCCGCTCATGGATCACTGCGGCCTCAGGGGGAAACATGGCAGCCAGGCCTCTCGTCGCCCGCCAGCCGAACGAACGGCTCCAGGCGCTCATTCAGGAAGCCGGATGCTCCAACGCCGGCCTTGCCCGTCGCGTCAACATGGTCGGCGCGGAGCGCGGGCTCGATCTGCGATACGACAAGACTTCCGTGGCCCGTTGGCTGCGTGGACAGCAACCACGCGGCAGGGCACCGGGAATCATCGCCGAGGCGCTCGGCCGCAAGCTCGGCCGTACGGTCACGATCGACGAGATCGGCATGGCCAACGGCAAGAATCTGGCGTCCGGCGTCGGTCTGCAGTTCGCCCCGACCGTGATCGGGGCGATCGAGCAGGTCTGTGAACTGTGGCGCAGCGATGTCGGCCGCCGCGACTTCCTGTCCGGTTCGACGATCGCGTCGTCGGCGCTGGTCGAGCCCAGCCGCGACTGGCTGATCACCGGCGCCGACCCGCAGGTGGCCCGCGCCGCCGGGGCCCGCGTCGGGAGGTCGGACGTGGAGGCGGTACGGGCGATGACGGCCGCGCTCGTCGACCTCGACCACCGGTTCGGCAGCGGACATGTGCGGCCGGTCCTGGTGCACTACCTGAACAGCGTGGTCTCCGGGCTGCTCTCGGGGGCGTACCGCGAATCGGTCGGGCGGCAGCTGTTCGCGGCGGTCGCGCGGCTCACCGAACTCGCCGGGTACATGGCGGTCGACACGGGCCAGCCGGGGCTCGCCCAGCGCTACTACATCCAGGCGCTGCGCCTGGCTCAGGCGGCGGGCGACCGGGCGTACGGGGGTTACGTACTGGCCGCGTCGATGAGCCACCTCGCCGCGCAGCTCGGCAATCCGCGGGAGATCGCCCAGCTGGCACGGGCCGCACAGGAGGGCGCGCGCGGGCGTGTCACCCCGAGGGCGGAGGCGATGTTCTACGCGGCGGAGGCGCGCGGACACGCCCTGCTCGGCGACGCCCGCACCTGCCAGGCGGTGACGGGCCGGGCGCTGACGGCCATGGGGAATGCCGAACCGGACACCGGGGACGACCCCGACTGGATCGCCCACTTCGACCACGCCTATCTCGCCGACGAGCTGGCGCACTGCCACCGCGACCTCGGGCAGGCGGAGGCGGCCGCGCGGTGTGCCAAGGAGTCCCTGGACGGCCACCCGGAGTCCCGGACCCGCCGCCGCGGCATCGGCCTGGTGCTCCTCGCCACGGCCCAGGTCCAGCTGCGCGAGGTGGAGCAGGCCTGCCACACGGGCACGCGGGCGATGGAATTGCTGGGGTCGGTGCGCTCCAGCCGGGGAGCGGAGTATCTGGACAATCTGCAGCAGCGACTGATGCCCTACGGGGACGAGCCGGCGGTACGGGAGTTCGGGGCGCGGCTGGAGCTCCAGGCGGCGTGAGCGGCGTGACCGGGGCCCGACCGGCGGAGTGTGACCGAGCGCCCCTTAACTGCGTCTTGAGAGCGCTGGGTGTTACAGCGCTTGTGAAGGGGTGGTGAGTGACATCACGCGCTTGGCGAAGGGCGGCAACCACCCGATAGCGTGAGCCGACGATTCCGTAGGTTTACACGTAGGAGTCCCGGTGACGCAGAGCGGACAGGGTGACGAGCAGCAGCTCCCTGCTGTACGGCCCGCGCACGAAGGTGTCGTGCTGCCCGCGGGTGGCGGCGAGCCCTGGATACCGGGAGGGCCCGCGGATCAGGGCGCCCCGGCGGGCGGCCAGCCGTGGGGGCAGCCCTGGGGGCCGCAGGCGGCGCACCAGGACGCCTCGTCGCAGCCACAGGTTCAGGGGCATGGGGCGTACGGGCAAGGGCAGTACGGTCAGGGGCAGCCGGCGCAGGCGTACGGACAGCCGCAGGCCCAGCCGCTGCCTCCCGTACAGCCTCAGCAGCCCCAGCAGTCGTACGCGCAGCCGTTGCCGCCCGAGGTTGTGCCCGGCATGGGCATGAGCGGGGACGCGGATGCCACGCAGTACATCGCGCCGGTGCCCGCCGGGCCCGCGCCGGGCGGGCTGCCGCCGGAGAGCCCGGCGGAGGCCACCCAGTTCCTCGGCCACGGAGCGCCGCAGCCGCAGACGTACCAGCAGCCCCAGGCGCCTGCGCACGGCGGCGACGCCGAAGCGACCCAGTTCATCCCGCCGGTCCCCGGTGGCGCCCCGTACGGCATCAGGCCCGGGACCCCCGGCGACCGGCAGCCTCCCGCCGAGTTCGACAACCTGTTCCGCAACGACGGGCCCGCGGGCGCCACCCAGCAGATGCCCCAACTCGACCCCACGCAGCGGCACCAGGGCACCCATCAGCCCCCGCAGGCCCCGCAGCCCCAGTACCAGCCCATGGATGAGGGTCCGCAGGGGCGGGCCGGGCGGCCCAAGAAGCGGGCGCACGTCACGCTCATCGCCGTGGTCGTCGCCGGCTGCGCCGTCGTCGGCCTCGGCGCGGGCGCGTTGATGAGCGGTGGCGACGACAAGGGCGCGGACAACAAGCAGCCGGTGGCCGCCGCCAGTTCGTCCGCCGACCAGCCCTCCACGCAGGCCGCGGCCGACCCGGCGAAGCCGCAGGCCGAGGCGCTCGACAAGCTCCTGGCGGACAGCAACAACAGCCGTGCCGCGGTCATCGGGGCCGTCGAGAAGACCAAGAGCTGCACGGACCTGGACCAGGCCATGACCGATCTGAAGGGCGCCGCCCAGCAGCGCCGTGATCTGGTGACCCGGCTCCAGGGGCTGACCGTCGACAAGCTGCCGGACCACGAACGGCTCACCGCCTCCCTCACCAAGGCCTGGCAGGCGTCCGCAGCCGCCGACGAGTACTACGCAGCGTGGGCGGGCCAGGCCAAGGACGGCAAGAAGGTCTGCAAGCACGGCAAGGCCCGGACCACCTCCGAGTTCCAGCAGGCCACCGTGAAGAGCGGCGAGGCGAGCAAGGCGAAGAAGGAGGCGTCGGGGCTGTGGAACTCGATCGCGTCGAAGTACGGGCTGACCCGGCGGGCGGCGACCGAGCTCTGACCCGAGGCTCGGTATCAGGCCCTTCCGGTGATTGAGGAGTGGGGGTCCGGGGGCATGGCCCCCGGTACCTCACCCCATCGCGCTCGCATCCGCCAGGGTCTTCGTCACGTCCACGAACCCCTTCTTGTCCGCGACGAGCTGTCCGTCACGCACCACCTGAAACGTCACCCTGGTGTTCACGATGCGCGGATACGCGGACGAGCCGAGCATGTCCTCGAAGCGCCAGCGCAGCACCGGTGTGAGGCCGCCGGTGTCGACGGGGGTGCCGTGGTTGAGGGCGGAGGCGAGTTTCCCGGCGGTGATCTTCGGGGCGTCGATCGACTTCACGAGTTCGTTCAGCGCGGTGTACGCGATCCACGTGGTCTGGACGCCCGTGTCGTCCGGGTTGATCCGGTTGTCGCCGAAGGCGTGCTTACGGATCACCTCCCGCATCCGGTCCCAGCGGGCGTCGCCCGATTCCGGGTACCAGCCGGTGATGTAAGCCCCCTCGAACGGGCTGTTCCGGCCACCGGTGCTGTTGACCAGCGGCTGCCCGACACTGCCGAGGACGGACGAGATCCGTACGCTCCCGTACGACGGTTCGAGCCGGCGGAAGGAGTCGAAGAACGTCTCCGTACCCTCCCCGAGCACGCTCGTCACGCAGCCGCCGCTCTTCCCCGCCGCCCGGAGCGCCCGCCCGGCGGCCGCGTCGTACGAAGTGGCCGACTCCGCCGCCCGGATGTCGGCAGGCTCGGGCCGACGGGCCTCGGTGAGTCCGGTCTTGAGGAGCCAGGCCTGGCCGTCGCCGGCCAGGGTGTCGGGCCGCACCACGGACACCCGCTCGCAACCGCGGGCGAGCTGCTGGGCGTTGCCCGCGAGGAGCGCCGGCTGGCCGCCGTTGACGGGGTAGGAGACGTAGCTGCTGAACTCTTCGGTGGAGGCCCCGTAGCCGCCGATGTAGGGGATTCCGGCGGTCTCCAGCGGCGCCATGAACGAGGACCCGTGCCGGCTGTACGAGCCGACGACCGCCACCGCCTGCTCCTTGACGGCCAGCCGGGCGCAGTTTGCCGCGCCGATCGAGGTGTCCTGCTCGTCGCAGGTGACGACGCGCAGCTTGTGTCCGTCGAGCCCGCCGCTGTTGTCGACCCAGCGGGCGTACGTGCGCGCCATGGCGGTCATGCCCGCCATGTTCACCGTGTCCGGTTCCGTGGCGCCGCCCGGGGCCCACGTCACGACGGTGAGGGGCTCCCTGGAGTCCCCCGAGGCCCCAGGGAGCGCACCGCAGCCGGTGATCAGCAACGCCCCGACCGCCGCCGTACTTGTGAGGAGCTTGTAGGGGCGGGGGGAAGTGAGGCGTGGCCGTCCGGTCATGGGCATGAACATTTCCGCCCGTGGGGTAACGCCGCTGTGTGCACTGCACAACGCTCGGTGACATCCAGGTGAATTACGGGGGCCAGTGCGGGGAGCCGGGAAGGGAACGTACGATCGACAACCGTGCAGCAAGGTTCGGAGAACACTTCCCGTCGCGGCCGTCGCTCCTCCACCATGGGCGGCATGCCGCTGAATGACATGCCTTGGTGGCGCTGGCGCAGCAACGTGCGCTCGGCGCTGCACATGCTCTCCGACCCCGTCTTCCACCATGAGTGCTGGCTGGCCGGCCAGGAAGGGTACGGCGACGTCACCGATGCCGTGTACCGCCTGGTCGAGGACACCTGGCTGGACAACTGGTCCGCCGAGAAATACGTCGGGACGATCTTCCGCGACTCCGGCGAGTCCGCCCTCGTCGACGTCGCCGTGCTCCGGGTGTTGCGCATCATGCACCAGGTCGGCGCGGACGCCCCCGTGTCGGCGTATCTGGAGCACCACGGCTGGCCGGAGGCCGTACGGGCCGCCCGCGAGGCCCATGTGCTGCTCGCCACCAACGACGGCGACGACCCGGACGCCCCGCCGCGCTCCCTGGACGTGCTCCGCATCATGACCAGGACGACCTGACAGCGGTCCGGTGTGGCACGCTACGGAGATGACCGCGCCGCAGCCTGCTGAGACCACCCCGGACCAGTACGTCCTCACACTCTCCTGCCCGGACAGACAGGGCATCGTGCACGCCGTGTCGAGCTATCTCTTCATGACCGGCTGCAATATCGAGGACAGTCAGCAGTTCGGCGACCACGACACGGGTCTGTTCTTCATGCGTGTCCACTTCTCGGCGCACAGCCCGGTGACCGTGGAGAAGCTGCGGGCCAGCTTCGCCGCGATCGGCGACTCCTTCCGGATGGACTGGCAGATCCACCGCTCCTCGGAGCGGATGCGGGTCGTGCTGATGGTCAGCAAGTTCGGGCACTGCCTCAACGACCTGCTGTTCCGCTCCCGGATCGGGGCGCTGCCGATCGAGATCGCCGCCGTCGTCTCCAACCACACGGACTTCGCCGAGCTCGTCGCCTCGTACGACGTTCCCTTCCGGCACATCCCGGTGACCAAGGAGAACAAGGCCGCCGCGGAGGCGGAGCTGCTGGATCTGGTCCGCGAGGAGAACGTCGAACTGGTCGTCCTCGCCCGCTACATGCAGGTTCTCTCGGACGATCTGTGCAAGCAGCTGAGCGGCCGGATCATCAACATCCACCACTCCTTCCTGCCGAGCTTCAAGGGCGCGAAGCCGTACCACCAGGCGCACGCCCGTGGTGTGAAGCTGATCGGTGCGACGGCGCACTATGTGACGGCCGACCTCGACGAGGGGCCGATCATCGAGCAGGAGGTCGAGCGGGTGGGCCACGGCGTCACGCCGGATCAGCTGGTCGCCATCGGCCGCGATGTGGAGTGCCAGGCGCTGGCGCGGGCGGTGAAGTGGCACGCGGAGCGCCGCATTCTGCTCAACGGCCGCCGCACGGTGATCTTCTCCTAGGACGCGGGCCGGGCGGGAACTTCAGCACCCTCCTAGAGCCGGCTCAGCGATGCGGCCGCGAACAGCACGTCGCGGATCGCCTCGCGGTCGCCCTCCTGACCGGCCGCAGCCTCCACCGGCGGCACATGCCCGGCCACCAGCCGGCAGAACTCGACGCCGTCCAGCGCGACCTGCGCCACCGCGTGCGCGGGCGAGCCGACCGCGGCCGGGGAGTCCAGCGGGATGTACCAGTCACCGCCGCCCGAGCCCTCGACCTCCAGATGCAGCGAACGGCCCGGTGAACCGGCCGTCACCAGATGGCGGGCCGGGCCGGCCAGCCCCGACCTGCGGCGCTCGGCAAGAGCCGCCGGAAGGAGCCGGGCCGCCAGGTCGATCATCCGGTTGAGATGGGCGGCCGACGGCGCCTCGTACGGATAGTCCACCGCATCCGCGATGTCGCCGCCGTGCACCCAGCATTCGAAGGCCCGGTCCAGCAGCGAGTCGTGCATCGGAAGGGCGAAGTCCCCGTACGAGACGGAGAGTTCGGCGACTTTGCGACCGGCGAAGGACACCGTACGGATGAGGGTGTGGCTCTGCTCGCGCCATGGCTCGCGGATCGCACGGGTGAGTGGCCGCCGGGCCCCCGACCAGTACTTCTCCGTGCGTGCGCCGGGCGAGAGCGGCCAGTCGACGCCCCGGCCCGAGGCGCCGTCGCCGAGCGGTACATCGATGCCGAGGGCGGTGCCGACCAGCCCGTCGACGGTCATGAGGTGGCCGATGACGCCCGCGACCGTCGTCTTGCGATGGACCGCCTGCTCGCCCTCGAACCACTTCAGCCGCATGGGTGCGTGCCACTCCGAGCTGCCTATGTCACGCAGCAGCGCATCGAGCCGTGCGGTCTCCGCGTCGTACGGGGCGGCCCAGTCCGGCACCGGGATGGTGGCCGGACGGCGGCTCAGACAGGTGTCGATCACCCGGGAACGCAGCGCCGGATCGAGATCCAGGCTGCGGTCGGTCTGCAGCAGGCCGACCGCGTCGCGCAGTCGCAGGGCCTCGTCCGCACACGCGGCGCACACGGTCAAATGCGCCTCGACGGCCTCGGTCTCCTCCGCCGAGCAGGCGGCCAGGGCCCAGGCGCCGAGGAGGGCCTTGAGGACGCGATGGGGCAGCACCAGCGCCGGTGCGGCGGGCGGGTCCGAAGGGTCCGGTGGTGCCACGGCGGATTCCGGTTCCGGTGTCTTCGGTTGCGGGGCCGGCCGCGGCTCCTCGGGCTCGGTCGCGGGCACGGGCGGCGGCAGGGGGAAGGCGTCGAGGTCGAAGTCGTCCGCGGCGGCCCGGGGTCCCGGTATGCGCGGCGCGCCCCGCAACTCGTCGTCGCGTCCGTCCCCCTCGTGTCCGTTCGAGTCGTCGTCACCGGTCACAGCGGCCGTCCGTATCCGGGCGGCGACGCCCCCTGCAGAGGGCGGGTGTGCGCGGTGGAGAGCAGCTGCAGCCCGAGCCGCAGCCGGCGGCGGGCCTCGTCCTCGGTGACGCCGAGGTCGGCCGCCGTCTGCCGGTAGTCCCGGCGCTGGATGTACGCGAGCTCCAGTGCGGCCCGTAGCGGGGCGGGCATGGACGCCACGATGTAGTCGGCGCGGGCCGCGGCCGTGGCCCGGCGCACCCGCTCCTCCAGATCGGCGCGGGCCGCGTCCCCGGTCTCCTCGTCCGTACCGCCCGGGAGGCAGTCCTCCTCGCGCAGCCGCCGCACGGACTGGCGGTGCGTGAGCCGGGCCACCCAGGACCGCATCGAGCCCTGCTTCGGGTCGTAGGCGTCCGGGTTCTCCCACACGTAGCCGAAGACCTCGCGGGTCACCAGATCGGCGGCGGCCTCGTCGTCGAGCATCCGGTGGGCCTGGCTGTGCACGAGCGAGGCGAACCGGTCGTAGAGCTCGCCGAGAGCAGCCGCCTCACCGCGCGCCAGCCGCTGCTGCATCTTGCGGTCCCAGCGGGGTGGTGCGTTCTTCGGCATACGACCCCCAGCCCTGTTCCCCTCGTCACATCGAATGTAGTCGGCGACACCGACGATGCACGCCCTTTACGGCAAGTACGCCCCTGATGAGGCCCGGGATGATAAGGAATGCGCCATCCACCGACGACTGTCCCGATTGTGTCCCGCCGCGCGGCTCGGTGTTTCATGGGGCTGCGGCGGGGGCAGCCGCGAGGAGGAACGGAAACTTCCGGAACGTCGGAATCCCCGCAACGAGAGGCCCAGTCGCGTGAGGAATCCTTGCCCGCGTGGAAACCACCCACCGGCTGCAACCACCCACGCCTACCGGCTCACCCAGGAACGCTCCCGGACGCCACTGAAAGTGGCCGAGACCGTGCAGGGCGACTGGACCGTGCTGCGCATACGAGGCGAACTGGATCTGGTGACGTCGCCCGTCGTGCGCCAGTGCGTCCATGACGCGGTCGCCGTCGGCCGCCACGATGTGGTGCTCGACCTCTCCGAGGTCCTGTTCTGCGATTCCAGCGGCGTCGGCGTACTGATCGCGGCCCGCCGTCTGATGCGCTCCTGCGGGGGCCGGCTGCGGCTGATCCTGCCGGCCCGCGGTGCGGAGGAGGGTTCCCACGTCAACCGGGTGCTCGCCGCCCTCGGCGTACGCCGTCTCTTCGACGTCTACCCCGACCGGTACGCGGCCGTCGACGACGAGGCCCGGCCGCTCTCGGCGTGAAGCCGGTCCATGACCAGGTTGTAACACCGGTGGCGCGCGTAAGTGACACGTGACGCCCGTCGGCGCCGTAGGCTCCCCGCATGGACAGCGCAGAGTATGAGCGCAAGATCGCCCTCCGCTTCGCCGCCTTCGACCAGGACGGCAACGGATGCATCGATCGCGCGGATTTCAGTGCCGCCGCGGCCCGTCTGCTCACCGAGTTCGGTACGACGGCCCGCTGCGACAAGGGCCAGGCGCTCTACACCGGGGCCGAGGCCTTCTGGCAGGGCATGGCGGGCATCGCCGACGTCGACGGGGACCAGCGCGTCACCCGTGAGGAGTTCGTGGGCGGGGCCGTGAAGCGGCTGCGCGACAACCCGGAGCGCTTCGCGGAGATCGCCCGCCCCTTCCTGCAGGCCGCGCTCGCCGTGGCGGACCAGGACAACGAGGGCGCGGCCTCCGTATCCGCTGTGGAGCGAGCGCTGAAGGTCCTGGGCGCGAGCGCGGAGTCGGCGGCTTTCGCGGCGCGGAGCCTGGACGCGGACCAGGACGGCAAGGTCGGCGAGAACGAGGCGGTGGCGGCGTTCGCCGCCTATTTCACGGTGATCGCGCCGGACGCGTAGCCGGTCGGTCCGGCAGTCGATCGTCCTCAATCGCCGGACGGGCCCACGAGATGCCCTCGGACCTCGGGCGGGCCGGGGGCGGAGAACCGCTCCCGCAGCCGGTACTTCAGTATCTTCCGCAGCGCCTCGTTGCGCGGTAGCGCCGCCACCACCTCCAGCTGTTCCGGCAGCTTGTGCACGGAGAGCCCCTCCGCCCGCAGGTAGCCGGTGATTTCCGGCAGGGTCAGGGGGGCGGCGCCCGCCGGCTGTTCCACGACCGCGCAGACGCGTTCGCCGCGCTCCGGGTCCGGCAGCCCGATCACCGCCACGTCCCCGACGCCCGGGTGCCGGTGCAGCAGGTCCTCGATCTCCTTGGCGGAGATGTTCTCCCCCTTGCGGATGATGATGTCCTTGAGCCGCCCGGTGAGGACCAGATGGCCGCTCTCCAGGAGATGGCCGACGTCGCCGGTGACGAGGAAGCCGTCCGCGTCGAAGGCGTCCCGGGCCGCGTTCAGATAGCCCTGGCAGACGGCTTCCCCGCGGAGCCGTACCTCGCCGTCCGTCCCGTACGGCAGCGGCTTGCCGTCCTCGTCGGTGATCCGTATCTCCATGCCCTCGGGCGGCCGCCCCTCCGTCTCGGCGAGGTGCTCCACCGTGTCGTCGGGGGCGCCCATCGTGATCATGGGGACCTCGGTCATGCCGTAGCCGTGGGTGAGCTGGATGCCCATCTCCCGTACGACCGCGTGGTAGATCTCCGGCGGTTTCGGCGCCCCGCCGCCCGCCAGCAGCCGCAGCGTGGGGACCACCTTGCGCGTCGGGTCCTTGCGCTGTTCGGTCAGGAACATGGAGTAGAACGCGGTCGAGCCGCCCGCGACCGTCACCCCGTGGCGCCGGTAGCCGTCCAGCGCCCCGGGCATTGCGAACTGCTCGAACAGGACCGCGGGGAATCCGTACAGCAGCAGCATCACGGTGTAGTCGGGCCCGGCGATGTGGGCGAACGGGAACGCCATCGAGCCGATGTCGTCGGCCGACAGATGCAGCGCGTGGGCCAGGCACGAGCCGCCCGCGATCAGGCTGCGGTCAGTGTGCAGGACTCCCTTCGGGTCGGAGGTGGTCCCCGACGTCCAGTAGATCCAGCGCACCGCCGTGCCGTCCGTGGGAGGGGGCGGGAGCACGGCGGGGTCGCCGTCCGGCAGCTCCTCGTACGCCTCGAGGACCTGCGGCGGCCGCTCGAGGTCCGCAGCGATCCGATGCGCCATCGCGGTGTGGTCGAAGCCGCGCCAGGTGCCGGGCACGGCGAAGAAGGCGGCCTTCGACTCGCGCAGCGCGAACCCCACCTCGCGGTCCCGGTAGAACGGGATGACGGGCGACTGCACGGCCCCGAGCCGGGTGAGGGCGAAGGAGAGCAGCGCCGTCTCCAGGCGGGTCGGCAGCTGCCAGGCGACGACGCTGCCGGGTCGCACCCCCAGTCCGTACAGGCCGGCCGCGACCCGCTCGCAGCGGTCGCGCAGCTCGCCGAAGGTGAGGTTGCGGTCGTCCTGGATGAGGACGGGGCGGTCCGGGGTCAGCGCGGCGCGGCGCTCGATGAGTTCCCAGAAGGTGGCCGATGCGCCCAGGGCGTGTGCGGTCTCGTTCACTGCGTTCCCCGCTCCCTCTTAACTGACGGGTAGTCAGATGATGCGGAGAGCGTAGAGCGCTGCGCCTTGTCGGTCCAGGGGTGCGGGGCTAGCCTGGGGTCGAAGCAAATCTGACGGGGCATCAGATGCGTGCCTTGTGCGCCGAAGGGGACACCATGACGGAACTGCCTCGGATCGTCAGCGTCGACGACCATGTGATCGAGCCGCCGCACCTCTTCTCGACCTGGCTGCCCGCCAAATACCGCGAGCGCGGCCCGCAGCCGCTCACCGCGGGCATCGGCGAGCTGGCGTACACAGGGGGCAAGTACGTCATCACGATGGACCCGGACGGGCCGCCGACCGACTGGTGGATCTACGAGGACCTCAAGTTCCCGTACAAGCGGAACATCGCCGCCGTCGGCTTCGACCGCGACGACATGACGCTGGAGGGGATCACCCGGGCCGAGATGCGGCGCGGCTGCTGGGACCCGGCCGAGCGTCTCAAGGACATGGACCTCAACCATGTCGAGGCGAGCCTCTGCTTCCCCACCTTCCCGCGCTTCTGCGGCCAGACCTTCGCCGAGGCGCACGACAAAGAAGTAGCGGTGGCGTGTGTCCGCGCCTACAACGACTGGATGGTGGAGGAGTGGTGCGGCGACAGCGGCGGCCGGCTCATCCCGCTCTGCATCATCCCGCTCTGGGACATCGACCTGGCGGTGACGGAGATCAAGCGGAACGCGGCGCGCGGGGTGCGGGCGGTGACCTTCTCCGAGATCCCCACCTACCTCGGGCTGCCGTCGATCCACACCGGCTACTGGGACCCGTTCTTCGCGGTCTGTCAGGAGACCGGCACGGTCGTCAACATGCACATCGGGTCCAGCTCGCAGATGCCCGCCGCCTCGCCCGATGCCCCGCCCGCCGTACAGGCCAGCCTCTCCTTCAACAACGCCATGGCCTCGATGATGGACTTCCTGTTCAGCGGGGTGCTGGTGAAGTTCCCACGGCTGAAGCTCGCCTACAGCGAGGGCCAGATGGGCTGGATCCCGTACGCCCTGGAGCGCGCCGACGACGTCTGGGAGGAGCACCGCGCCTGGGGCGGGGTGCGCGATCTGATTCCCGAGCCGCCGTCCACGTACTACTACCGGCAGATGTTCTGCTGCTTCTTCCGCGACAAGCACGGCATCGCCTCGCTCGATGTGGTGGGACGGGACAACGCCACCTTCGAGACCGACTACCCGCACGTCGACTCGACCTTCCCGCACACCAAGGAGGTCGCCCTCGACCATGTCGAGGGACTGGACGAGGAGACCGTCTACAAACTGATGCGCGGAAACGCGATCCGGATGCTCGATCTGGACCTGGACAAGTAGGCGCGCGGTGGATCTCGCGTACACGGAGGCCGAGGAGGAGTTCCGGGCGCGGCTGCGCGAGTGGCTGGCCGCCGTGCTGCCGTCACTGCCCGCGAAGCCCAGCCCCGACGACTGGCCCGGGCGCCGCGCATACGACACCGCCTGGCAGCGGATGCTGTACGACGCGGGCTACGCGGGCCTGCACTGGCCCGTCGACGCCGGCGGACAGGGCGCCACCCCGACCCAGCATCTGATCTTCCTGGAGGAGACCGAGAAGGCCGGCGCCCCGTACGTCGGCGCGAACTTCGTCGGGCTGCTGCACGCCGGGCCCACGATCGCGGCCGAGGGCACGGCCGAACAGCGGGCGCGCTGGCTGCCGCCGGTGCTGCGCGGCGACGAGATCTGGTGCCAGGGGTTCAGCGAGCCCGATGCCGGCTCGGACCTCGCCTCGCTGCGGACCCGTGCGGTGCGCGACGGCGACCACTATGTGGTGAGCGGGCAGAAGATCTGGACCTCGCACGCGGAGGTCGCCGACTGGTGCGAGCTGCTGGTGCGCACGGACCCGACGGCGCCCAGGCACCGCGGGATCAGCTGGCTGGCGATGAGGATGGACGCTCCCGGCGTCACCGTCCGCCCGCTGCGCACGCTCGCCGGGTCCACCGAATTCGCCGAGATGTTCCTCGATGAGGTGCGGGTGCCGGTCTCCCACCGCATCGGTGCGGAGAACGACGGCTGGCGGGTCACCATGGTCACCCTCTCCTTCGAACGCGGTACGGCATTCGTCGGCGAGGTCGTCGCCTGCCGCCGCACCCTGGCCGCCCTGGCAGCCGAGGCGCAGGCGAACGGCGGCTGGGACGACCCGGTCCTGCGCCGCAGGCTGGGCAGGCTGAACGCCGAATTCCGGGCGCTGTGGCGGCTCACCCAGTGGAACGTCAGCGAGGCGCAGAGCAGCGGGGGCGTCCCGGGCACCGGCGGCTCGGTCTTCAAGCTGCGCTACTCGCACGCCCGCCAGGAGCTGTACGAGGCGGCCGCCGAGGTACTCGGCGCGGACGCGGCCGATCTGGACCGGGAGTGGGCCTTGGACCGGCTCTCCTCGCTCTCGTACACCATCGCCGCGGGCACCTCGCAGATCCAGCGGAACATTGTCGCCGAGCGGATCCTCGGCCTGCCGAAGGGGCGGTGAGCGGACTGTGGACTTCCAGCTCTCGGACGACCAGCGGGCCCTGCGGGCGGGGGTACGGGAACTCCTCGCCGGGCGCTTCGGCAGGGACCGGATGCGGGCGGCTCTCGACGGCGGCACGGGCATCGACCGGGCCCTGTGGCGGGAGCTCGGCGAGGCCGGGTTCTTCGCGCTGCGGCTGCCTGAGACGGAGGGCGGTGTCGGGCTCGGGCTGCCCGAATCGGTCCTTCTCTTCGAGGAGGCGGGGCGGTCGCTGTTGCCGGGACCGCTGATCGCCACCCATCTCGCCGCCGGTGCGGTGAAGGGGGCGGCGGAGGGCGAGACGGTGGTCGCGGTGCTGGACGCGGGGCAGCCGGTGGGGCACCTGGGGGATGCGGACGGCCTGCTCGTACTCGGGCCGGGGGAGGCACGGACCCCAGGGCCGGGTTCAGGTCCGGAGCCGGGGGAGGCGCGGGCCGTGACCGGCGGGGCGCTGCGGGATGTCGTACGGGAAGCCGCCAGGCCCGTACGGTCGCTCGACCCGTTCACGCCCCTGTGGCGGGTCACGGGCCCCGTCGGGCCCGGCGAGCTCCTGTCCGGCGGGGCGCGGCTGCGCGACGAGGGCGCCCTGCTCGCCGCCGCCGAACAGCTCGGAAGCGCCGCCCGTACGACCGAGATGGCCGTCCAACACGCCGGTGAACGTGAACAGTTCGGTTCGCCGATCGGGTCCTTCCAGGCGGTCAAACACCTGTGCGCCGGGATGCTGGTCCGCGCCGAGCTGGCCCGCAGCGCCGTCTACGCGGCGGCCGTGACCGCGGACCGGGCCGAGATCGCGGGCGCCAAACTGCTCGCCGACGACGCGGCGGTCCGCAATGCGCGCGACTGCCTTCAGGTGCACGGCGGAATGGGCTTCACCTGGGAGGCAGACGTCCATCTGCACCTCAAGCGGGCGTGGCTGCGGTCCGGGCAGTGGCTGACGGCGGCGGCGGCCGAGGAGGCGCTTGCAGCCGACCTGTGCTGATTGCGCAGGGGTTCCGTGGAGGCTTCGGGCGCGCGACGGTGGGTGGATGCGGGATGCACGCATGTGACAGGCGGGCCGCAGAGCCTCACGCTGCGGAGTTACGCAGTGGAGTCGGCGGGTTCCGATGCCGGCTTGTGTCCTTTGCGTGATTCGTCACGGGGTGGAGTCGGCGCCGGGCTCAGGTACGCTCCGTTGGATGCGAGAGGTTCTGGAATCGGATGATCCGGATGTTGCCCGTGCGGCGGCTCCGGTCCGGAAGAGGTGCCCTGCTCGCATTCCACGCAGAAGCGCCGGGCCTGCCCGGGAGACGACTCCCGCAGCCTCGATGCGCCTCTGTTCGACTCCCCGCAGCGCGCGTCGCACAGTATGCACCACGCGTACTCCTTCGCGCTGGAATATGCCCGAAGCGCTTGTTGCGGTGACTGTACGTCAACCATGCTGTCTCGTAAGGGAATCACGTTCCGTGACCCTGAGGAGGCGCGAGGCGATGTGTCCGCCGGTTCGGATGGTGTGAGCGGTGCAGGTGCTTCAGGTTCAGCTGGAGGTCGGGCCGGATCCCGCGGAGGTCGGGAGGGCCCGTAGATGGGCGCGATCGAGACTGGTCGGGTCCGGGATAAGAGACGACGAGCCGCTGGCCGAGACGCTCATCCTGCTGATCTCGGAGCTGGTCACCAACGCGGTCGTCCACACCGGCTGTCCGGCCGTGCTGCGCATGCTGTTCGGCGCGGCGGAAACGGCGGGGACGGCCGGGACCGTACGGGTCGAGGTGGCCGACACCAGCTGCCGTCCGCCGCAGCAGCGGCACGCGGCGGGCGAGGACACCGGCGGCCGGGGCCTGGAACTCGTCGACGGCCTCGCGGACCGCTGGGGCTGGCAGCCGGAGGGCGCCGGGAAGCGCATCTGGTGCGAGGTCGACCGGGGCGCCCCGGTGATCCAGGTGGTGCCGGTGCACCCGGGCGTGCAGAGCGCACAAGGTGTTCATGGTGCACCGGGCCCGGTGGATGCGGACCGCGAGGCGTACGAGCCGTCACGAGTCGTTACGCATCACGCATAAGGGCTGAAGCGGTCGGTCCGGGGTGCGGTACGGCGCCGGCCTGAGCGCCTTCAGAGGACGGCGACCGGAGCGACCGGGGTGCCGGTCGCGCCGACGAACGGTTCCGCCATCGCGGAGAGCAGGAAGCTGTACCGCTTCTCTTCCGCACAGGCTGTGGACAACTTTTCCAGATTCCAGTTCTGGCCCTGCAGCATGCCCATCTCGACCAGGTCCAGTGCATGCACCCCCAGCCACAGGTCCTCGATCTCGGGCGGGAAGATCTCGAAGGTCAGGGTGTCATTGGCGACCGCCGCGACATCGCGCGCACGGAACCACTCGGGCGTCCTGATCGAGAGACCGGGCGACGGATAGGCGTACGCGTGCTTGTCGCCCGCCAGATGGACCTGCACCTGCCCCGTCCGTACGAGCACGATGTCACCGGCCCTGACCCTGACCCCCGCCAGTTCCTCGGCCGCGTCCAGGTCCTCGGGGGTGACGGCATGGTCGCCGGGCAGCCTGTCCGTGCCGTGTGTGCGTGCCACATCGAGCAGCACCCCGCGCGAGACGATGTGCGGTGCCTTGTCGATCCCGCTGAACTGCGCGCCGCCGTGCGCGGTGATCGTGGCGGCCGGGCGGCCGTTGTAGATCTTTCCCGAGTGCGAGGCGTGGGTGAGCGCGTCCCAGTGGGTGGCCGTCTGCAGGCTCAGGACGGCTGTGTCGTCGCTGGTGGCGACGGTGCCGGGGCCGAAGAGTTCCTGGTTGATCTGGACCATGGTGTGCAGCGGATTGATCCGCCCCGGGATCAGGCCGCTCTGGACGCCGTCCTGCTGGAGGGGGAGCGCGAGCGGGATGCGCAGCCCGGTGCGGACGGCGGCGACCGCCTCGCGTACGACCGCGTCGGTGATCAGGTTGAGCGTGCCGATCTCGTCGTCGGCGCCCCAACGGCCCCAGTTGTTGACCCGCTTGGCGATGTCGTGGAACTCGGCCGGCAGTGACATGGAGCCTCCTGGGGCTTGTGCTCGTGGACCCGATGACCCATAAAATCTAACGGTCCGTCAGAAACCGTGGGAAGGGGCCGGACATGGGGAACTTCTTGGCAGGCAAAGTGGTCGCCGTGACGGGTGCCGGGCGCGGCATCGGGAGGGCGGTCGCACTCGCGGCGGCGGCCGAGGGGGCGAGAGTCGTCGTCAACGACTACGGCGTCTCCATCGAGGGCGGCGAGCCGAGCAGCGAGGTAGCCGAGTCCGTCGTCAAGGAGATCGAGGCGGCGGGCGGCGAGGCGGTGGCCGTCGCCGACGACATCTCCACGATGGCCGGCGGGCAGCGGATCGTGGACACGGCGCTCGCGCAGTACGGGCGCATCGACGGGGTCGTGTGCGTGGCCGGGATCCTGCGGGAACGGATGCTGTTCAACATGTCCGAGGAGGAGTGGGACCCGGTGGTCGCCACCCACCTCAAGGGCACCTTCACCGTCTTCCGGGCCGCGTCGGCGGTGATGCGGAAGCAGGAGAACGGTGGCACGCTGATCGGTTTCACCAGCGGCAACCATCAGGGCAGCGTCGCCCAGGCCAACTACAGCGCCGCCAAGGGCGGGATCATCTCGCTGGTACGGAGCGCGGCGCTCGGCCTGCACAAGTACGGCGTCACGGCGAACGCCGTCGCCCCGGTCGCCCGCACCCGGATGTCCGCCAATGTGCCCATGGAACTCAAGGAGATCGGCGAGCCGGAGGATGTGGCGGCGCTCGTCGTCTACCTGCTCAGCGAACGGGCCCGCAAGGAGAAGATCACCGGTCAGGTGTACACGATCGCAGGACCGAAGATCGCGGTCTGGGCCCAGCCGAGGGAGCTGCGGGCGGGGTACGCGGAGGGGGCCTGGACCCCGGAACGGATCGCGGACTTCCTGCCGGGGACGGTGGGCACGGACCCGATGCCGATGCTGGCGCAGTTGGAGGAGATGGCGATTGCGGCGGCGGCGAAGGCGCGGCCGAACGCTTGACCTCCCCCCGTGGCTCCGCCCCGGACCCCGCTCCTCGATCGCCGGAGGGGCTGGATCTTCCGCCCGATCCCAAGGAGTGGACGTGGACTTCGCATTCGACGCGGCGGACGACGCCTTCCGCCAGGAGGCCCGGTCCTGGCTGGATGCCCACCTCACGCAGCCCTGCGCCACCGAGGGCGGCCGCGCCTGGGAGCAGGAGCTGGGCCGGGCCGGCTGGATCGGCCTCGGCTGGGACAACCACGGCGCCGGCCACGGCAACCGGCACGCAAGCCTCACCCAGCAGGTCGTCTGGGCCGAGGAGTACGCCCGCGTCAGCGCCCCCGCCCGGGTCGGCCACATCGGCGAGAACCTCCTCGCCCCGACCCTGATCGCCTATGGCACGCAGGCGCAGAAACAGCGCTTCCTGCCCGCCGTGGCGCGCGGCGACGAGCTGTGGTGCCAGGGATACAGCGAGCCGGGCGCCGGATCGGACCTCGCCGGGGTGCGGACGGCCGCCGTACCCGACAAGGGCCGCGGCGGCCACCGCGTCACCGGGCAGAAGATCTGGACGTCGCTCGCGAGGGACGCCGACTGGTGCTTCGTCCTGGCCCGTACGGAGCCCGGCTCCAGCCGCCATCACGGCCTGTCGTTCCTGCTGGTGCCGATGGATCAGCCGGGCAGGATCGAGGTGCGGCCGATCCGCCAGATGTCGGGTGCCAGTGAGTTCAACGAGGTCTTCTTCGACGGGGCGCACGCACAGGAGTGTGTCGGCGGCGAGGGCAACGGCTGGGCGGTCGCCATGGGGCTGCTGGCCCTGGAGCGCGGCGTCTCCACACTCGTCCAGCAGATCGGGTTCGCCGCCGAACTCGACCGGGTGGTCCGCGCCGCAGTCGACGGCGGCGCCGTCACTGACCCGGTACTGCGCGAGCGCCTCGTGAGGCAGTGGGCGGAGCTGCAGACCATGCGCTGGAACGCCCTGCGCACCCTGGGCTCCACGGGCGGCCCCGGCGCACCCAGCGTGGCGAAACTGCTCTGGGGCGGCTGGCACAAGCGCCTCGGCGAGCTGGCCGTGGAGATCAGGGGCGCGGCGGGTGCCGTCGGCCCGGACGACTGGTCGGCGCAGACACCGTACGAACTCGACGAGGCACAGCGTCTGTTCCTGTTCACCCGGTCCGACACCATCTACGGCGGCTCGGACGAGATCCAGCGGAACATCATCGCCGAGCGGGTGCTCGGCCTACCGAGGGAGCCGAGATGAGAGGCGTCGTCTTCGACGGCAAGCGGACCGAGGTCGTCGATGATCTGGAGATACGCGATCCGGGCCCCGGTGAGGTACTGGTGGCGGTGGCCGCGGCCGGGCTGTGCCACAGCGATCTGTCGGTGATCGACGGAACGATTCCGTTCCCGGCGCCGGTGGTGCTCGGGCACGAGGGTGCGGGCGTGGTGGAGGCCGTCGGTGCGGGCGTCGGCCATGTCGCGCCCGGCGACCATGTGTCGCTGTCCACGCTGGCCAACTGCGGGGCATGCGCCCAGTGCGACCGGGGCCGGCCGACGATGTGCCGCAAGGCGATCGGCATGCCGGGACAGCCGTTCTCGCGGCGCGGGAAACCGCTCTACCAGTTCGCGTCCAACTCGGCCTTCGCCGAACGGACCCTGGTCAAGGCCGTGCAGGCGGTGAAGATCCCCGCCGATCTGCCGCTCACCTCGGCGGCCCTGATCGGCTGCGGGGTACTGACGGGAGTCGGAGCCGTACTCAACCGGGCGAAGGTCGACCGGGGCGACACCGTCGTGGTGATCGGCACGGGCGGTATCGGACTCAATGTGATCCAGGGCGCCCGGATCGCGGGGGCACTGACGATCGTCGCCGTCGACGCCAACCCGGCGAAGGAGGCGGTGGCGCGACAGTTCGGCGCGACGCACTTCCTGACATCGGCGAAGGGCGTACGGGAAATCCTGCCCAGTGGCGCGGACCACGCCTTCGAGTGCGTGGGCCGGACAGAACTGATCCGTACCGCGATCGATCTGCTGGACCGGCACGGCCAGGCGATCCTGCTGGGCGTCCCCGCGGCGACGGCGGAGGCGTCGTTCCTCGTCTCGTCGATGTACCTGGACAAGTCGATTCTGGGCTGCCGGTACGGCTCCTCGCGCCCGCAGCGGGACATCGCGCTCTACGCGGACCTGTACCGGGAGGGCGGGCTGCTCCTGGACGAACTCGTCACCGAGACCTATGCGGTGGAGGACTTCGCCAAGGCGGCGGACGACGCGCACCATGGCCGGGTGGCACGGGGGGTGCTCGTCTTCTAGTGCCAATGCCTTGCAGTCAGGGGCGCGGCCGACGCTCCGGGGTTCGAGCAGGCCGCCACGAAGGCGGGTTCGCCATGGGCCGCGGGGGAACCGATACTGGGTCGGTGAGCAGGCGACAGATGCTGATGACGGCGGAGGCGACCCGCGCGCTCGTGAACGTTGCGCCGGCGGATCCCTGAGTCGAACTGGCCACCCCTTTCGGGATCTCGCTCGCGCTGCGCGAGGGCTTCAGGCCGCGCCGCCATGCGCCGGCCAGGCTGTGTCGTCGGCGGCCAGCCATGGCTCGTTCGCGGCGGCGGTGGGGGTTGTCCCGGTGAACGCGCGGACGTCGTGGTGGAGGTGGGACTGGTCGGCATAGCCACAGTCCGCCGCCACCCGCGCGGGGGTGTGCCCGCGGACAAGGCGGTGGATGGCCTGATCGAAGCGGACCAGCATGGCGGCGCGTTTGGGTGTCAGGCCGATCTGCGAGCCAAAGCGTGACCACATGCGTTGGCGGCTCCACCCGGTCCGGGCTGCGAGGTCGCTCACGCGGGCTCGGCCATGGCTGGCGACGATCTGGCGCCAGGCCCAGGCCACCTCGGGATCGACCACCCTGCCTGCATGGAGCCGGGTGAACAGTTCCGTGTCGATCAGCGCGAAGCGTTCCGGCCAGGTTCGCGCATGGTGAAGCCGCTCCCGCAGGCGCGGCGTGTCGCGGCCCCACAGGTCGTCGAGTGCGATGACGCTCCCGCGCAACTCCGCGAGCGGGAGCCCGAGCACGGGGTGCGCTGCAAGCGGAGACAGGCGTATCTGCACACACTCGACGCCCTCGGCGCGCACCTGGAACGCGCTGAAGGCGAGCCCGGCGGCCAGGCTCTCCGACCGCATTGGGCCGGCCGCGCTGTTGATGTCGAACAGGCGGTCACCGAACTCGACGGCCACGGTGACGGCTGGGTGGGGGATGGCTCGTAGTTCGATGGGGCTGTCGCCGTGAATGCGGAATCCGGCCACGTCGACCCCAGGGAGCGCGGTCGCCCGCGACGGTCGCTCGATCTCCCAGGTAGCGGTGGGGTCTGCCGTCCGGCGAACTGGTCGCATTCCTCGACTGTACGAGCGGCTCGGCGGCGGGATCAACCACGCGTGAGGCGCGGACATTTCCCCAAGACGCGTCGCGTTGGCCGGCGGGAGGGTGATGGCGCCACGAACCGAGCGACGGAGGAGCCATGGACGAGACGACCACCCCGCAAGACCAACGCACCCGCAGCCGCGCGGCTGCGGCGCCGAGCGCCCCGCGCGGGCGGCGGGCGTGGAGCCGGCGGCGGTGGATCACGCTGCTGGCCGTCGGCGTGCTGGCTGTCCTGCTCGCGTGGAACACGGTGTCAGTGCTCACGCGGACAGCCGAAGCCTCCGGCGAGCAGATCGTGCGCCTTCCCGGCGGGGACATCCATGTCGCGCAGGATGGGCCGCCCGGCGCACCCACGGTGGTGCTCCTGCACGGCCTGGCCGGCTCGACGCCATGGTGGGATCCAGTGCTGCCGGCACTGCGGGACCTGCACGTGGTGCGGGTGGACCTGCTCGGCCACGGCAGATCAGCCAAACCGGTCGACGGTTACGGCATGGCGGAGCAGGCGCGCCGGGTCGGTGCCGTACTCGACAAGCTCGGGGTGCGCCGCGCGACCGTCGTCGGGCATTCGACCGGCGGCGCCGTCGCCACATCGCTGGCCGAGCAGCGCCGAGACCTGGTGGCGGCGATCGCGCTGATCGACACCGGCCCGCGGCTGGACGCGTTCCTCGGCGACAACTTCGCCGGCCGCCTGCTGACCACGCCGGTGGTAGGGGAGCTGCTCTGGCGGCTGCGCACCGACAGCGTGATCCGCGACGCGCTGAGCACCGCGTTCACCCGCAAGGTGCGGATCCCCGACCAGTTCATCGCCGACATCCGGGGCATGACCTACCGCAGCCTCACCGCGACCGACGAGGCGTCCTCCGCGTACGTGAAGGAACGGCCCATCCCCGACCGGCTCGCCGGCCTCGGTCTGCCCACCCTGGTGATCTTCGGCTCCCAGGACCGGCGATGGCAGCCGTCCTCCGCCCAGGACTACCGCCGAGTCCCCCACGCCCGGATCGAGAGCCTCGACGGTGTCGGCCACACACCCATGCTCGAGGACCCCGACACCACCGGAGCCCTCCTGCATGGCTTCGCCCTCGAAACCGCGCCACGCTGACCCGGCACCACCAATCATCCACCCCAGCCGCCACGCCTGGCGCAGCCCGACATCAAACGGCAACGCCCTCTCGTGCCGCTACTGAGGTTTTCGGTTCGGGGTGACGTCATGGACGGGCCAGGATGAGTCCGGTCTCGGCGATGAAGCCGTCGAGCAGGCCGGGCTGGTACTGCATGCGTTTGAGGCGGGTGCGGGCCAGTGCGGCAAGTTCATCGAGGCTGCACGGGGCGAGGTTGCCCAGGCTGTTCTTCAGATGTGCCCACAAGCCCTCGGCCGGGTGGCGCGCGGGGGCTGGTGTTCTAGGCCCTGCGAAGGTCTTGTGGGGCCGGCGTCCTCCCGGACCGGCGAATCCCGGGCCCTCCGTCAGGCCCTCCTGTCCGTATCGTGCCGGGGCTGCGTGCCCCGGCACCGCGCCCGGCCGCGTTGCCGTCGGTCAGTCGCCGAAGGCGCTGCTGTCGCGCGGGGCGACGTCGGGACGCGTGTTCACGGACCACATGTGGGTGCACTGCGGGCACTGGAGGTGAACGACCGCTCCGTTGTTGGATATCAGATAGCGCCAGTGCTCACGGCAGGTACGGAGGTCGGCGCAGTTCTCGCAATGACGGGCGTCGTCGCAGACGGGGCAGGGCATCCAGGCGCGGCGGGCCACGTCCGCCTGCGGATCAATGGGCAGTCGCACGGCCCGGCCCCCTTCCCGGCAGGACGCCGGTCGCCACCAGCAGGTCGTAGGTGCGCTGCTGTTCGGCGTCCAGGCCCGAGTAGAGGAGCGCGTACGCCTCGTCCTCGCCCTGGAGGGCGGCGATCGGGTCCCAGTCGGGCCCGAGTGCGGTCACGACCTCGGCCCGGCGCCGCGCTTCCTCGAACGTCAGATCGATCGTGAAGGGTATGAGAATGTCTGGATTTCCCTTTTTCATGGCGAAACTTCCGAAGTGCCGGTGGAACTCCACATGCCTATCAGGCGGAAGCGGCGACGGGGAAGGGTGACCTAAGTCGCCCCGAGGAGGAGCGGCCCCCGGCCCAGGGGCGAGGAACCCCCGGATCGGTCGGCGGGGGTGGGTTGTTGCCGGCGTCAGGGCCCCGACGGCGGACGCGTTCCACGGGCGGCACTGTGACGTACTTCATGTGGTTGTCCGGGGCGTCGGGCGAGGTGATCCGAGTGACGCGGAGGGGTAACGGCTGGAGCGCCCGGTCAGGCCCTCCCCGCGCGGAATGTGCGCCGGTACACCGTGGGGGACACCCCCAGCGCCGCCTGTAGATGCTGCCGCAGCGATGTGGGCGTCCCGAAGCCCGCGTCCCTCGCCACCTGGTCGATCGACAGGTCCGTCGACTCCAGCAGCTGCCGGGCCCGTTCGACCCGCTGCCGGGTCAGCCACTGCACGGGGCTGACCCCGACCTCCTCCCGGAACCGACGGGTGAACGTCCGTACGCTCATCGACTCCTGCTGCGCCATGTCGCGCAGCAGGATCGGGTGCTCCAGCCGGCCGAGTGCCCAGGTGCGCGCGGAGGTGGTGGTCGTGAACTGCGCTTCGGGCACGGGGCGTTGGATGTACTGCGCCTGCCCGCCGTCCCGGTGCGGGGGCACCACCGTGCGGCGGGCGACGTCATTGGCGACGGCGGTGCCGTGGTCGCGGCGCACGATGTGCAGGCAGAGGTCGATTCCGGCGGCGACCCCGGCGGAGGTGAGGACGTCTCCGTCGTCGATGAACAGGACGTCGGGGTCGACCCGGACCTCGGGGAAGAGCTGCTGGAAGTGGTCGGCGGACGACCAGTGGGTGGTGGCGGGGCGCCCGTCGAGATATCCGGCGGCGGCCAGTACATAGCTGCCCGTGCAGATGGAGACCATGCGGGTGCCCGGCCTGATGTGCGCGAACGCGGCGGCGAGCTCGTCGGTGAGCCTGCCCTCCGTGTAGACGGGGCCGAGTTCGTAACTGGCGGGGATCACGACGGTGTCGGCGGTGGCCAGGGTCTCGGGGCCGCGCTCGACGGTGATCGTGAAATCCGCGTCGGTGCGGACCGGGCCCGGCGGGCGCACGGAACAGGTCACGACTTCATAGAGTTTGCGGCCCTTGTTGCGCGGCTCGGAGCCGCGCGAAAGGCCGAAAATCCTTTGGGGGATGCCCAGTTCGAAGGGGAGCAGCCCGTCGAGGGCCAGGACGACGATCCGGTGCGGCATTGGCGGACTCCCTTCACCCCTAGCTGGTATAGACCTTAAGCTGATAGATGTCACTGCTGTGAAGGAAAAGTCAGCAGAGCGCGTGCGCATTCCCGCCGCGGACCGCGAGGGCACGCCGCCCCTTTTGCCTTGTTCGTCGAGCATGGGGCCGCTGGGCGACGGATTGGGTGACGGCCTGGGGGGTGGACGGCCGGCCGAGCTCTGGAACCGTAACTTCCGGCTCTTCTTCGTCGCCCGTACCGCCGCGCTCTTCGGTGACGGAATGATTCCGGTGGCGCTCACCGCGGGCCTGCTGGGGGCGGGCCGGCCGCACTCGTCGGTGGGGTTCGCGCTGGCGGCCTGGATGGGGCCGCTGGCACTCTTCGTGCTCTTCGGCGGCGTACTGGCGGACCGGTTCACCCCGCGCCGGATGATGATCATCGCGGATGTGCTGCGGCTGGTCGGGGCCTCGGTGCTGGCGGTCTCCTTCGCCACCGGCAACCCGCCGCTGTGGGCGGTGTACGCGCTCAGCGCGGTGGCCGGTGTGGGCGCCGCACTCTTCCAGCCGGGCGTCGCGTCGACCGTGCCCCGGGTGTCCTCGGACGTGCAGCGCGCCAATGCGGTGCTCCGGGTCTCCGAGGCGCTGATGACCATGGCGGGCCCGGCCTTCGCGGGCATGCTCGTCGGACTGGCCAGCGCCGGGGCGGTGTACGCGGCGAACGCGTCGACGTTCCTGGTCTCCGGCCTCTGCCTCTTCCTGCTGCGGCTCGCCCCGGCCCCGTCGGACGCCGTGCAGCGTGGCACCTTCGTCGCCGAACTGGTCGATGGATGGCGGGAGTTCCGGGCCCGCAGCTGGCTGTGGGGGGTGATCGCGATCTGGACGGTCTACGGCTTCACGGTGCTCGGCCCGATGCTGCCGCTCACCGCGGTCGAGGTCACCGAGGCGCACGGCTCGGGGACGTATGGCGTGATGATGGCGGTGAACGGCGCGGGCAGCGTCGTCGGCGGGCTGCTCGCCCTGCGCCTGAGGCCGCGCCGCCCGCTCGCGGCGGGGGCCGTCGCGCTGACCGCGGTCTGCGTGAACCTGGTGGTGCTGGGCCTCGGGCTGCCGGTGGCCGCGCTCGGGGCGGGGCAGTTCGTGGCGGGTGCGGCGTTCGCGTTCTGGCTGGTGATGTGGTCGACGACGGTGCAGACCCATGTCCCGCCGGAGGCGCTGAACCGCCTGCACGCGTACGACGTGGCGGGCTCCCTGCTGATGCTGGCGGCGGGCCGGGCGCTGGCGGGACCGGTCGCGGACCGGCTGGGCGCGCCGGAGGTGCTGCTGGCCGGAGCGGTGATCAACCTGATGGTGGTGGCGGTACTGCTGGTGGCCCGGCCGATCCGGCGGCTGGAGCGGATCGGATGACCGCGGGAGGGTCGGACACCGTCGTGCCCCGGGCGGCGCGGACGGCTCTGCGGGCACGCGCGGTCGCGGCCGGGGCCGCGGCGCTGACCGTCGCAGCGGGGCTCGGGGTCAGGGCGTTCGCGGACGGTGCCGTCGCCAAGTACGCCGGGGACGCGCTCTACACCGTGCTGATCTGCGCCCTGGCCACTGTGATCGCCCCGCGTGCGCGGCCGGCCGTCACGGCAGGGACGGCGCTCGCGTTCAGCTGGGCGGTCGAGCTGCTGCAACTGACCGGGGTGCCCGCGGAACTCTCCCGGCACAGCGCGGTGGCGCGGCTGGTGCTCGGCTCGGCCTTCAACGCACCCGACCTGTTCTGGTACGCGGTGGGGGCGGGGTGCGCCTGGGCCGTGGCGGCCCTGGCTACTTGCTCCGGGAGCGCTCCTCGGACCTCTGCATCTCGATGACCTGGAGGACATGGGCGCTGGTCTGCCTGCGCACACTGCCACCGACGAGCAGCGCCGCACCGCACACGGACAAGGGCGCGGAGATCCCCAGAATGGCCAGCTGCTTCGGCCACTCGGTGATCATCTCGCACTCCGTCGTGACCCGGTAGCAGTACGCGTCCTGCTGTTCCACCAGCAGGAAGCCCAGCCAGATCCACAGGGCGCAGGCGACGATCAGAAGCACGGCGCCCCAGGCCTGCATCAGCGCGGAGCGGTGGTGGAACTGTTGGCGTGCCGCCCACTGCATGAGATCCCCCGGTTCGGTACGCGACGAAGTCCAAGGGGCGGACGCACCGCCCGCCGACCGACAGGTGATCGTACGCGCATACGAGCCCGTCCGGGCCGGAAGGCGTCGGTCGTCATGGCCCGATTCCTGCGAAGCATGTCCCTCCGGCCACTCGTGAGGGCGTACGCCATGACCCGATGCTGAGTGACGTGACCCAGACAACCGAAAGCGCCGCCCGGGACGACGACCGGCAGGCCACCTCCGCAGCCCCCGACGGGCGCTCCCGCCGGCGCATTCACCGCGCCTGGATCGTCGCCGTCGTCACCTTCGTGACGATCATCGGCGGCGCCGCCTTCAACTCCCTGCCCGGCCTCCTCATCGACCCGCTCCACACGGAATTCGGCTGGTCGCGCGGGGAGATCGGACTCGCCGTCTCCATCGACATGGCGCTGTACGGGCTCACCGCACCGTTCGCGGCCGCGCTGATGGACCGCTTCGGTATCCGCCGGGTCGTCGTCGTGGCCCTTTCCACGGTGGCGGCCGGGGCACTGGCCAGCGTCTGGATGACGGCCTCCTGGCAGTTGATGATCTATTGGGGGCTGCTCGTCGGCCTCGGCACCGGGTCGATGGCGTTGGCCTTCTCGGCAACGGTCACCAACCGCTGGTTCGTCGCCCGGCGCGGTCTGGTCACCGGCATCCTCACCGCGGCGGGCGCCTCCGGACAGCTGGTCTTCCTGCCGCTGTGCGCCTGGATCGTCGAGGAGCACGGCTGGCGCCCGGCCTCGGTGACCGTGGCCCTCGCCGCCCTGGTCGTCGTTCCGTTCGTCTGGCTCCTGATGCGCGACCACCCGGCGGATGTGGGCCTCGCCCCGTACGGCGGCACCTACGTGAAGAAGCCCGCACCCGCACACGGGGCGGCGAGGCGCACCGTACGCGTCCTGTTCGACGCCGCCCGCACCGGGCCGTTCTGGCTGCTGGCCGGTACGTTCGCGATCTGCGGGGCCTCGACCAACGGCCTGATCCGTACGCACTTCGTGCCGTCGGCCCACGACCACGGCATGCCCATCACCGCCGCGGCCTCGCTGCTCGCCGTCATCGGGGTCTTCGACATCATCGGCACGGTCTTCTCCGGCTGGCTCACCGACCGCTTCGACGCCCGCCGGCTCCTCGCCGTCTACTACGCGCTGCGCGGCGTCTCACTGCTCTTCCTGCCGATGCTGATGGCGCCGACGGTGCATCCGCCGATGGTGTTCTTCATCGTCTTCTACGGTCTGGACTGGGTCGCCACCGTCCCGCCGACGCTGGCCCTGTGCCGTGAGCAGTACGGCGAGGACAGCGCCATCGTCTTCGGCTGGGTCCTCGCCTCCCACCAGGTGGGCGCGGCGCTGGTGGCGTTCCTGGGCGGTGTGGCGCGCGATGTGTTCGGCTCGTACGACATGGTCTGGTACGCGTCGGGGGCGCTGTGCGCGATGGCGGCCCTGATGGCGCTGGTGATCCGGCGGGTCCGGGAGCCGTCGGGCGCCGCCGCGGGACTCGGCTGACGGTTCCGGTCAGGCGGAGAGGTTCTCGGCGACCGTCAGGAAGACAGGGAAGTTCGCGATGTCGCTGACGGCGACGCTGCACCAGCGGCCGGATTCGCCGGTCCCCATGATGTGAACCCTGCCCGCCCGACCTGTATCTCCTGGACGTCGGACCAGGGGAGGTGGCCGCTCCTGCTGGTGGCCATGCCGGTGCGTGGGCCGCGGTGAACGTTCATCCGCCGGTCCGGGCCGGGGGCGCGGTGAACGTTCAACCGCCGAGCGGCCCGAACCGCCCGAACACCCCCCGGTGGAACAGCAGCGGACCGTCCCCGTCCGCTGCCCCCAGCGCCTCCACCCTGCCCACCACGATCAGATGGTCGCCCCCGGTGTGGACGGCCTGGATGCGGCAGTCGATCCAGGCCGGTACGGAGTCCAGCAGCGGCGACCCGGTCGCGGGAGCCGCCTCGTACGCCACCCCCGCGAACTTTTCGGCCCCGCTCACCGCGAAGCTCCGGCACAGCGCTCCCTGGTCCGCGCCCAGGATGTTGACGCAGAAGGCCCCGGCGCGGGCAATGTGCGGCCAGGTCGTCGACGTACGGGCGACCATGAAGGTGACCAGCGGCGGGTCGAGGGAGAGCGACGCGAACGACTGGCAGGCGAAGCCCGCCGGCCCCTCCGCGTCGTCCGGGTCGTGTGCGGTGACGATGGTGACCCCGCTCGCGAAGTGCCCCAGTACGTGGCGGAAGTCGGCCGGGTCGACCGGCAGCCGCTCGCCGTCGGCGACGGCCCGCAGATCCGGGCGCGGCAGCGGATCGACCGGCGGCGGCGCTGCGGTGGTGGCGGCGCCGACGGACCTGAGGTACCGGACGGCGGTGGCGGCCATGCCTGCGTGTCCCATCACGCCTTCCATTGAAGCTGACGGAACGTCAGATAGAAAGGGTGGGGCAAGGGTTCCGTGTGCGAAGGGGGGAGCCGGGGTTGAGGAGTATCCGTGCCGGATCGTGCGCCAACGACCTCGGGAGCGATTGAGTTCGTGACGTGCCGGCCTGGCGGGTCGGCTGGTGCGTGATCAGCAGGTGGCCTGGCGGGCGAGTTCTTCGAGCAACTCGCCGGAACATGCGCGGGAGACCACGCCGTTCCGTGCGGAGCTGGAGCGGTACTTCTTCCTGGACGTCGCGGACCGGGAGAAAGTGCAGGCCGAGCGCCGTGCCCATAACCGACTCGGAGCCCGGCGGGCGGCCGAGGACGCCGACAGGGCGGCGTGCTCCGACGCGGTGTCGGAGTACGCCGCCCTGGGGTGGGACGGGCTGCGGGAGGTGGCCCGCGTTACTTCGGGTCGCGGTTGAACTTCGAGGTCGACCAGAAGTATCCGAGCACCGCGAGGCCCAGGCACCAGGCGATGGCGAGCCATCCGTTGTTGCCGATCTCGCTGCCGAGCAGCAGCCCGCGCAGGGTCTCGATGGCGGGCGTGAACGGCTGGTACTCGGCGATCGGCTGGAACCAGCCCGGCATCGCGTCGACCGGGACGAAGGCGCTGGAGAGGAGCGGCAGCAGGATCATCGGCATCGCGTTGTTGCTGGCGGCCTCGGCGTTCGGGCTGATCAGGCCCATGCCGACCGCGACCCAGGTGAGCGCCATGGCGAAGAGCACGAGCAGCCCGAACGCCGCCAGCCACTCCAGGACGCCGGCATCCGTGGACCGGAAGCCGATGGCCACGCCGACGGCGCCGACGAGGACCACGCTGATGATTGACTGCAGCACGCTGCCGATGACATGTCCGATGATCACGGAGCCGCGGTGGATCGCCATCGTGCGGAAGCGGGCGATGATGCCCTCGGTCATGTCGTTGGAGACGGATACCGCGGTGCCGATCGTGGTGCTGCCGATGGTCATCAGCAGGAGGCCCGGGACGATATAGGCGATGTAGTCGGAGCGGTCCGCGCCGCCGCCGCCGATGCCCGCGCTCATCACATCTCCGAAGATGTAGACGAAGAGCAACAGCATCATGATCGGCGTGAGCAGCAGGTTCAGGGTCATGGACGGGTAGCGGCGTGCGTGCAGGAGGTTGCGGCGCAGCATCGTGTTCGAGTCGCGTACGGCGAGGGCGAGGGCGCTCATCGGACAGTCTCCTTGGGCTGGTTGGGCACGTTGGTGGAGCCGGTCAGGGCGAAGAACACGTCGTCGAGGTCAGGGGTGTGCACGGTCAGCTCGTCCGCCTCGATGCCGGCCGAGTCCAGCCAGTCAAGGATGGAGCGCAGCTCGCGCTGGCTGCCGTCGCTGGGGATCTGCAGCGCGAGCGCCTCGTCGTCCCGGGAGGCCTCGCGCAGTGCGGAGGCGGCGGACTGGTACGCGCCCGGGTCACAGAAGCGGAGCCGGACGTGTCCGCCGGGGATGAGCCGCTTCAGCTCCTCGGCGCTCCCCTCGGCGGCGATCTTGCCGTCGTTCAGCACCGCGATGCGGTCGGCGAGCTCGTCGGCCTCATCCAGGTACTGGGTGGTGAGGAAGACGGTGACGCCGCCGGAGACCAGCTCGCGGATGATCCCCCACATGTTGTGGCGGCTGCGCGGGTCGAGGCCGGTGGTCGGCTCGTCGAGGAAGATGATCCGCGGGTTGCCGACCAGCGTCATGGCGATGTCGAGGCGGCGCTTCATGCCGCCGGAGTAGGTGGAGGCGGGCTTCTTCGCGGCCTCGACCAGGTCGAAGCGCTCCAGCAGCTCGGCGGCGACCCGCCGTCCCTCGCGCTTGGAGAGGTGGTGCAGGTCCGCCATGAGGAGCATGTTCTCCTCGCCGGTGATCAGCCCGTCGACGGCGGAGAACTGCCCGGTGACGCCGATCGCGGCCCGGACCGCCTGCGGGTCGGCGGCCAGGTCGTGGCCGCCGACGTGCAGGTCGCCGGCGTCGGCGGTGATCAGGGTGGAGAGGATTTTGACGGCGGTGGTCTTGCCGGCGCCGTTCGGGCCGAGCAGCGCGAACACGGACCCGGCCGGGATGCGCAGATCGATGCCGTCGAGCACGGTCTTGTCGCCGTACGACTTGCGCAGACCGACGACGGAGACGGCGGCGGGCGACTGCGGACCGTCACCCCGACTGGACGTGGGCATGACAGATGAAGGCATGGGGCTCTCCCGATCGAAGGGTGAAGTGACTGGGGTGAGTGAGCGAGTTTGCGGGGCCGGTGCTCAGCCCCGGGCGCGGCGGACGTCGATGTTGCCGTGCCGGGTGCGGGCGCGGACCTCGACGGTGTCCTCGGTCTTCTCCGGGGTCTCGGACGCGGTGAGCGTGTTGCGCACCTGGCCGGAGCGCGAGCTGACGTCGAGCCAGGCAGCAGTGCCCTCGCGGACGCCGACCTCGATGGCGCCGTAGGAGGTCTCCAACTGGACTGTGCCGCAGGTGACTTCGGCGACGCGCAGGGTGCCGTGAGCGGTGGTGGCGGCGACCGAGCCCTCGGCGCGCTCGATGTTGATGTCGCCGTTGGCGCCGCTCACCCGCAGGTCGCCGGTCGCGGTGCCGACGGTCGTGGTGCCGTGCGAGTTCTTCAGGACAGCGGGGCCGTCGACGGTGCCGACGCGCAGGCTGCCGGAGCTGGTGGTGATCTCGGCCATGCCCTCGATCCGGTCGACGGTGATCGAGCCGTGGGAGGCGGTCAGCTGGAGAGGCCCGGTCGTGTCGAGGCGGACGTCACCGGACGAGGTCTTCACCCGGACCTCGCCGAGCCGGCCCTCGCCGAGTACCTGGGCCCAGGCGCCGGTCATGTCGATGCGCGAGCCCGTGGGCAGTTCGACCGTCACGTCGACGGTGCCGGTGCGCCCGAGGAGATAGCGCTGCTTGGGCGTCCTGACGGTCAGGACGCCGCTCGCGTATGTGACTTCGGTCTGCTCGGCGGCCCGCACGTCCTGGTCCTTCTTCGGGTCGCGGGGGGCTACGTCCACGACGGTGTCGGCGCGGCCGGTCGCGGCGAACTGGATGGATCCCGCGTCCACGTGGGCGTTGACCGAGATCGGCTGGGGCGTGTCGAAAGAAGGCATGGCTGTCCCGTCCTCTTGGGTCCTCTTGGGTGTTCGTGGCGTCCCCGCTGGTGGGACGTGGTGTGGGTGAAGTCGTTCCGAGGGGCTGGTTAATGCACCCAGCCCGTGAAGCTCTGGCCGATGATCCTGGTCTTCCCGGGGGTACGGGGGGTGGCGGCGCCGCCCGTGTCGACCGCGGCCGACACGACGCGTACGAGCCATGCGTTGACCGACAGGCCCTCGCGGCTCGCGGCCTCCTCGGCGCGGGTCTTGAGGTGGGTGGGCAGGCGCAGATTGACGCGG
Source organism: Streptomyces sp. NBC_01224 (assembly GCF_036002945.1). NCBI lineage: Bacteria > Bacillati > Actinomycetota > Actinomycetes > Kitasatosporales > Streptomycetaceae > Streptomyces > Streptomyces sp. NBC_01224. The sequence continues at coordinate 3,970,191 of NZ_CP108529.1, read as the reverse complement.
GCGGTGCCGCCCTCGTCCGTGTCGGCGGGGACCGGGGCCGGTGCGGGCGCCGGTGTGTCGAGCGGTTCGGTCCGGTCCTCGTGCTGCGGCAGCACCACCACGAAGTCGGGGTCGAGGCCACGCAGTCGTACGTCGACCGAGCCGGGGGCGAGTTCACGGGTGATCTCGTCCATGGCGGCGGACAGCACATTGAGCAGGGTCAGGCGGGTGGCCGACTCCAGCGGCGCGGTCAGCCGCTCGGCGAGCTCGCGGGCTTCGTCGCCCCCGGCTTCGGCGGCCACCGCCAGTTCCCTGCGGAGTGTTTCGACATACGGCGTGAGGTCCATGACGCAATAGTGGCACCATTGTGGCGCCATTGGCAAGGCTGAAGGTGCGTTGCGTGGCGCGGGGTTGGGGTCCATGGCGGCGAATTGGCCTGTCGTCGCAGGTCAGCGGCGCGCGAGGAGTGAATGAGGTTATGGCGCCAAGTTGTCGCGAGGTGGTGTCGAGTGGTGTCGCGCGGAGCCGAGCGGGCGCCCTCTCGCTGTTCAAGATCAAGTACGAGCGTTAATGGCTGCACCAGTACAAGGCTGCGGAAGCAGGGCCCGGAGCCCATCGCAGTGCCCGCGCAGCGCAGTGCGAAGCCGACCCGCATCGGGTACTCCCGTACGTCGACCGCCCGCCAGGGGCCGGCAAGCCGGCTCGACGCCCTCCGGGGAGCGGACTGCCACAAGATCTACCAGGAGCAGATCAGCACCCGGATCAAGGTGCGGCCCGAACCGGCGGCCGCGCTCACGCTCGCCCGCCAGTTCAAGGAGGCCGCGCCCGACACCCCGGTCATCTTCGCCGCCCACGAGCTCAAGCGCCTGGCCCGCAACGCCGCCGAGTTGATGATGCTCTCTGTCGACCTCCCGGTCGCCGGCATCCGGCTCGAACTCCTCACCGGCCCGCTGAACGACATCTGCGCCCCCAACCGCATGGGCGTCATGTCCATGGCGGCGATCTACCCACCCGCCCCCAGCACCTCGTCCGCTCCGTCCAGATGCTCCCGGCGCGGAATCCGTTTCCCGGCCTCGACCTTGTAGACCTGGTCCTCCCCGTACCCGATCGCCACACCGAACTCGGGCGCGGCCTGCTGACCGTCGAGGCGCTCACCGACCGTTGTGGCGTCAGCCTCGGCCCCGTCCACTGCCGCAACCGTGGAGGACGTCTTCGCAGTGGGGTGCCCGCAGCCGACGAGGAGGAGGTCCTCGGCGATGCCGTGGCCCTGTCGGCGGTGGCCGGCGACAACTGGGCCCCGCGCACACAGCACCCCAGGAAAGATCCGCTATCGTGCGTTGCGTATCCCGAGAATGTATGCCGCAGTAAGCGCAACGGCACGGTCTTCGTCATGTGACAGATCTGCGAGGGCACGTGACGCTGTGATTCCCGGGATATCCGCGAGCGCCTGTGCCAGCCGTCGACGTGCAGACGATTCAACGGTGCCGTGGGCGAGGCAATCAACGAGCCCGGTAGCGATCTGATCCGCCAACGCGGGACGACTCGCCAGCGCGCTCAGTGCATCGGCTGCACCGACGTCATTCGTCTCCTCGACGACCATATCGATGAGCGTCGGGACCGCGTCGGCCACTCCACGTGCCCCGAGCGCCAGAGCTGCATACCTGCGGACCACGATGTCGGGGTTCGTGAGGGCGTCCTGCAGCAGTGCGGTCGCCTCACCGTCCGGAATCTCGGCGATGGACTGGACGGCACGTTTCCGCACCTCGGCCACTGATGAGCCGAGGCCCTCCGCCAGCAGCGCCAATCCGCCATCGCCCGATTGCGCCAAAGCCCATCGAAGGGCTCCGGCGACGTTCGGGTCCGTCTCGCTCAGCGCTGCCTCGACCAGTGCTTCCACTGGCATCGGAACCTCTTCGATCGAGGACAAGGCCGCGCGCTGGCGCGTCCCAGCGCTCTTTGACCCCAACGCCTGGAGGAGTGCAACGATCTGGAGGACGTCCTCCCAGCCGGCGGGTTCCGCGGCACCGATCCGACGGAGTCGCGTGAGCAGCTCCGTCTCACCTGCAATGCGTTCTCGCGTCTGGCGGATGAGGTCGTCGACGAGCTCTGAGGGCGTGAAGTCTTGATCATCGAGCGCGCGACCGACTTCGCGCAGCGACAGCCCCAATGACCGCAGGCTCTCGATATGGAAGATCCGTCGGATGTCCTCGCTGGAGTACTCTCGATAGCCGGCGTCGGTACGACCCGTTGGCCGCACCAGGCCGAGCGAGTCGTAATGCCTGAGCATGCGGGCGCTGACCCCGGACCGTCGTGCCACATCACCGATCAACACTGCCTATCACCCCTCCTGGCCGGCCCTGCCGAGGGCTACGACGCGCTTCGCCTCCTCGATCGTGAACTCGAATCCGGCATCCGGGTCGCGCAACAGCCGTTCCGTGGCGATCGCGTGCGCCCGCACGCGAGGGTCGCGATCCGTCATCGCAGCGCGCAGAGTTGGCAGAATCACCTCACCGAGCGCGATCAGCGCCCGGCTGAGGCTCAGCTGCGTCTCACGTTCGCCGCGTCCGAGCTGTGTCGACAACGCTGCGGCCAACTCGGGCTCTTCACCTTCGGGCACGAGCACGACCGCTGCCCGCCAAGCGCTGCGCGCCACCTCATCGTCGGCGTCGGACAGAAGCGCCCGTGTGATCGCCGGCCACGCTTGCCGATCCCCGATCTTGGACAGCGTGTGCAACGCCTGGCTTCGTGCCTGCGCACGCTCCGAGCGGACTTCATCGAGAAGCTCTGGGACCGTCATTGATGCTGAGTGGCGGGTGAGTGCCCACGTAAGCATTTCGCGCACGTAGAACTCGGGTTCGATCGCGCATCGTTCGATGAGCTTGTCGACGAACCGCGGGTCAGGGGTCGTACCGACCGCTAACGCTGCCCGCAGCCGCACTGACGAGTGGCTGTCCTCCAGCCCCTGGAGAGCTCGAATCGTATGCGTGTCCTGTTTCGGCATGGTCATCGGGACCACCTCCCTGACACAGTGAAGACCTTGTCACTGTGTCAAGGTCAAGCGGGGCCACGCCGCGAGATCACCAGGCACCCTCTGTCCACCGAGTTCGGTGCGTGTCAAGTTCTTCGAGCCGATCGACCTGCCAGGGCCGGGCGAGGCGGAGTCGGGTGTGGGCGGCGTTGATCAGCCAGGTCCAGCGGTCGGCTGCCTGTGGGGTGCGGAGTTTCGGGCGGGTCCAGCCCCCAGTGTCCGCTTGATCATTCTGAAGGTGTGTTCAAGGTCGGAGGGACGCCAGAGGGCTTCCGGGGCCGCTCACAGCCCCCGGTACTTCGGTGTACGCCGTTCAACGAAGCTCGCCACGCCCTCGTTGGCGTCCTGCGTCGTCATGTTGACCTCCTGGGCCATCGCTTCGGCCGCGAACGCCGTCGCGCGGTCGGAGTCCAGGGAGGCGTTCACCAGCTGCTTGGTGAGGGCGATCGCGCGGGTCGGGCCGTCGGCCAGGCGCTGGGCCCACGCGCGGGCCGTCGCCGTGAGTTCCTCGTCCGGGACCACCCGGTTGACCAGACCCAGACGCTCCGCCTCCCTCGCCGGGAGCGAGTCGCCGAAGAACATCAGCTCCTTGGCGCGCTGCGGGCCGATCAGGCGCGGCAGCAGGTATGCGCCACCGCCGTCCGGTACGAGGCCGCGGCGTACGAACACCTCGATGAACTTCGCCGAGTCGGCGGCCAGCACCAGATCGCAGGCGAACGCGAGGTGGGCGCCGAGGCCGGCAGCAGTGCCGTTGACGGCCGCGATCACCGGCTTCTCGCAGTCCAGGACCGCGGCGGTCAGGCGCTGAGCGCCGAGCCGGATCGTACGGGCGACATCGCCCGGCACCCGGTCGCCCGTCGTCGGGGCGCCGCGCAGGTCGGCGCCCGCGCAGAAGCCGCGGCCGGTGGCGGTGAGGACGACGGCCCGGACAGCCGGGTCGGCGGAGGCCTCGGTGAGCAGGGCGATGACGCGTTCCCGCTGGTCCCAGGTGACGGCGTTCATCGCTTCGGGGCGGTTGAGCGTGATCCAGGAGACGCCGTTGTCAGTGGCGTGGAGTACCAATGAGTCAAGCGGGTCGGTGGACTCGGTGGACTCGGTGGTGTCTTCGGGGGAGGACGGCATGAGGCAGCTCCTGGGTAGGTGGGTCGGCCGGTGGCGCGGCCGTCGAGGCGGTCGGCGGGGTGACCGGTCAGCGGCAGACGGCGAGCGCGTCCAGCGCGACCGCGCCCTGCCCCCGCCCCAGCACCATCAGCGGGTTGATGTCCAGCTCGGAGAGGTCGTCGCCCAGTTCCAGCGCCATCCGCTGCACCCGCAGCACGACCTCGACGAGCGCGTCCACATCCACCGGCGGACCGCCGCGTACGCCCTCCAGCAGGGCCCGGCCGCGCAGTTCGGCCAGCATCGACCGCGCCTGGTCCTCGCCGAAAGGCGGCACGCGTACCGCCGCGTCGTGCAGCACCTCGACCAGTACGCCGCCGAGCCCGACCGTCACCGTCGGCCCGAACAGCGCGTCCTGCGTGACACCCACCATCATCTCGACGCCCCGCTCGACCATCTGGCAGACCAGGATGCCGTCCAGCTCGACGCCCTCGTACCGTGCGATGTCGGTCAGTTCGCGGTAGGCGTCGCGTACCTGGCTGGCGGAGGTGAGCCCGACCTTGACCAGACCCAGCTCGGTCTTGTGCGCGAGCCGGGCGCCCGACGCCTTCATGACGACCGGGTAGCCGACCAGCCCCGCGGCCCGGACGGACGCCGCGGCGCTGGTCACCAACTGCTCGCGCGGGACGCGGATTCCGTACGCGCGCAGCAGCTGCTTCGCCGCGTGCTCGCTCAACTGGTGGCCCGGGCGCATCAGTGCCTGCGCCTTGCGGAACGAGGGCGACGGCGTGCGCGGCGCCTCGTCGAAGGGGGAGCGGTAGGAGGCTACGAACCGGTGGTGGTCCAGATAGGCCTTCACCGCGGTGATGCAATTGCCGAAGGTACGGAAGGTGGCGACGCGGGACGAGCCGAGCAGCGTCGTGCGGTACGCGTCCTCCGTACCGACGGGCGATCCCCACACCACGCACACCAGCTTGTCCGTGGCCTCCGCCGCGTCCACCAGGTCCTGCGCGAGCCTGTCGCTCATCGGGGGGAAGGGGCCGGTGATCGGACAGATCAGCACCCCGACGGCGGGGTCGGCGAGGATCGCGTCGATGATCTTCCGGCCGCGCCAGTCGCCGACCGGGTGGCCGCCGTTGTCGACCGGGTTCGCCACGTTCAGATAGCCGGGGATCCACTCGTGCAGCTCGCGCTGCTTCTCCTCGGACAGGGTGGGGATCTTCAGCCCCGCGCCGGTCGCCAGGTCCGAGAAGTGCGCGCCCGTGCCGCCCGAGATCGAATAGACGACGACCCCGTCGGCCTGCGGCTTCCGTGCCCGGGCCAGCAGGGCCGCGGTGTCCTGGAGTTCGTCGAGCCCGTCCACCCGGATCACGCCGAACTGCCGCATCGCCGCGTCCACCACCTGGTCGGCGCCGGTCAGCTTGCCGGTGTGTGAGGCGGCCATCCGGGCTCCCGTCTCCGTACGCCCCACCTTGACCGCCACCACCGGAACGCCGGCCCGCGCCGCCCGGTCCGCGGCCAGCAGAAAGGAGCGCCCGTCCTTGAGCCCCTCCACGTAACAGGCGATGGCCCCGACCTCCGGGCGCTGCGAGAAGTACGAGATGAAGTCGGCGGTCTCCAGATCCGCCTCGTTGCCCGTGGGCGCCCAGTGCGAGAGCCGCACGCCCAGCTCCTGAAGGGTGTAGACGGGGCGGCCCTGGTGACCGGACTGAGTGATCAGTGCGATGGCCGGTCCGTCCAGATCGTCCCGGAACTCCTCGAAGGCGTTGAGGTTGGTGTTCGGCCCGAGCAGCCGCAGCCCGGACCGCTCCACGGCCGCGGCCAGTCGCGCCTGGGCGGCGGCGCCCTCCTCACCGGTCTCGGCGAACCCGGAGGCGAAGGCCACGGCGAACTTCACCTTGGACTGCGCGAGTTCCTCGATCACCGGGAGCGGATCACCGACCAGCAGCACGGCCAGATCGACCTGCTCCGGCAGGTCCGCGACGGAAGGAGAACAGGCCCGCCCGAACACGGACTCCCGGCTGGGATGAACGGGATACAGCCGCGCCCCGACCCGCTCGGCCCAGCCGATCAGCTGCCGGGTGATCCCGGTATTGGGCCGCCCTTCGGTGTCGGACGCGCCGATCACGGCGACGGACTCGGGCCGGAAGAACCGGTCCAGATCCGGCACGGGCGCGTGCAGCGGGCGGCCGCTGACATCGAGATCGCCCTCCGCGGCGGCGGCCGCCATGCTGTGGACGATGGCATGCGGCTCTTCGCCGCAGGCCACCACCCTGGCGCGGAAGTCGGTGGTGAGGGTGCCGTGAGTCGATCCAAGCATCGTTCCGCCCACTCCTGCTCGAAGTCCGTCGGGTGCTCGTGCCCGGCCAGCCGAAAGCTGACGCTCTGTCAGGTTACTGAACTGACGGCCCGTCAGGAATGGGTATGCAGGCAAAGGCTGATCCGGACGCATGGACATCCACTCCGGATTCCGGGACATGGCCCGCGTGCGGGGCGCCGGGACAGGCTTCTCGTATGACACAGGAAGCACAGAACACTCGTACAGACCGGCCCGTACTCGTCGTCGGAGGTACCGGCAAGACCGGACGCAGGGTCGTGGAACGGCTGCGGGAACAAGGGGTGGAGACGCGGGTGGCTTCGCGGTCCGGGGAGACACCGTTCGACTGGGACGACCGGGGGACCTGGGGCGCGGCGCTGGAGGGGGTCGCGGCGGCGTACATCGTTCCGCTGGACCTCGCTCCCTCCCGGACCCCCGCGCTGGTGGAGCAGGCCGTGGCGAGCGGGGTCGGGAGGCTGGTGCTGCTGTCCGCCCGGGGCGCCGACGTGCCGGGGTATTTTGGGGACTCCTACGACGGGACGGGACCGCACATGGAGGGGGAGATCGCGGTGCGGGCCTCGGGGGTGCCGTGGACGATCCTGCGGCCCGGCTGGTTCGCGCAGAACTTCAGCGAGGGAGTCTTCCGCGACGGGGTGATGGGCGATGAGCTGGCGCTGCCCGCCGGGGACGGGGCCGCCGCGTTCGTCGACGCGGACGACATCGCGGACGTCGCTGTCGCCGCGCTCACCCGGCCCGGCCACGAGGGTCAGGTGTACGAGCTGTCCGGACCGCGGGCGCTCACCGTCGACGACGCGCTGGCCGAGATCGCGAAGGTCACCGGGCGGCGGGCCGGGTACGTCCCGGTCCCCGAGCAGGAGTTCGTGGCGGGACTGGTCGCCCAGGGGATGTCCCCCGAGGAAGCGGCGCTGTGGACGGACGCGATGAAGCCGATCCGTACGAGCCGGGAGGCTCCGGTCGTCGACGGAGTGCAGCGTGCGCTGGGGCGCCCGCCGCGGGACTTCGGTACGTTCGTGCGCAAGGCGGACGACGCGGGCGCCTGGACCGGCTGAGCCCGGGGGAGGCGGCGTCAGCCTGCCGGGGCCTCCCGGTCCGGTTCGCCCCGTACCGCGGGCTCGCGGCGGTACGCGCTCGGGCTGACGCCCCGGACCCGTTTGAACGCGGCGCTGAAGCCGAACGCGTCGGCGTACCCCACCCGGCGGGCCACCGCCGCCACCGTCAGGTCCTGGCGGCTCAGCAGATCGGCGGCGAGCGTCATGCGCCATTCCGTCAGATACGCCACCGGGCCCTCCCCGACCAGTTCGGTGAACCGTTTCGCGAACGTGGTGCGCGAGACCCCGGCCCGTGCGGCCAGCTCCGCCGTCGTCCACGGATGCGCCGGCTCCTCGTGCATGGCACGCAGCGCCGGGCCCGCCACCTCGTCGCCGAGAGCGCGGTACCACATGGGCGGGGCCGCCTCCGGGCGGTCGAACCAGTCGCGCAGCGTGCACACCAGCAGCCAGTCCAGCAGCCGGTCCAGCACGATCTGCCGGCCCGGCCGCGCCCTGCCGATCTGCGTCTCCAGATAGTCGCGCAGCGGCGAACAGTCCTCTTCGTCCGGCACGACGAGCACCGGAGGAAGGACCCGGAGCAGCCGTCGCGGAACCTCGGCGTGCACGTCGTAGGTGGCGGCCAGCAGCACGGTGGGGCCGCTGAGTTCGTCCGGCGGTGCCGGGTCGGCTCCGGGCTCGGTGTCCCAGCGCACCTCGCGTACGGACGCACCCGTATCCGTACCCGTACTCGTGTCCGTGGCCGGGTCGCCGGTGAAGACGAACGGAGCCGGGCCCCGTACGATCGCCGCCTCGCCGATCCGCACCCGGCGCGCCGTACCGTCGCCGCTCCGGCCCCCGTCCCCGCCCTCCGGGACGATCCAGCCCTCGCCGCGCAGCGGCACGCACAGGGTCAGATACGCGCCGTCCGTGAACCTCAGCGACCATGGCGGCCACAGCACCGAGCGGCCGAAGACCGCCCCCTTCCCCCGCACACCACGCAACAACTCGTCGAACACGTCCATGCGTCAACGGTACGCAGACGGGGCGGCGGACCGGGCGTTCGGCGGTGCCGTACACAGGCGCGCGGTGCGCAGTGGCGCTCCGGCCGGCAGACCCGTACGCGGGGGCGCCCGGCGGGATGCTCCCGAGCGCTACGGGGGCTGCGACAAGACACCGCCGAATCCTGCAAAGCCGCCGTTGCTCTCGCGTCACCGCTCATGTGAGCAACTTATTGACGGCACCCCCGGGCAGCAGCCGTTCGCCGAGCAGGGATCGGCAGGTAGCCGGTCAACCGCCGAAAACGCAACCGGCGGCAGCCTTCGTCGCGGCCGGGGTCTTGGAGAGGCCGACGGTTTGTTCCTCGGAGTGCCGCGGGCGGGACGCGGTAACAGGTGCGTGGGATCAGTCGGTGTCGAGGCCGTCGATCAGGCGGTTGAGGAACCGGGTGAAAGTGGCTTCGGGGGTGAGGGTGCGTCCGGGGGCGGAAAGGGTCTCGGCGAGTTCCGGGTGGCAGCCGTCGGCAGCGACAGCGGCGAGGTAGCGGGCCTCGGCTGCGGCCCGGTCCGGGGATTGTGAGGCTGCGGCCTGCGCGATCTCGTGGGCGACGTGTCCGGCCACGAAAGCGGTGAGCTGGGCGAAAGCCTCCAGCTTCGCCGCACCGTCCAGTCCGGTGGGCCGCAGGACTGCGAGCGCGTGTTCCAGGAAGGCCAGCGTGTTGGGGCCCGGAACGCGACGGGTGGACAAGGCGGCGGGCAGCCAGGGGTGGCGCAGCATGTGTGCGCGCTGCAGGTGGGCGATGGTCTTCAGATCGGCACGCCAGTCGCCGCTGGGTGGGTCCGTGGCCGTCAGTTCGCCGCTGACGTGGTCGACCATCAGTTCCAGCAGTGTCCCCTTGTCAGGGGCGTAGCTGTAGAGCGACATGGCACCGGCTCCGACCTCGGCGGCCACCCGCCGCATGGTGACCGCTTCGAGCCCTTCGGCGTCCGCCAGGGTGACGGCTGCCACGGTGATCTCCTCCCGGCTGAAGGAGGGCCTGCGGCCCCTGCGGGGCTCGGTGGGACGCAGCCAGAGCTGTTCGGGGTCGACGCCTGCGGCGCCGGACCCCCCGTCACGGGACACGGTCTCGCGCTCCTTCACCTGTTTGTCGAGGCGGCTCTTGCGAAGGTCATCCAAGCATCCTCTATTCTCGTACACTGTACTGAATAGAGGAGGGGAACGATGCCACCACGCACGCCCGACGCTGTGGCCGGACCGGCCTGGGTGCCACCTGCCGGAAAACCGCCGCTGTCCTCACGGATGATGAGAGCGACCTGGCGGGGCCTGCCGGCGAAACGGCATGAGGTCGGATGGGAACCGGGGCTGGTGGTGCCGGCCGCCGACAGCAGCCCGTTGATCACTGATCACTACTTCCCGCGTGCGGAGGGCGACTTCCCAACCCTCCTGGTCCGCTCCCCTTATGGCCGCGGCCTGCCGTGGTCTCCCCAGTACGGCCTGCTCTTCGCCGAACAGGGCTTTCACGTGGTCCTGCAGAGCTGCCGCGGTACCGGCGGTTCGGGCGGTGCGTTCGACCTGTGGCGCAACGAGGCCGCCGACGGGCAGGCCACGGTGTCGTGGCTGCGCGAGCAGCCCTGGTTCAACGGAACGCTGGGGACCGTCGGCCCCAGTTACCTGGGCTACGTGCAATGGGCCCTTGCCCTGGACCCGCCGCCGGAACTGAAGGCAATGGTGGTGCAGGTGGGCCTGCACGATCCCTACGCCCTGTTCCACGCGGACGGTGCGCTACGCCTGGAGAACGCCCTCGCCGTCGGTATGGGCATGACCTACCAGCACCAGGGCATGGGACCGTTCCTGAGGGCGACGCTGCGTCTTCAGCGCCGCCTGCGTGACGTCACCACCGCGCAGCCCTTGCGCGGGGCGTACGTGTCCGCCCTCGGGGGCGAGGTGCCCTGGCTGGACGACGTCATGACGCACCCGGACCCCAAGGACGCGTACTGGCACGGCGCGTCGCTGGCGGAGCCGGCGGAGCGGCTCAGCGTGCCCACGAGTCTGATCACCGGATGGCATGACGCGCTGGTCGACCAGACCTTCGAGCAGCATGACCGGCTGCGTCAGGCCGACTGCGAGACCGCTCTGCTCGTCGGCCCCTGGACCCACACCTCCGCCCTGCAACAGGGGTGGCCCGAGGTGTTCGCCGAGAGCCTCGCGTGGCTGCGCGCGCACCTGTGCGCCGACCCCTCCGGCCTGCGCCCGACCGCGGTGCGCATGCACATCGGCGGCGAAAACGCCTGGCGGGACCTCGACGAGTGGCCGCCGGCCGCGGCTGCCACCTCGTGGTACCCCATCTCCGGCGGGCATCTCACCCAGCAGGCCTCCACGGACTCCGCACCCCTGACGTCATTGCGCTACGACCCGGCCGACCCCACCCCGTCCCTCGGCGGCCCACTGCTCTCCCGCACCGCCGGCCCACGCGACAACAGCACCCTGGAAGCTCGAGACGACGTCCTGACATTCACCAGCCCCCCACTGACCGAGCCCCTGGACATTCTGGGCCCAGTCTCCGCTCGGCTGAGCATCTCCACGGACACCGGCCACGCCGACGTCTTCACCCGCCTGTGCGACGTGGACCCACAAGGCCACTCCGTCAACATCTGTGACGGACTGGGCCGGCTTCGGACGACTGAACATGTGCAGTCGCAGGTCACCGTGCCGATGAGCTCCACCGCCCATCGCTTCGCCGTCGGTCACCGCATACGCTGGCAGATCAGCGGAGGCGCCCATCCGCGCTACGCCCGCAATCCCGGCACCGGGGAGCCGCCGGTGGACGCCACCACCTTCGCACCGGTGCGCATCGCACTCCACACGGACTCGGCATTGATGCTTCCCCGCAGCTCCGGGCTCACGTGATTCTCGGGCCTGCGGGAAACGGCTGACGGGCCGGGCCGCCAGGCCCGGCCCACTCCTCCGCGCCGTCCCCATCGCCCGTCCAGGTCAACGGCGTCCGGGTTGCCCAAGGGCCGCAGCCTCCGCCGGCGGGGAGAGAAGCGCGGAACCTGTGGCGGCCCACGTGGTTGAGGTTCGCGTGACGCAGCGGGGACTTCATCGCAGCACCGCCACGACCAGCGAGCCGCCGAGGACGCTGAGGCTGATGATGTACGCGATCTGCCGGGAGAGTTCGCTCACGTCCCGTCCTCCGGAGGCATGGCTTTGTGTTCCGGCGCGAAGCGAACGGGGAGGGGAGCGGTGTCGGCAGTCTCCGTCTGCTTCCGGTGCTCGGCGGCCAGCCGTCGCAGCATGCGGGCGAGGTCGCGCAGGTGCTGGTAGGCGCTGAAGACGAGGATGCCGTCTCCTGGTGCAGCCGCGAGGAGCTGGTCAACCTCCCATCGGGTGGCGCGCGTTGCAGTGGTCTGCTCGCGTTCGAGGGTCTCTTCGGCGAAGAGGCGGATGCGCCCTCGCAGCTCAGACGTCCACTCGTCGATCTCTTGACGGGTGGTGGTACCGAGCTGGAGTTTGAGGGCGCCATCGGCTGCTTGATGCGCGGTTTCGACGTCCAGGGGGACGTCGGTTGCGCTGGGACCAACGGCGTTCGCGGCCGGTCCCAATGGCCGACTGTTCATGAGGTCCTTCATGGGGGGCTCCTGGCCCTGGGGGCATGGGGGAGGGGTGTGCGCGCAGGGGTGGGCTGCGATTTGTCAGTCGCGCGGTGCTTTGGGCAGGCAACTGCTAGTAATCGTGACAGCGCTGCCGATACCGTGGAAGTGCTGCAGCGGTTTTCTGCGAGTGACTTTCTGCGCGAAGTCCTGTGCTGCAGCAGTGTGTTCATGCTCTCCAGTGGAGCCTTCTGCTGTGACGCAGAAGGCTCCTTGCGGCAGCGGGACATTTTCCATCACACTGGGTAACACGCCCTGGGAGGCAGAAGATGATCACGGATGTGGAGTCTGCGACGCCCGCCCTCTGTCGCCTTCAGTTAGGCCGCGAGCTCCGGCAGCTCCGGCAGGAAGCCGGACTCACGTCGACCCAGGTGGTTCGCACTCTGATCTGTAGCCCATCGAAGCTGACGAGGCTGGAGACGGGTGAGAACGCAGTGGTGGAGACAGCAGACGTAATGGCGCTCTGCGAGATCTATCAAGCAACCCCTGAGAAGCGGGCCTTGCTGCTCGGGTATGCGGCCGTGATCAAAACCAAGAAGGACTGGTGGCAGTCACCGGAGTACAGGCCGGCCATCGCGCCGACGTTCAAGGCGTACTTGGGACTGGAGGCCACGGCTGCGGCACTGCACAACTACGAGGGCGAGTTCGTTCCCGGTCTTCTCCAGACAGAGGACTACGTCCGAGCGATTCACCAGCGCGCACACGAGAGGCTTGCCGCCGACGAGATCGACAGACTCGTGGCGGTTCGGATGACGCGACAAGAGGCGCTTCACCGCGAATTGGGACCCCTCAAGTTTGCAGCGGTCATCAACGAGTCGGTTTTGTACCGTCAGGTTGGGGCACCGGCTGTCATGCGTGCTCAGATAGAGCACCTGGCAGAGGTGGCCACACAGCCGTCAGTGCGGGTTCAAGTCATCCCCTTCAGGGCGGGCGCCCATCCCGGTATGAACGGGGCCTTCACCTTGCTCCGATTCGACGATGCGCACCCCATCGTCTACCTGGAGAACCTTGGTGGTGCGTCGGTCACTCGGCGGCGCGCCGACGTGGGCCTGTACGAAGAGGCGTTCACCGACCTCCAGATTCTTGCTGTGGGACCTCAAGAGTCTCTTGGCATGATTAGAGAAGCGATCAAGGAGCACTGATTCACATGACCACTCACGCGCCGGCCGGTGCGCACTGGTTCAGGTCCAGCTACAGCAATGACCAGGGGGGGCAATGCGTTGAGGGCGCCCGGCTGGACGGATCAAGGATGGCCGTCCGCGACTCCAAGGACCCGGAGCAGGGGGTCTGCGTCTTCCCTGCCGCCGCCTGGCTCGCGTTCGTCGATGAGGTCAAAGTCAGCGACACCGTTGCCTGATGACGCCTGGCAAGAAGGCTCCTGTGGAAGGCTGGCAGGGGCCTTCGTTGCGTCAGGGGACCGGCAGGTGCCCAAAGTGAGTTCCTCGTCCGTGGAGTCCTCGATGCGGGTCATGCCGTACGCCGTGAACTGCTCGCGAGTGCGATGTTCGTAGGGTTCCTGCGGGGCCAGCGCTGTGACTGCATAGGTTCACTGGGTTCGGTGTTGCCCTGACCCGGTACTGAAGTCCCGGGTTTGTTGCTCGGGTCATCACTGGCGGTGATGGGTCTCTGGGCCGAGCTCGACCTCGTACCGTGACCGCCTCCACCGGGTCGCGGCAGTCACGACCCGGTGGCCCAAGACACGGCGGGCCGCGACGCGGTCGTGCACGACATCAAAAGATCCAAGAACCGGGGAAATCACCCTTCCCAACCCCACCCTGCCTCCCGTCACTCACACGGGTGAGGTTTGCCAACTCGACTGGATTCCGGACTGGTTGGCTGGCATAAGCTCGCCCCCACAACCACAGACATGCGACGGCCCCCGGCCAGGACAGCAATCCTGATCGAGGGCCTGACCACCGAGGAAGTAGGAGCTTCCCGATGGATACCCCGCAGATTAGCGCGCCCTCGCGCGCCCTGTCATCCGGTGTCGTACACATCAACACCCCGCACACCAGCCGCTTCACGGTCGTCGGCAACCACCTCACCCAACACGGTGAGCTGTCCCTCACTGCGATCGGGCTCGCCGCCCACATCCAGTCGCTGCCCGACGGATTCAGGATCGGCATCAGGTTCCTCGCCGACCGCTTTCCGGAGAGCGAGGCCCGGATCGCCGCCGCCCTGCGCGAACTGGAAGCCCACGGCTACCTGAAGCGCACCCGGGAGCGCATCCCCAGCGGCCGGGTCGTCACCCGCACGGTCTCCTACAACCAGCCCACCACCGATGCGAGCCCTGCCGCAGCGCCCGAACCTCGGCCCAGGCCCGTCCGCCCGGCCCCCGAGCCTCCGGCCCCGACGCCCGCACCGGCCCCTGCGCCCGTACCGGAGAAGGCCCCCGTGCCCCCGCCGGTTCGGAGAACACCCCCACACCCGTACCGCGCCCGTCGCTTCCCCAGCCGCAGGTCCCCGACCTCGACCGCCACCGCGCGGCCACCGACCTCCTCGCGGGCCTGCGCCGTCACGAGCCCCGACTGTTGCTGGCCGAGGGCGACGTCCGCCGACTGGCCCCCGCCGTCGCCGCCTGGCTCGAACGCGATGCCCACCCCGACGCCGTACGCCGCACTCTCGTCGCCGACCTGCCCGAGCCGCTGACCCACCCGGCGGGCCTCCTCGCCCACCGCCTCACCACCCTCCTGCCGCCCCCACTGCCCACCGCCCCGGTTCGGGAAGCCGCGCCACGCCCCGAGCCGCTTCAGAACTGTGACGGTTGCGACCGGGCCTTCCGAGCCCCGGAGCCGGGCCACTGCCGCGAGTGCCGATCCGACCTGAAGGAGGCCGCCTAGCATGAACGTGACGACCCTTGCCCCCGGGCACAGACGAGGAGCGCACGCCATGGTCAATGCCCCGGACGATGCCCAGCGGGACTCGATCCGCTACCGGGCCATGCGCGACATCGTCGAGCAGATGCAGGATGACGTTCCCGGAAAGTTCGAGATCACCAAAGAAGGGATCGTGCACGACATGATGGCCCCGGGGCGTCCCCATGAGCTGACCGCTGCCCGGGTGAGCCGTCGCCTGGAGAAGTCGATGCCGGACGAGATCGTGGCGCATACGGGGACGCCTGATGTCGAAGGGGCGCCGGAAGGCATCATGCGCCACCCCGACATCATGGTGATCGCCGAGGCCGACATGGAGGGGCAGGGATCCTTCGACCCCCGTACGCTCATCGCCGCCGTCGAAGTCGTCTCCCAGTCCAATCCGGACAACGACTGGGTGAGCAAGATGCGGGACTACCCACTGCTCGGTGTCCCCATCTACGCGATCTTCGATCCCCGCACGGGCACGGGTGCCGTCCTCTCCGAGATTCACCCGACGCCGGAAGGTCCGCGATACGCGATCCGCAAGGACTTCGTGTACGGCGAGGACGTCACCATCGGCGAGTGGACGATCTCGACCGACGCGCTCCCGCGTTACGCCTGACGCCCGCGCCGAGGCACCCGCCCGGCCCCGAACAGTCAGCCGGTGCGCGCCAGCCTCTTGGCGATCTTCTGTGCGTCCAGGGCCAGTTCGCGCAGCATGCCGCTGATCGGGTTGGTGAAGCCGGTGAAGTACAGGCCGGGTGCCTGCTTGGGCGTGCGGCCGCCGTGCACCACCGGGCGGCCCCGTGCGTCCAGTACGCCGAGGTGGCCGACCAGCCCCTCCAGGGCCCGCCGGTAGCCGGTTGCCGCGATCACCGCGTCCGGGGTGATCCCGTCCCCGTCGGCCAGCACCACCACGTCCTTGTCGAACGACTCGACGGCCGCCACCGGCACCACCCGGCCGCTCTTCACCGCGTCGATCAGCCCCACGTCCTGCACCGGAATAGCCCCGTCCTTGACCCGTGAGTACAGGCCGGTGTCCGGGCGTGGGAGGCCCTGGGTGGCGAGGTCCGGCACGGCGATCCTGGCCATCAGGCGCCCGGCCCGGTCGACCAGCCGGACCGGCAGCCTGCGGACCAGGATGCCGGTCGCCTGCGCGGGCCAGCCCGCCGTCGAGCGGCGCACGATGTGCGGCACGGTGCGCACGGCGATCCGAACCCGGGACGCCCCGCCCTCCACCAGGTCGGCGGCGATCTCGGCGCCCGTGTTGCCGATGCCGACGACAAGGACGTCCCTGCCCGCGTACGGGGCGGGATCGCGGTAGCCGGAGGCGTGCACCAGGTCGCCGGTGAAGGTGTCGCGGCCGGACCAGTCGGGGATGCGCGGGGTGTGGTTGTAGCCGGTGGCGACGACAACGGCCCGGCCGGTCAGCATCCGGCCGCCGGTCGCGGTCAGCTGCCAGCCGGCTCCGTCGGGGGCCCGGTCGATCCGGGACACCTCGACGCCCGTCACCACTTCCAGCTCGTGGTGCTCGACGTACTTCTCCAGATAGCACACCACATCGTCCCTGGCCACCCAGCGTCCGAACCGGCGTGGCATCGCGAGTCCCGGCAGCGCGGACCGGCGCCGGGTCGTGTGGAGGTGCAGCCGGTCGTAGTGGCGGCGCCAGGACGCGCCCACGTTCTCGGACTTCTCCAGCACCACCGCCCGTACCCCCTGCTCGCGCAGGGCCGCCGCGGCGGCGAGACCGCCCGGGCCACCACCGATGACGTACACGGGCCGGCCCTCGGTGAGGTCGATACGGGCCGGGGTGGGGCTACCGGCGGTAGGTGCGCTGTCGGGCATGAGTCGGAGCGTAATCGCGCGCTTACTTGATGGGTCTCGGACAAGACCGGAATCGGTTGCGAATTGATCACGGGTGTGTGGCTCTTGCATGCCTCCTGCGCGCCCCTTGCGCAAGTCTTCGCCATCAGGTGAACTGACGTACCGTCAGATTCAGGAGCGGGAGGCCCCATGCAGACGATCTGGCTCGGCAGCGCCGAGTGGCTCGCCGTCCTCCGGATAGGCCTCGGCCTGTGGTGGCTGGAGAGCTGGCGGCACAAGGACAAGAAGGGCTGGTTCGAGCGCGGTACGGGCATCGCCTGGGCCGCGGACGTGGCGGGCAAGCACCGGTGGACGGCCGTGCGTACCGGTTTCCAGCGGATCGTCGCTCCGCGCCCGAAGGTCATGGCCCATCTCGTCGTGTACGCCGAACTCGCCCTGGGTCTCGGCCTGGTAGCCGGATTTCTCACCCCTGTCGCGCTCGTCGCCGGACTCCTCCTCAACCTCCTCTACCTCGTGCTGATGATCCACGACTGGGCCGAGCAGGGGCAGAACGCGATGATGGCGCTCATCTCGCTCGTCGCGCTGCTCGCGATGTCCTGGCAGACCTGGTCCCTCGACGAAGCGATCGGACTCTTCCTGTGACCGTGGCCGCCGTACGTTTCGACCTCCCCGAGCCCGACGCCTTCACCCGCCCCTACTGGGATGCCGCCGCCCAGGGGCTGTTGCTGCTGCGCCGCTGCCGCGCCTGCGGGCGCGCGCACCACTACCCGCGCGAGTTCTGCCCGCACTGCTGGAGCGAGGACGTCACCTGGGAGCGGGCGAGCGGAGACGCCACGCTCTACACCTGGTCCGTCGTGCACCGCAACGACCTGCCGCCGTTCGGTGCCCGCGTCCCGTACACCGCTGCCGTCGTCGACCTGGCCGAGGGGCCGCGGATGATGACGGAGATCGTGGGATGTGAGGAATCCGGCCTCGCCATCGGCATGGCGCTGCGGGTGGCCTTCCGTCGGGAGGAGGGGGAAGAGGCCGTTCCGGTCTTCCACCCCGGAGACTGCTGAGGTTCCTGAGGCTGCTGAGTGCGTTTTGCGCGTGCTGGTCGCAGCCACTCGTCGGTGACTGCGACCAGCACATCGAGATCCACTTCTGGAACGCGCGAACGCGCGAACGCGCCCTAGTCCCGCTGTGCCGGCCCGAGGGTGGGTGGCTTCTGTTGGTCGCCGGCGGGGCTGACGTCGCCGCTCTTCCATCCGGGGTCGTAGGCGCAGGGCACGGTGGCGCCGCCGGTGAAGTACTCCCGGTCCGGGTACCAGGTGAAGGACATCCGCTCGGCCCCGTCGTCCCGCTGGACGAACAGGTCCCAGTCCTTGCCCTTCGCGCCCTCACGGTAGGACGTGACCTCCCAGCCGTTGTCCTTGAGGTGCCGGTGCAGTCGGCGGAGGCCGGAGACAGCCTGGCTCGCGGGCACGTGGTCCAGCGCCCAGCTGTGGCTCATCTGGTAGGCGCCGTCGACGGTCTTGTCCTCCAGCCCCAGCAGGCCCCCGTCGTAGCAGTAGTCGGAGCTGAACGTGTTCTCCGTGCTGACGCCGACGTCCTCGACTCCTGGTTCCACGGTGCGTTTGAACCCCACGAGGTCGTACGCCTCCTGGGAACGCTGGAAGGCGCGGCCGGCCATGTCCTCGGGCGTGACGCGGGGAAGGTCCGTCGACCCCGATGAGGCCCCAACGAGCACGGCGACCAGAACGAGAACGAGTACGACGACGAACGCGGCGCAGCCGCATCCGAGGGCCCCGAGGACGGAAGAGGGGGACCTGGACTCGGTCGGGGCGGGGGTGGCGTCGGTGGGTACGTTCTCCTCGGGCATACGGGGACGGTATGCCAACTGCGGAGCGCGGTGGATGGGTGCGATCACCCGGCAAGGAGTAGGTACGCGTACTCAGACCGACCGGCAAGTGGGGGCGGCGTCGCGGGGCTGGGCACGCGCGTCTGCCGCGTTTCGTCAGTCACCAACGCTCCGCGTCGACTCCTTCCTCCGCCTTGCAGCTGCACGCACCTAGCCCCGCTCCTTCACCCACCCCCCATTTGCCGGTCGGTCTCAGTTGATCCGCGTTCGTATGCTCGAAAGGCGACGGCTTGGGAAGCGGGGCCCGGCGCGAGTCGATGCGACTCAGGACTCGATGCTGCGCAGCTTGCGGCGTTCGCGGAAGTTCGGGTGGCGGACGACCACACCACCCATGCCGCAGGAGCCCGTCAGCCGGAGGAGCGGGGCGCCGGGCGTCCTCTCGTCCGTGGTCCTGTCCTTCAGGCCGCCGAGGCCGTGATCCAGGTTGCCGGTGTGCACGGTCCAGCCCTCCGGGATCACGATCTTCACCCCGGCCATCTCTCCGCGCACTTCCAGCGCGATCTCGCGCAGTCGGCACTCGGC
This sequence comes from Streptomyces sp. NBC_01224, assembly GCF_036002945.1. Taxonomy (NCBI): domain Bacteria; kingdom Bacillati; phylum Actinomycetota; class Actinomycetes; order Kitasatosporales; family Streptomycetaceae; genus Streptomyces; species Streptomyces sp. NBC_01224. Next base: position 3,950,973 of record NZ_CP108529.1, on the reverse strand, counting down.
GCGGGTGAAGTCGATCCGGACGCCGCCGATGCCGCCCTGGGCGCGTATCACCGGGGGGACCTTCCAGACGCCCGAGCGCGTCACGCCGTGCATGCCGCCCTTGAGGACCAGCGGCTCACCCGTCGCCACCTCGATGGGGACCAGATCCTCGGTGAGGGGCGCCAGTTCGGCGTAGGTCTTGGCGGACAGTGCCAGCCCGAGCCGGGTGTCCAGCTCGTCCATGTCGATGCGGCCCTCGGCCGCCGCCTCCCGCAACTGCTCGACCACCGCCTCGCGATCGGCATCCGAAGCGCGCATACGGTCGGCGGAACGGGAGGGCTCAGCAGTCATGGAAGCGATGATACGGGCGGGTGCGACGCCGGGCCCCTGCCATCGGCCCTCCCCGCGTCACAGCCCCGGCGCCCCCCACACCGGGAACCACCGGGCCAGATCCTTCTCCATCCGGAGGTCGTCCCCGAGCACCGCCCGGACCTGCAACTCCAGCTGGTTGTCGCGCTTCTCGGCGCCGCCCGGCACCGGGGCGAACGGATAGAACGTGCCGCGCTTGTAGAGATAGACCAGGGCCAGCGGACGGTCCCGCGCATCCCGGAAGCCGATCAGGGAGCAGAGCAGCTGTGGCCCGAAGCCGCCGTCCTGGAGCAGCGTGTTCACCGCGTGCAGGTCGTTGACCAGGGCGGCCGTGTCCTCGGCCGACTGCCGGGCGAGCAGCCAGGTGTAGCCGTACGTGTCCTGGCTGAACTCCACCGGAATGCCGCCCCGGTCGGTGTCGGCGTCGAGCAGTTCGCGTACGTCCTGCTGGATGCGGGCGAAGGTGCCGCCCTCGACGCCCGCGAAGCAGACCGAGCCGAGGCCGGTGGGGGCGAACCCCGCGCCGGCCTGGAGGGTGAGGGCGGCGGAGGGCACGGCGAAGAGCTGGTCGAGGTCGGGGCGGACCGGTTTGGTGCGGCCCAGGATGGTGTCGAGGAGACCCATGAACGTTCCTTACGGGCGGGCGAGGTCGGCGGAGATACGGGCCAGCTGGTCCAGGCGCTGCTCAAGGGTCGGGTGGGAGGAGAGCAGCCGGCTCAGGCTCTCCTTGGAGGAGAACGCGGGAACGAAGTAGAAGGCGTTGTACGGCTCCGCCTTCCGCAGGTCCTCGGTCGGGATGCGGGCCATCTGGCCGCTCACCTTCGTGAGGGCGGAGGCGAGCGCCGAGGGGCGGCCGGTGAGCAGGGCGGCGGTGCGGTCGGCGGAGAGCTCGCGGTAGCGCGAGAGCAGCCGGGTGAGCAGGAAGCTCAGGGCGTACACGACGGCGCTGACCAGCGGGATGAGCATGACCGCGATGCCGACGGGGTCATTGGCCCTGCTGTTGCGGGAGAGGCCGCCCCACAGGGCGACGCGGGTGACGATGCCGGCGAGCACACCGAGGAACGAGGCGATCGTCATGACGGCGACATCGCGGTGCGCGACGTGCGACATCTCGTGCGCGAGTACGCCCTCCAGCTCCTCCGGCTCCAGTCTGCGCAGCAGTCCGGTGGTGGCGCATACCAGGGCGGTCTTCTCGCTCCGGCCGGTGGCGAAGGCGTTCGGCACATCGCTCTGGGCGATCGCCACCCGGGGCTTGGGCATGTCGGCCAGGGCGCAGATGCGGTCGACGGTGCCGTGCAGCTCCGGCGCCTGCTCGGGGGTGACCTCCCGGGCGCCCATACTGAAGGCCGCGATGCGGTCGCTGAACCAGAACTGGGCGATGAAGAGGCCGCCGGTGAAGATCAGAATGATCGGCCAGGCGCCGCGCAGCACCGCGAGCAGCACGCCGACCAGCACCACGTACAGCAGACCGATCAGGAACATGGTGGTCACCATGCGCGTGGTCAGCCCGCGGTCGGGGGCGTAACGGGAACGGGTTCGGCTCATCGGTGCCTCCACTCCTCATCTTCTCTCCCATAGTGCCCCTTTACGGTTGAATCCGAATAAATCTGCGGACCGTGAGCGCCCCGCCTCCGGGCCGGGCGGCCCGCGGGCGCTGTCCCTACGGCCAGAGCAGTTCCCGCGTCCAGTGCGCACCGTCCCGGCGGTAGCGCAGCCGTACGTGTCGGCGCCCCGCGTCGCCCTGGAAGAACTCGACCTCCCGGGGCTCGACCACGTAACGCGTCCAGCCGGCTACCTCCGCGTCCGGCTCGGCCGACGCCCGTTCCCAGGCGGCGTCGGCGGTCCGGGCCAGTTCCTCCCGCGAGTCCAGCACCTCGCTCTGCGACCCGGTCAGCGCCGCTGCAAGTGCCCCGGTCGAGCGGGCGTGCAGATCGGCCAGGCTCTCCGCCCGGCTCGTCTCGGTGACCGGTCCCCGCACCCGCACCTGTCGCCCCTGCACCGGCCAGTAGAAGCCGAGCGCCGCGTGCGGGTGGGCGGCGAGCTGTCGGCCCTTCGTGCTGGTGCGGTGCGTGGCGAAGTGCCAGCCGCGCTCGTCCGCGTCGTGCAGCATCAGCGTCCGCACATCGGGCCGGCCCTCGGCGTCGACGGTGGCCAGCGACATCGTGTGCGGCTCGGCCTGCCCGGCGGCCACGGCCTCGGCGAACCAGGCGTGGAAGAGGGGGAGCGGGGCGGAGGGCGCGGTGTCCGGGTCGAAGGCGGGAAGGTCCACGTCCCAGACCCGCTGGGCGTGGAGCAGGTCCAGGAAGCTCTGCTGTGCGTCGGTCTTCTGTACGTCGCTCATGGCCCCATTGCAGCGCATGGCGCCCTCGCGCAGGGCACCGCTGCCCGCTACGGAAGCCCGGTGGCTCCGGTGTCGCCGGCCGGCGTGGTCGTCGGCCCTCACCCCCGCCCCAGCACCACCGTCCCCGACGAGCAGAACCAGCCGCCCGTCCCCGATGCCACCGCCAGCTCCGGCAGCCGTCCGCCCGCCCTGCGCACCTGGCGCCCACCCGCCTCGCCGCGCAGCTGCCGTACCGCCTCCACCAGCAGGAACAGTCCGCGCATCCCGGGGTGGCAGGCGGACAGGCCGCCCCCGTCCGTGTTGACCGGCAGCTCGCCCGTCAGACCGGTCCGGCCCTTCTCCACGAACGCGCCGCCCTCCCCCTTCGCACAGAACCCCAGGTCCTCCAGCGTCACCAGCGTCATATAGGTGAACGCGTCATAGATCTCGGCGAGATCGATGTCCGCGGGCCGCACCCCCGCCCGTTCGAACGCCAGGCGGCCCGAGACCGCCGCGGGGGAGACCGTGAAGTCGTCCCACTCGGACATGGTGGAGTGCGAGACGTGCTCACCCGTACCGAGGATCCACACCGGCTCCTTCGCCGTGTCCGGTACGTACTCCTCGGCGGCCAGCAGTACCGCGCAGCCGCCGTCGCTGCGGATGCAGCAGTGCAGCTTGGTGAACGGGTCCGCGATCACCGGCCCCGACATCACGTCGGCCACCGTGATCGGGTCACGGAACATCGCGTCCGGGTTGGCCGCCGCGTTCGCCCGCGCCTGGACCGCCACCTCGGCGAGCTGCTCCAGGGTCGTCCCGTACTCGTGCATATGGCGGCGGGCGGCCATTGCGTACTTGGCGATCAGTGAGTGCCCGTACGGCACCTCGAACTGGAGCGGGCCGCGCGCCCCGAAGGAGAGGTTGGACGTCCGGCGGCCCGCCTTGATGTCCGCGCGTGCCGTCGATCCGTACACCAGCAGAACGGCATTGGCGTGACCCGCCGCGATGGCGTCCGCCGCATGGGCCGCCATCACCTCCCAGGTCGAGCCGCCGACCGCGGTGGAGTCCACCCAGATGGGTTTCAGCCCCAGATACTCGGCGACCTCGACCGGGGCGAGCGTGCCGAGTCCGGCGGAGGCGAAACCGTCGACGACGGACCGGTCCAGGCCCGAATCGGCCAGTGCCCGGCGGGCGGCCTGGGCGTGCAGTGCGTACGGCGTGGCCTCGTCGATGCGCCCGCAGTCGGCGAGGGATATGCCGACGACAGCGACCTTGCGGTGGGAAGAAGGCATGGATCTGACGGTACATCAGATAGTGGGTGCGCGGACCGCCCGGTGGGACGGGATCTCCCCGGCCCCTCCCGGTGCGCGACTCTGGGAATCTCGTAGATTCACCCCTAGCATGACGGGCCGTCAGATCAGAGGCCGAAGGCCCCTGAGGGGAAGGAGCCCGACGATGGATGCCGCCTTCACCGCGGAACAGGACGAGATCCGCCGCACCCTGCGCGAACTGCTGGCCAAACGCAGTGGACCCGACGACGTCAGGAGTGCCGTACGGACCGCCGACGGGTACGACGAGACCCTGTGGCGACAGCTCGCCCAGGACCTCGGGCTGCCCGGGCTCGCCCTCCCCCAGGAGTACGGAGGTGTCGGCTGCGGCCTGGCCGAGCTCGCCGTCGCCTGTGAGGAGACCGGTCGCGCCCTGCTGCCGTCGCCCCTGATCGCCACCGCCGCACTCGCCGCGCCCCTGATCGCCGCCCTCGGCACCGAGGCCCAGCGCACCGCCCTGCTGCCGCGCATCGCCGCCGGCCAACTGACCGCGACCCTGGCCGTCCCCGGCGGCTCGCTCGCCACCGCACTCGGCCTCACCGGTGACCCCACCGGCGGCGCCTGGGCGGGTGGCGGCCGGGCGGGCGGAATACAGGCCAGGCCGGTCGGCGGCGCGGAGGGCTGGCGGTTGTACGGGGAGGCCGCCCAGGTCCTCGACGGGCACAGCGCGGGACTCCTCCTGGTGGCCGCCCACACCGGCGGCTTCCCGCGCAGTCGTACGCTCCTCTTCCTGGTCCGCCCGGACACGGCGGCCGGAATCGTCCGCGCCCGCCGGACCTCGCTGGACGAGACCCGCCCGTTGGCCCGCATCGAACTCCGTGACACCGAGGCCGAACTCCTCGGCGCGGACGACACCGTGGACGTCATCGACGCGCTCGCCCCGGCAGGACGCGGGGTCGCCGTACTGCTCGCCGCGGAGGCGGTGGGGGCGGCGGCGAGCGCACTGGATCGGACCGTCGAATACGTGAAGACGCGCGAACAGTTCGGCCGGGCGATCGGCTCCTTCCAGGCCGTGAAGCACCGCCTCGCGGATCTGTACGTACGGGTGCAGGCGGCTCGTTCCGCCGCGTACTACGCGGCCTGGGACCCGGCGGCCGGGGGCCTCGCACTCGCCCAGGCCCTGGAGGCGCTGCGGATCACCACGGCCGAGGCCGTCCAGCTGCACGGCGGGATCGGCTTCACCTGGGAACACGAGGCGCATCTGTACTTCAAGCGGGCCGCTGCCGACGAACTGCTCTTCGGCCCCGTCCACCGGCTCCGCGACCATGCGGCGCAGCAGGCCGGACTGTTCGGACCGTCGAACGGGCAGCCGTCCGCGTCCTCGGCATTCGCCGCCCCGGGATCGGCCGAGCAGGTGGCGGTCTGATGGCACTCGGCGTCCGGCTGGTCCAGAAGGTGTCCTCGACCCGCACGTTCGCGAGGATCGCCCCGCATGTCATCCCCGCCATGGACCGTACGGTGCACCGGCTCACGCGCGGCAAGGTGCTGCTCAGCGCCCGGATGCTGCCGGGGCTGATCCTGACGGTGCCGGGAGCGAGAAGCGGGCAGCTCAGGACCACTCCGCTGGCCTGCATGCCGGAGAACGGGACGGAGCAGAGCTGGATCCTGGTCGGCAGCAATTTCGGCCGTACGGGGCATCCGGCCTGGACCGCGAATCTGCTGGCCGGTCCCGGCAAGGCCGTCGTCAACTGGAGGGGCCGGGACATTCCGGTGCGCGCCACACTGCTGCAGGGCGCGGAACGGGATGCGGTGTGGCGGACGGCGCTGAAGTTCTGGCCGCCCTATGCGGCGTATCAGGCGCGGGTCGAGCGGGAGATCCGGCTCTTCAGGCTGGAACGGCGGAGTGACGCCGCGACCTGACGAGGCCGGACGCGGAAGCGGCGCGAGGCGACCGCGGGTGTTGGTGATGTGCGAAAACCGTGCTTGGGAACGGCCGTTGGAGCGATCCGTGGAACGGTCCGGGTGCACCGACGGCGGACCACATGCGTGGTCCGCCGTCGGTGAGACAGGACCTGGGGCGCCCGGAACTGCCGCGCGGTACCCAGTGGGGAAGGGGCCCGGTGCGGCGCTACTTGGTCGGCTTCTTGCCGGTGATGCCCAGATGCACCAACAGTGCGAGATTCGGCTTGAGTTCGGCCTGCTTCACGCCCCAGGTCGTAAAGCCCTTCTGGTGCGAGGCGACCGCGGCCAGCATCGCGACGAGCGAGCCCGCCATCGCGGCGGCGCTGACGTCCTTGTCGACCTTGCCCCTGGCCTGGAGCTCCTTCACCGAATCCGTAAGGGAGTTGGTGACCGAGTTCAGGATCTTCATACGGATCTTGTAGAACCGCTTGTCGCCCTCGGCCGCTCCGAGGTCGACCACACGCAGGATCGCGTCATGATGTCGCCAGAAGTCGAGGAATCCCTCGACGAGTTCTTCGGCGGTCTGCCAGCCGGCCTTGCCGACCCAGGAGCGGCCTGCGACCAGTTCGGTCAAACCGGCGCCCTCCTTGGCCATCTCTTCGGCGATTTCGAGGACGGCGCCCTCGACGTCGGGGAAGTATTGGTAGAAGGTCGCGGGTGAAGTCCCCGCCTTCCGGGCGACGTCGATGACTTTGACGTCCCGGTACGGCGAGGAACTGAGCATCTCGCTGAGGCAGTCGAGCAGCTTCTGCCGCGTTGCCTGTCCGCGTCGACCGGCCACGCGGCCGTCGACGGTGCGCACTTGTCCTGTCATGCCGTCAGCTTACCGAGGGGGGATCGGAGCGCGATTCGGCCGACTGCAAATGGGGAGCACCGCAGGCGGGGTGGGGGGAGTGGCCGGATATCGACGGATGCGCCCCACAGGGAGATAAGTCTTATCAACAGCCTGTGGATAACTTCCGTGGATAACTTTCCGTGATGCCGCGGGCGAGGAACTCCTCTGTCGAAAATTAGTTCGATGGGACGGGTCGGGGCGCGGTACGCGCCACCCACGGCTACGTTGGGTGTGACGAGCGTCACTGCCACGAACTGCGAACGGCCGCGAACGACCGCGGACAACTGCGAACAAGCCGCGAACGACCGCGACCGACCGCGACGGAAGGATCCGGGCCCATGGCCGCATTCGCGCAATCCGCGCCGTGCTGGGCGGATGTGCAGCTTCCCGACCTCGAAGCGGGCAAGCGCTTCTACGGTGAGCTGTTCGGCTGGACCTTCCGGGCCGGCGACGGCCCGTACGCGGACGCACTCAGCGACGGGAAGCTCGTCGCCGCACTCGCCGCCAAGCAGGACGGCCGGATGCCGACCGCCTGGGGCATCTACTTCGCCACCGACGACATCGTCGCGACGGTCGCCCGTATCAGGGAGGCGGGCGGCCAGGTGATCACCGACCCCGTGCGGGCGGGCGGGGCGGGAGTGCTCGCCCAGGCGGCCGATCCCGGCGGAGCGGTCTTCGGGCTCTGGCAGGCCGGTGACCGCGAAGGCTTCCAGAAGCAGAACGAACCAGGCTCCTTCTGCTGGACCGAGGTCCGCACCCGGCAGAAGGACCGTGTCGACGCCTTCTACGAGGAGGTCTTCGGCTTCCAGGGCACCGATCTCGACGCCTCCGGCGCGGGCGAATCCGGTACAGCCGGGTCCGGCGTCGACTTCCGCATGTGGTCCCCGGCCGGTACGGAACCCGGACCGGACACCGCGGTCGGCGGGCGCAGCGTCATCACCGATGCCTTCCCGGCCGAGATGCCCAGCTACTTCCTCAGCTACTTCGCCGTCGAGGACTGCAATTCCGCCGCCGGACACGCCGTACGCCTCGGCGGCCGCATCTCCGCGCCGCCCTTCGACCTCCCGTACGGGAGGACGGCGGTCCTCCAGGACGATCAGGGTGCCGTGTTCGCCGTACTTCAGCCCCCTGTGTCCGGGAAGAGGGCAGAGTGAGCTGTGACACCCCGGTCCGCCCCCGGGTTCGCAACCAGAGCCTCAGCCAGGAACAATCGGGGTGCGCACCGCCGGGTGGTGCCCAGTGGTGAGACGCCGTACAGGGCGGGTTTTCGCGGGCTTCTGTTCCTGAGGCCCGTACGGGGAGGTGGCAGGGCAAGTGGTGGAGCAGCTGACGCAGCACGACCCGAGACGGATCGGCCCGTTCGAGGTGCTGGGACGGCTCGGGGCCGGTGGCATGGGGCTGGTCTATCTCGCCCGCTCGGCTTCGGGCCGGCGGGTGGCGATCAAGACGGTCCGTACGGAGCTCGCCGAGGACCAGCTGTTCCGGGTCCGCTTCACGCGCGAGGTGGAGGCAGCCCGGGCGGTCAGCGGCTTCTACACGGCCGCGGTGGTGGACGCCGACCCGCGGGCCGCCGTGCCGTGGCTGGCCACCGCTTATGTGCCCGCCCCGTCGCTCGAGGAGATAGTGAATGAGTGCGGGCCCATGCCGGTCCAGGCGGTGCGCTGGCTGGCCGCCGGTATCGCCGAGGCGCTCCAGTCGATCCATGGTGCGGGGCTCGTCCACCGCGACATGAAGCCGTCGAACGTGCTCGTCGTCGAGGACGGCCCGCGGGTGATCGACTTCGGGATCGCGTCCGGAGTCTCCAACACCCGGCTGACCATGACGAATGTCGCCGTCGGCACGCCCGCCTACATGTCGCCCGAGCAGGCGCGGGACTCGCGCAGCGTCACGGGCGCCAGCGATGTCTTCTCGCTCGGCTCGACGCTCGTCTTCGCCGCCACCGGCCATGCGCCGTTCCACGGCGTCAACCCCGTCGAGACGGTCTTCATGCTGCTGCGCGAGGGCCCCGATCTGGAGGGCCTGCCCGACGAACTGCGGCCGCTGATCGATTCCTGCATGCAGATGGACGCCGGGCTGCGGCCCACCCCCGCCGACCTGCAGGCCCAGCTCGCTCCGCACCTCTTCGCCTCCGGCGGCGACGACAGCGGTACGGCTTCGGCATGGCTGCCGACCTCCGCCACCGCGATGATCGAGCAGCGCCGCGGCGGAGGCCGCAAGACCGCGGCTCCCGCGCCCGCTCCGGCCCCCATGCCGCCGCCCCAGCAGCTGCCCGGCGCGGACCGGGACACCGCCTGGCGCAGCGGCGTCGATCCGCGCTCCCCGGCCGCCGCGTCCGCGCAGCTGCCCGACGGGGGCGGTCCGGTGCGGCTGCCCGGTGCGAAGGTGCCGATCGGCGCCGGCCCGCGCGCCCAGGACGTACGGGCCACCGCCACGGCCACCGCGGACGCCGGCCCCGCGACCGGCTGGGTGCGCCCGCCCGTCGGGGTGAACGGCACAGCCCCCGCCGCGCCGGCCCCCCTGCCCGCGCCCGCGCACGCGCCCGAGACCGCGCCCCCGGGCCCGGACCGCTGGCGGCCCTGGCGGTTCCGGATGTCCAACGACGTCTGGGGGACGCCCGTCGTCGCCGGGGACCTCCTCTACGTCACGTCGTTCGAGGTGCACGCCCTGGACATCGGCAACGGGCGGCGCCAGTTCAAGACCCGGGACGTGGCCTGGGTGATGGCCGTCGAGGACGGCCGTATCCACGCCTCCGACGGGCCGTCGCTGTACGCCCTGGACGCGGCGACCGGCGCCGAGCGATGGCGGCTGCAGACAGATGCCTGGGTGTACTCCCTCAAGGCCGACCGCGGCACCGTCGTCACCGGCACCCGGGGCGGCGGCGTCCAGGCGTGGGAGGCGTCCACGGGAGAGAAGCTGTGGGAGAGCAGCGGCGTACAGACCGACTTCGAGACAGCGGAGGCCGGGCCCGCGATCCACGACGGCACGGTCTACCTGTGGCAGGACGCCCGGCTGCGCGCCGTCGACGCCCGTACCGGCATCGAACGCTGGTCGTACCCCATCGGCGACGCGGCCTCCTGCGGCGGTGTGCCGGTCCGGGTGACCGCGGCGCCGGACGGTTTCGTGTACGTCAGCGCGGGGGCCCGGGTCCTGGCTGTCGACACCGTGTCCGGTCATGTCCGCTGGCACTTCGAGTCGCCCGCGGTCTTCCTCTCCCCGCCCGCGTTCGCACCCGGGCCCGCCGTCACCGGCGGCGGCGTGTACCTCGCCGACTACCTCGGCACGGTGTACGCGATCGACGCCTCGACCGGCAAGGACCGCTGGCGCATCGCCACGGAGGCCCGCCAGTCGATCGAACCGGTCCTGGTCACGGCCGGGAACGTCCATGTCGGCAGCGGCAGCGCCCTGTACACGCTCGACGCGGTCACCGGCACCCCGAAGTGGCGGTTCGCGGCAGGCGGCGAGGTGGTGGGGGCCCCGGTGGTCGCCGACGGCCGGGTCCACTTCGGCTCGGCCGACCACGTTCTGTACACCCTGGACGCGGCGGGTGGCCAACTCCGATGGAAGCTGGCGACGGGCGGCGAGATCACGGGTTCGCCGGTGGCACGGGGCGGTGTCGTGTACGCGTGCAGCAAGGACCGCTGCGTTTACGCGCTGGACGCGCTGAAGGGAACGGGCACCGGCAACCGGCCCCGGACATAGCGTCTCGCCGGGCTCGCCCGGCGAGACGCTATGTCCGGACGGGCTTGATGGTGCCGACCGTGGTCCGTCATGCGCGCGGGGGCCGGTGGGAGTCGGGCCCCTCGTCCGGTACGACGGGGTGCGGCGCCGTGTCCTGGCCCTCCGGCCCGGTTACCGGGTGCGGTGCCGCGTCCCGGCCATCGCGGCGGGCCGCCGTAGTGGGCCCCGTGTACGGGTCCGGCTCGGGCTCAGGCAACGTACTCGTCTGCACGGAGGGCCCCGGCTCCTGCGTGGGCGGCCATGTATCCGGATTCTCCGATCCGGGCGCCGTATACGGCTGGTCACGGCCCCCGCGGGCAGGCCGGCGCCCACCGTGCCGCCCCGACATCACCACCGCACCCAGCAGCAACAGCACCCCTCCGCCCACCGCGTTCGCCACCCCCCACTGCAGCCCGGAACCGTCGCCCGCGACGGTCAGACTGCCGACCGACTCCCCCTGGCGCACCATCCACAGCACGGTGAACCCGAGCACCAACACACCTGCGGACGCCACCAGCAGACGCGACCGCAGCACCACTCCGACCACCGCCAGCAGGGCGGCGAAGAGAAAGGCCAGGAAGATCGAGCCCAGTGTTCCGGGCAGGCTGTCGGTGAGACCCGTGAACAGCTCGTCGATCCGGTAATGACGTCCCAGACGGCCGTCGTACCAGTCACGGAAGGGGCTCAGCACGGCGGCCGCCGCTCCTGCGAGAGCCAGGACCGAGCCGAGGATGTTGCGGACCATCATCGGCCTCCTGCGTGTGCGCGGACCGGCGTCACGGATCAGCACCGCTCTCGGCCTCGACGCTACGCCCGGCCCCTGCCCCCCGCACCTTGCGCTAGCGTGTCGCGCGGTCGTTCGACGGCAGCAACAGCACATTCGGCAGCACCAGCACAGACAACAACACAAGGGGGGCTGCATCGATGATGCGGCAGCACATAAAGCTTTCCGCGGTACTGGTCGTGGTGGTACTCGCACTCACCGGCTTCTCGACCTCCAGCCACGGCGGCCGAAGCGGCAAGAGCAAGGGGTCGAGCAGCAGCGGCGGCGGATGCTCCAACTCCAAGAAGAGCAACGGCAGCTACCACGACAACAACAACTACGACGACAACGACTACGACTCGTCGAGCAGCTCCTCCGGCAACACCGGTTATGAGACGCCGACCCCGAGCGCCACCGCCTCGGAAGCGCCCCAGGCGTACGTCTTCCGCTGCGCCCAGCCCCGCAAGGGCAAGCGCAAGGCCGTCACCACCTCCACCGTCCGGCTCACGGCGAACGCCGTCGGCTCGCACACCTATGAAGTCGATGTGACCTTCCTCGACGCACGGGGCAACACCGTCGACACCGGTGAGGCGAACGTGGACGTCGAGGGTGGCGAGACCAAGACCGTCTCCGTGCGGATGGACAGCCCGCGCAAGGTCTCCCAGGTGAAGAAGTGCCGGGTCGCGGCCGAGCTGAGCTACTGACCTCACCGCATCCGGAACCCATTGCCGCCCCGCCCCCGGAACAACTCGGCCTGCCGCTCCGGCGGCAGGTTCCCGAGCGCGATCAGGTGCGGGGCGTGGGCCATGGCCTGCGCCCTGGCCGCCTCCTTCGCGGACCACACCGCCCGAACCGTCCCCTGGACCGCCTGCGTCGGATACGAGGCGATCACCCCCGCCGCCCGCAGTGCCGCCGCCACCGCGCCGCCGGGTGCCGTCACCTCACTGACCAGCCCGGTCTCGTACGCCCGGCGGGCCGTGACCCGTTCGGCCGTACCCATCAGGGACATCCGGGCCACCTCGCCGAACGGCATCCGCTGCGCCATGGAGATCGCCTCGTACGCGCTGACCATGCCGTACGTCGTGTGCGGGTCGAAGAACGTCGCCTCCTCGGACGCGATGACGAACTCCGCCTCGCCCAGCAGATAGAACGCCCCTCCGCAGGCCATCCCCTCCACGGCCGCGATCACCGGCTTCCACAGGTCATTCGCCTTCGGCCCGATCGCGATCAGCGGATCGTCGATCGTGTACGGGGACGACGGCTGCGGCACCTCCACGCCCCGGTCGATCCCCGTACAGAAGGCCCGGCCGCCCGCACCGGTGACGACAACGGCCCGTACTCCGTCGTCGAACCGGAACGCCCGCCAGGCGGCGGTCAGTTCAGCGGCCGTCGCCAGATCGATCGCATTGAGCCTCTCGGGCCGGTCGAGGGTGACGAGCGCGACCCCGGACTCCTTGTCCGTCTCCGTCCGCAGCGCCATCACCGATCACCTCTCCAGCAGCCAACGCACCAGGGTCGCCCCGGAACCGGTTGGGCAGAACACCACCCGCACCGGCGCCCCGATCCGTAGCCGCCCCGGATCGACCGAGTCCAGCGGGGCGTCCGGACCGCTCACCACATTTCCGACCAGCCGGATGTCCGGGGCGTCGGCCAGCTCGACCACGACGGCGTTGTACGGGGCCTGCGCGGCGTACGCGGGCAGCAGCGGCGGATGCGGCAGCACGTACGACCAGATGCGGCCGCGTCCGCTCATCGGCCGCCACTCGCTCTCGAAGGACTGGCAGTGCGGGCAGCACGGCCGGGGCGGGAAGCGGAGCCTTCCGCACTCCGGCTCGGCGCAGGCCTGGACGCGGAGTTCGCCGCGGGCCGCGTACTCCCAGAAGGGTGCGCCGTCCTCGTCCACGACGGGCAGCAGCAGAGCATCCATCCCGGTCAACTCCTCAGCAGTACGGCAGATGTGGGCACGCCCTCACCGGCGGTGACCAGACACGTCCCGGCGTTCGGTACCTGGGCGGTGGAGACGCCGCGCAGCTGCTTCACGCCCTCGTTGATGAGGTTGAAGCCATGCACATACGCCTCGCTGAGCCCGCCGCCCCCGGTGTTGATGGGCAGCCGCCCGCCGCTCTCCAGCGCCCCGCCCTCGGTGAACGCCGCGCCCTCGCCGCGCCCGCAGAAGCCGTAGCCCTCCAGGGAGAGCGGAATGAGCGGGGTGAACGCGTCGTAGATCTGCGCGACATCCACATCGTCCGGGCCGAAGTCGGCCTGCTTCCACAGCTGCCGGGCGGCCGTCCAGGCGGGTCCGGTGAGCGGGTCGTCGTTCCAGTAATTGACCATGCCGTGGTGCTGGGCGGGCAGCCCCTGGGCGACGGAGTGGATGTAGACGGGCTTCTGCCGGCAGTCGTGGGCCCGCTCCGCCGAGACGATGACGCAGGCCAGCGCCCCGTCGGTCTCCAGGCAGTTGTCGAAGAGGCAGAGCGGCTCACTGATCCAGCGCGAGGTCATATACATGTCGCGGGTCAGCGGCCGCTCGTACATCACCGCGTCCGGGTTCTGGTTGGCGCGGTTGCGGCAGGCGAGCGCGACGTTGAAGAGATGGTCGCGGGTCGCCCCGTACTCGTGCATGTACCTGCGCGCCAGCATCCCGATCTCGTCGGCCGGCCGCAGCAGCCCGTACGGACGGGTCCACTGGGCGGGGGTGGGCAGTTGCACGGCGGTGTTCTTCCAGGGCCGGGGCCCCGACCCCCGCTTCCGCGACCGCCAGGCGACACCGACGCTCGCCTGCCCGGTCGCCACGGCGGCGGCGAGATGCGCGATCGTCGCGCACGAGCCCCCGCCCCCGTACCCCACCTTGCTGAAGAAGGTGACATCGCCCGCCCCGATGGCCTTGGCGATCTCGACCTCGTCGGTCTCCTCCATCGTGTACGAGGCGAAGGCATCCACCTCCGAGGCGGCGATGCCCGCGTCGTCGAGCGCCGCGACGATGGCCCGACAGGCCAATGTCTTCTCGGATTCGGGCAGTTGCTTCGCGAAGGCCGTCTGCCCTATGCCGGCTATCGCTGTCACGTCCTTGAGTGCCGCCACCGCCACCTCCGAGACCGTCATGACTGCTGACAGCGGCTGAGGCTACAGCTAATCTGACGGATAGTCAGCTACTGTGTCAGGGAGGGTGAGCGATGCGCGGCGACGAGGAATGGGGCAGCATCCCGAAGCTGATACGGGTGGCGGCGCGGCGGTACGGGGACCGGGAGGCGGTCGTCGAGGGCCGGGCCCGGATCTCGTACGCCGAACTCGGCGACCGAGTCGAACGGGCCGCCGCCGCGTGCATGGCCTCGGGCGTGGAGCCGGGGGACCGGGTCGCGGTCTGGGCCCCGAACACCCTGGACTGGATCGTCTCCGCGCTCGGCGCGGTCACGGCGGGGGCGGTCCTCGTCCCCCTCAACACCCGCTTCAAGGGCACCGAGGCGGCGTACATCCTGGAACGCAGCCGGGCGAAGCTGCTCTTCGTCACCGGCACCTTCCTCGGTACGTCGTACGTGGCGTCCCTGCGCCGGGCCGACGTGCAGCTCCCGCACCTGGAACGAGTGGTGGTGCTGGCGGACAGCGCCCCCGACGACTACGTCACCTGGAAGGACTTCCTGGCGACGGGGGAGGGGGTGTCCGGAGCGGAGGTGCGGTCCCGTGCCGACGCGATCGCCCCCTCGGCCCCCTCCGACATCATCTACACCTCGGGCACCACGGGCCGGCCCAAGGGCGCCGTCATCACCCATGCCCAGACCCTGCGCTGCTACGCGATCTGGAGCGAACTGGCCGATCTGCGCGAGGGCGACCGCTATCTGATCGTGAATCCCTTCTTCCACACCTTCGGCTACAAGGCAGGCATCATCGCGTGCCTGATGCGGGGCGCGACGATGGTCCCGCAACCGGTGTTCAACGTGGACACGGCCCTGGCCAACATCGCCGCCGAACGCATCTCGGTCCTGCCGGGCCCGCCCACCCTCCACCAGTCCCTCCTGGACCACCCGGCCCGGGGCGCCCACGACCTCTCCGCCCTCCGCCTGGTGGTGACGGGCGCGGCGGTGGTCCCCCTGCGACTGGTTGAACGCCTGCGCACGGAGCTCGGCATAGCGACGGTCCTCACCGCGTACGGCCTCTCCGAAGCGAGCGGCATCGTCACCATGTGCCGCCGCGGCGACCCGGTGGAGACGATCGCCTCGACGTCCGGCCGGGCGATCGACGACACGGAGATCCGCGTCCTGGCCGCCGCCGGCGCGCCCGGCGAGGTCCTGGTCCGCGGGTTCAACGTGATGCAGGGCTACTTCGAGGACCCGGAGACCACGGCCGCCACGATCACCGCCGACGGCTGGCTCCACACGGGCGACGTGGGTGTCCTCGACGAGGACGGCAACCTCCGGATCACCGACCGGATCAAGGACATGTTCATCGTCGGCGGCTTCAACGCGTACCCCGCCGAGATCGAACAGCTCCTCGGCCTGCACCCGGACGTGGCCGACGTGGCGGTGATCGGCGTCCCGGACCCCCGACTGGGCGAGGTGGGCAAGGCCTACGCGGTCCGCAGACCGGGCGCGACGGTGACGGCCGACGACCTGATCGCCTGGTCGAGGCGCGAGATGGCGAACTACAAGGTCCCGAGGGCGGTGGAGTTCGTGACCGAGCTGCCGCGCAATGCGAGCGGCAAGGTGGTGAAGGGGGAGCTGCGGGGGCGGGAGGTCTGACTCGTCAGGCTGCTCCGGGGCTCTCGACCGGCAGCCCCAGCGACTGTGCGGATTCGACGAGCCGTTTGTCGTACACGACGAAGGCGATGAGTGCCTGTCCCAGTTCTTGCGCCGCGGCGAGGTGCAGCGCGTCGAGCGAGCGGAGCCGGTTGCCGGGGGCAGCTGCCCTGCGCGGTCGAAGTGGGGCCCGAGCCGATGGCTCGGGCCCCACTTGCGTGCGGGTGACTCAGCTGGCGTGCGAGTCCTGCGGGGTTACCACGCTGGCGTGCGAGTCCTGGGTAGTAACGGGGGTGTCGCCGCTTGCATGGGAATCGGCCAGGGCCGGGGTGGCCGCCCCCAGGCCGAGGGCCACAGCGAACGCGGCTGCGACGAGCGTCTTCTTCGTGCGGGTCGTTCCAACTCCTGTGATGGGAGCGATTGTCCGGACGTGGAATGACGCCAGTGACAGGGGGAGGCGATGGCGGTACCCATCTGACGAGAACCGGTCGAACGGTGGCGCGATTGCGCTGACCGAACGCAGACATGCAGCGGCCGCGACGGCTCCCCCTCCGCGCCGCCGCGGCCGCTCCCCGTGCGGGTAAAGGTCTTAGTTGGGCTTCGGTGCCGACGCGTGGGCGTCCAGGGTGGTGATCTCCTCGCCCGATGCGTGCGCATCCGCCGGCTTGAGAGGTTCGCTCGACGCGTGAGCGTCCTGCGTGGTGATCTCCTCGCCAGATGCGTGGGCGTCGGTCGGCTTGAGGATGCTGTTGTTGTCGGCCATGAAGGTCAACTCCTGAAAGTGTGGACGTAGTGGGTGGTGTGCCCGTCCGGCGGTTCCCCCGTGGATCGCCGGACGGGCATTCCAGGGCCGTTCACCCTAGCGGTGAGGCCACACGCCGACCCGTCTGCCCCCCGACGCGACGGTTCGATGAGTAAGAGAATGCCGGGGAGCGATAAACGAATGATGAACGCGGCAGACGAACCTCAGATCACTGTGACCGGATGCAGAAGGGCGCGCACATGGTCGGCTTCGGTCGCCCCTAGGTCTTCGAAGACCGTGAGCGCCTCACGCCAACAGGCCTGCGCCCGATCGGTCTGACCGAGAGGGGTGAGACTGAGGCCGAGCACGGTGAGAATGTTGGCACGTCTCCACTCGCCGCCGATTCCGTGCAGTACGGCGAGGGCTTGCTCTGCCTGTGCGGCGGCTTGCGCAGGTTTGTGGTCGGCCAGGTCCGCCTCTGCCAGCCGAAACAGTGTCATGCCATGCCAGAATTGCTGCCGGCTGTCCCGAAAGACGTTCAGGGCTTCGGTGAGTACCTGCCGTGCCTGGGATGTCTGGCCCGCACCGGTGAAGGCGAGGCCGAGAGCGTACTTACCGTTGGCCAGGCGGAGGGCCTGCTCTCTGCCGTCCGATTCGTAAAGAGAGATGCCTTGCTGGGCCAGGCTCACCGCGCTCATCTTCCGGTCCGTGGCCAGGTGGACCCTGGACATATTGCAGAGCGCCGATGCTTCACCCGACTTGTTGTTGTCCGCCCGGAAGGCAGCCAGAGCTTGGGTGAAATGCGCCTCTGCGTCGGTGTGGCGGTTCTCGTAGAGGGCGATGATTCCGAGTTGGTTGGGCGCCTGACTGGATGAGACCGGGTCTCCGGCGGCCAGCCCCAATTCCAAGGCCCGCCGTGCGTCGTTCTCCGCATCGGCGAACCGGCCCGAGATACTGTGCACATGGGTCAGCATGGTGCGCGCGCGACCCTCCGCCTGAACGTCCCCCGCGGTCCGGGCCGCCTCCGAGACCGCAGTCGCTGCCTGGGTGAACTGGTGCGAATTGGCTCCCGATTCGCCCAGATCCACGGCGGCCATAAGGAGATCAGCGGCTTTGCGGAGCATGCCTTGCGCCGCAGACTGTCGGGCGCATGCAAGCAGTCCGCTGGACTCGTTGAAGAGCCAGTCCAGCGCCGCTGCAGGGGTCGAGAACGACAGCCCCGGGCAGAGCGTTGGTTCGAAGTGATCGAGTACGCGCTCCCCCGGCCGCTCCAGCGCATACACCCCCGCTGCCGTGGCCAGATAGAAGTCCAGCAACCGCGACAGCGCCAACTCACGCTCGTGTGGCTGCTCTTCGTCCCGTTCCGCGCAGGAACGCGCGTAGAGGCGCACCAGGTCGTGGTAGCGGTAGCGGCCCGGTGCCGCCGACTCCAGGAGGCTGGTGTCCACCAGGGCCTCCAGCAGGTCTTCCGCCACGTGGGCTTCCAGGTCGAGCAGGGCTGCCGCCGCCGCCAGAGAGATGTCGGGGCCGTCCGCCAGGCCCAGGAGGCGGAAGGCGCGGGCCTGGGCGGGTTCCAGTTGGCCGTAGCCGAGTTCGAAGGTGGCCTTCACCGCGAGGTCGCCGGCCTGGAGTTCGTCCAGGCGGCGGCGTTCGTCGGCGAGTTTGGCGGCCAGGACGGAGACCGTCCAGGTGCGGCGTGCGGCCAGGCGGGAGGCGGCGATGCGGATGGCCAGGGGGAGGAAGCCGCAGGCGGCGACCACGTCGAGGGCGGCCTCGCGTTCGGAGTTGATGCGCTCCTCGCCCACGATGCGGGTGAAGAGCTGGAGCGCCTCCTCCGGGGACATCACGTCCAGGTCGACCAGGTGCGCGCCGGCCAGGTCGACCATGCGGACGCGGCTGGTGACCAGGGCTGCGCAGCCCGCGGTGCCGGGGAGGAGGGGGCGGATCTGGGCCGCGTCATGGGCGTTGTCGAGGAGGATCAGTATGCGGCGGCCGTCGAGCGTGGAGCGGTAGAGCGCGGCGCGTTCGTCCAGGGAGTCGGGGATCGCCGAGTCCGCCGTGCCGAGGGCGCGCAGGAAGGCGCCGAGGACCGTCTCCGGTTCGGCGGCGCGGGCGCCGGCGCCCTGGAGGTCCACGTACAACTGGCCGTCCGGGAAGTGCTGGCGCGCCTGGTGGGCGACGTGCACGGCGAGGGTCGTCTTGCCGACGCCGCCGATGCCGGCCAGTGCCGAGACAGCCATGACCGAACCCTCGGCGGTCGCCAGCCGGTCGCCCAGATCCCGTACGAAGGAGGCGCGGCCGGTGAAGTCCGGGACGGTGGCCGGGAGCTGGGCCGGGCGCACCGGCGCGGGCGCCGGCGCCGGTTCGTCGGCAGGGCGGGCCAGTTCCTCGTCGGCCTGCAGGATGCGCTGCTGGAGCTGGGAGAGCTCGGGGCGCGGGTCGACGCCCAGTTCGTCGGCGAGCAGCCGACGGGTGTCGGCGTACACCGCGAGCGCCTCGGCCTGGCGGCCGCTGCGGTACAGGGCGACCATGAGGAGTTCGCGCAGCCGTTCGCGCAGCGGGTGTGCGGCGGTGAGCGCGGTCAGTTCGGAGACCGCCTCCGCGTGGGAGCCGACCTCCAGGTCCAGGTCGAGGCGGGTTTCGGTGAGCTGGAGCCGCCATTCCTCCAGACGGGTGCGCTGATTCTCGGCGTACGGTCCGGGCACGGAAGCCAGGGCCTCGCCGTCCCACAGGCCGAGCGCCTTGTTGAAGAGGGCGCGGGCCTGGCAGCGGTCGCCACCGGCCCGGGCCTTCTCCGCCTCGGCCGCGAGCTCCTGAGCCACGGTCAGGTCGAGGGCGTCGTGGCTGGTCCGGATCGCGTATCCACCGGCGTCGCTGACCAGCGCCTGCGGGTCGAGGAACTTGCGGAGCCGGGAGGCATACGTGCGTACGGCGGCGAGCGCCTGTGAGGGCGGGTCCTCGCCCCAGATGGCGTCGATGAGTTCGGAGGCAGTGGCCGTGCGACCGCCGCGCAGAAGCAGTGCGGTCAGCAGGGCGCGCTGCTGAGGTGAACCGGACGGCAGCGCCTCGCCGCCCCGCCATGCCCGTACCGGGCCGAGCACGGAAAAGCGCAGGTCGGCGCCGTCGGCCGATCGCTGCCCAGGAGCGCGCTGCTCCGGAACACGCGCGCGCGGCTCGTTGTCACGGTCCATTGCTGCCCCCTGCCCTGCTCGCCCCGCCGGTCCTGCCGATCGTGCTGGTGCTGTCTGTTTCGGATCGCCCGCCCATGTGCCGGTCCGGTACGGGTGGATCCGGATTGCTCGCTACCGCTGGTATCGCGCTCAACAGTCTGCCTTGTTATGGGCGGACACGTCAGCAGTGGGTGACTCTCTGCACAAGCCCTCGACAACGATTGTGGAACGGGGCTCGGCACAAAGAGCTGACGGTTTGTCAGATAAACGCTACCGTGGTAGGCATGGAGACCTTCCCGAAGATCATCTCGGTGGACGACCACACGGTGGAGCCCGCTCATGTCTGGCGGGACCGGCTCCCGTCCAAGTACCTCGACCGCGGCCCGCGCATCGTTCGCGCGCCGCTCAAGGAAATGACCTTCATGGGCGGCAAGTTCGCGCCTGTGATGGGTGCGAAGGGCGACGACGGGCCGATCGGCGACTGGTGGGTGTACGAGGATCTGCACCGCCCGCTCACCCGGCTCGACACCGCGGTCGGCTACGACCGGGACGAGATCAGGCTTGAGGTCATCACGTACGAGCAGATGCGCCCGGGTTCGTTCTCGGTCCCCGACCGGCTCGCCGACATGGATGTCAACCATGTCCAGTCCGCGCTCTGTTTCCCCACCTTCCCCCGCTTCTGCGGCCAGACCTTCACTGAAGCGAAGGATCGCGAACTGGGGCTGCTCGGGGTGCGGGCGTACAACGACTGGATGGTGGAGGAGTGGTGCGGGCCCGAGGCGCGGGGCCGGCTCATCCCGCTCACCCTGATCCCGCTCTGGGACGCGCAGTTGGCAGCGGAGGAGGTCCGGCGGAACGCGGCGCGAGGTGTGCGCGCGGTGGCGTTCTCCGAAATACCTCCGCATCTCGGGCTGCCGTCCATTCATACGGACGAGTGGGATCCGTTCCTGCGGGCCTGTGACGAGACGGGGACGGTGATCGCGATGCACATCGGCTCCTCCTCGAAGATGCCGTCCACCTCGGCCGACGCCCCGCCCGCCGTCGGTTCCACCATTACCTTCGCCAACTGCTGCTTCTCGATGGTCGACTGGCTGATGAGCGGCAAGTTCGAACGATTCCCGAACCTGCGGATCATGTACGCGGAGGGTCAGATCGGCTGGATCCCGTACATCCTGGAACGCGCCGACGTGGTCTGGGAGGAGAACCGGGCCTGGGGCGGCGTCGCCGACAAGGTCCACCGTCCGCCGTCGGAGCTGTTCGCCGAGCACGTCTACGGCTGCTTCTTCGATGATGCCTTCGGGCTGAAGAACCTCGACTCGATCGGCGTCGGGAACGTTCTGTACGAGACGGACTACCCGCACTCCGACTCCACCTGGCCCAAGTCGCGCGAGGTCGGTGAGGCGCAGATGGGGCATCTGGACGCCGATGTCGTGGACCGGATCGTGCGCCGCAACGCGATCGACCTGCTGGGGCTGACGGACGACGGGCTGTGGGCGGGGCCCGGAGGACGGTAGAGGGCGCCGAGGAACGTGGTACCCGGAGGGTGCCACGTTCCTTTCGGCCTACGGGCGTCCGGAGGGAGTCAGGCCGTGGTGACCGGCTCCTGGAGTTCCGTCACCCACTTGTCCTGGTCCTCGGGGCACTCCAGGCTGATCTCGCGGGCGTATCCCGCGGACCGGTAGCCGTTGGCGTCGATCCAGCGGGCCAGGGCCTGGGCCGTCGGCAGTACGCCGTCCATCGAACCCCGGTGGACAATGGTCGCCGCTTCGAATGGGGGCAGCTCGACCACCGTGATCCCGGTGTCGCCGAGCGGGCCCACCGGGGCGGAGACCGTCACCCCGGCGTGGACGACGACCGCGCCGCCACCCTCCGGGGCGTCCTCGTAGTGTGCGATCCCGGGGCCGCTCGGGCTGACACCCACCGTGCCCAGCAGCGGGAAGAGCCGGTCGTACAGCGGGCCGATCACCGGAGTGATGTCCTCCGGTTCGTAGCCCGCCGCGGTGCCGGTCAGCTCGGCCACCCGTACCGCGGCAACACTCTTGACCACCACATCGTCCGCAGACATGCGTCCCTCGCTCTCGATCGACCGGAGCCTCGCCTCGACCTGCGCCAGCCGTGCGGCCGCAGCCGCCATGGCCTCCTCCAGCTCCGCCCGCCGCAGCCGCAGCATCCCGCGCAGTTCCTCCGATCCCACCTGCTCGTCGAGGATGGCCTGCACCTGCTGGAGCGTGAAGCCGAGATCCTTGAGGGCGATGATGCGGTTGAGGCGTGCGAGCTGGGCGGCCCCGTAGAAGCGGTAGCCGGTGGCGGGGTCGGTGCGGTCGGGGTGCAGGAGCCCGATGGCGTCGTAGTGGCGCAGCATCCGGGCCGACACCCGTCCGTACCGGGCGAAGTCTCCGATGGTGAACATGATGTCTCCCACTGCACTGCTTCACACGGTGTCAAGGTCAAGCATCGCAGCGCCCCGATGCCGCCGAGAGGGGAGAAGGCGGGAGGAAAGGCAGGAGCCCCGTTCCCCCGCCGAGGCGGAGGAGCGGGGCTCCTTGGGTACTACTAGCCGGCCGCGATCGGCCGACCCGGGCAACTAGGCCGGGGTGACGTTCTCAGCCTGCGGACCCTTGGGTCCCTGAGTGACGTCGAAGTTCACGACCTGGTTCTCCTCGAGGGAGCGGAACCCGGACGCGTTGATCGCGGAGTAGTGAACGAAGACATCCGGGCCGCCGCCGTCCTGGGCGATGAAGCCGAAGCCCTTTTCAGCGTTGAACCACTTGACGGTTCCGGTAGCCATAAGCCCTCCTTGGGCCAAAGGGTTGCCCTGCTCCAGAACCTGCAAAGAAGTCTGAAAACTACAAAAGCCTGCGGGTTACATGCTCCGCAGGCTCTGTACTGCAAGGGAAACCAAACTGCAACTTGCGTCGAGCCTAGCACGCAGTGTGTACGGAAGGGTAGAGGGAAAGATCACTTCACTCGGATGTTTGATAGCGGCGCCGATGAGCTGACGAAGCGGGTGTCCCGGAGGGTGTTGTGGAGGCACCTTCAGGCGGTACGGGGGAAGGCTTTGGCGCGCTCCTCCGGGGCGGTATCGGTGCGCCCCGGGCCGTGGGATCGGGTGACGCCCCGCGCACCCGGTGCCGTCCGGGCGGCGCCACGGGTCTAGCCTCGCGATGTGGACAATTCAACCGTCTCAATCGTCGCAGGCGACGACCGTCGCAGTCGGCCGCGCGTCGGCCACATCCAGTTCCTGAACTGCCTCCCCCTGTACTGGGGACTGGCGAGAACCGGAACCCTGCTCGACCTGGAGCTCTCGAAGGACACCCCGGAGAAGCTCAGTGAGCAGCTGATCAGGGGCGATCTAGACATCGGCCCTGTCACGCTGGTGGAGTTCCTCCGCAACGCCGACGAACTGGTGGCCTTCCCGGACATCGCGGTGGGCTGCGACGGGTCCGTCATGTCGTGCGTGATCGTGTCGCAGGTGCCGCTCGACCAGCTGGACCGGGCCCGGGTGGCGCTCGGTTCGACCTCGCGCACCTCCGTGCGTCTGGCCCAGCTGCTGCTCGCCGAGCGGTACGGGGTCAGTCCGGACTACTACACCTGCCCGCCGGACCTCGGCGTGATGATGCAGGAGGCGGACGCCGCCGTGCTGATCGGCGATGCTGCGCTGCGCGCCAACCTGCACGACGCACCCCGGCTCGGTCTCCAGGTCCACGACCTGGGCCGGATGTGGAAGGACTGGACCGGGCTGCCGTTCGTCTTCGCGGTCTGGGCGGCCCGCAAGGACTATCTGGCGGCCGAGCCCCACCACGTGAGCAAGGTGCACGAGGCCTTCCTGGCCTCGCGGGACGTCTCCCTGGAGGAAGTCACCAAGGTCGCGGAACAGGCGGCACGCTGGGAGGCCTTCGACGCGGAGGTGCTGGAGCGGTACTTCACGACCCTGGACTTCCGCTTCGGCCCGGACCAGCTGGCGGGCGTACGGGAGTTCGCGCGCCGGGTCGGTCCGACGACCGGCTTCCCGGCGGACGTGAAGGTCGAGCTGCTCGGCGGCTGACCGGGCGGCGGGGCGGGGCGGGACGCCGGCCGTGCGCCGAGTACGCCGTGCGCGGAATGGTCAGGGCTATAGGGGAATCCTGTACCCCTGCGGTTGATATCTCTTCCCGCGCCCGCTCTCACCCCTTCTCCCGGTCCGGCTATCGATTCGGGTTAATACGCGTCGAATAGTCGATTCCCGGATGGTGTCGGGGGAGAGTCCCGGTCGTGTTCCGGAATCGCTCGGGTGAACGACGCATTCACGCCTTTTGTTGTGTCGAAAGCCGTTGTTCGTTCCCTTAGGGGTGAAATCGGCGGATGGTTTCCTCTGTGACCCGATGACCTTCGCCCCTAGGCTTCGGTCGGAGGTCCGGCCGGTCCACAGGGGGAGTCCATATGCAGCCGCTCGAAGCCGGCGAACCGCTGACCATCGGTGCCTACCGACTGCTCGGCAGGCTCGGTGCGGGCGGCATGGGCCGGGTCTATCTGGGGCGCAGCGCGGGCGGACGTACCGTCGCGGTCAAGGTCGTGCACCCCCACTTCGCTCTCGACGAGCAGTTCCGGGCCCGCTTCCGGCGGGAGGTGGACGCGGCACGGCGGATCGGTGCGCAGTGGACGGCGCCCGTCCTGGACGCCGACCCGGACGCCCCCATTCCCTGGGTGGCCACCGGCTATGTGGCCGGGCCCCCGCTGTCCACCGCGGTCGCCGAGCACGGGCCGCTGCCCGAGCACGCGGTGCGGACGCTGGGTGCCGGACTCGGGGAGGCGCTGGCCGCGGTGCACGAGCAGGGCCTCATCCACCGCGATGTGAAGCCGTCCAACGTGCTGCTCGCCCTCGACGGCCCCCGGCTGATCGACTTCGGGATCGCCCACGCCATCGGTGCCACCGCCTCGCTCACCTCCACCGGGGTCTCGGTCGGCTCGCCGGGCTACATGGCACCGGAGCAGATCCGGGGCGTGGACATCTCGGGCGCGGCCGATGTCTTCTCGCTCGGCGCGGTGCTCGCGTACGCGGCGACCGGTACCGCCCCCTTTCTCGGCGACTCCTCGGCCGTGTTGCTCTACAAGGTGGTGCACGAGGAGCCCGAGCTGGGGGAGCTGGAGGGGGAGCTGCGGGACGTCGTCGCCGGCTGTCTGGCGAAGGACCCGGAGGACCGGCCGACCCCCACGGAGCTGGCCCGGCAGCTGGCACCGGGCGGGGCGGCGGCGCTGGTGGCGGCGGGCTGGCTGCCGGGCCCTCTGGTGCGCGAGGTCAGCCGGGCGGCGGTCGCACTGCTGGACCTGGAACCGCAGGACGCGCCGGTGCAGTCGGGGCCGGTGCCGTTCAGCAGTGCGGCGTGGGGCGCCAACGGCGCAGGTGGTGCGGGCGGTGGGTTCGGTCCGCCGATCGAGCCGTTCCCGTCGCATGAACCGACTCGGCCGCCCCGGCCGAACGGGCCGCCCTCGTGGCCGGCGACCGCCGGTACGGCCGAGTCGGCCGGGACGTCGCGGCCGACCGGGTCGTCCGGGCTGCCCGGGCAACGTACGCCCGACCGTTTCTCCGTCACCGTCAGCGCGGACTCGGCCCGCCCCGATGCGCACCGTGGCCGGAGGCTGAGCTGCACTGTCGCCCTCGCCGTGGCGGGCGCCCTCGCCGCCGTGACCGTGGGCAGTGCGTACATCTTCGATCTGATGCCGGGCGGCGGCGGCCGGGACACCGCCGAACACGGCGATGTCGGCCACACCCCGACGGCCGCCACGCCCTCCGGGCGGCCGTCGCAGCCATCGGACTCGGGCACGGGTGGCCAGGAGCAGATCAGCGAACTCCCGAAGGCGTTCATCGGCACGTGGAAGGGCCCGATCACCGAGAAGAGCTCCGGGCAGTCGCACGGCACGCTCACCGCCGTGTTCACCGAGGGGAAGAAAGGCGCGGACGTGGTCCGTATGACCACGGAGGTCAGCGCTCTCGGACTGACCGTCCGCTGCAACAGCGTCGCCAGCCTCTCGTCCGGCACCGACAAGGAACTGACGCTCCGGGAGCGCGCCGACCCCGAACGCCCCGGCGACCCGACCTTCTGCACCTCCACCACCACCGACGTCCACTTCACGCGCGCCGCCGACGGCACCCTCCGTTTCCGGTCCGAGGAGAGCGGCGCGGGACGTCCGTACGGCACGCTCACCCGGTCCGGCAGCTGACCCCGACAGGCGCTGGCGTAGGCTGAACCGGTCCGTAGATCCCTTGAAAAACCGCCGAAAGGTGACAGCCCGGTGACCGAGAAGGCCGACCTTCAGCCCATCCTCGACCGAGCCGCCGAGGGCGGTCGGATCACCCCGGAGGAGGCCCTCGACCTCTACCGGTCGGCGCCGCTGCACGCACTGGGTGCGGCCGCCGATGCCGTACGCCGACGCCGTTACGCCGGTACGGAGCACATCGCGACGTACATCATCGAGCGCAACATCAACTACACGAACGTGTGCGTCACGGCCTGCAGGTTCTGCGCCTTCTACGCCGCGCCCAAGGACACCGCCAAGGGCTGGTCCCGCGACCTCGACGACATCCTGCGCCGCTGCGCGGAGACCGTCGAACTCGGCGGCACGCAGATCATGTTCCAGGGCGGGCACCACCCGGACTACGGCGTCGAGTACTACGAGGAGCACTTCTCCGCCATCAAGAAGGCGTTCCCGCAGCTCGTCATCCACTCGCTCGGCGCCTCCGAGGTCGAGCACATGGCCCGGATCTCCAAGGTCTCCGTCGAGGAGGCCATCCAGCGCATCCACGCCGCCGGTCTCGACTCCTTCGCGGGAGCGGGCGCCGAGCTGCTGCCGGCCAGGCCGCGCAAGGCGATCGCCCCGCTCAAGGAGTCCGGTGAGCGCTGGCTGGAGATCATGGAGGCCGCGCACCGCCTCGGTGTCGAGTCCACCTCCACCATGCTGATGGGCACCGGCGAGACCAACGCCGAGCGCATCGAGCACCTGCGGATGATCCGCGACGTACAGGACCGGACGGGTGGCTTCCGCGCGTTCATCCCGTACACGTACCAGCCGGAGAACAACCACCTGAAGGGCCAGACGCAGGCGACGCTCTTCGAGTACCTGCGGATGATCGCCATCGCCCGGATCTTCCTCGACAACGTCGCGCACATCCAGGGCTCCTGGCTGACCACCGGCAAGGAGGTCGGCCAGCTGTCGCTGCACTACGGCGCCGACGACCTCGGCTCGATCATGCTGGAGGAGAACGTCGTCTCCTCGGCCGGCGCCAAGCACCGCTCCAACCGGCTGGAGATCATCGACCTGATCCGCAAGGCGGGCCGCGTACCGGCGCAGCGCGCCACGACGTACGAGCACCTCGTCGTCCACGACGACCCGGCGAACGACCCGGTCGACGAGCGGGTGGTCTCGCACATCTCGTCCACGGCGATCGAGGGCGGCACGGCACACCCGGAGCTGAAGCTCCTCAACGCCAACTGAGGCCGCTTTGCTGACCGTTCATGCCGCCGACGCGGTGCACGGCGCCCCGGACGGGGCGGACTCCGTGGCCGTGGACGGCAGTGTGGTCGTCGCCATCGGTACGTACGGGGAGCTGACCGCCGCCCGTCCGCAGGCCCGGATCCGGCGGTGGTCCGGTCTGATCACCCCGGGGCTGCTGAACGCGGGGGCACCGGCGCTGCTGGAGGCCGCCTACCACCCGGATCCGCGCGAGGCGGACGAGCTCGGCGGCGACCCGCTCACCGGTGACGCGCTCACCGCGCTCGGCATGGACGACGCCCGCTGGGGCGCGAGTGCCCGGCGCGGACTGCAACGGATGCTGCGGCACGGCACGACCGCCGTCCGGGGCCCCTTCACCCGCCCCGCCGTGCGCACGGCGGTCGCCCGCTCGGGACTGCGCGTCCATCCTCCGGGACCGGCTCCCGAGCCCGTCTCCCTCGACCCGTTGGCGTCCGTACCGGAGCCGGCCGACGCGTTCGCGGCGGTACTGGCCGTCGGCGCGCCCGCGGATCTTGCGGTGTTCGGCGTACGGGACCTGGCGGCGCTGCGCGCCGAGGGCGCCGGGAGCTGCACGGCGACGGTGCTCGGCGGACGGCTGGTCTTCCGCCGCAGCTGAGGTCTGTCCGGCGTTCAGGGGCGGGCCCGTCACGGTACCGACGGGCCGCCCAGGTAATGCCCCTTGGCGTCGTACGGCCAGGGGTTCGAGACGCACCCCTTCAGCCCGTAGATCTGCTGCATCATCGCGGGGGCGGGGCGGCCCTTGCCCGGGCAGGTCTTGTGGCCGTGGCCCAGCCAGTGTCCGACCTCGTGGTTGATGATGAGCGCCCGGTAGTCGGCGAGCGGGCCGTGGAATTCGGGTGATCCCTGCTGCCAGCGCTTGAGGTTGACCATGACGTCGGCGCCGACCCGGCAGTTGACCTCGCCGTGGGTGTCGAGGCCGCTCCGCCCGCAGATGGCGTCGGTGGTCTTGGGGGTGGCGATACGGATGACCAGTCCCGCCGGACCGCCGGTCACCTGGCGGAAGGTGTGCTCGCCGTGGTGCGACCAGCCCCGTGGCGCGGCCAGGATGCGGGCGATCTCGGCGGCGGCACGGTCGGGGTCGACGCCCGAACCGTCCTCCACCTCGACCCGGTAGGCGTTGCCCTTGCGAGTGTCCGAGGTGTCCGAGGCGCCCGCGCGAGCGACGGTGAACCTCCCGATGTGCGACGCGCTCCCGGACGCGGTCGGCGCGGCCGCCTTCCCGTCGCCACCGGCGCTCCACCGCGGCCCCACCACTGCGGCGGCGCAGATCAGCGCCGCCGGGACGACGGTGGCGACGATCAGCCGGCTGCGGCGGCGCGCACCTTGTGCGGACATCTGGGCCCCCTGGCTCCTGGTGACTCGGTGCTCCCCTCTGTACTGACTGCCGATGGACCCAATTGGTTCAGTCCACCCGGGGCCGACTCGCGACCGGCGCGGAGCACCGCAGACCGGGCTGCTTGAATGGGTGGGTGACCCGAGCCTCCTTGGACAAGCAGCCGCACGAAGTCGCCACGATGTTCGACGACGTGGCGGCGAACTACGACCTCACCAACGATGTGCTGTCGCTCGGCCAGGCCCGGCTGTGGCGCAAGGAGGTCGCGAAGGCGGTGCACGCCCGACCCGCGGAGAAGGTCCTCGACCTGGCCGCGGGCACGGCGACGTCCTCGCTGCCCTTCGCCGCGACGGGCGCGTACGTCGTGCCCTGCGACTTCTCCCTCGGCATGCTGCAGGAGGGCAAGAAGCGCAACTCCTGGCTCCCCTTCACCGCGGGCGACGCCACCAGGCTGCCGTTCCGCGACGAGACCTTCGACGCGGTGACGATCTCCTTCGGGCTGCGCAACGTCCAGGACACGGATGCGGCGCTGCGCGAGCTGTACCGGGTGACGAAGCCGGGCGGCCGGGTGGTGATCTGCGAGTTCTCGCAGCCGACCTGGGCGCCGTTCCGCACGGTGTACACCGAGTACCTGATGCGGGCGCTGCCGCCGGTCGCGCGCGCGGTGTCGTCCAACCCCGACGCGTACGTCTATCTCGCCGAGTCCATCCGCGCCTGGCCCGACCAGGCCGGGCTCGCGGCCAAGCTCCAGCGGGCCGGCTGGTCGAAGGTCGCCTGGCGCAATCTCACCGGTGGTGTGGTGGCGCTGCACCGGGGCGTACGCCCCTGAAGCAACGCTCCGGTGACTCCCGTTGACGGGAACCGGGCGGTTTCGGCATCGCCCCGTCCGTCCGGTCCCTCAACGACATCGACCGGCCCCCGCCGTCACGGAGTCAGCCCCAGCCGGAAGCAGACCACTTCCTGGCCCTGCCGCGGAGTCGTGAAACTCTCCGCCCGCTCCATCCCCAGCCGCCGGGCCACGGCGATCGACCGCTCGTTGCGCGGGTCGATCGTCGCCACCACCCCCTCCACCCCGGCGGCGCGCAGCCGTTCCAGGGTGAGGCGCGCGGCGGCGGTGGCGTAACCCCTGCCCCAGGCCGAGCGGGCCAGCCGCCAGCCGATCTCGATCTCGCCCACCGGGCCGTACTCGGTCTGCGGCCAGGGCTGGGCGCCGGTGAAACCGGCCACGTCGCCGTCCTCGCCGAGCACCGTCCACAGGCAGTAGCCCAGCTCGGCGTCGAGTCGGCGCTGGCGGGCGGTCCACTCCTCGTACATCGAAATCTCCTCCGACGTCCCGCCGAAGAACTCCATCACCTCGGGGTCGTCGAACGCGCGGTGCCAGGACAGCGCGTCCTCGTCGGTGGGGACGCGCAACTGTACGGAGGGAGCGGCGGAAGGCACGGTCGACATCGGGGAGCCCTTCGGAAGATCGATCAGCAGGCCCCCATAGACTGCACGGGACAGGTGCCGCGCGGCACGCGATTTCGAGTCTTCGGGAGATCCGACCGTGACCGAGCAGCCCCTCTCCGAACACAGCGCGGATGTGATCGTCGTCGGGGCAGGCCCGGCCGGCTCCACGACCGCCTACTACCTCGCCAAGGCCGGACTGGACGTTCTGCTCCTGGAGAAGACGGCCTTCCCCCGGGAGAAGGTCTGTGGCGACGGACTCACCCCGCGCGCCACCAAGCAGCTCGTCTCCATGGGCATCGACATCTCCGAAGAGGCCGGCTGGCTGCGCAACAAGGGCCTGCGCATCATCGGCGGCGGCGTCCGCCTCCAGCTGGACTGGCCCGATCTCGCCTCGTACCCGGACTACGGACTGGTCCGCAAGCGCGACGACTTCGACGAGCAACTGGCCCGCCAGGCGCAGAAGGCCGGCGCGCGGCTGTACGAGCGCTGCAATGTCGGCGCCCCGATCGTCGACGACCGTACCGGCCGCATCACCGGCGTCAACGCGAAGCTCGGCGAGGAGAAGACCCCGGTCACCTTCCACGCCCCGCTCGTCGTCGCCGCCGACGGCAACTCCACCCGGCTGTCGCTCGCCATGGGCCTGCACCGCCGCGAGGACCGCCCGATGGGCGTGGCCGTGCGTACGTACTTCACCTCGCCCCGCCACGACGACGACTACCTGGAGTCCTGGCTGGAGCTGTGGGACCGCCGAGGCCCCCAGGACCGGCTGCTGCCCGGCTACGGCTGGATCTTCGGTATGGGCGACGGCACGTCCAACGTCGGCCTCGGCATCCTCAACTCCTCCTCCGCATTCAAGGAGCTGGACTGGCGCGAGGTCCTCAAGGCGTGGTGCGCGTCGATGCCGGAGGACTGGGGCTACACCCCGGAGAACATGACGACGCCGATCCGCGGTGCCGCCCTCCCGATGGCCTTCAACCGCCAGCCGCACTACACCAAGGGCCTGCTGCTGGTCGGTGACGCGGGCGGCATGGTCAACCCGTTCAACGGCGAAGGCATCGCGTACGCCATGGAGTCGGGCCAGATCGCCGCGGACGTCATCGTCCAGGCCCACGCCCGCGCGACCCCGGCCCAGCGTGAACTGGCGCTGAACAACTACCCGAAGGTGCTCAAGGAGACCTACGGCGGCTACTACACGATGGGCCGCGCCTTCGTGAAGCTGATCGGCAACCCGAAGGTCATGAAGGTCGCCACCCAGCGCGGCCTGACGCACCCCCTGCTGATGAAGTTCACCCTGAAGATGCTCGCCAACCTCACCGACCCCACGGGCGGCGACGCGATGGACCGCATCATCAACGGCCTCTCGAAGGTGGCCCCGAAGGCCTGAACCGCCCCCGGACCGGCCACGGCCGCGCTCAGTCGGTGAGTGCGGCCGTGGCCGGTCCTTTTGATGTACGTATGCCCATGGAGGAGCAGTTGTTGCTCCGTGGGCGTCGGCGGTCGCCGTGGTGATTCGGCGCCGACGCAGCGCCCATCCGCAAACCGCACCACTGGCATCCGGTCAACTTCCTTACAACAAAGCCGCGTTCATCCCGCGGGTGCCGCAAGGACCTGCCGGCCTGCACGGCACCGACGCGCATGGCGCACGGTGACGGCTTCGAGCCACGTGCCCGAGCGGCCGGCGAGCCGGGCTCGATGACGGTGCGCGTAGGTACGGATACTCAGGGCCGGTTTGAGTGATCGTGCGGACACGACGCAGCGCACCCCGTGCGTAACGTCTGTGTCGGCAATCTCAGCGAGCACAACAGACGCAACTGGGGCGCTTACCCGGGCGTCGCCCGGGTCACGGGGGAGGGCACGCGCATGGCGTGGGACGAGTGGGAACAGCTCAAGGCGCAGGCCGTCGAGCGGCACACCACCCATACGCAGATCAACAGCGTTCGGGGGGAAGGTGGTTACGCCGAGCCGTCCGGCAGCGGGGGCGGTACCGGCACGCTCAAGCACAAGGGCGGCCCGTGGACGCAGGCGGCCGGCACGGCGGATGGTCTCCAGACCAGCACGATCAGCGCAAAGGTTGACCTGCGCAGAGCTCACGACGGCACTGTCGGCGGTCTGGCCGGGCTGTCCAGCCTGGGAGCACTCAAGTCTGTGCTCACCTCCTGGGACGAACGCCTCGGTCGTGTCCGTGAGGAGTGCAGTTCTCTGGAGCCGAAGCTGCGGCAGGTGGCCGTGGAGCTCGCCGAAGTGGATGCCGAGGTGGGGGCCAGGGCGAAGGCGGTCGCGGTGCCGGGCACGAGGAGGGGCGAGTAGACCATGGCCACAGCATCCGGGCTGACATGGCAGCGGCTCCGCGACCTCGAACTGTCAGAACTGACCGATGCCGCCGACGGCTGGCGCGCCGCTTCCGCGTTCGCCGATGCTGCTCGCGAACGCGTCGACGGCGACATGAGCGGCAAGCTCACCAAGACCCAGGACAGCGAGTCCGCCCGAGCAGCCGTCAAGCGGTTGAAGCGACTGAGCGAGAACTACCACTACGTCCGCACCGAGACCGGCCTCGTCCGAGGCGCCCTCGACGGGCTCGCCAGTGAACTCGGCACCCCACAGCGTCGGCTGCGCGATGCCCTCGGCGACGCCGCTTCTCTCGGATACGCCGTCAACGACAACGGCAGCATCGACTACCCGGCCGGTGGTAAGAACGAGATGACGGGCGACACGATCCCCGGCGGCTCCGTCATGGGCAACAACGGCCTCATCGGCGCCGGGAACCCGGGGCTGTACCGCGATGCCAACGGCATGTTGGACCCCGCTCTGGGCCCGGGTGGCCCCGTGCTGAAGAGTCCCAATCCGCACCGTGCCAAGGCCCAGGACGTCGCCGACCGCCTCGCCCATGCCTTGCGGGAAGCACGCGAGATCGATGAGCGGTACAGCTCGGCACTCAACAAGCTCAAGGCAGCCCCGGGCCTCACGGTCGACACCAAGACGTGGGCGGACGTGGCCTCGGACGCCGATGCGGTGAGCCAAGCCGCCCACAACTACTTGGAGAAGCGCCTTCCGCTCGACAAGTCGCCCGCGGAACGCAAGGAGTGGTGGGACCACCTCGGCAAGGAGCAGCGTGAAGAGTACATCTCCGCGTTTCCGGAGCTGATCGGGAACTTGGACGGGATTCCGGCGCCGGCACGCGATGAGGCAAACCGCGAAAATCTTCAGCTGCTCATCGGGCAACTCGACGTGAAGCACGATGACGCTTCCCGAGACATGCTGGGTGGTCTGAAGAAGATCCAGGAGAGGCTGGAGAAAGGCGGCAAGTTGCCGATGTACCTGCTGGGCATCGGCGACGAGGGAAACGGCCGCGCGATCATCGCGTATGGCAACCCCGACACCGCCGACAACGTCTCGGCATATGTCCCGGGACTCGGAACCAAGTTGGATGCGGAGTTCGCCGACGGAACGGTCAACCGAGCGCTGCAGACAGCCCGCGGTGCGCAAAGCGCCGACCCGTCCAGCAGAACCTCGTCGATCGTGTGGCTCGGATACGACGCGCCGCAGACGACACCGAGTGATCTGGCCAGCGGTAAAAGCGTGATGTTCACGAACGAGGCCAAGGCGGGAGCCCCTGACTACAACGCGTTCATGGAGGGGATCTCCGCAACGCACGAGGGCGGCGACCCGCACGTCACCGCCATTGGACACTCCTACGGCTCCCTCACGGTCGGGCTCGCAGCTCAGGAGAACGGCGGCATCCCCGGCGCCGATGACATCATCCTGGTCGGAAGTCCCGGCACCGGCGCGGGCAACGCCCAGGACCTCAACGTCGGTAAGGGCCACGTGTTCGTGGGCGCAGCCGACAACGACATCGTCACCAAACTCCCGAACCATGATGAAGCATCTGGCATGGCCTCCGGCGCGGTCGGCGGAGGGTCGGCCGGATTTGTTCTGGGAGCCGGCATGGCCGGCCCGCCGGGAGCGGTTATCGGTGGCGGTGCCGGGGCCATCGTTGGAGGCATCGGCGGCTACATGGCCCAAGACGCACAGACCGACCCAAGTGAGCGTTGGTTCGGTACCGACCCGGCAAGTAAGGATTTCGGAGCCACACGGTTCATGGTGGACGACGGGGCAACCATCGTGGAAGACCGCGGAGAGATGTCGGCGCATTCGAATTACTTCAACCCGGTGAAAGACCAGGCATCGGCTGACAATATTGCCAATATTGTGGTTGGTAATTCCGACAGGATCACCTTGGAGACGCCTCGATGAGGATTTTGGGAGCCGTGGTGCTGGTGGTTGGAGCGCTGCTCCTGACCGGATGCGGCGCATCAGGCGACTCGACTGGGCGGGAGGTAAAGATGAACATGCAGGAGGCGGCGGTTCGGGCGGACGAAATCCTCGACGGGACATTCGCCGCCATCAAGCCGCCGGTGCATTGGACGCACGATGAGTCGGTTGAAGGGGGATGTGACGTACAAAGGAGTCGAGCGGTCATGACGATTATCTCGGAGGAACGTCGGGGGAGCTTCCTGGGGGTGATCGAGCGCTACTGGGAGAGTCAGGGATACAAGCAGCTCGCAGTGAACAACTCGAAGAGTCCGGCCATATACTACAGGACGCCCGACGGATTCAATGTGCGCGTTCTTGTCGGTAGTAACGGGCAAGCCTTTTTTGAAGTTGCGACGCCTTGTGTGAATGCTTCCAAGGTGTCGCCGCCGAAGGCGGAGACGGTTGGCCCGAACTATGCCGGAAAGGAGATCCCTTTCCCTGACGTCAGGTCGGATTTCTGGTCCGTGAAGAGCTCTCCCTCTTCTCGTACGTGACTCTTCGGCGGGGTATCGGCTTCCGTATGTGACATCCCAGCCCATGCATGCTCAGAGGCGCGTTGTA
Source organism: Streptomyces sp. NBC_01224 (assembly GCF_036002945.1). Classification (NCBI taxonomy): domain Bacteria; kingdom Bacillati; phylum Actinomycetota; class Actinomycetes; order Kitasatosporales; family Streptomycetaceae; genus Streptomyces; species Streptomyces sp. NBC_01224. The sequence goes on along the minus strand of NZ_CP108529.1, from coordinate 3,915,958 downwards.
GTCGGTCGCGCCGCTCCGGGCGACGCCTGTCAGCGGCAGCTTGCTTGTGTGTAGTGCCGGGCCAGTGTGTGGTTCGAATTATTTCAACCCGGGGAAAGATCAGGCCTCGGTCGGCAATATTGCCAAGATTGTGGTTGGGGAGTCTGAAAAGATCACCTTGGAGACGCCTTGATGAGGGTTTTGAGGGCGGTGGTGCTGGTGGCTGGGGCGCTGCTCCTGGCTGGATGCAGCGTTTCAGGAGATCCGACTGGGCGGGAGGTAAAGATGAACATGCAGGAGGCGGCGGTGCGAGCGGATGAGATCCTCGACGGGACATTCGTCGCCATCAAGCCACCGGTGCATTGGACGCATGGGCAGTCGACCCAAGGTGGATGTGATGTACAAAGGCGCCGGGCGGTCATGACGATTATCTCGGAGGAACGTCGGGGGAGCTTCCTGGGGGTGATCGAGCGTTACTGGGAGAGCCAGGGATACAAGCAACTCTCGGTGAATAATTCGGATATGCCGGCCATGTACTACAGGACGCCCGACGGATTCAATGTGCGCGTCCTTGTCGGCAGTAACGGGCAAGCATTTTTTGAAGTTGCGACGCCTTGTGTGAACGCTTCCAAGGTGTCTCCGCCGAAGGCGGAGACGGTTGGCCCGAACTATGCCGGAAAGGAGACCCCCGTTCCTGATGTCAGGTCGGATTTCTGGTCCGTGAAGAGCTCTCCCTCTTCTCGTGCGTGACTCTTCGGCGGGGTATCGGCTTCCGTATGTGACATCTCGGCCCATACATGCTCAGAGGCACGTTGTAGTCGGTCGCGCTGCTCCGGACGACGCCCGTCAGCGGCGACCCGCGCGTCCGTAGCACCGAGCCAGGGCGTGAAAGGCCTGCTTCGGTTCCCAGTGCCAGTCGGACTCCGGGTCGTCGAACCGGTCCTTGATCGGCTTCACCACGGCGTAGCTCGCCATGTCCAGGTCGTAGCGCGGGACGGGTGAGTGCGGGGCATCGGAGGTGACGAACTCGAAGGCCATCGCGGCGTACAGGCCCATCTCCTCGAATACGCCGAGGAGCTCGGTGAGATAGGCGGCCTGGGTGCGCTCGCTCGATCGAGGTGACGGGTGACGGCGTCGACCGCGATCGTGTAGCAGACGCCTCGATGTGTCAGGCCCTTGCTGTTCCCGCGCCCGCCCCGCCGGCCGGTCGTGGCCGCTGAGGCGGGAGCGCCGGCCGGGAACGGTCCGGTGGCCGCCGCGGCCCCGATCGCCCCCGCCCCGGCCAGGAATCTCGCCCGGCTGATTCCTCCACTGTGCTCGTCGCGATGCACCCTGACTCCCCGGTTGGTCGGCGGTTCGCGTGTCGCCGCCAGTCTGCCGAGCGGGTGCGGGGGCGAGCGTCCCCCGAAAGTCTGCGGGTGCGCGACCAAGGGGTGAACCGGGCGCAGGGAGCGGCTACTTAGGTCGCGGCGCCCGGCGAGCAGAGCACCGTGGTCACCTGGTCGGCACCCGGCGTTCCTCGCCGGCCTCGGTGCGCTTCCCGCCCGTGGCGACCACGCGGCCCCGGGGCCTGCGCGGCAGCAGTCGGCGGGTGAGGCCGGATTCGTAGCGGGGCTGGAGCAGCAGGATCAGGCCCACCGCGCAGACGAACGCGACCCCGAAGAGCATCCAGGACTTGGCGCCCCGCGCCGAGTAGGCCACGATCCCGAACGAGAACAGCGCCGACCAGAAGTACATGAGCAGCACGGCCCGGCGGTGCGAGTGGCCGAGCTGGAGCAGGCGGTGGTGGAGGTGGCCCTTGTCGGCGGCGAAAGGGGACATTCCGTTCCACGTACGCCTTATGACGGCGAGCACGAGGTCCGCGACGGGCAGTGCGATGACGGACAGCGGCAGCATCAGCGGAATGTAGACCGGCACCATCGCGGCCGACCCGGACCTGCCGTCCACCGACTGGCTGAGAAGGCTCGGGTCGACCTCACCCGTCACGGAGACCGCGCATCCGGCGATGAGCAGGCCGAGCAGCATCGAGCCCGAGTCACCCATGAAGATCCGGGCCGGATGCGAGTTGTGGACCAGGAAGCCGAGGCACATGCCCGCCAGGATCGCGGAGATCAGCGTGGTGGACGCGGCGGCCTCGATCCCGTAGCCGTACCAGAGCCGGTACGCGTACAGGAAGAACGCCGTCGCCGCGATGCCCACCGTGCCGGCGGCCAGCCCGTCGAGCCCGTCGACGAAGTTGACCGCGTTGATCGAGACGACGATCAGCCCCACGGTCAGCAGCGTGCCCTGCCAGTCGGAGAGGTAGATCCCGTCGGTGCCCGGCACCGGAAGCCAGAGAATCGTCAGTCCCTGGAACGCCATCACCCCGGCGGCGAGCACCTGGCCGCCGAGCTTGACCAGCGAGTCGACCCCCCATTTGTCGTCCAGGACACCCAGGATCCAGATGAGCGCGGCGCCGGACAGCAGCGCCCGCGGCGTCGAGCTCTGGGTGAAGATCTCCTCCAGGTGCGGCAGGTGGGAGGCGACCAGCAGTCCGGCCACCAGCCCGCCGAACATGGCCACGCCGCCGAGGCGCGGAGTGGGCTCACGATGGACGTCCCGCGCCCGGATCTCGGGCATCGCGCCGACGGAGATCGCGAACTTCCGTACGGGGCCGGTCAGGAGATGGGTCACGGCCGCCGTGATGAACAGCATGAGCAAGTAGTCCCGCACGGGCGGCCTCACATTCCGGCCCAGCGGGCCGATACCTGAGCCCGATCGATGCCCTCGCTGTGCCCCGGCGAGCCTAACTCATACGGATTTCTGTGCGACGGGGAGCGGGGCGGGACGGTGGTGGGTGCGGGGCGCGGTTGCCGCACTCGAAGACGGGGTGGTTCACCCTCGCTGCCCCCGGACGCTGAGGCGCCCCGCCCCGCACGCAGGGTGCGAGGCCCTCATCCGCTGCCCTGCCGGGAGAGAACCCGGGCACCTTCATGGCGCACAGCCAGCTGAACGGGCACGGTGCGAGAGCCTTGCGCGACAACGGCCCTCGGGGAGTTCTTCTCCCGTACGACGAGCAGCCCTGCCAGCACCAGCAGTACCCAGAGCACCGGACCGAGCGGGTTTCCGGGGGAAACGAACCCCTGCGCGGCAAGTCCGAGGAGGCCGCCTGCGGAAAGCACGGCTGCGAGAACGACCTTGCCGAGGCTCATATCCGACGCCGCACCGGAACGGCGACGGAATTCGAACCGGCCGAAAATTCTGGTGAAGCACACCAGGAAGATTCCCGAAACGCCGACCCATAGCGGTGCCACCGCGAACCACATCGGGCTACCGGGCGTCGGTGTCGCGAAGCCGAGTCCGACCATTGCGATTCCCGCTGTCATCACGAGCGCGGGCATGTGCCAGAGGTACAGGGTCATGAAGCGGGTTCCGCACCACTGCAGGAAGGCGGTGGCCAGTGGACGTTCGGCGAACCGCGTTATTGCCGGCTTGAGCGTCAGCCAGAGTCCGAGCTGGCCGATCGTCAGCGACATCATCACCGCGGTCGGAGGGCTCATGTTGGAGACCGGGGCCCCGGGCATTCCGATCATGGATGCCGGGTAGGGCCCGAAGAACACAGCGGCCGCGGTGAGTCCGAAGCCGACAGCGGCCAGACCCGACGATGCCCGCGCGTTCCGCATGCGTAGGCCGCCGTCGGCGTAGTGGAAGCCGAACTGGTGGGCTGCCAGCCAGACGAACAGGGCGTTCAGGAAGCCGATCGCGGGGCTGACCTCGAAGCGCAGTACATCGACGACCAGGGCACAGATGGCGAGTACGCCGATCACACGCCATCCGTACCGGCGGAACCACCTGAACATCACGGGCGTGAGCGCGACCACGAGCACGTAGACGGCGAGGAACCAGAGCAGCTGCCCGGCTATCCTGCCCGCCATCAGCACCGGTTGCTGAGGCACCCCCGCGCCGATCAACGCGTGGGGCAGCAGCAGCCACACGGCTGTCAGGGGTATGACCGGCACCAGGAGACGCGCAATTCTGCTCCGGAGCCAGGTACGCACCGATTTCGCCGATCGGAACGAGAAGAAATTGGCGGCTCCGCCGGCGAAGAACACCATGGGCATGACCTGCGTCAGCCATGTGACAATCCACCAGCCGGGACTCGCAAGAGCGTTTCCGGTGCTCAAATGCCCATTCTCATAAGCCAGTACGGGCATGAGCCAGTGCTGGGAAATCACGGCCAGCACGCATAGTGCTCTGATGACGTCTATGAATGAATCGCGACCGCGATCGGGCGAATGAGCGTGCGTTTGCTGCATGCAATCATCATGCAGTCAGCAGGCGATACGGACAGTGAAGTGGCCCCCCGAATTCATTGGGGGGCCAGCACTGCGTGCCATGGTGGGGTTCTCCCCACCGGGCCACGCTGTGGTTCACCCTCTCCGCCCCCGGACGCCGAGGCGTCCCGAACCTGTCCCCGTCACGACCGTCACGACCACCCCAAGAGCCGCGGTCGCTCCGCCGAGCAGCATGACCGCCGAGACGGACATGTGGTCGAGGACGGCCCCGCCCGCCAGGGCGCCGATGGCGAGGGTCGCCTGGAAGGACGTGGTGAAGAGGACGGACGCCGCTTCGGGCGCGTCGGGGGCGGCCCTGGCGAACCTCGCCTGCGAGCAGACCGGTACCGCACCGTAGGCGACCCCCCAGACGACCAGCAGCGCGACGGCTCCGGCCTCCCACCTGCCCAGGACCGGGAGCAGCGCGGTCGCAGCGGCGATCATTCCCGCGGCGAGGCAGACCGCGGTGCGCGGACGGCGTGACACAAGTGAGCCGCCGACGAAGTTGCCGACGATGCCGGCGGTGCCGTAGACGAGCAGGAACACCGTGATCAGCGCCGGTTCGGCGCGGGTGACCTGTTCCAGAAAGGGGGCTACGTAGGTATACGTGGAGAAGTGGGACAGGACGATGAGGAAGGTGAGGAGCAGTGCGAACCGGGTGTCCGTCCGGCCGAGCACGGTACGCAGCACGCTCACGCGGGTGACCTGCGTCGGGGGCAGGGCCGGAATCACCAGGAGCATCAGGGCCAGTACGCCCACGGTCAGCACCCCCATGACCACGAATGCCGTTCGCCAGCCGGCCAGGCCGCCGATGAACGTACCGGCGGGGACGCCGAGCACGGAGCCCAGCGGGACCGCCGAGAAGATCACCGCTGTTGCCCGGCCGGCCGATGCCGGCGGGACCAGCCGCCCGGCCAGTCCGGCCCCGATGGACCAGAAGCCGCCGATGGTGACCCCGACCATCACCCGGGAGACCAGGACGAGGCGGTAGTCCGTCGCGGCGGCGGTGAGGAAGTCGGCCAGGGCCAGCAGGAGCATGAAGGCGCAGAGCATCACACGCCGGTCGACGCGGGCCGTAGCCATGGTGACCAAGGGGGCCGAGACCGCTGCGAGGAGTCCGGGCATGGTCATCATCAGGCCCGCCGTGCCGTCCGAGACGGCGAAGTCGGACCCGATCGACGTCAGCAGACCGATGGGCAGGATCTCGGTGGTGACGATCGAGAAGATGCCCAGCATCACGGAGACGACGGCGAGCCGGCCGCGCAAGGGGGCGGGGGGTGGGGCGGCGGCTTGTTCGGGGGGAGTGGTGGCTGCGGCCGTCATGGCGGGTGCCGTCCTGTGCTCGGTGACGAAAGGGCTGTTCGCCCCAGTTCACAAGCGGCGGTGGACGGTGTCCGGCAGGTTCGCGACGTCAACGACGCCCGCCGGGGGTGATGTCGCATTTCAGCGGGTCCGTGGCGGTCCGGGGCCGGAAACGGCGAAGGGCCGTCACTCCCGAGCGGGGGAGTGACGGCCCTTCGCCGCGCGCCGCGAAGGCGCTTGTGAATCCGAGAACTCGCCGGACCCGGTGGACTTGGCGGATTCCGCGGAATTAGAGAACGCGGACCGCGCCCGACGGCGGGTCGTAGGAGAGCGGACGCTGCACCACACCGGTGCTGGAGTTCTGCGCGCCGACGAACTGGCCGCCGCCCACGTAGATCCCGACGTGGTACGCGCTGCCCGCGCCGCCCCAGTACAGGATGTCGCCCGGCTGGAGGTTGCTCAGGGAGACCTGGGTGCCCGCGGTCGACTGGGCCTGCGAGACGCGCGGCAGGTCGACGCCGACGGAACGGAACGCGGCCTGGACGAGGCCGGAGCAGTCCCACGAGTTGGGGCCGGTGCCGCCGGACACGTACGCGTCGCCGACCTGGGCCTGCGCGAAGGCGATGACGGACGCGGCGGAGCCGGTCGCGCTCGACGACGAGGAGGAGGAGGCCGAGGCCACGGCGGTGGAGCCGGAGGTCGCGCTGAGCGTCGTACGGGCGGTGGAGCGGGAAGCGCGCTCGGCGGCCTCCGCCTTGGCCTTGGCGGCCGCCTCCGCCTTCTTCTTGGCCTCTGCCTTGCGGACTGCCTCGGCCTTGGCCTTCTTGGCGGTCTTGGCAGCGGTGGCGGCTGCGGCGTCCTCCTGGGCCTGCGTCTGCAGGTCCTGGGCGACCTGCTGCGTGGCCTGAGCGGACGCGGCGACGGCGGTGGAGAGCCCGGCGGTGATGGTGGGCATCTCGATGGTCTGGGTCACCGGCTCGGCCTGGGCCGGACCGGCAGCGCCTGCGACCGCGATGGTGCTGAGGACGCCACCGGCAACTCCGGCCCGCAGCGCCGTCTTCGGCGCGTTTCGGCGGGGCTTCCGGTGGCTGGGTATGTGAGCGGTGTGGGACATGAGTACTAGCGCTATCAGGGCTCCGGGGCTCCCATCAAGAAACGTGTGTTGCGACACAGTTACGTCCGGAATCTGTGAATCCGCTTTCCGGCGGCCCTTATTGACGCCGTAACGGGCAAACCGGGCAGGCTTGATTACCGCTGTGATCACGGACTTTCGGCAATACGCCCGAATTGCCCGTCGCTTACCATCCGTTCACGCCGATGGCCAAGCCCGCTTTTATTGAAGCCTGAATGGAGTGACGCAGGTCACAGCGTGGCTGCGGTGTGGGGGATGTGGGGGCGCCTGGCGTCCGAGGCGGCTCCGGATCCCGGGTGGCCGTCCATTCATCCGGAAGATCGTGAATGCGTGCACACGTCCACTTCGCTCCCCGGGGGCCCCTCGCGCGGGTGAGCCCAGAGTGGGGCAGATCCCCTTATCACTCTCAGGCCGTCCATTGCCAATTTGCCTGAGCGGGTATCTGATTGTTAGTGCAACACCTCCCTGACCAGCGCAGACAACATCGAATGTCACGTCTCGTGATCGCTCGGCCGCTTTGCGTACGAAGATCACCGCTCAGGTGGCTTCGTAACCCTTCGCCGGGTGGTGGAGATCACAAACTCGTTGTAGTACCCCGTGTCGCAGATCACAGGATGGCGGGCATAGGATGCGGGGCAGTCGGGCTTGTGAACTGCCTCACATGTGCACGATCTTGGTGGGGTGGCGAGCCGAATCGCCCGATGCGGTCCAACGGTCAAGGACGACTGGAAGGAGCGAGGAGCGTGAATGCCTACGCGCCCATCCTCGTGCTCGGCGCCCTCGGGGCAGGGTTTGCGATCTTCTCCGTGGTCATGGCCACGCTTATCGGCCCGAAGCGGTACAACCGAGCAAAGCTCGAAGCGTACGAGTGCGGTATCGAACCCACCCCCACTCCAGCCGGAGGCGGCCGCTTCCCCATCAAGTACTACCTGACGGCGATGCTCTTCATCGTCTTCGACATCGAGATCGTCTTCCTCTATCCCTGGGCGGTCACCTTCGACGCCCTGGGGATCTTCGGGCTCGTGGAGATGCTGCTCTTCGTGCTCACCGTCTTCGTCGCCTACGCGTATGTATGGCGTCGCGGCGGCCTGGAATGGGACTGAGGGGCTGAGGGGCACACCATGGGACTCGAAGAGAAGCTGCCCAGCGGCTTCGTGCTGACCACTGTCGAGCAGGCCGCCGGCTGGGTGCGGAAGTCCTCCGTCTTCCCTGCCACCTTCGGCCTCGCCTGCTGCGCCATCGAGATGATGACGACCGGAGCCGGGCGTTATGACCTGGCCCGTTTCGGGATGGAGGTCTTCCGCGGATCGCCGCGACAGGCGGATCTGATGATCGTGGCAGGGCGGGTCAGCCAGAAGATGGCGCCCGTCCTGCGGCAGGTCTATGACCAGATGCCGAACCCCAAGTGGGTCATCTCCATGGGGGTTTGCGCATCATCGGGCGGGATGTTCAACAATTACGCCATTGTTCAAGGTGTTGATCATATTGTCCCGGTTGATATCTATTTGCCGGGCTGCCCGCCGCGGCCCGAGATGCTGATGGACGCGATCCTCAAGCTCCACCAGAAGATCCAGAGCTCCAAGCTCGGGGTCAACGCGGAGGAGGCCGCCCGCGAGGCGGAGGACGCGGCGCTCAAGGCACTGCCCCTGATCGAGATGAAGGGGCTCCTGCGGTGAGTGAGAACCAGAACCACGACGAGCAGAACAACAGCGGCGTGCCCGCGCCGCGCGACGAGACCGGCGAGGTCATCGGCGTACGCAAGGGCATGTTCGGCGCCAACAACGGCGGCGACACCTCCGGCTACGGCGGCCTCGTCCGCACGGTGGCGCTGCCGGGCGCCACGTCCCGCCCGTACGGCGGCTGGTTCGACGAGGTGGCCGACGAGCTCGAAGGGGCCCTGGAGGAACAGGACCTGCTTCCCGGGAACGCCATCGAGAAGACCGTCGTCGACCGCGCGGAACTCACCTTCCACATCGCCCGGGAGCACCTCGTCCGGGTCGCCCGGACCCTGCGCGACGACCCGGCGCTGCGCTTCGAGCTCTGTACGGGGGTGAGCGGCGTCCACTTCCTCGGCGACAAGGGCCGGGAACTGCACGCCGTCTACCACCTGCGCTCGATCACGCACGGCCGGCTGATCCGCCTGGAGGTGTCGGCCCCGGACGACGATCCGCACATCCCGTCCCTCGTCGAGGTCTACCCGACCAACGACTGGCACGAGCGTGAGGCATACGACTTCTTCGGGCTCATCTTCGACGGGCACCCCGCCCTCACCCGGATCATGATGCCGGACGACTGGCAGGGCTTCCCGCAGCGCAAGGACTACCCGCTCGGTGGCATCGCCGTCGAGTACAAGGGCGCCCAGATCCCGGCTCCGGACCAGCGGAGGTCGTACTCCTGATGACTACTCCCCATGCAACGCCCAGGGCGACGACCGAGGGGACTGTATATACAGTCACCGGCGGTGACTGGGACGAGGTCGTCGAGTCGGCGGTCAAGTCCGACGACGAGCGCATCATCGTCAACATGGGCCCCCAGCACCCGTCCACGCACGGGGTGCTGCGGCTGATCCTGGAGATCGACGGCGAGACCGTCACCGAGGCCCGCTGCGGCATCGGCTACCTCCACACCGGCATCGAGAAGAACCTCGAATTCCGGAACTGGACCCAGGGCACCACCTTTGTCACGCGCATGGATTACCTGACGCCGTTCTTCAACGAGGCGGCGTACTGCCTGGGTGTCGAGAAGCTCCTCGGCATCGAGGACCAGATCCCCGACCGGGCCACCGTCCTGCGCGTGCTCCTGATGGAGCTCAACCGGATCTCCTCGCACCTGGTGTGCATCGCCACCGGCGGCATGGAGCTCGGCGCCACCACGATCATGATCTACGGCTTCCGTGATCGTGAACTCGTTCTCGACCTCTTCGAGCTGATCACCGGCCTGCGGATGAACCATGCGTTCATCCGGCCCGGCGGACTCGCCCAGGACCTGCCGCCCGGCGCGATCGACCAGCTGCGCGAGTTCGTGAAGACCATGAAGAAGAACCTGCCGGAGTACGACAAGCTCGCCACCGGCAACCCGATCTTCAAGGCCCGTATGCAGGACGTCGGCTATCTCGACCTGACCGGCTGCATGGCACTCGGCGCCACCGGCCCGATCCTGCGCTCCGCCGGACTCCCGCACGACCTGCGCAAGACGGACCCCTACTGCGGATACGAGAACTACGAGTTCGACGTCCCCACCGCCGACAGCTGCGACGCCTACGGCCGCTTCCTCATCCGGCTCGAGGAGATGCGCCAGTCGCTGCGGATCGTCGAGCAGTGCATCGACCGGCTCGCCCCCGGACCGGTGATGGTCGCCGACAAGAAGATCGCCTGGCCGGCGCAGCTGGCGCTCGGTCCGGACGGACTCGGCAACTCGCTCGACCACATCAAGAAGATCATGGGCACCTCCATGGAGGCCCTGATCCACCACTTCAAGCTGGTGACCGAGGGCTTCCGCGTCCCGGCCGGACAGACGTACACCGCCGTCGAGTCGCCCAAGGGCGAGCTCGGCGTCCATGTCGTCTCGGACGGCGGCACCCGCCCCTACCGGGTCCACTTCCGCGACCCGTCCTTCACCAATCTGCAGGCCATGGCGGCGATGTGCGAGGGCGGCCAGGTCGCCGACGTCATCGTCGCCGTCGCGTCCATCGACCCCGTGATGGGAGGCGTCGACCGGTGACCGAAACACGTCAGGAAGTCAGTCTGGGGATGCCGCAGCTCCCCGCCCCCGCCTACCCGGACGAGGTGCGCGCCAGGCTCGAAGCGGACGCGAAGGAGGTGATCGCCCGCTACCCCGGCAGCCGCTCCGCGCTGCTTCCGCTGCTGCACCTGGTGCAGTCCGAGGAGGGCTACGTCTCCCGTACGGGCATGGCGTTCTGCGCCGACCTGCTCGGCCTCACCACCGCCGAGGTCACCGCGGTCGCCACCTTCTACACGATGTACCGGCGCAAGCCGAGCGGTGACTACCAGGTCGGTGTCTGCACCAACACGCTGTGCGCGGTGATGGGCGGCGACGCCATCTTCGACCGGCTCAAGGAGCACCTCGGCGTCGGCAACGACGGGCCCGATATGACAACTGAGGACGGCAAGGTCACCCTCGAACACATCGAGTGCAACGCGGCCTGCGACTTCGCTCCCGTGGTGATGGTCAACTGGGAGTTCTTCGACAACCAGACGCCCGAAAGTGCGACGCGGCTGGTCGACGACCTGATCGCCGGGCGCACCGTCGAACCCACCCGTGGCGCGCCCCTTTGCTCGTACAAGGAGACGTCCCGGATTCTCGCCGGCTTCCCCGACGAGCGCCCCGGCGCCGTCGAGGCGTCCGGCGGCGCGGGCCCCGCCTCGCTGATCGGCCTCCGGCTCGCCAGGGGCGAGGACCCGCACCCGAGGGTCGTCGCCCCGCGGGGCGAGTCGGGGAACGCCGATGCCCCGCAGGACCCGGAGCACTTGTCCGGCCCGACAGGCGAGGAGGGAGAGTGATGACGTTGGCAACCGAAATCAACGACAACGGCAGCGGGGGCAGCCCCGAGAAGCTGCTCTCCCCCGTCCTCTCCGCCTTCTGGGACCAGCCGGAATCCTGGACCCTGGATACCTACCGGCGTCACGAGGGGTACGAGGGTCTGCGCAAGGCCCTCGCCATGTCGCCGGACGACCTCATCGCGTACGTCAAGGACTCCGGTCTGCGCGGTCGCGGCGGCGCGGGTTTCCCCACCGGCATGAAGTGGCAGTTCATCCCGCAGGGCGACGGCAAACCGCACTATCTGGTGGTCAACGCCGACGAGTCGGAGCCCGGGACCTGCAAGGACATCCCGCTCCTCTTCGCCAACCCGCACAGCCTCATCGAGGGCATCGTGATCGCCTGCTACGCGATTCGTTCCTCGCATGCGTTCATCTATCTGCGCGGTGAAGTCGTCCCCGTGCTGCGGCGGTTGCACGAGGCCGTGCGTGAGGCGTACGAGGCGGGCTTCCTCGGGACGGACATCCTGGGCTCGGGACTCGACCTGGAACTCACCGTGCACGCGGGCGCGGGCGCGTACATCTGCGGTGAGGAGACCGCGCTGCTCGACTCGCTCGAAGGGCGACGCGGCCAGCCCCGGCTGCGACCTCCCTTCCCCGCGGTCGCCGGTCTGTACGCCTGCCCCACTGTGGTGAACAACGTCGAGTCCATCGCCTCGGTTCCCGCGATCCTGAACCGGGGCAAGGACTGGTTCAAGTCGATGGGCAGCGAGAAGTCCCCGGGCTTCACGCTGTATTCGCTCAGCGGGCATGTCGCGAGCCCCGGCCAGTACGAGGCCCCGCTCGGCATCACGCTGCGCCAGCTGCTCGACATGAGCGGCGGCATGCGCCCCGGCCACCGGCTGAAGTTCTGGACCCCGGGCGGCTCCTCGACCCCGATGTTCACCGATGAGCACCTCGATGTGCCGCTCGACTACGAGGGTGTCGGCGCCGCGGGTTCCATGCTCGGCACCAAGGCGCTCCAGTGCTTCGACGAGACGACCTGCGTCGTGCGGGCCGTCACCCGCTGGACCGAGTTCTACGCCCACGAGTCCTGCGGCAAGTGCACACCGTGCCGCGAAGGCACCTACTGGCTCGTCCAGTTGCTCCGCGACATCGAGGCCGGCAAGGGACAGATGGCCGACCTCGACAAGCTGAACGACATCGCCGACAACATCAACGGCAAGTCCTTCTGCGCCCTCGGCGACGGCGCCGCCTCGCCGATCTTCTCCTCACTGAAGTACTTCCGCGAGGAGTACGAGCAGCACATCACGGGCAGGGGCTGCCCCTTCGATCCCGCCAGGTCGACCGCCTGGGCCGACGACAAGAACGCTCACCAGGGGGTGAACGCATGACAGTCACCACGAGTGCGCCCTCCGGGGGCGGCGAGGCGGCCCTTCCGCCCGAGGACCTCGTCACGCTGACGATCGACGGCATCGAGATCAGCGTGCCCAAGGGCACCCTGGTCATCCGGGCCGCCGAACTCCTCGGCATCGAGATCCCGCGCTTCTGCGACCACCCGCTCCTCGACCCGGCCGGCGCCTGCCGCCAGTGCATCGTCGAGGTCGAGGGCCAGCGTAAGCCGATGGCGTCCTGCACCATCACCTGCACCGACGGCATGGTGGTGAGGTCGCAGCTCACCTCGCCCGTCGCCGAGAAGGCGCAGAAGGGTGTGATGGAGCTGCTGCTCATCAACCACCCGCTGGACTGCCCGGTCTGCGACAAGGGCGGTGAGTGCCCGCTGCAGAACCAGGCGATGTCGCACGGCGGCGCCGACTCCCGCTTCGACGGCAAGAAGCGCACGTTCGAGAAGCCCGTCCCGATCTCCACCCAGGTGCTGCTGGACCGTGAGCGGTGTGTGCTCTGCGCGCGCTGCACCCGGTTCTCCAACCAGGTGGCGGGCGACCCGATGATCGAGCTCCTGGAGCGAGGTGCGCTCCAGCAGGTCGGTACGGGCGAGGGTGACCCCTTCGAGTCGTACTTCTCCGGGAACACCATCCAGATCTGCCCGGTCGGGGCGCTGACCTCGGCGGCGTACCGGTTCCGCTCCCGCCCCTTCGACCTGGTGTCGTCGCCGTCGGTGTGCGAGCACTGCGCGGGCGGCTGCGCGACCCGTACCGACCACCGGCGCGGCAAGGTCATGAGGCGGCTCGCCGCCAACGATCCCGAGGTCAACGAGGAGTGGGTCTGCGACAAGGGCCGCTTCGGTTTCCGTTACGCGCAACAGCCAGGCCGGCTCACCACTCCGCTGGTACGCAACGCGGACGGCGTCCTGGAACCGGCGAGCTGGCCCGAGGCGCTGGACGCCGCGGCCGCCGGACTCGCCGCCGCACGCGGCAGGACGGGTGTCCTCACGGGCGGCCGGCTGACCGTCGAGGACGCGTACGCGTACAGCAAGTTCGCCCGGATCGCGCTGGACACGAACGACGTCGACTTCCGGGCCCGGGTGCACAGCAGCGAGGAGGCCGACTTCCTGGCCGCCCGCGTGGCCGGGCGAGGCCGGGACCTGGACGGCACGGGTGTCACGTACACCTCGCTGGAGAAGGCCCCGACGGTGCTGCTGGTCGGGTTCGAGTCGGAGGAGGAGGCGCCCGGCGTCTTCCTGCGGCTGCGCAAGGCGAACCGTAAGCACGGACAGCGCACGTTCGCCGTCGCCTCGCACGCGACGCGCGGCCTCACGAAGGCGGGCGGCACGCTGCTTCCCGCCGCCCCCGGCACCGAGACCGAGTGGCTGGACGCGATCGCGGGCGGCGTCGGACTCGACGGCGACGGAGCCGCGGCGGCCGAGGCGCTGCGCGGCGGGGGTGCCGTGATCGTGGTCGGTGAGCGGCTGGCGGCCGTGCCGGGCGGGCTCACCGCCGCGGTACGGACAGCCACCGCGACCGGGGCCACGCTGGTGTGGATTCCGCGCCGGGCCGGTGAGCGCGGTGCGGTGGAGGCGGGCGCGCTTCCGTCGCTGCTGCCCGGCGGACGTCCGGCGACCGACCCGAGGGCCAGGGACGAGGTGGCGGCCGTCTGGGGCGTCGCCGAGCTCCCGTCCGGCTTCGGCCGCGACACCGGCCAGATCGTGGAGGCCGCGGCCACCGGTGAACTGGGCGCGCTGGTCGTCGCCGGGGTCGAGACCGTGGACCTGCCGGACCCGGCACGGGCCCTGGAGGCTCTGGACCAGGTCGGCTTCCTGGTCTCGCTGGAGCTGCGGCCCAGCGAGGTGACCGAGCGGGCCGATGTGGTCTTCCCGGTTGCCGCGGTGGCCGAGAAGTCCGGCACCTTCCTCAACTGGGAGGGCAGGGCGCGGATGTTCGAGGCGGCGCTGAAGCCCGAGCAGATGACGCGGACGCTCGCGCCGACCGATGCGCGGGTGCTGCACATGCTGGCCGACGCGATGGCCCGCGTCGGAGGCGCTGATGGAGCCAGTCGCTTCGCGCTGCCGGATCTGAAGTCCGTACGCCGTGAGCTGGACCGGCTCGGCGGCTGGACCGGCACGCACGCCACCGACCCGAACGAGCCGGCGCGGCCGCTGCCCAGGCCCGGCGACGGCGAGGCGGTCCTCGCGGGCCACCGGATGCTGCTCGACCTGGGCCGGCTCCAGGAGGGCGACGACGCACTGGCCGGCACCCGGCACGCCTCAGTCGCCCGGCTCTCCGCCGTCACCGCGGCCGAGACGGGCGTGAAGGACGGCGATCTGCTGGCCGTCACCGGCCCGGCGGGCAGCGTCGAGCTCCCGTTGAAGGTCACCGACATGCCGGACCGGGTGGTCTGGGTGCCGCTGAACTCCGTCGGGCGGGGCGTCCCGGCCGACACCGGCGCCCGGCCCGGCGGTCTGGTCCGGATCGGCCCCGCCGCACCGGGTACTCCCGACGTCACACCGGAGGTGGGGGCGTGACTGCTTTCGCTCAACTGGCCGCGGCACCGCGCGGTGCCGTACTCGCCGCCGAGGATCTGTCGATGTTCGGCACCGATCCGTGGTGGCTCGTCGTCATCAAGGCGGTGTTCTGCTTCGCGTTCCTGATGGTGACCGTGCTCTTCTCCATCGTGTGGGAGCGCAAGGTCGTCGCCTGGATGCAGCTGCGCATCGGCCCCAACCGGCACGGCCCCTGGGGCATGCTCCAGTCGCTCGCCGACGGCATGAAGCTGATGCTGAAGGAAGACGTCGTCGTCAAGCGCGCCGACAAGGTCGTGTACGTGCTCGCGCCGATCGTCGCCGCCATCCCCGCGTTCATGGCGATCGCGGTGATCCCGTTCGGTCCGTCCGACGAGGTCTCGATCTTCGGGCACCGTACGGCGATGCAGCTCACCGACCTGCCGATCGCGATGCTCTACATCCTCGCGGTCGCCTCGGTCGGGATCTACGGCATCGTGCTGGCGGGCTGGTCGTCCGGATCGACGTACCCGCTCCTCGGCGGTCTGCGCTCGTGCGCGCAGATGATCAGCTACGAGATCGCGATGGGAGCCGCGTTCGCCTCGGTCTTCCTCTACTCCGGGTCGATGTCGACCTCGAAGATCGTGGAGGCGCAGCAGGACCGCTGGTTCATCATCCTGCTGCCGGTCTCCTTCATCATCTACATCGTCACGATGGTCGGTGAGACCAACCGGGCCCCGTTCGACATGCCGGAGTCCGAGGGCGACCTGGTCGGCGGCTTCAACACCGAGTACTCGTCGATCAAGTTCGCGATGTTCATGCTCGCCGAGTACGTCAACATGGTCACCGTCTCCGCGGTCTCCACGACTCTGTTCCTGGGCGGCTGGCGGGCCCCGTGGCCGATCAGCACCTTCTGGGAGGGCGCGAACCACGGCTGGTGGCCGATGCTCTGGTTCGTCATCAAGGTCCAGCTGCTGCTGTTCTTCTTCATCTGGCTGCGCGGCACGCTGCCCCGGGTCCGCTACGACCAGCTGATGAAGCTCGGCTGGAAGGTCCTGATCCCGGTCTCCGTGGTCTGGCTGATGCTGGTCGCGACAGTACGGGCGCTGCGCAACGAGGGGTACGACTTCTCGAAGATCGTGCTGTACGTGGCCGGGGCCGTGATCGCGATCCTGCTGATCTCCTTCGTCGCCGACATCTTCCGCGACAAGAAGGGCCGGGCCGCTCAGGCGGAGGCCGGCCCGGAGCCGGCGTTCGACCCGATGGCGGGCGGATTCCCGGTGCCTCCGCTGCCCGGACAGACCCTGCCGCCGGTGCCGCGCCGCAGGCCGCGGGGCGAGCGGGAGCTCGTTGTCAGTGGCGGGTCGGATACTCAGAGTGACGGAAATTCGAGTGACGGAAAGGAGGCTGACGGTGTCTGAGTCATCAGAGCCCTCGGGGGAGAAGTTCCAGAACCCTGTCGCCGGCTTCGGCGTGACCTTCAAGGCCATGTTCAAGAAGCGGCTGACCGAGCAGTATCCGGAAACGCACAAGGTGACGGCGCCGCGCTTCCACGGTCGGCATCAGCTCAACCGTCACCCGGACGGTCTGGAGAAGTGCGTCGGCTGCGAGCTGTGCGCCTGGGCCTGTCCGGCGGACGCGATCTATGTGGAGGGCGCGGACAACACCGACGAGGAGCGCTACTCCCCGGGGGAGCGCTACGGCCGCGTCTACCAGATCAACTACGCGCGCTGCATTCTCTGCGGACTGTGCATCGAGGCATGCCCGACCCGGGCGCTGACGATGACCAATGAGTTCGAGCTCGCCAACACCACCCGCGAGAGCCTCATCTACACCAAGGACGAGCTGCTCGCGGGCCTGGAGGAGGGCATGGTCGACACCCCGCACGCGATCTACCCCGGGATGGACGAGCAGGACTACTACCGGGGTCTCGTCACCGAGGCCGCGCCCGGTACGGAGCGCCAGGTCGCGGTCTCCAAGGGCGAGAAGCCGGCGGACGGCGCCGACGAGAACAGCGGCTCCGCGCGGGAGGTGGACGCATGACCGGCCTGGCCGCGGCGGCCTCCCAGACCTCGACCGGCGAGGCCGTCCAGTTCTGGGTGCTGGGCATCGTCGCCGTGCTCGGCGCGCTGTCCACCGTACTGATGAAGAAAGCCGTGCACAGCGCGCTGAGCCTCGCCGGGACAATGATCGTCCTGGCGGTGTTCTATCTGGCCAACGGCGCCTACTTCCTGGGCGTCGTCCAGATCGTCGTCTACACCGGCGCGATCATGATGCTGTTCCTCTTCGTGGTCATGCTCGTCGGCGTCACGGCGGCCGACTCCCTGAAGGAGACCCTCAAGGGCCAGCGCTGGCTGGCCGCGGGCTGCGGGATCGGCTTCGGCGTCCTGCTGATCGCGGGCATCGGAAACGCCTCGCTGAACAGCTTCAACGGGCTCGGCACCGCCAACGCCGAGCACGGCGGAAACGTCGAGGGGCTGGCCAGCCTCATCTTCACCAAGTACGTCTTCGCCTTCGAGATCACCGGCGCCCTGCTGATCACGGCGACGGTCGGTGCGATGGTGCTCACCCACCGGGAGCGCACCGAACGGGCCAAGACCCAGCGGGAGATGTCCGAGGAGCGCGTACGCGGCAAGCAGTTGCCCCCGCTGCCCGCCCCCGGTGTCTACGCCCGGCACAACGCCGTGGACATCCCGGGTCTGCTCCCGGACGGCACACCGTCCGAGCTCACCGTCATGCAGACGCTGCGCAATCGCGGGCAGATCCGCGATGTGTCGAACGAGTCGCTGGACCAGCTCAAGGCGCTGGAGCAGCGCTCCGAGGAGCGACTCGGCCGTGACAACGAAGATGAGGAGGTCGCCAAGTGAATCCGGTCAACTACCTCTATCTCGCCGCCCTGTTGTTCACGATCGGTGCGGCCGGGGTGCTGATCCGGCGGAACGCGATCGTGGTTTTCATGTGCGTGGAGCTGATGCTCAACGCCTGCAACCTCGCGTTCGTGACCTTCTCCCGGATGCACGGCAATCTCGACGGGCAGATCATCGCCTTCTTCACGATGGTCGTCGCTGCCGCCGAGGTCGTGGTCGGGCTCGCGATCATCGTGTCGGTGTTCCGTTCCCGCCACTCGGCCTCGGTCGACGACGCCAGCCTGATGAAGCTGTAAGGGGACGTTGAATCGTGGAGAACCTGATTGCGCTGCTCGTCGCGGCGCCTCTGCTCGGAGCCGCGGTCCTGCTCTGCGGCGGCCGACGGCTGGACCGCGCCGGACACTGGGTCGGCACCCTGCTCGCCGCCGTGTCGTTCGTCATCGGTGTCGTGCTCTTCCTCGACATGCTGGGGAAGGGCGCGGAGGACCGGGCGCTGCACCAGAAGCTGTTCAGCTGGATTCCGGTCGAGAGCTTCCAGGCCGATGTGGCCTTCCAGCTGGACCAGTTGTCGATGACGTTCGTGCTGCTGATCACCGGTGTGGGCACGCTGATCCACATCTACTCGATCGGCTACATGGCGCACGACGAGCGCCGGCGCCGCTTCTTCGGCTATCTGAACCTGTTCCTTGCGGCGATGCTGATCCTGGTCATCGCCGACAACTACCTGCTGCTGTACGTCGGGTGGGAGGGCGTCGGTCTGGCGTCGTACCTGCTGATCGGCTTCTGGCAGCACAAGCCCAGCGCGGCGACGGCCGCCAAGAAGGCATTCCTGGTCAACCGGGTCGGCGACATGGGCCTCTCGATCGCGATCATGCTGATGTTCACCACATTCGGCACCTTCGCCTTCGGTCCCGTCCTGGGGGCGACCGGTCAGGCGAGCGAGGGCAAGCTGACGGCGATCGGCCTGATGCTGCTGCTCGCGGCCTGCGGCAAGTCGGCCCAGGTGCCGCTGCAGTCCTGGCTCGGTGACGCGATGGAGGGCCCGACCCCGGTCTCGGCCCTCATCCACGCCGCGACCATGGTGACCGCGGGTGTCTACCTCATCGTCCGGTCCGGCGCGATCTTCAACGCGGCGCCGGACGCACAGCTGGCCGTCGTGGTCGTCGGTGCGGTCACGCTGCTCTTCGGTGCGATCGTCGGTTGTGCGAAGGACGACATCAAGAAGGCCCTCGCCGGGTCGACGATGTCGCAGATCGGCTACATGATCCTGGCCGCCGGGCTCGGCCCGATCGGCTACGTCTTCGCGATCATGCACCTGGTGACCCACGGCTTCTTCAAGGCCGGGCTATTCCTCGGCGCCGGTTCGGTCATGCACGGCATGAACGACGAGGTCGACATGAGGAAGTTCGGCGGCCTCAGGAAGTACATGCCGGTCACCTTCATCACCTTCGGCCTCGGCTATCTGGCGATCATCGGCTTCCCCGGTCTGTCCGGCTTCTTCTCCAAGGACAAGATCATCGAGGCGGCCTTCGCCAAGGGCGGCACCGAGGGCTGGATCCTCGGCTCGGTGGCCCTGCTGGGCGCCGCGATCACCGCGTTCTACATGACGCGCGTGATGCTGCTGACGTTCTTCGGTGAGAAGCGCTGGCAGCCCGACGCGGAGGGACACGAGCCGCATCCGCACGAGTCCCCGAAGTCGATGACCATCCCCATGATCATCCTGGCGTTCGGTTCGGTCTTCGCCGGATTCCTCTTCTCCTTCAACGACCGCTTCCTGAACTGGCTGGAGCCGGTCACCGGCCACAGCCACGGCCACGCCCCGGTCAGCGCCGCGACCGTCACGGCAGCCACCATGGTGGTGCTCGTCATCGGCGTCGCCATCGCCTGGGCGATGTACGGACGCAAGCCCGTTCCGGTCGTCGCCCCGCGCGGCTCGCTGCTCACCCGGGCCGCCCGCCGCGATCTCCTCCAGGACGATTTCAACCATGTGGTCCTGGTCCGCGGCGGCGAGCACCTCACCCGCTCCCTGGTGTACGTCGACCACACCCTGGTCGACGGCGTCGTCAACGGCACGGCCGCCTCGATGGGCGGGCTCTCCGGCCGACTGCGCAAACTGCAGAACGGCTACGCCCGCTCCTACGCGGTCTCGATGTTCGGCGGTACGGCGGTCGTCATCGCCGCGACCCTGCTGATGAGGGCGGTCTGATCACATGTCCTTTCCCCTCCTGACAGCGACGGCGGCGCTCCCGGCGATCGGTGCGATCGCCACCGCCGCCGTCCCGGCCGCCCGGCGCACCACCGCCAAATGGCTGGCGCTGCTCTTCTCGCTGGCCACGCTCGTACTGGCGGGCATCGCGCTCGCCCGCTTCGAGCCCGGCGGCGCCCGCTACCAGCTCACCGAATCGCATGCCTGGATCAAGGACTTCGGCGTCCGGTACGAACTGGGCGTGGACGGCATCGGGCTGGCGCTCATGGCGCTCACCGCCCTGCTGATCCCCTTCGTCATCCTGGCCGGCTGGCACGACGCCGACCCCCTGGAGAACAAGTCCTCGCGCTGGCGGCCGACTCAGGGTTTCTTCGCCCTGATCCTGATGGTCGAAGCGATGGTGATCCTCTCCTTCGAGGCCACCGACGTCTTCCTCTTCTACATCCTCTTCGAAGCCATGCTCATCCCGATGTACTTCCTCATCGGCGGCTTCGGGGACCGGGCACACACCGGCAGCGACGAGAACGCGGCTGCCCAACGCTCTTACGCCGCCGTCAAGTTCCTCCTCTACAACCTGGTCGGCGGCCTCATCATGCTGGCCGCCGTGATCGGCCTGTACGTGGTCGCGGGGACGTTCTCGCTCTCCGAGATCGCCGAGGCCCGGGCGAGCGGCTCGCTCTCCATGGCGACCAGCACGGAGCGCTGGCTCTTCCTCGGGTTCTTCTTCGCCTTCGCGGTGAAGGCCCCGCTGTGGCCGCTGCACACCTGGCTTCCCAACGCCATGGGTGAGGCGACCTCCCCGGTCGCCGTCCTGATCACCGCGGTCGTGGACAAGGTCGGCACATTCGCGATGCTCCGCTTCTGCCTCCAGCTCTTCCCGGAGGCCAGCAAGTGGGCGACGCCGGTGATCGTCGTCCTGGCGCTGATCAGCATCGTGTACGGGGCGCTGCTCGCCGTCGGCCAGCGCGACATCAAGCGGCTGATCGCCTATGCGTCGATCTCGCACTTCGGCTTCATCATCCTGGGCATCTTCGCGATGACGAGCCAGGGCCAGTCGGGCGCCACGCTCTACATGGTCAACCACGGGATCTCGACCGCCGCGCTGATGCTGGTGGCGGGCTTCCTGATCACCCGGCGCGGTTCGCGGCTCATCGCCGACTACGGCGGGGTGCAGAAGGTGGCGCCGGTCCTGGCCGGCACCTTCCTGATCGGCGGTCTGGCCACCCTGTCGCTGCCCGGACTCGCCCCGTTCGTCAGTGAGTTCCTGGTCCTCGTCGGCACGTTCAGCGC
This sequence comes from Streptomyces sp. NBC_01224, assembly GCF_036002945.1. Taxonomy (NCBI): domain Bacteria; kingdom Bacillati; phylum Actinomycetota; class Actinomycetes; order Kitasatosporales; family Streptomycetaceae; genus Streptomyces; species Streptomyces sp. NBC_01224. The sequence continues at coordinate 3,894,475 of NZ_CP108529.1, read as the reverse complement.
GTATCCGGCGGCGGGCATCATCGCCACGACCGGCATCGTGCTCGCCGCGCTGTACGTCCTCGTCCTCTACCAGCGGACGATGACCGGACCGGTGAAGGCCGAAGTCCAGGGCATGGCGGACCTCAAGGTCCGGGAGCTGGTGGTGGTCCTGCCACTGATCGCGCTGCTGCTCTTCCTGGGTGTCTATCCGAAGCCGCTGACGGAGATCGTCAACCCGGCGGTGCAGCACACCATGTCGGACGTCCAGAAGAAGGACCCCCAGCCTGAGGTGGAGGCCGCCAAGTGAGCGCAACAGCTGTCCACAGCCTGTGGACAATGGCGGGCGGGGTGACATCGGCCGCCCCGGCCGAGAAGTTCAAGGCACCGGTCATCGAGTACGCCCAGCTGACCCCGGTCCTCATTGTGATCGGTGTCGCCGTCGTGGGCGTACTCGTCGAGGCCTTCGTGCCGCGCCGGGCCCGCTACTACACGCAGGTATTCCTGACGGTCGTCGCCCTCGCCGCCGCGTTCGCCGCGGTCATCGGCCTGGCGGCCGGGGGATACGGCACGACGAAGGCGCACATCGCCGCGATGGGCGCCATCGCGATCGACGGGCCGACACTCTTCCTGCAGGGCACCATCCTGCTGACCTCACTGGTCGCCGTCTTCACCTTCGCCGAGCGGCGGCTCGACCCCGCCGCGCACGGCAACCGCGTCGACTCGTTCGCCGCACAGGCCGCGTCGGTCCCCGGCAGCGACAGTGAGAAGGCCGCGGTCAGGGCCGGATTCACCACCACCGAGGTCTTCCCGCTGGTCCTCTTCTCGGTGGCCGGCATGCTGGTCTTCCCGGCGGCCAACGATCTGCTGACGCTCTTCGTGGCCCTGGAGGTCTTCTCCCTCCCGCTCTACCTCCTGTGCGCCGTCGCCCGCCGCAAGCGGCTGATGTCGCAGGAGGCCGCGGTGAAGTACTTCCTGCTCGGCGCCTTCTCGTCGGCGTTCCTGCTCTTCGGGATCGCCCTGCTGTACGGGTACGCGGGCTCCGTCTCGTACGCCACCATCGCGAACGTGGTCGACGGCTCCATCACCCGGATCGACCCGGCGCTCGCCGACACCATGGGCAACGACGCGCTGCTCCTGATCGGCGGGGCGATGATCCTGACCGGCCTGCTCTTCAAGGTCGGCGCCGTCCCGTTCCACATGTGGACCCCGGACGTCTACCAGGGCGCCCCGACCCCGGTCACCGGCTTCATGGCCGCGGCCACCAAGGTCGCCGCGTTCGGTGCGCTGCTGCGGCTGCTGTACGTGGTGCTGCCGGGCCTCGCCTGGGACTGGCGCCCGGTCATGTGGGCCGTCGCGATCGTCACGATGCTGGGCGGTGCGATCGTCGCCATCACCCAGACCGACATCAAGCGGCTGCTCGCCTACTCCTCGATCGCACACGCCGGCTTCATCCTCGCCGGTGTCATCGCGACCACCCCGGACGGCATCTCGTCGGTCCTCTTCTACCTGGGCGCGTACTCCTTCGTGACGGTCGGCGCGTTCGCCGTCGTCACCCTGGTGCGCGACGCGGGCGGCGAGGCGACGCATCTGTCGAAGTGGGCCGGGCTCGGCCGGCGCTCGCCGCTGGTCGCCGCAGTCTTCGCGGTGTTCCTGCTGGCCTTCGCCGGTATCCCGCTCACCTCAGGGTTCTCCGGAAAGTTCGCCGTCTTCAAGGCCGCGGCCGACGGCGGCGCTGGCGGCCTGGTCGTCGTTGGTGTGATCTCGTCGGCGATCGCCGCGTTCTTCTACATCCGGGTCATCGTGCTGATGTTCTTCAGCGAGCCGAAGGCGGACGGCCCGACGGTCGCCGTCCCGTCCCCGCTGACGATGACGACGATCGGGGTCGGGGTCGCGGTCACGCTGGTGCTGGGCCTGGCCCCGCAGTACTTCCTGGACCTGGCGAGCCAGGCGGGAGTGTTCGTGAGGTAGCACACACGCACACAGCTGGGACAACGCCGGACGGGCCCGAGAAGTCAAGCCCGTCCGGCGTTGTCGTAGGCGGCGCCTATCGTGGCAGGGGACGGCGACAGGACAGAACGGCACGACTTCGGGGGACAGGGCAATGAGCGCGACGGGCGGGACCATGGATGTGACCGAGAGCGACGCGCTGCAGACGCTGCACCGGGTGTTCGGGTACGAGGCGTTCCGCGGCGAGCAGGAAGCGATCGTCGACCATGTGGTGGCGGGCCGGGACGCCGTCGTGCTCATGCCGACCGGTGGCGGAAAGTCGCTTTGCTACCAGATCCCGGCCCTGGTCAGAGCCGGTACAGGCATCGTCATCTCACCCCTGATCGCCCTGATGCAGGACCAGGTGGACGCGCTGCGGGCGCTCGGTGTGCGGGCCGGCTTCATCAACTCCACGCAGGATTTCGACGAGCGCCGCTCGATGGAGGCCCAGTTCGCCGCCGGCGAGCTCGACCTGCTCTATCTGGCCCCGGAGCGGCTCCGCCTGGACACCACGCTCGGCCTGCTCTCCCGTGGCGAGATCTCCGTCTTCGCGATCGACGAGGCGCACTGCGTCGCCCAGTGGGGCCACGACTTCCGCCCGGACTATCTGGCCCTCTCCGTCCTCGGCGAGCGCTGGCCCGACGTACCGCGCATCGCCCTGACGGCCACCGCGACCAACGCCACGCACCAGGAGATCACACAGCGCCTGGGCATGCCCGACGCGAAGCACTTCGTCGCCAGCTTCGACCGGCCCAACATCCAGTACCGGATCGTGCCGAAGGCCGACCCTAAGAAGCAGCTGCTCTCCTTCCTCAAGGAGGAGCACGCCGGGGACGCGGGCATCGTCTACTGCCTGTCACGCAACTCGACGGAGAAGACCGCCGAGTATCTCTGCCGCAACGGCATCGAGGCCGTCCCGTACCACGCCGGTCTGGACGCGGGCACGCGCGCCGTCCACCAGTCCCGCTTCCTGCGCGAGGAGGGCCTGGTCGTCGTCGCGACCATCGCCTTCGGCATGGGCATCGACAAGCCGGACGTGCGCTTCGTCGCCCACCTGGACCTGCCGAAATCGGTCGAGGGCTACTACCAGGAGACCGGCCGCGCCGGGCGTGACGGGCTGCCGTCCACGGCCTGGATGGCGTACGGACTCCAGGACGTGGTCCAGCAGCGCAAGCTCATCCAGGGTGGCGAGGGCGACGAGGCGTTCCGCCGCCGCGCGGCCTCCCACCTCGACTCGATGCTGGCCCTGTGCGAGACGGTCCAGTGCCGCCGCGCCCAGCTCCTGACGTACTTCGGCCAAGAGCCCACCGCGGCGACCTGCGGCAACTGCGACACCTGCCTCACCCCGCCCGAGACCTGGGACGGCACGGTGGTCGCGCAGAAGCTGCTGTCGACCGTCGTGCGGCTGAAGCGGGAGCGAGGGCAGAAGTTCGGTGCGGGCCAGATCGTCGACATCCTGCTCGGCCGCAAGACGGCGAAGGTCATCCAGTTCGACCACGACCAGCTCTCGGTCTTCGGCATCGGCGAGGAGCTGGCCGAGGCCGAATGGCGCGGAGTCGTGCGGCAGTTGCTCGCCCAGGGGCTGATCGCGGTCGAGGGCGAGTACGGCACGCTGGTGCTGACTCAGGAGAGTGGCTCGGTGCTCGGCCGGGAGCGCGAGGTGCTGCTGCGCAAGGAGGCGCCGAGGCCCGCGTCGCGCTCCACGAAGGGCGAGCGCAAGGCGAAGACCCAGGCGTCCGCCGCCGAGCTGGCGCCCGAGGCCGTCCCGGTCTTCGAAGCGCTACGGGCCTGGCGCGGCGCCCAGGCGAAGGAACAGGGCGTCCCGGCATACGTCATCTTCCACGACGCGACGCTGCGCGAGATCGCCACGGTGCGGCCGGACTCGGTGGCCGCGCTGGGCGGAATCAGCGGCCTGGGCGAGAAGAAGCTGGCGACGTACGGGGAGGGGGTGCTGGAGGTGCTCGCGTCGTTCGGGGAGGCCGCTGACGGGACCGGCGCGGAACCGGAAGCCGGCCCCGTACCGGTCCCGTCAGCGGCCCCCGTACCGGTCCTGGCTGCTGCCCCCGCGCCGGTGTCCTTCGACGACGGCTCGGAGTTCGGCTGGGACGAGGAGCCGCCGGAGTACGAGTGAGTGCCGGGCCCGGCGGCGGTCGCCGGTCTACGCCGGGGCCGCCGCCCGGCGCCGCGAGACGATCGCGGTGAGATCGAGATCGACGGGGAAGGGGACGGAGACCTTCATCCGGTCGTGGAAGACGCCGGTGGAGGTGTAGGCGCCGGTGGCCGGTTCCAGCTCGAAGACGTAGACCACCGCCCGGCCGTCCTGGTTCTCCACCCGCCAGTAGTGAGGGATCCTCGCCCGCGCGTATTTCACGGGCTTGGTCTCCCGGTCCCGGGTCAGGGATTCGTCGGACACGACCTCGACCGCCAGCAACACCGTCTCGGCGCGGAACCGTGTCTGCCGCAGACTCTCGACTGCATCCGCCCGCACGACGACCACATCGAGTTCGGGCCGGTTCTGCCAGTCGACGTCGACGGTGAATTCGCGAAAGACTTCCAGGTCGAGCGGTGCGAGCGACTGCAGCTGCCACTTGAGAAAGTCGGTCGCGCGCTCGTGGAATACGGTCTGCGGACTCACGAAAACAAGGCTCCCGTCGATCAGCTCCGTGTGCGGAGGCAGATTCGGGAGTGTGTCCAGGTCATCGGCGGTCCAGCCGCCCACGGGCGGCACCGCCCACCTCGGCTCGTTCGCCTCGGGGCCGACGCCCATCAGTGCTCCCATGCACGGAGTCTCGCGGATCTGTCCGGCATATCCGCCGAGAACCGGTTCAAAACCGCGCGAACAGGTGAACCAATCGAGTGCCAAACGGCCGCGCTCCGTCAGGGGCGCGGCCGTCGACGGGCAGGCGTCATGCGGGCGGCACGATCCGTCCCGTGACCTCGCCGAGGCCGACCCGCGTGCCGTCCGGGCCCGGTGCCCAGGCCGTCATCGTCACCGTGTCGCCGTCCTCCAGGAACGTCCGCTTGCCGTCCGGGAGGTCCAGCGGGTCGCGGCCGTTCCAGGTCAGTTCCAGGAGCGAGCCGCGCTGTCCGGGCTCGGCGCCGCTGACCGTGCCGGAGCCGTACAGATCACCGGTGCGCAGCGACGCGCCGTTCACCGTCATCTGGGCCAGCATCTGGGCCGCCGTCCAGTACATGGTGGCGAACGGCGGCTCGGCGACCGGCTGTCCGTTGATCGCGACGGAGATCCGCAGGTCGAGGCCACCGGCCTCCTCCTCGCCCGCGTCCTCCAGATAGGGGAGCAGCGGGAAGTCGCGGGCCGGGGGTGCGATCCGGGCCGCCTCCAGGGCTTCGAGCGGGGTCACCCATGCGGATACGGACGTGGCGAAGGACTTGCCGAGGAACGGGCCCAGCGGGACGTACTCCCAGGCCTGGATGTCCCGTGCCGACCAGTCGTTGAGCAGCGAGAGCCCGAAGACATGGTCGCGGAAGTCGCCGAGCGGGACCGGACGGCCCTGCTCGGAGCCCACTCCGACGACGAAGCCGACCTCGGCCTCGATGTCGAGCTTGATGGAAGGGCCGAAGACGGGGGCCGCGTCGGCGGGCGCCTTGCGCTGGCCGGACGGGCGCACCACATCAGTGCCGGAGACGACGACGGTGCCGGACCTGCCGTGGTAGCCGATCGGGAGGTGCTTCCAGTTGGGCGTCAGCGCGTCACCGTTCGGCCGGAAGATCTTTCCGACGTTGGTGGCGTGGTTCTCGCTCGCGTAGAAGTCGACGTAGTCCGCGACCTCGTACGGCAGATGGAGCGTCACGGAATCGACCGGGTGCAGCAGCGGTTCGATGTCCGCGCGGTGTGCCGGGACCGTCACCCATGCGGTCAGCGCCCGTCGGACGTCCCGCCAGGCGGTGCGGCCGGCGGCCAGCAGCGCGGTCAGGTCCGGCTGGGCGAGAAGCTGTGCGTAGGGCGATCCGAGTGCGTGTGCCGCCGCGCCGGCGTCCAGTACGTGGCTGCCGATGCGGACGCCGACCCGGCGGTCCTCGAGGTGGTCGGGGGTGGAGAACACACCGTACGGAAGGTTGTGCGGACCGAAGGGGTCGCCCTCGGCCAGATCGAGCGGGCTGCTCTGCTCGGGCATGTGTTGCTGCCTCGCTTTCCAGGTCGCTTGGGGGACACGTTACGTCGGTGTTGCTACCCCGCGGGAGTGTCCCAACTGCTCCTGATGCCCGGAAAGTTCCGCCGTGCCCCCTGCTGTCGGGGGCACGGCGGTGGATTCACCCGGCCGTGCGCGGGATCCGCTTCTCCCAGGTCCGGTGGAAGACGACCTCGCCGCCGTCCTTGCACAGCACCTCGTCGGACGTGATGAAGTCGGTGTCGTCCGCGCTGATTTCGGACCGGGTCTCGATCCGTACGTCCCACGCCATCTCCGGCCGGTGCAGCCGGATCGACCAGTCGGAGCGGGTGCGTGCGGAGAGCGGGTCGTTCTCCTGGATCGTGTACGTCTCCACGGCGTCCTCGGTGAATTCCAGGCCGTCCGGGTAGACGCGGGTGCCGCCGTAGCGCGGGTCGACCTCCAGCCGCCATTCGCCCTTGGCGACATCGCGGACCACCAGGCGCTCGGGGCGCTGTTCGTCGAGCGTCACCGGGTGGACGACGCCGAGCGGCTCCGACTGCTCCGGCTCCTCGAACCGGATCGCGGGGTCCTCGGTGTGCCGGCGCACCGGCAGTTCGACGAAGCTGCCGTCGGCGTCCAGGGTGAAGCCGACCGACCCGGCCTGCGGCCAGATCCACGGCCAGTACGAGGAGGAGACCGCGAGCCTGATCCGGTGGCCGGGCGGGAAGGTGTGCCCGATGCCGTTCAGATCGAAGGTCACGTCCTCGGTCCCACCCACCGGCCAGTCGTCCGCACGGTCGCGGCCGTGCCGTGCGGAGAGGTTGAGCGCGCCGCGGGTCACCAGGGTGGAGGAGCCGTCCGGCGCGACGTTGCAGAGCCGGGCGATCGCCTGGCCCCGCGGCACGTCCATCCGGATGCGCAGCTTCACCCGGGGGCGGCCCAGGATCTCGATCGGGGCGTCCTCGACCGGGAACTCGAAGCAGACCGACTTGGCGTCCTCGTCGCGCTGGTCGGGCGGCAGGTCGGCGTCGTTGCCGAACGGGAAGAAGCGCCCGGCGTCCAGACCGGTCTGCTGGGGCGAGTCGACGATCTGCGGACCGCCCTGGAGGGCGTACGCGACCGGCGCGATGTTCTCCGAGGGCCAGCCGGTCTCACCGACCCAGCGGCCGGGCAGCGTCTCGTACACCGTGGCGGGCCGGTGGGACTCGCTGATCCAGGACCGCAGCAGGGGCTCGGCCATGATGCCGGTGTCCTTGTCCTTCAGGTGCTGGTCCCACCAGCGCAGCGTCTCCTGGAGGAAGCCGATCGCCGGACCGGGCGGCAGACCCCGGTCGGGGTACTGGTGCGACCAGGGGCCGATCAGCCCGCGGACCTTGTCCGGGCGGAGGTGTTCGACGAGCCGCAGGACGGTGTCGCGGTACGGGTCGTGCCAGCCGCCCACCGCGAGGACGTTCGCTGTGATCGCGGAGTAGTCCTCGCAGACGCTGCCGTGCTTCCAGTAGTCGTCGCGGGTCTGGTGCGCCAGCCAGGTGTGGATGAATGGTTCGACCGCTTCCAGCCGATTCAGCCACATGTCCTTCCAGCCCTCGCCGACCTGTGCCGGATCCGGCGGCCGGGCGACGAAGGCCAGCATGGTGGCCGCCCAGGCGTGCATGTCGACGGCGAGGACCGAGCCGCCCATGTAGTGGACGTCGTTGTCGTAGCGGTCGTCGGTCGAGCAGACGGTGACGACGGCCTTCAGCGGCTCGGGGGCCAGCGCCGCGATCTGGAGCGAGTTGAAGCCGCCCCAGGAGATGCCGAACATGCCGACCCGGCCGGAGCACCATTCCTGCTCGGCCAGCCAGTGGATGACCGCGACCCCGTCGGCCAGCTCCGTCGCGTCGTACTCGTCGCCCGGCATCCCCTCGCTGTTGCCGTGTCCGCGTACGTCCACCCGGACGGAGGCGTAGCCGTGGCCCGCGTACCAGGGGTGGCGCTGCCAGTCGCGTGGCGCCGTCCAGTCGCTCAGCCGGTACGGCAGATATTCGAGGAGCGCGGGGACGGGCTCGTCGGTGAGGGGCCGCCAGATCCGGGCGTAGAGCCGGGTGCCGTCCGGCAGCGGAATGTAGACGTCCTCACGGGTGGTGTCATACGGATACGTGGTGCGGATGTGCATGGCGGTACCTCAGTGGACGGGGTGCATGGTGCGCTTGAGCCAGGGTGCGGCGGCGATGACGGCCACACCGGCCACCACCGCGATTGCGCCATTGACACCGAAGTAGGCGGGGTTGGAGACCTCGCCGTACAGCTTCACGACCTGGGCCTGGATGCCGTTGGCGAGGGCCAGCGAGAGGAACCAGAGCGCCATGGTCTGGCTGGCGAACGCCTTGGGCGCGAGCTTCGTGGTCGCGGACATGCCGGAGGTCTCCAGCAGGATGTCGCCGAGGCCGAGCAGCAGATATGAGCCGACGATCCACCAGGCGGCCATCTTGTAGGTGTCGCCGGAGTGCCCGGAGGTCGGCAGCACCATCAGCAGGAACGACAGTCCGCCGAGGATCACCCCGATCGCGATCTTGTTGGAGGCGTGCGGCTGACGCGGGCCCATCCGGGCCCAGACGGCGGCGACCACCGGGGCGAGCGCGACCTCGAAGGCGCCGAGCGCGGAGGCGTACCAGCTCGCCGGGAAGTGGAAGCCGAGGATCTCGGTACGGGCGTTGGTCGACGCGAGCAGAATCATCGTCGAGTACGCCTGGAAGAGGATGAAGTTGAAGACGACGGAGGCCAGGAACAGCACCACGTACGGGCGCAGCCTGCCGCGTTCCTCGCTGGTGACCCGCGGGCTGCGGAACATCACCACGAAGTACACGACCGGTGCGATCACCGAGATGAGGGTGAGCAGGTCGACGAAACGGTTCATGGTCAGCCACCCCGCAAGGGCCAGCGCGGTGGCGACGGCGGCGACCACGACGGCACCGGCCACGATCAGCCGGACGGCGCGGCGCATCGGCTCCGGAGCCAGTGCGAATTCGGCGCTGTGCTTTCGCCCGGCCAGGTGACGTCGGCCCAGTACGTACTGGATCAGACCGAGCGTCATACCGAAGGCGGCCGCGGAGAAGCCCCAGTGCCAGCTCGCATGGTCCCCGAGCCAGCCGGTGACCAGCGGGCCGAGGAACGCCCCGATGTTGATGCCCATGTAGTAGAGCGCGAAGCCGGCGTCGCGGCGCTCGTCGTCGGTGCGGTAGAGCTTGCCGACCATGGTCGCCACATTGGGCTTGAGCAGACCGGTTCCGGCGCTGATCAGACCGAGGCCGGTCCACGTCATGGCGTCGGTGGGCACCGCCATGGCGTAATGCCCGCACGCGATGAGAATTCCGCCGTACAGGACGGCGCGGTACGAGCCGAGGATCCGGTCGGCCAGCCAGCCGCCGGCCACGGAGACCAGGTAGACCAGGGTGCCGTAGGCGGCAGAGACGGACGCCGCGGTGCCCACATCCATGCCCATGCCGCCGCGGGCGACGGTGTCGGCGAAGTAGAGGACCAGGATCGCCTGCATGCCGAGGAACGAGAACCGTTCCCAGACCTCCAGGCCGGAGAGGGTCATCAGACCCCGTGGCTGGCCGAAAAAGGCATGGTCGTCGCTGGGTGGCGGCTGAGTCGGTTCAGTGTCGGTTGCCGTGAGGGACAAAGGGAGAACTCCTGATCGTATGAGCTGATCCCGAACATACCGGCGGTGGCGGGAAGGCGCCCACGGTGATCGAAAGGGGACCGGATACGCTGACTTGAGTGATGACAGCGACAGATCGACATTCCGTGTGATCGTCAGCAGACAGGAGATCCCCTCGTGACCGTCGTCGGGCCGTTCGGACTGAGCGTGCGGGACCACGCTCTTGAGGCCGATGTCCAGGCCGGTTTGGCTGCTGTCGAGTCGGGGCTGCTCGATGCCACCAAGAGCGGCGTGCCCTTCATCACGGAGGCCGCGCAGCATCTCGTACGCGCCGGGGGCAAGCGATTCCGGCCGCTGCTGGCCATACTGGCCGCCCAGTTCGGCGACCCCGACGCGCCGGGCGTCGTGCCCGCCGCCGTTGTCGTCGAGCTGACCCATCTCGCGACGCTCTACCACGACGACGTGATGGACGAGGCGGACGTACGCCGCGGCGTCGACAGCGCCAACACCCGCTGGGGCAACTCGGTGGCCGTCCTGACCGGCGACTTCCTCTTCGCCCGCGCCTCGCACATACTGGCCGACCTCGGTCCGGAGGCCGTACGCATCCAGGCGGAGGCGTTCGAGCGGCTGGTCACCGGCCAGATCCTGGAGACCGCGGGCCCGGGCGAGGGGCGCGACCCGGTCGAGCACTACCTCGAAGTGATGCGCGGCAAGACCGGCTCGCTGGTCGCGGTGGCCTGCCGGTTCGGCGCGATGACGGCCGGCGCGGACGAGACGGCCGTCGACATCCTCACCCAGTACGGGGAGCGGCTCGGCGTCGCCTTCCAGCTCGCCGACGACGTGCTCGACATCGCCTCCGACTCCCACGAGTCCGGCAAGACCCCCGGCACCGACCTGCGCGAAGGCATCCCGACGCTCCCCGTGCTCCATCTGCGGGCCCGGGCCGCGGCCGACGGAAAGCCGGACGACCTGGAACTCGTCGAGCTGCTCGACGGCGACCTGAGCGACGACGCCCGGCACGCCGAGGCGCTGCGCAGGCTGCGCGCGCACCCAGCGCTGGAGCAGGCCCGACGGGACGCCATCCGGTACGCGCAGGAGGCGCGTGCGACGCTGGCGCCGCTGCCCGGGGGCTACGCGAAGGCCGCGCTGGAGGAGCTGTGCGACGCGGTGGTGCACCGGGCGGGCTGAGCCCGTCCCCGCCCTCGGTGCGCCGCTTTCGCGGTGGTCCGGTGGTCGGGTGAGCTCCGAGGCCGAACGCGTTGTTCACCGGCCCGGGACGCGGTCCGTGGGCGCTTTCGGCCGTACCGGATTCGCGCCGGTGGCGCCTCGCCCGTCCGGGCCGGCGCCCGGCGGGTCCCGCCGGTATGACCCGCCCGGAAGAGGGCGCCCCTGGCGCCGCGTTCCGGGCACGTCCGTACCCCGGCCTCGGCCCGGCGGGACTTCCCGCCGTTGCCCGGGGCATGGCGCACCGGGGGCTGCGGGTTCTGTCGCCCCAGGTGCGCCGAGGGCGTACGCGGTCCTGACCGACGGTCGTCCGCAGATGTCCCGGGCGGCAACTGAGACGGGCCCGCACCCGGGCACTTTCGTTCCCCGGGTGCGGGCCGCTCGTCAGCGCAGGCCGATGGTGACCGGGCCGCCCTGGGCGCTGAGGCCCTTCATCACGGACCACGGCACGCGGAAGACGCGGCCGGGCGCGGCGGGCCAGGGCAGGGTCCGCTCCGAGAGGACCCGCCCGTTCTGGCGGACGATCACGTGCGGGAACCGGATGGACCGGTCCGTCCACAGCAGCAGGCGCCCACGCGGGGGAGCCGGGTCACCTGGGCGCAGCAGCCCCGGTGCCACCCAGCGCAACGGCGCCTCGGCGAGGATGCGCAGGCCCGGGGCAGGCTCGCCGGCCCCGGTCAGCCATGCCTCGACCTGGTCCGCGACGTGCAGGCCGTCAAGGGCTGCGACGTCGGCGGTGTCGACCGGGTGGAGGAGGTTGCCCGCGGCGAAGACGCCGGGGCGGCTGGTCCGCAGGGCGGTGTCGGTCAGCGGGCCGAGGGTTCCCGGGTCCAGGTCGAGCCCGCCGCTGCGGACCAGTTCGTGGTCGGGGATCCAGTCTCCGGTGAAGACCACGGTGTCGCAGGCGACGGTGCGCCGGGCGCGGGTGTCGAGATTCTCGATCTCGACGGCCTCGACCCGGCCCTTGCCGATGATGCGGGTGACCCGGCTGCGGTTGGCGACGGGAACGCGCAGCAGGGCGCGGCCGGCGATGTTGAAAGCTGCGTACGACTCCGTCCTGGGGTACTGGCTGACCATCAGCTCGGTGGCGCAGCCGGCTTCGCGGAGGGTGACGGCGGCGGACCAGCTGACCAGTTCCCCTCCGACGATGACGGCCCGGCTGCCGACCTCGCTGTGGTGGAGGTGGACGGCGTTCTGCAGCTGCCCGGTGGTGTAGACGCCCTGCGGCCGGTCGCCGGGGATGCGCCGGGCCGCGCGGGGCCGTTCGCGTGCGCCGGTGGCGAGCACGACGGCCTTGGCCTCCACACGCAGCCGCCCCTGCGGACCGGTGACCTCCACGGCCCGGTCGCCCGCCCAGTGGGTGACCATGGTCTCGGTGCGGATGGTGGCCCCGGCCGAAGTGGCCTGTTCGACGAGGTGGCGTGCGTACTTCGGGCCGGTCATGACCCGGCGCAGGTCCCGCAGGCCGTATCCGGTGTGGTCGCTGTGGCGGGGGATGCCTCCGGCGTCCTTCTCCCGGTCGAGCACCAGGACCTCGCCGCGGATGCGGGGTGCGAGGGCGGCGGCAGCCGTGAGCCCGGCGGGGCCGCCCCCGATGATCAGGACGTCCGGTGTGAGTGTGGTGGTGGTCATCAGGAGTTCACCTCGGGCCGCGCCGGCGCGGCGGCAGTGCCGCCGCAACCGTTTTCGTTCAGGAGTCGGTTGACAGCCGCGCCGCAGAAGAAGCCCTGGCAGCGGCCGTTCATGGCCCGGGTGCGGCGGCGCAGGCCCTCCAGGTTGCGTGCGGGCAGGGGCGACTGGAAGGCGTCGCGGATCTCACCGGCGGTGACGCGCTCGCAGAAGCAGACGACCTTGCCGTACTCGGGATCGGCGGCGATGCGGTCGGCGTCCTGGTAGGGACGTACGGTCGCCTCGCCGATGTTGGCCATCTGCGGAGGGCCGGGCAGGTCGGTGCGTGCGGTGAGGGCGAGTCCGGCCTTTTCGAGCACCTCGTGGACGTGCTCGGCGATGGCCATGCCGGAGGTCAGCCCGGTCGAGCGGATTCCGCCGACGAGGAGGTACCGCTGCGAGGGGGTGGGCTCGATGAGATAGTCCCCGTGGTTGATGGCGGCCCGCAGCCCCGCGTAGGAAGCGGTCACCTCCTCGGCGAGCAGCCGGGGCATGAGGCGCTCGCCCTTGTCCAGCAGGAAGGCGAATCCGTCCTCGGACGTTCCGGTCGCGGTGCGGTCGGTGAGGTCCTCCGAGGTGGGCCCCAGCATGACGTTGCCGTAGATGGTGGGGGAGATGAGCACCCCCTTGCCCCGGGACGTGGGAACCGGCAGGACGATCTTGTCGACCAGCGGGCGAGCGAGTTTGTCGAAGACGAACAGTTCACCGCGGCGCGGGGTGACGGTGAACCGCTCGTGGCCGAAGAGCCGGTCGATGCGGTCGGCGCCGAGGCCCGCCGCGTTGACCACCCAACGGGCCTGTACGGAGCCGCCCGTGGTGGTCAGCGTGGTGGACCGGGTGTTCACCGACACCGCGGTGACGGCGTGGTTGAGCAGGACCTCGGCGCCGCGCTGCCTCGCGTCGGTGGCCAGGGCCAGGTTCGTGGTCCAGGTGCAGATGATCGACTCGTCGGGGACCGTGAGTCCGCCGAGCGCTCCCTCGCCGAGGGAAGGGATCAGCTCGTAGACCTCGTCGGCGCCGACGATCCGGCACCGGTCGTAACCGTTCTGCTCGGCCTTCTCCTTGAGGCCGGGCAGGGCGGCCAGCTCCTCCGCGTTCCACGCGACGAGGATCGCGCCCGTCTGTTCGACCGGGATGCCGGTCGAGCGGGCGTACTCCGACAGCAGGTGATATCCGCGCTTGACGAGCCTGGACTCCAGCGTGCCCGGCTTTGCGTCGAATCCGGTGTGCAGGATCGCGGTGTTCGCCTTGCTGGTTCCGTCGCCGACGTCGTCGCGAGCCTCGACGAGCGCGACCGACAGCTGATGGCCGGACAGGTCGCGGGCGATTGCCGAGCCGACGATGCCTGCGCCGATGACGACGACGTCGTAGACATGGTCGGGCTCGTGCGGTGTGGTGTCGGTCATCCGAGTTCTCCCTTGCGGGCGGTGGCCTCGGCGGCCGCCGCCCATGTACTGCGGTAGTGCGCGGCCCGGTCGGCCGACCAGACCGGTTCGTAGACGGTGACCGGGTTCCAGTCACCGACGGCTTCCGCCAGGTCCATGCCCGGGGTGAGGGCCAGCCTGGCCAGCGCGGCCGCGCCGAGCGGGGTGGCGTGCGAGGACGGGTAGATGTCGATCGGTACCTGGGCCAGATCGGCCTGGGCCTGCATCAGGGTGCGGCTGCGGGTCAGCCCGCCGTCCGCGCGCAGTCGGCTGAGCGGCGTACCGAGGTCGGACTCGACCAGGCCGCACAGGGCGGCGACCTGGGCGGCGATGCCCTGCAGCACGGCGAGGACCAGGTGCTCCCTGCCGGTGGACAGGGTCATCCCGGTGAACGTGGCGGTGGCGTCGGGACGCCACCACGGTGCCGCGAGGCCCGCCAGGGCCGGTACGCACAGGGTGCCGTCGGACTCCTTCGCCGCTACGGTGTCCAGCTCGCTCGCGGACCCGATGAATCCCAGGTCACGGATCCAGCGGACGGCCGACGCCGCGGTGTACACCTGGCCGTCCACGCAGTAAGGCGTCTGCGCCGCGGTCCGCCAGGCTACCGAGGAGGTGAGCCCGGCCCGTGAACGCAGCGCGGTGTCGCCGGTGTTGGCCAGCAGGAACGCGCCTGTGCCGTAGGTACACTTCGCGGTTCCCCGCTCCAGGCAGCCCTCGGCGAGCAGAGCTGCCTGCTGGTCGACGACCAGGCCGGCGACCGGCACCTCGCGTCCGAACGCACTGGTCGTGCCGATGACCTCGTCGCAGCCCACGATTCGCGGCAGCTTCTCGGAGCCAAGACCGAACAGATCCACCAGCTCAGGGTCCCAGGAGACCTTGTCGAGGTCCATCAGCAGCGATCGGCTCGCGGTCGAGGCATCGGTGACGAACTCGCCGGTCAGCTGGTGCACCAGCCACGTGTCAGTGGTCGTCACCACTCCTTCGGTGGTGACGTGTCGTCGCAGCCAGGCCATCTTCGGCGCCGAGAAGTACGAGTCGAGTACGAGCCCACTGCGCTGAGCCACCCAGGGGGCGTGCTCGGCCAGAGCGGTGCAGATCGACTCCGCCCGGCGGTCCTGCCAGACGATCGCCCGGGACAGCGGGGTGCCGGTGCGCGGGTCCCAGGCCAGTACGGTTTCGCCCTGGTTGGCGAGGGCGACCGCGTCGACGGGCCTGCCTGCGGCGGCGATGGCACGCCGTCCGGCGGTGAGGACCGAGTCGAGCAGTTCTTGCGGGTCCTGCTCGACGCCACCGCCGCCGAGGTAGGCCGGCCGCAGTTCCTCCTCGGCGATGGCGATGGTCTCGCCCCGCTCGTCGACCACGATTGCCTTCGTGCCGGAGGTGCCCTGGTCGATGGCCAGAATGGTGCTCATCGCTTGCTTTCCTTGGCGGTCATGTGCACCGTGCCCGGGGCAGCGGGGTCGGTGACGTCGAGGGTTTCGTCGATGTTGATCATGTCGGGCATCGACATGCCGGACACGCCGCGCCGGACCAGCAGACAGGCGAGGTAGGCGGCCCCGAGGGCGAAGAGGACGAGGACGTAGAGCCAGGGGTCGCGGAACGACTGGTCACGGAAGATGAGGAGTTCGTATCCCAGCCACACGGAGGCGACCACGATGACCGGTATCTCCCAGCGCCCGAGGGAGAAGCCCTGCGTGGGCGGCAGCGACTTCCGCTTGACGATGTACATGAGCACCGTGCCGGCGTAGATGATCGCGGGCAGCAGAGTGGCGGCGGAGAACAGTGAGAACAGGGCGTCGGTCGAGCTGGAGAAGCTGGCGAGGATCAGCTGCGCGATGACGAAGATGAACATCGTGGCATTGAGCGGGGTGCCACGGGACGGGCTGACCTTGCGCAGCGCCTGCCACCCGGGGAAGCGCTCGTCGCGGGACATCGCCCACACCAGCCGGGTGCCGCTCATGGTGATGACCAGACCGCAGGAGAAGATCGAGATCACGACCAGGACCAGGAGCGCCTTGCCGACCGTCGATCCGAGCACGGCGGTGATCACGGTCGCCACGGGGGTGGCGGACGTGGCGAGCTTCGCGGGGTCGTCGATGAGGGCGGTGATGGCTACGAGGAACAGGAATCCGAGGACGCCGAGGGAGAGCACGGCCTGGGCCATGGCCTTGGGGATCACCCGTGCCGGGTCCTTGGTCTCCTCGGCGAGGTTGGCCGCGGACTCGAACCCGACGATGGTGAAGGCGCCCAGGAGGAACGCGAGGGCGAACGGACCCGCCTCGGTGGCGGTGCCCAGGCTGTAGTAGCCGTCGGTCGCGGCCGGCGCGGCGCTGAACAGCGTGGAGAAGTCGAGCTTGCCCGTGAACGCTCCGACGACGAAGAGCAGCACGGTCAACGAGATCATGCCGATGAGCTGCACGGTGACGGCGACCTTGTTGACCTTGTGCGTCAGATGCGTCGAGGCGGCCACGAGAATCGCCTGGAGCAGGATGACCACGGCGGTGATCGCCCAGGCGTTCTGCGTCGTCCCCCGGTACTGGAGAAGCTCCGGCAGGATTGTCGCGGCGACGGTGTAGTCCACCGCGACTACCACGACTCCGAGGAAGGAGAACGAGATCCAGCCCATGACCCAGCCCCAGACCGGGTTCACCAGTCGGGAAACCCACTGGTAGGCGTATCCGTTGATGGGGATACGGGCGGCGAGAGCGCCGAAGACGAGCGCGACCGACAGCTGGCCGATGACGCTGATCGGCCAGGCGAAGATGCCGCGCGGGCCCGAGCTGTTCAGCACGGAGCCGTAGGTCGTGAAGATGCCCGTGGCGATCGAGACGAAGCCGAAGGCCATGGCGAAAGAGGCGTACCGGCTCAACTCCCGGCGCATCTCCTGCTTGTAGCCGGAGCCCGGCGTGGAGGATGGGTCGTCACCTTGTACGACATCGGTGTTTGTCGTGACCATGGCGGTGCTGTCCTTTCAGAAACTACCGCTCGCTACAGAAACTGCCGTTCGTTGCATGGGGCGGGTCTCACGCGGAGACGTCGCCGAGAAGAGATCGCCGCAGTGCTCAGGAGTGTCCGGCCGAGATCACCACTGCGCCCGACTGCTCGATGGTCGAAGCCAGCGACAGTTCGGGGGTCTGATCGGTGATCAGGCCGGTGCAGTCGTCGAATCCGCAGACGCGGTGCGGAGCCACCCGGCCGAGCTTGCTCCCGTCGGCCAGTACGTAGGTGAGCGCGCTGCGAGCGAGGATCGCGCGCTTGGTCGCGTTCTCCTCGAAGTAGAAGTCGGTCATCCCGGCGGAGCTGTCGACACCGCCGGAGCCGAGAAACGCCACGTCGGCGTAGAGGCCGTTGAAGAAGTCCACTGTCAGCGGGCCGGAGCAGACCAGGTCGCCGCCCCGGATTCGGCCGCCGGGAACCAGCACGTCGACATGGGGGCGGGTGGACAGCTCGGCTGCGACGAGCAGGGACGGGGTCGCCACCGTCCCCCGGAAGTCCGGCGCCAGGGCGCAGGCGACCTGCAGAGCCGTCGTGCCGACGTCGATCACGACGGTCATGCCGGAGCGGACCAGGTCCGCCGCGGCTCGCCCGATCTCCGTCTTGGCCTGCTGCTGCGAGGCGGACCGCTCCGTGAAGGATGCCTCTTCGCCGCTCAGGCCGCGGACGACGGACAGCGCTGCCGCACCGCCGCGCACCCGCATGAGATGCCCCTGCTTCTCCATCTGTGCCAGATCCCGGCGCACGGTCTCGGCCGAGACGCCGAGCTGCTCCGCCAGACTCTCGGTGCTGATCGTGCCGCTGCGCTCCACGGCGGTGGAGATTCGACGGTGACGTTCGGCTGGCAGCATCCCGGCAACCTCGCTGACTGGTTTCGTGGAAAAGTGACTGGAGATGCCTGAAAGTGTGGACGCGTGACCGAAAATCGTCAAGAGTTGGCGTGTAATTCACCTGTCTCCCTGCGCCGTGACCCGATCGGCGGGCATGTGACGCGGTTCCCGACACGCCGGCCGGCCCGGCCCGGCCGGCGTGTCGGTCCTGGAGTCGGGGGCCCACCCCTACGGGACGGGGAAGGCCCGCCCGGGTGGTGTCATACCGAAGAGGTAGGTGGAGTTGCTCCCCGGGAGTGACGATTCCGCGCCGCAGGTTTGGTCAGATGGAGAACAACCACTCCTGAACAAACCGGTGAGAATGGCGGCACGGAGTGGACGAGTGCATCCGGACGGAAGCCGCCGACCACGGAGGTAGGGCACACATGGCACCGAACGACAGCGTAGAGACCAACGGCGGGACCAGGGGCACCGACGTCGGCCGTCGAAAGGCGGCGCGCTACATCGTCCCGGTCGCGGTGGCGGGAGTGGCGGCCGCGACGATCGGGCTCGTCCCGGCGCTCGCGAGCACCGGTGACCCCGATCTGCCGAAGATCACCGCACAGCAGCTCATCGAGAAGATCGCCGCTTCGGACACCCAGCAGCTCTCCGGCACGGTGAAGATCAGCACGGACCTCGGCATCCCGTCGCTCGGCGGTCTGGCCGGCTCCTTCGTCCCGGGCGGCAGCGAGGGCGACACCGGCAGCGCCAAGGGCGATTCGACCGCCGACCCGCAGACGAAGATGACGGAGCTGGCGTCGGGCACGCACACCCTGCGGGTGGCCGCCGACGGCCCCGACAAGCAGCGGGTGTCGATCCTGGAAAACGCGGCGGAGTACAGCCTGATCCACAACGGTGATCAGGTCTGGGCGTACGACAGCAGGACCAACCAGGCCTACCACGCCACCGAGGACCGGAGCGGGAAGGAGTCCGGGCACTCGGCCCCGGCTCCCGAGGGCGTGCCGACCACGCCGAAGGCGCTCGCCGAACAGGTCCTGAAGGCCGCCGGCCCCACCACATCGGTGACGGTCGACGGCACGGCGCAGGTCGCCGGACGTGACGCGTACAAGCTGCTCATCAAGCCCAAGCAGAGCGGCTCCACGATCGGCTCGGTCACGGTCGCGGTCGACGCGAAGAGCGGTGTGCCGCTGAAGTTCACGCTGCTTGCGAGCAGCGGTGGCAAGGCCGTCGTCGACGCCGGATTCACCAAGGTCGACTTTGCGAAGCCGGCTGCCTCCTCGTTCACGTTCACCCCGCCCAAGGGTGCCGAGGTGACCGAGGCCGACGACGCGAAGGCGCAGCGGAAGACCGACGGGGCAGGGGGCCTGGGCATGTTCCCGGGTGCCGAGGGACTGGGCGCCGGGGGCCAGGGCTCCAAGGACACGAAGGTCATCGGCGAGGGCTGGAACGCGATCGCCGAGATCAGGACCCCGGGCGGCACCGGACTCCCCACGAAGGCGTCGGGTGACGTACCGGCCGAGGCGCAGCAGTTCCTGGACTCGCTGGGCGACAAGGTCTCCGGAAAGTTCGGCTCGGGCACGGTCTTCAAGACCCGCCTGGTCAACGCGCTGATGACGGACGACGGCAAGGTGTACGTCGGCGCGGTCACGTCGGACGCGCTGGTCAAGGCGGCTGACAACGCCGCCTGACGCCGGGGCGCGTCGCGCTTCCCGCCGCAGGCCACCCGCCCCGCCGTACCCTCCGTACGGCGGGGCGGTCCGCTGAGGCGCTGTCCGGCCCCGATCCGCCGGACAGGCCCTACCCGACCCATGGGGAGTACGCATGACAGAGCCTGGGACCGTGACCGAGCCGAGGGCGGTGACCGCCCCCGGGGCCGTGATCGAGACACGGGGCCTCACCAAGCGGTACCGCGGCGGCCAACTCGCCGTCGACGGCCTCGACCTCAGCGTCCCCGGCGGCAGTGTCTTCGGATTCCTCGGCCCCAACGGCTCAGGGAAGACCACGACCATCCGGATGCTGATGGGTCTGATCGACCCGACATCCGGCACCGCGCAGGTCCTCGGCCACCCCATGCCGGGCGCGGCCCGCGCCGTACTTCCGCAGGTAGGAGCCTTGATCGAGGGGCCCGCCCTGTACGGCTTCCTGAGTGGCCGGGACAATCTGCTGCGCTACGACTCCGCCGACCCGACCGCCGATCCGCGCACCCGCCGGGACCGGGTCGGGCAGGCCCTGGACCGGGTCGGGCTCGCCGCGGCGGCGGGCAAGAAGGCCAAGGCGTACTCGCTCGGCATGAAGCAGCGACTCGGGCTCGCCGCCGCCCTGCTCCAGCCGCGCCGTCTGCTCGTCCTGGACGAGCCGACAAACGGCCTGGACCCGCAGGGCATGCGCGAGATCCGTGCCCTGGTCAGAGAACTGGCGGCGGAGGGCACCACCGTCTTCCTCTCCTCCCACCTCCTCGACGAGATCGAGCAGGTCTGCACACATGCCGCGGTGATGGCCAGGGGCCGGCTGATCACCCAGGGCCCGGTCGCGGATCTGGCGGCCGGGGCGCGCGGCCGGCTCGCCGTCACCACCCCCGACCCGGGTGAAGCCGCCCGCGTTCTCAAGGAGCTGGGCGTCACCGGTATCACGGTCGACGGCGACCGGGTGAGCGCCGACGCCCCGCCGGGCGACGTCGAACTCGCGGACCTCAGCGCGGCGCTGGTGCACGCCGGCGTACGCCTGCGGTCCTTCGGCGTCGAACGGGCCTCGTTGGAGGACGCCTTTGTCGCACTCACCGGAGAGGGTTTCGATGTCGCAGGCTGAAGCCGGAATCATAGGGGCGGGCAGGGCGCGCAATCGCCTGTGGACCTTCGGAATCCTCCGCTCCGAACTGACCACCACACTCCGCCGCTGGCGCACCCTCGCGCTGCTCGGGGTGCTGGCCGCCGTTCCCGTGCTGATCGGGATCGCGGTGAAGATCGAGACGAATCACGGTTCCTCGCCCGGACCGGGCGGTGGCGGGGGAGGCCCCGCTTTCCTCTCCCAGGTCACCAACAACGGCCTGTTCCTGGTCTTCGCGGCCCTCGCCGTGACGCTCCCGGTCTTCCTCCCGATGGCCGTCGGGGTCGTCGCGGGCGACTCGATCGCGGGCGAGGCCAACGCCGGCACCCTGCGCTATCTGCTGGTCGCCCCGGCGGGCCGGACCCGGCTGCTGCTGACGAAGTACGCCTCCGTCCTCACGTTCTGCCTGGTCGCGACCCTGGTCGTGGCCCTCTCGGCGCTCGCCGTGGGCGCGCTGCTGTTCCCGGTGGGTGAGGTCACCACCATCTCGGGGACCCGGATCGGGTTCGGCGAAGGGCTGCTGCGGGCCGGACTGATCGCGGTGGTGGTCGCGGCGTCACTGATCGGATTCGCGGCGATCGGCCTGTTCATCTCGACCCTCACCAGCAGCGGGATCGCGGCCATGGCCGCCACTGTCGGGATGCTGATCACCGTGCAGATCGTGGACACGATCCCGCAGCTGAGCGGGATCCATCCGTATCTCTTCCCGCATTACTGGATGTCGTACGCGGACCTGCTGCGCGACCCCGTGTACTGGGACGAGGCGGTCAAGAACCTGGGACTGCAGGGCTTGTACGCGGCGGTGTTCGGCTCGGCGGCCTGGGCCCGTTTCACGGCGAAGGACATCACCGCCTGACGCACGGCGCTTCGCACTCGTGCCGTCGGCCGGGCGAGCCGTCCCCCGATCGGCTCGTCGCGGCACGAACGGCACGAACGGTGCGAACAGCAGGAACGATACGACACGGCACGTTCCGTTTCCGCCTCAGTATTGTTCGACTTCTGGCGACGGACTGTCAACAAGGATTGGCTCAAATACACCTATGCTCACCGAATGATCACATCGCCGAGTTCACTGCGTCGCAGCGAGAGATCACGACGGGCGATCCTGGAAGCCGCCCTCGAACTGTGTACGGAGAAGGGGTACGGCCGGGTCACGGTCGAGGCCATCGCGGCCAGAGCGGGTGTCAGCAAGAAGACGATCTACCGTTGGTGGCCGTCGAAGAGCGCGGTGATGCTGGAGGCGTTCACCGACGCCCTGGTCGGCACGACGCCGTTCGTCGACACCGGCGACATCGCCGCCGACCTGCGCGCCAATGTGATGGGCGCGGTGAAACTGCTCTCCACACCGCCCTACGGCCCCGCGTACGCCGGGATTCTCTCCGAGGTCCACCACGACGACGCACTCGCGGAAACAGTCAGAACGAAGCTGATCGACCCCCGCTTCAACGAGGCGGTCGCCCGCCTGCGCCGGGCCCAGGGGCAGGGCCAGATCCCACCGGGCGCCGATCTTCCGCTGGCGGTGGAGATGCTGTACGGGCCGGTGTACTACCGCCATGTGCTGCGCAAGCCGGCACAGGACGAGGAGACGATCGCGGCACTGGTCGCGCATGTGCTGCGGGCGCTGGGGGCGCCGGAGGTGCTTCCGCCGGAGGGCGGGAACGGCTGAGAATCACCGATGTCCGTACACCCGCTCCAGTACCTCCGCCACCCCGTCGCCCTCGTTCGACGACGTCACCTCGTCCGCCGCGGCCCGGAGGTCCGGATGGGCGTTGGCCATGGCGACGCCGTAACCGGCCGTGCGGAACATCGGCAGGTCGTTGGGCATGTCACCGAAGGCGATCGTGGTGCCCGCGTCCATGCCCAGGACCTCGGCCGCCAGCGCGAGCCCGCTGCCCTTGTCGACGCCGTACGGCTGCAGTTCGACGGTGCCGGGGCCGGAGAGCGTGACGGAGGCGAGAACGCCGACTGCCGTACGGGCAGCCTCGGCCAGCGCGTCGTCCGTGAGCTCCGGGTGCCGGATGAGGACCTTGATGACGGGTGCGGACCACAACTCGTGGCGATGACGTGTCCGTTGGGCAGGAAGCGTGGGGTGGGGCATCAGATACCCCGGCTCGATCAGTGTCCGGCCCTCGGTCCCGTCCTGGTCCACGGCCGCGTGGACCGGTCCGACCTGAGCCTCGATCTTGCCGAGCGCGGTGTCGGCCGCCTCCCGGTCCAGGGTGACCGTGCGTACCATCCGCCCGGACCCGGCGTCGTACAGCTGAGTGCCCTGCCCGCAGACCACCGGCCCCCGGTAGCCCAGCACGTCGAGCAGCCCCCGTATGCCGGGAACGGGCCGCCCGGTGACCACGAGATGCCGCGCCCCGGCCCGTGCGGCCAGGGCGAGGGCGGCGCGGGTGCGGGGGCTCACGGTGTCGTCGCGGCGCAGCAGAGTGCCGTCCAGGTCCGTGGCGACGAGGGCATATGCGGGTGGGATGGGCATGGATCAAGCCTAAGGTCCGCCCGGGGGCGCGCACTTCGGCGTTGACAGGCGATGGCCGGCTGCGTGTAATGAGACCGGTGTCGCGTGACGCCGGCCAAAGAGCAGTGGGCCGGCCGGTGGTCGGGCGAACACCCTTCATCCAAGGGGTCCGTGATGAGTTCATACTCCGCGCCCTGTACGTGACGTAGCGCGGCAGTCGCACGTCATCATCTGCCGTTCGTGCGTCCCGGCGCCGTCATGTGCGCCGCCCCGACGCCAAGTCCTGTGATCGCGAACCGTAGTTGCCGCCGGGCCGAGTCCTGCGGTCGGCCGTGCGGTGGCTCCGTTCCGTGCGCAGCACGATCAGTCGTTCCCGCAGTCACTGCGGGCTTCATCCGCATCTTCCGGAGACACAGAACCGTATGCCCACATCCTTCAATCAATCAGTCATCGAGGAGTTCCGCGCCAATGGAGGGAAGGTCGGTGGCCCCTTCGAGAGCGGCGATCTGCTCCTGCTGACGACCACCGGCGCGAGGTCGGGGAAGGAGACCACCACTCCTCTCGGCTATGTCCGCCACGGCGACTCGCTGCTGATCGTCGGCTCCAACCTCGGTGCCCCGACCCACCCCGACTGGTACCACAACCTGCTCGCCCACCCCGTGGTACGGGTGGAGGTCGGCACCCGTACCTTCCAGGCCCTCGCGGTTCCCGCCGAGGGAGCGCGGCGCGAGGAACTGTTCGCACACGCCGTGGAAGCGGCGCCCGGATACGGCGACTACCAGGCCAGGACCACCCGGTCCCTGCCGGTCGTGGTGCTGGAACGCGCCGAGCCCGACGGCTGGGAGAGCCTCCGCGAGGTCAACAGCCTTGCCGACAAGGTCATGGAGGTCCACACCTGGCTGCGGGCCCAGTTGCGCCAGGTGAAGGCGGAGGCCGACGCCCACTTCACCGCACGGGCGGCCCACCGGGGCCCCGGTCAACCGCCGGCCCCGAGCCTGGGACTCCAGATCAGGCAGCGCTGCCTGGCGTTCTGCCAGGCCCTGGAGTTCCACCACACCAGCGAGGACGCGCATCTGTTCCCCGGAATCGCCCGCCACCACCCGCACTTGACCGACACCTTCGCCCGGCTCGCCGACGAACACCGCACGGTCGCCCGCATCCAGGGCGAGTTGGCGGCGCTGCTGGCGGGCATCGGCATCACCGATCCCGAGTGCTTCCGCGCCGAACTGGCCCGGATGTCGACGGAGCTGAACGCGCACCTCGACTACGAGGAGGAGCAGATCCTTCCCCTGCTGGCCGATGTCCCATGGCCGCCGGTTCCTCCGGTTCCTCCAGTTTCTCCGGCTCCTCGCGAGTAGGAATCGAGGATCTCCCCACGCCCTCCGTGCGGGCATGATGATCTCCGGGCTCGTGTCGGTCAGCGGGCGGCGGTCGGCCGCGGGATCCACGCCGCGCAGCTGCCCGCCGTGCCCGGCCTCCCGCGCCCGGCGCAGGAGCGATCCCGGCGCGCGGCAGCAATGAACAACCCCGCACCAGGACCGTCCGAGGCTATTGCACGCAGAACTCGTTGCCCTCGGGATCGGCGAGGACGGTCCACGTGCCGCCCGGTTCCTCGACCCTGCGGAGCACCCTCGCGCCCAGACCCTCCAGCCGTGTCACTTCTGCCTCGCGTCGCTCCGGGCCCGCGTGCACGTCGAGGTGGAGCCGGTTCTTCACGGTCTTGGCCTCCGGTACGCGCTGGAACAGGAGCCGTCGCCCGAGGCCGATTCCGTTCTCCTTCTCGTACGGATCGTCCGGGTGCCGGACGGCCACGAGGTCGCGCCAGGCGCGGCGGCCGTCGACCAGGACCGTCGCCTCTTCCGGCGCCGCGCCGAGGCCGAGGACCCGCTCGACCAGTGCGCTGTTGTCCTCGACCAGGTAGCCGAGGGCCTCGCCCCAGAAGGCGGCCTGGGCGTGCGGGTCGGCCGAGTCGATGACGAGCTTCCAGTTCAGGGTCATGGAAACCGTTTATAGTGGTTACATGACCGAGTCGGCAATGGGTGCGCCGGGGCTGACCCTCCGCCCACGGGAAGGCCGCCCCTATCGCTTCGATCCCGGTGCCCTGTGCCTGGAGTTGCTACCCACCGGCGGATATGCGCGGTACGCGGCGTACGAGGTGCTGCACACCCCCGCCGACCTGGTGCGATGGGCAGGCGAGAGCCGGCTGCCGGACGGCCTGTCCCTTTCGGTGAGTACGCAGGAGCTTCGGCGGGCCCACGAGTTGCGCGCCGCCCTCTGGAACCTGGCCCTCGCTCGCGCACACGGCCGCCCCTTCGACCCGGCGGAACTCACCACGGTGAACGCTGCGGCGGCCGAGCCCCCGCTCGTCCCTCGTCTCGCCGTGGACTCCGGCACCCTCGCCTGGGGCCCGGATGCCACGGGAACGGCCCTTCTGTCGACCGTCGCCCGTGATGCGGTGGAGCTGTTCACCGGCCCGTACGCCGACCGCATCCGTGAATGCGGCTCCGACAACTGCAAGTTGCTCTTCGTCGACACCTCACGGCCGGGCAGGCGGCGGTGGTGTGCGATGGAGCGCTGCGGAAACCTCCACAAGGTACGGGCCCACCGCGCCCGGCACACCACGACCGACTGAGGATTCATGCCAACGCCTTGGCTGTCCTGCGGCCGCCCATGGCGGTCGCGGACCATACGGGACCATGCGTCAGGCGTCACGCCGGCGCAGGACCAGGTAGCCGCCTGTCAGAGCGGCGGCAGTCCAGGCCAGCAGGATGACGAGAGCCGTCCCGGGGCCGTAGTCGGGGCCGAATCGTCCGTCGCCGGGCGGTCCGGCAATGCGCATCAGTTCCAGGCCGGCCTGGTCGGGCAGGTACTGCAGGACGGGCTTCAGGACGGGGACGTTGCCGAGTCCTTGGGCGCCGAGGAACAACATCGGGAGCAGGACGCCCAGCGAGATTGCCGAGCTGCGCACGATGGTCGCGATTCCCATGGAGAAGGTGCAGATCAACGTCAGGTAGGCAATGGCGCCGGCAAGGGCGGTCGGGATCCCGTCCGCAGTGAGTGTGGTGCCGTACGGGCCGAGGGCCGCCTGCGCCCCGGCGAACGTGACGATGACGGTGACCGTCGAGCCGACGAGGGCGGCCAGCGTGCCGACCAGCACCTTGCCGCCGTAGAGCAGACCACGCTGGGGCACCGCGGACAGCGACGCCCGGATCGATCCGGATGAGTACTCGGAGCCGACGAGCAGGACGCCGAACACAACGAGGGCGAGCTGTCCGAGGGGCACGCTGTACAGGCCGGCAACCAGTGGATCGAAGTTGACGACGTGCTCGATGTTGCTGCGCCAGTTGAGCGCGATGAGGGTGCCGAGGCCGGTGCTGAGCGCGAAGGCCAGCAGCAGGTTGAGGCTGGTCGAGCGTACGGTCCACGCCTTGGTCCATTCGGAGGCGAGAACCGCTCGGGGCGAATTGCTGGTCATCGGGGTGTTCCTCCCGGCAGTTCTGCCCGGTATTCGACCGTGTCGGCGGTCAGCCGCATGAACGCCTCTTCGAGAGACGCGGTACTCCGCGTCACCTCGTGCACCGTCACCGCGTGCGCTGCGACAAGTTCGCCGATCCGCTCCGCGGCGGCGGCCACATTCAGGCTGCCGTCGGCGCAGTCGGTGACCGTGATTCCTGCGCCGGCCAGCACTTCTCGCAGCCGCTGCGGTTCAGGCGTGCGCACCTGCACACCCGCGTCCGTGTGCCTGTCGATGAACGCGGTCATGCTGGTGTCCGCGAGGAGCCGACCGCGGCCGACGACGATGAGGTGGTCCACGGTGAGCGCCGCCTCGCTCATCAGGTGGCTGGACACCAGGACGGTGCGTCCTTGTGCCGCCAGGTCCCGCATGAGCTGCCGGATCCACAGGACGCCTTCCGGGTCGAGCCCGTTGACAGGCTCGTCCAGCACCAGGACGGCGGGGTCGCCGAGCAACGCCGCGGCGATTCCCAGCCGCTGACTCATACCCAGCGAGAACGTCCTCGCTCGACGGCGCGCGGCGCTCCGCAGGCCGGTCAGCTCGACCACCTCATGGACGCGACGTGGCGGGATCCCGTTGCTGCGGGCCAGGCACCGCAGATGGTTCAGCGCGGTTCGGCCAGGGTGCACCGCCTTGGCGTCGAGCAGCGCACCCACCGTACGCAGCGGGTCGTGAAGCCGCTGGTACGGTGCGCCGTCGATGCGTACCTCGCCGGTCGTCGGCCGGTCCAGGCCCAGCATCATGCGCATCGTGGTGGACTTCCCGGCGCCGTTGGGGCCCAGGAATCCGGTCACCCGGCCGGGCCGTACCTGGAAGGTAAGCCCCTCCACAGCGGTGGTTCTCCCGTAGCGCTTGGTCAGGTCGGTTACTTCGATCATGCCGGTGATGGTCCGCGACGCGAGGCGCCCGCCGCATCCGGCTCGGGGCTGACTGTCCTTCCTCCACCCGCGGGTGGAGGCTGACCGTCACGCGCGGCCGCGCATCCGACTGCAGGAGGAGCGGCTGCGACAACCCCTGGACGGAAGTGGAGCGCCGTACGCCTGGGTAGGGTCGAGCGGTGCAAGCAGGTACTGCGGTGGACCCCGACCATCCGATCCTGGCCCGGCGGCTGAGCCGACGCCAACTCATGGCCCTGGACTGCGTGTTCGTGCTCGTCTACGCGGTCGCGTTGCTGTTGACCGGGCCGACGGCCATCTCGTCGTCGTCCGCGCCGCCGCCCCCGGCCCCGGTGCCGTGGGAGCGACTCGTGCTCATAGCCGCGGCCACCGCGCCTGTCGCCGTACGGCGGATCTGGCCGTTGCCCGTGTTCGTTGTCGTGCTGGCGGTGACCGTCGTGGCCGTCGTACGGGACGGGGCGTGGGACCCGTTCCTGTCGGCGGCGTTCGCCATCTACACCGTCGCCGTCATGGTGCCGTTGCGCTGGTGGTGGCAACGATGGTTGCCCGGCCTGACGATCGCTGTGCTGACCGCGGCCGGCGCTGTCGGAGTGGCGCGTGCCGGCGAAGCGTACTGGTGGCGCGACGGCCCGGGTCTGCTGTTGCTCGGCTTTGCCGCACTGCTCGGCGCCTGGGAGCTGGGGCGCGCCGCGCGGCAGAGGCGCGCATTCGCCGTCCGGGCGGCCGAGCAGCTCGCGCAGCGGGCCGTCACGGAGGAACGCCTGCGGATCGCCCGCGAACTGCATGACGTCGTCACGCACAGCATGGGCCTGATCGCGGTCAAAGCCGGTGTTGCCAACCACGTGCTGCACATCAGGCCGCAAGAGGCGTACGACGCGCTGCAGGTCATCGAGCGCACGAGTCGCACCGCGCTGAACGACATGCGCCGGATGCTCGGTGTGCTGCGCACCTCCGAAGACGAGCGGCAGGCGGCGGCTCTTGGCCCGGTTCCCAGCGCCGTTGCTCTCCCCGAGCTCGTCGGGCAGGTCGGCGCGCAGCTGACCATGCGCGGTGTCGAAAGCCTGCCCGGCGGAGTCGCGCTGGCCGTCTACCGGATCGTGCAGGAGGCGCTCACCAACGTTGCCAAGCATGCCGGCCCGGCAACCCGCTGCCGGGTGGTGGTCGATGCGAACGGCCACGACGTCCGGCTCGCCGTCATCGACGATGGAGGTGACCGGGCGACCCTCGCGACGACACCCGGCGGTCATGGCATCGTCGGCATGCGCGAACGCGTCGCCGTGTACGGCGGCACTTTCACCGCCGGACCGCGTCCGGAGGGAGGCTTCGCGGTGCACGTGTCCCTGCCGTACCAGGAGGACGAATGATCCGGCCCGCCGATCCGCCCGCTAACCCGGTCCGGGTCCTGATCGCGGACGACCAGGCGCTGCTGCGCGGCAGTCTGCGAGTTCTCGTCGATGCCGAGCCCGGCCTGGTGACCACGTCGGAGGCGGCGACCGGGACGGAGGCGGTGCGGTTTGCCGAGCAGGATCCGCCGGACGTGGTCCTGATGGACGTGCGGATGCCCGGGATGGATGGCATCGAGGCGACCCGGCGGATCTGCGGCTCTCCCGCGACCGCGAACGTCAAGGTGCTGATCCTGACGATGTTCGACCTGGACGAGTACGTCTACGCCGCGCTGCGAGCCGGCGCCAGCGGCTTCCTGCTCAAGGACACGCCGCCCGGCGAGCTGCTCGCGGCGATACGGGTCATCGCCGCCGGCGAGGCGCTGCTGGCACCGGCCGTGACGCGACGCCTGATCGCGGAGTTCGTCCGCCGCCCGGAGCCCTCGCGACCGCTGCGTCGCACCCTGGACGGCGTGACCGAGCGCGAACGCGAAGTCCTCACCCTCATCGCCTGCGGTCTGTCCAACACCGAGATCGCCGAACGGCTGTATCTCGGCATTGCCACCGTGAAGACCCACGTCAGCCATCTGCTCACCAAGCTCGCCGCCCGCGATCGCGCCCAATTGGTGATCGTCGCGTACGAGAGCGGCCTGGTCACGGTGGCACGACCACCGCTCGGTTCCTGAGGGCGTGGGCCGGGCCTGCCTCGTCAGCCGTCGGAGTGCGGACGGGGGCCCCGGGCCAGGCGAAGTGCTGACGCCTCGCCATGTTCCGCCACGCCCTGGCACCATCACACAATCGCCGGGCGCAGCCGGGCAGGGGGCCCCCACCGCTACGCCGTCATGCTGCGCTCTTGGGCTTGATCGTGAGGCCGTGGACGACAGTGCCGGGGAAGTGTTTCTCCAGGTACTCCTCGATGGCGTGGACGCGGTGCGTGGCGATCGTGCGATCGGTGCGGCGGGCGTCAGCCGTCGCACCGGAGCGCAGGGAATCGGGGCCGGACGGGTGGACCTGCTCCACGCCGTCGTCCGTGTGCGTGGTGGGCGAGGTTCCGCAGACGAGGAAGGACAGCGTGGACAGGGCCGCGGTGGCGGTGCGCAGAAGCACGCGGGAGTTCCCGGACGTGCGCGTAAATCGGCTCATAACATGTCAGGAAAATATGAGCATGTGGTAGTTCTGGGATTGCCCGCCGTGACGCGCTCAAAGCCGCCTGAATGCCGTACCGCTCAGGTGGTCCAGATAGTCGATGACAGCCCGGCCGTCGTCGGCCGGCGCGATCAGCCCCACGTGGTTGTCCGGGCGGACCAGGACGAGAGCGTCGGCGCCCGTTTCGATGCCGTACGCCGAGCGGGCGTGGCCTGCGTCGTCGGTCAGGCCGTGCCGTGCTTCCGCGTCCACCCCGTACGCCCGCACCGCGTCGCCGTACGTCGTTTCCGTCGCCCGCAGCGCGTCCGTTGTGGCCGGGCCGAAGCCCAGCAGGGTGAAGTGCGGTCCGGCGAACGCCTCGAACAGCCGGGTCGGTGCGCCCGTCCCGGCATCGCGGCAGGGGGCGTCCGGGGCGCGGTCGCCCGCGCGCAGGCGGGCGGTGGAGCCTGCGGGGGAGAGTGAGCTCCAGCGGTAGCCCAGGCCGAGGCCCGTGGTCTCCCCGGTGACCGCCGAGTCCAGGCCGCCGCCCGGCTGCCTGATCGCGTCGAGCGTGACCCGCAGCCGCTCGGAACTGATGTCCAGCGCCCAGGAGGCCACGGGCAGCCGCTCCTCCTCGTACGTGTCCAGCAGGCCGGGATCGGCCTGGCCGGTGACGACCCGGGCGAGCTTCCAGCCCAGGTTGAACGCGTCCTGGATCCCGGTGTTCATGCCCAGTCCACCCGCGATGGAGTGCACATGCGCGGCGTCCCCGGCCAGCAGTACGCGACCCACCCGGTAGCGGTCGGCCATGCGCTCGTTGACCCGGTACGTGGAGAGCAGGGTGGCCTGCGTCAGATGGGTGGCCGGCAGTCCGGTGTGCTTGGCGAAGAGCCGCCGGAAGCTCTCCAGCGAGGGCGGTACGGGGGCTCCCGCCCGGTCCCGCTCCGGCCCCGCCTGGAACCACCAGCCCGACCGCGTACCCGGGATCGGGCACATCATCACGGCGCCGTCCTCGTCGAACCACTGGTGCCAGTAGCCGCGGTCGGGGCCGTCCGCCTCCACGTCCCCGCAGACCATCATCTGTTCCTCGGTGGTCTTCCCCTCGAATGGGACGCCGAGCAACTTGCGCACCGGGCTGTGGCCGCCGTCGCAGCCCACCACGTACCGCGCCTCGATGCTCCGGCCGTCTGCGAGCCCGACCGTCACCGAGTCGGAGCCCGCCGTCAACCGATCGGCTTCCGCGCCGAGTTCGACGTGTACTCCGTACTCCGCCAGGCGGTCCCGCAGGATCTCCTCCAGCCGCCACTGGGCGATCAGCCACCCCCGGTCGTACGGGGTGTCCGGCGTCGGGCGCGATGCCTCGAACGGGTCGGTGTCGGCGATCGGCAGCCCGTTCCGGTACTTGCGCATGGGCAGCGGCGCCGAGCCCGCGGCCAGGACCTTGTCCACGACCCCGAGGTCCTCCAGGACCTCCAGGGAGCGGGGGTTGGGGCCCTTGGCCCGTGAGCTGCGCGGAAAGTCCGGGGACTTGTCGATGATCCGTACGTCGATGGAGCGCCGGGCCAGATCGCAGGCCAGGGTCAGGCCGGTCGGCCCCGAGCCGACGATCAGTGTGCACGGGATCGCGTCGGCGGGTACGGACGGCTCGCCCGGAGCCTCCCTGGCGGCCTATCGGGCGGCGCTCGTCGTCCCGGTGGTGATGGTGGCGGCGGGGGCGCTGGTCACTTCGCTGGGGTTGCGGCGGAGGACGACGAAGGGGAATCCCCGGCCGTCGGTGTCTGTCGCGCCGCCAGCTGCACCGCACGAGTCTGCGCCTGTGCCCTCGTCCGCCGTGCCGTCCGGAACGCGTCCCACGTCAGCAGGGTGAGCGCCAGCCACACCAGGGCGAACCCGGCCCATCGCTCCGGCGGCATCTCCTCGTGGAAGTACAGGATGCCGAGGATGAACTGGAAGACCGGCGCCAGATACTGCAGCAGGCCCAGCGTGGAGAGCGGTACGCGGATGGCCGCCGCCCCGAAAAGGACGAGCGGCGTGGCCGTGACGACACCCGTCGCGGCCAGCAGCGCCGAATGACCGAGGCCCTCGGAGGTGAAAGTCGCATCGCCCTGCGCGCCCAGCCACAGCAGGTAGCCGAGCGCGGGCACGAACAGTACGGCGGTCTCGGCGGTGAGCGACTCCAGGCCGCCCATGTTGACCTTCTTCTTCACCAGGCCGTATGTCGCGAAGGAGAACGCCAGCGTCAATGAGATCCACGGCGGCCGTCCGTAGCCGATCGCCAGTACGAGCACCGCCGCGACACCGGTGCCGACCGCCACCCACTGCGCGGGGCGCAGCCGTTCGCCGAGAAGCAGAACGCCCATGGCGATGGTGACCAGCGGATTGATGAAGTAGCCGAGCGAGGCCTCGACGACATGGCCGTTGTTCACGGACCAGATGTACAGACCCCAGTTGACCGTGATCACGGCCGCGGCGACCGATATCAGGCCGAGCTTCTTCGGCTGCCGTATCAGCTCACCGATCCAGGACCAGCGGCGCAGCACCAGCAGTGCGATGCCGACGACCCCGACGGACCAGACCATGCGATGGGCGAGGATCTCGATCGCACCGGCGGGCTTCAGCAGCGGCCAGAACAGCGGGACCATGCCCCACAGGCCGTAGGCGCCGATGCCGGACAGCAGCCCGGCCCGTTGTTCATTTGTTCCCTTCACGGGCCCTCCCGGCACGTCCGTGTCAACCGCTCCGCCGACTGCACGACGGTAGCGCCGGGAGGGCCCCATGTCATAGCCGTATCGCCATACGGTCATGACATGGGGCCCGTGAGGTGCGGGGGAGCAAAGTTGCGTCGCGTCCGCCGTCTCGGTGACGGGGCGGAGTTACGCCGCGGCCACTGCCGCGGCCACCGTCTCGGCGAGCGGCGTCGTCGGCCGGCCGATCAGTCGGGTCAGGTCACCGCTCGTACCGGCGAGCAGTCCGCGCTCGATCGCGGCGTCGACGTCGACGAGGATCGCCGCGAACCCCTCGGGCAGACCGGCGCCGACGAGGATCTCCTGGTGCACGGCGGCCGGGACGTTCTTGTACACGATCTCCTTGCCGGTGGCCTCGGCGACCTCCGCCGCGTAGTCCGCGAACGACCAGGCGACGTCGCCGCTCAGCTCGTAGACCGCGCCGATGTGACCCTCACCGGTCAGCACGGCGGCTGCCGCGGCGGCGTAGTCGGCGCGGGTGGCGGAGGCGACCCGTCCGTCGCCCGCGTTGGCGACGACGGCGCCGTGCTCCAGGACGGGGGCGAGGTTGGCGGTGTAGTTCTCGGTGTACCAGCCGTTGCGCAGGAAGGTGTGCGGCAGCCCGGAGTCGAGGATCAGCTGCTCGGTGACCTTGTGCTCTTCGGCCAGTTCGAAGTCGGCGTCGGGACCGCCCAGCACGCCGGTGTACGCGAGCTGCGCTACGCCCGCCGCCTTGGCCGCGTCGATGACGGCGGTGTGCTGCGGTACGCGCTTGCCGACCTCACTGCCGGAGATGAGCAGGACGCGGTCACCGGCCTGGAAGACGTCCTTGAGGGACTCCGGACGGTCGTAGTCGGCGATGCGGAGCTCGACGCCGCGGGCGGCGAGCGGGGCGGCCTTCTCCTCGTTGCGGACGACGGCGGCGATCTCGTTCGCGGGCACGGCGGTGAGCAACTGGTCGATGACGAGACGGCCGAGCTCTCCGGTGGCTCCGGTGACAACGATGCTCATGGGGGGGTTTCTCCTCTTTGGGGGCACTGGTCCTTGTTCGGGCTCGCAGACTCACTGTAAAGGGTGCACTAACCAATCGAAAGTACCCACTTTAAAGTAAGGTACTGGCATGAGCGTGAGTGATCTGAGCAGGAAGCCCGATGTGAACCGGCAGATGTGCCCCTCCCGGCTGGTGCTCGAACATGTCACCAGCCGCTGGGGCGTCCTGGTCCTCGCCGCCCTGCTGGAGCGCTCGTACCGCTTCAGCGAGCTGCGCCGCGAGGTCGGCGGCGTCAGCGAGAAGATGCTGGCCCAGACCCTCCAGACGCTGGAGCGCGACGGCTTCGTGCACCGGGACGCGAAACCGGTGATCCCGCCGCGGGTGGACTACTCGCTCACCGGGCTGGGCCGGGAGGCCGCCGAGCAGGTGTGGGCGCTGGCCCGCTGGACGGAGCGGCGCCTGGACGCCGTGCACGCGGCGCGCGAGGCGTATGACGCCGGGAAGAAGGAGCAGGCTCAGTCCGGCTGAGGCGCGTGCCCTTCCTCCAGCGTGCGCAGCGCCCGCGAGACGTCGAACGGCAGGATCGTCACCGCCACGTGCGGCAGCTGCGCCAGCGTCTTCGCCATCTGCTCACCCGTGCCCCGGTGCAGCAGCTTCCCGAGCGCGTTGCTGTACAGCCGCCGGGGCACCAGCACCGTCAGCCAGGTCTCCCCGTCCTCCGTGGTGCGGGACACGAGTTCCTTCATGGCATGGCGCAGCCGCCGGTCCGGGCACTCCACCAGCTCCAGGGACACGGACGTGGCGGCCGTCGCCTCCCACCGGGCGGCCAGCCGTCTGGCGTACGCCTCGTCGATCGCGAAGTGCACCGCCCGGATCTCGTCCGGGCGCAGCTCATGGGCGTACCGCAGGGCCTTCAGCGTCGCGAGGTCGAGCGTCTCGACGAGGACGAAGACCAGATGGCGGCGGAACCGCGACCGGTCGGCGCCCGGAGCCTGGATGCTCTGCAGCACGGCGGCCTCGCGCCGGTACTCGCGGTTGATCCGCATCAGCGCCCACACCCCGAGCGGAAAGACCACCACGACCAGCCAGGCGCCTTCGGTGAACTTGGTGACGGCGAAGATCAGCACGACGGCGGCCGAGATGACCGCGGCGGTCCCATTGATCGCGATCTTGAGCCTGCGGTACGGCTCGCGGCGCCGCAGGTGGTACGCGGTGAGGCCGGCCCCGGCCATGGTGAAGGCGGTGAATACGCCGATCGCGTACAGCGCCACCAGCTTGTCCACGCTGGCGCCGGTCACGAGCAGCAGCGCCAGGGAGACGACGGCCAGCGAGATGATGCCGTTGGAGAACGCCAGCCGGTGCCCGCGCCGGGTCAGTACACGAGGCAGGAACCGGTCCTTGGCGACGAAACTCGCGAGGTACGGAAAGCCGGTGAACGGGGTGTTGGCGCCGGTGTAGAGGACCAGCGCGGTCGCCAGCTGCACGAAGACCAGCCCGGCCGTACCGAGCGGCCCGCCGCCGAACGCGAGATGGGCCTCCTGCGCGATGACGGTGGGTGTGCCGTCGGTGTACGGGACGGCATGGGTGAAGTGCGCCAGCGTGGAGACGCCGAGGACCAGGACACCGAGCACACAGCTCATCGTGATGAGGGTGCGGCGGGCGTTGCGGCCCTGGGGTTCACGGAACGCGGAGATGCCGTTGGAGATTGCTTCGAGCCCGGTGAGGGACGACCCGCCGTTGGCGAACGAGCGCAGCACGATGAAGAGCGAGGCGCCGTAGAGCCAGCCGTTGCCCGGAGTGCCGAGCGGCACGACCCCGGTGGCGTGCAGATCGGCGCGCGGCAGCTCGCCCGTGAGCCCACGCAGCGCGGCGACGAGAAGGACGAGGCCGACGGCGGCCATGAAGAGATAGGCGGGCAGCGCGAAGGCCCGGCCGGCCTCGCGGACCCCGCGCAGATTCCCGTACGCGAGCAGCACGATGACGGCGACGGAGACCGGGAGCTGGAGATGGTCCAGGCCGGTGAAGTCGTTGCCGGCCAGATGGGCGAGCGAGATCAGGGCGTTGGTGCCGGCCGAGACCTGGACGGCGACGGTGACGATGTAGTCGACGAGCAGCGCCACGGCGGCGATCTGCGCGATGTTGGGCCCGAAGTTCTCCCGGGCGACGACGTACGACCCGCCCGCCCGGGTGTAGATCATCACGACATCGCTGTAGCAGAGCGTGAGAAGCAGCAGTACGAGCAGGATCGCGCCGGTCACCGGCATGAGCAGGGTGAACGCGGCGGCGCCGACGACGGGTACGAGGACCCGGAGCATCTCCTCGGAGCCGTACGCGGACGAACTGATGCAGTCGGAGGCGAGCACCCCGAGCGCCGTCCGGTTGTTCAGCTTCTCCTCGCTGATGCGCTCGGTGGTGAGCGCTCTGCCGAGCAGACGCCGCTTGATGCGGTACGCGGGGCGGTCCGGGGTCATGGCCACATGGTGCGCGGTGGCCGGTCGCACCCCGGACCGCAATCGCCGGGCGGGCTGAAATTCAGCCCGTCCGGCGATGGGAAGTACCCCTGAGGGGCGCCTCGGCCGATGCACCCCCGGGGTGTCAGCCGACGACCGTCCAGTTGTCGTTGCCCGCGAGCAGTGCGGCCAGGTCGCCCTTGCCGTCCCGCCCGACGGCGGTCTCGAGCTGTTCGGCCATCTGCGTGTCGTAGACCGGCCGGTCGACGCTGCGCAGTACCCCGATGGGGGTCTGGTGCAGGGTGTCGGGGTCGGCGAGCCGGGACAGCGCGAAGGCCGTGGTGGGGCTGGCGGCGTGGGCGTCGTGGACGAGGATCTGCGACCGGTTCTCCTCGGTGACCGCGACGACCTTGAGGTCACCCGTGGCCGGGTCGCGCACGACACCCTTGTCGCTGTCCGAGCCGAAGAGGATCGGCTGCCCGTGCTCCAGCCGGATGACCGCGTTCTGCGCCTGGTCCTTGTCCTTGAGGACCTCGAAGGCGCCGTCGTTGAAGATGTTGCAGTTCTGGTAGATCTCCACCAGCGCCGTGCCCGGGTGGTCGGCCGCCGCGCGCAGCACGCTCGTGAGGTGCTTGCGGTCGGAGTCGATCGTACGGGCGACGAAGGACGCCTCTGCGCCGATGGCCAGGGACACCGGGTTGAAGGGGGCGTCGAGCGAGCCCATCGGCGTCGACTTGGTGATCTTGCCGACCTCGGAGGTGGGGGAGTACTGCCCCTTGGTGAGCCCATAGATCCGGTTGTTGAAGAGCAGGATCTTCAGGTTCACATTGCGGCGCAGCGCGTGGATGAGGTGGTTGCCGCCGATGGACAGCGCGTCGCCGTCGCCCGTGACGACCCAGACGGACAGGTCGCGGCGGGAGGAGGCGAGACCGGTGGCGATGGCCGGGGCGCGGCCGTGGATGGAGTGCATCCCGTAGGTGTTCATGTAGTACGGGAAGCGGGAGGAGCAGCCGATCCCGGAGACGAAGACGACGTTCTCCTTCGCCAGCCCGAGCTCGGGCATGAAGCCCTGCACGGCGGCGAGGACCGCGTAGTCACCGCAGCCGGGGCACCAGCGCACTTCCTGGTCGGACTTGAAGTCCTTCATGGACTGCTTGGCCTCGGCCTTGGGCACCAGCTGCAGGAGTTCATTGGTGTCAGGCATCGATGGCCTCCTTGAGAGCCGTCGCAAGCTGCTCGGCCTTGAACGGCATACCGTTGACCTGGTTGTAACTGCGCGCGTCCACCAGGTATTTGGCCCGGATGAGCGTGGCCAGCTGGCCGAGGTTCATCTCCGGCACCACCACCTTGTCGTAACGCTTCAGCGCCTCGCCGAGATTCCTCGGGAAGGGGTTGAGGTTGCGCAGATGGGCCTGGGCGATGGGCTGTCCGGCGGCGCGCAGCCGGCGGACGGCGGCGGTGATGGGGCCGTAGGTGGAACCCCAGCCGAGCACGAGCGTCCGCGCCTCGCCCGGATCGTCGACTTCGAGGTCGGGGACCTCGATGCCGTCCACCTTGGCCTGACGGGTGCGGACCATGAAGTCGTGGTTCGCGGGGTCGTACGAGATGTTGCCGCTGCCGTCCTGCTTCTCGATGCCGCCGATGCGGTGTTCGAGACCGGGGGTGCCGGGGACGGCCCACGGGCGGGCCAGGGTCTGCGGGTCGCGCTTGTACGGCCAGAAGACCTCGGTGCCGTCGGCCAGTTCATGGTTCGTACCGGTGGCGAACTGGACGCGCAGGTCGGGGAGTTCGTCGATCTCGGGGATCTTCCACGGCTCGGAGCCGTTGGCGAGATAGCCGTCCGAGAGCAGGAACACCGGGGTGCGGTACGTCAGCGCGATCCGGGCGGCGTCGAGCGCGGCGTCGAAGCAGTCCGCCGGGGTCTTCGGGGCCACGATCGGGACCGGGGCCTCGCCGTTGCGCCCGTACATCGCCTGGAGCAGGTCGGCCTGCTCGGTCTTGGTGGGCAGACCGGTGGACGGGCCGCCGCGCTGGATGTCGATGACGATCAGCGGCAGTTCGAGGGAGACGGCGAGCCCGATGGTCTCCGACTTCAGGGCCACCCCGGGCCCGGACGTCGTCGTCACCGCGAGCGATCCGCCGAACGCGGCGCCCAGCGCGGCACCGATGCCCGCGATCTCGTCCTCCGCCTGGAAGGTGCGTACCCCGAAGTTCTTGTGCTTGCTGAGCTCGTGCAGGATGTCGGAGGCCGGGGTGATCGGGTACGAGCCCAGGTAGAGCGGCAGATCCGCCTGCCGGCCGGCGGCGATCAGCCCGTAGGACAGCGCCAGGTTCCCGGAGATGTTGCGGTACGTACCCGGCGGGAAGGCCTGCGAGGCGGGTGCCACCTCGTAGGAGACCGCGAAGTCCTCCGTCGTCTCCCCGAAGTTCCACCCGGCGCGGAACGCGGTCACGTTCGCCTCGGCGATCTGCGGCTTCTTCGCGAACTTGGCGCGAAGGAACGCCTCGGTTCCCTCGGTCGGCCGGTGGTACATCCAGGAGAGCAGCCCGAGCGCGAACATGTTCTTCGAGCGCTCGGCCTCCTTGCGGGAGAGCCCGAACTCCTTCAGCGCCTCGATCGTGAGCGTCGTCAGCGGGACGGGGTGGACGTTGTAGGCGTCCAGCGAGCCGTCCTCCAGGGGGCTGGTCTCGTAGCCGACCTTCGCCATCGGGCGCTTGGTGAACTCATCGGTGTTGACGATGATTTCGGCGCCGCGCGGCACATCGCCGATGTTGGCCTTGAGAGCGGCCGGGTTCATCGCGACCAGGACGTTCGGCGCGTCGCCCGGGGTGAGGATGTCGTGGTCGGCGAAATGCAGCTGGAACGACGAAACCCCCGGCAGGGTGCCTGCGGGGGCGCGGATCTCGGCGGGGAAGTTCGGCAGCGTGGAGAGATCGTTCCCGAAGGAAGCGGTCTCCGAGGTGAACCGGTCACCGGTGAGCTGCATACCGTCCCCGGAGTCACCCGCGAAGCGGATGATCACCCGGTCCAGGCGGCGGATCTCCTTCTCACCGGCGCCCGCGTGATCGGGATGGGGGGCACGCGGTCCCCCGACGAGCGCCTCGCTGGCCTCATCGGCCTGTTCGGCTGTGCTACTGACCTGGCTGGTCACTGAACTGGACCTCCCTCGGGGCGGCGGCTCGGGACCGGCCGGCCCGCCGGCGGTCCCAAGGCCCACCCTACGTCGGTAAGGGTCGCCTTCCCTGGACCGATCATATGGTGGACGTCGTTTTGAGACGCGATTTGATACCGCTTTGTCATGTTTCGCAAGCCCCTCAGCCGTTCGGTGAAGACGCTGTGCACTCATTCTTTGGTTCTAGGACCCCGATCGGCCCCCGTTCGGGGCGCGGGTCACCGCGACGGCCGCCTCCGGCCCCCGCGGTGACCTTCACCAGATATCTGACAGGGTGTCAGCTCATCAGGAGTTCAGGTAGGTCAGCACCGCCAGCACCCGGCGGTGATCCCCGTCACTGGGGGACAGGCCCAGCTTCAGGAAGATATTGCTGACGTGCTTCTCCACGGCCCCGTCGCTCACCACCAGCTGCCTGGCCACCGCGGAGTTCGTCCGGCCCTCCGCCATCAGGCTGAGCACCTCGCGCTCGCGCGGCGTCAGCCCGGCCAGGACGTCCTGTTTACGGCTTCGCCCCAGCAACTGCGCCACCACTTCCGGATCCAGCGCCGTCCCGCCCTGCGCCACCCGGACCACCGCGTCCACGAACTCCCGGACCTCGGCGACCCGGTCCTTCAGCAGATACCCCACGCCTCGGCTGGATCCGGCCAGCAGCTCGGTCGCGTACTGCTCCTCGACGTACTGCGAAAGGACCAGTACCCCGATCCCGGGATAGTCCTTGCGCAGCCGCACCGCCGCCCGCACGCCCTCGTCGGTGTGGGTGGGTGGCATCCGCACATCGGCGACCACCACATCGGGCAGCGCATCCTGTCCGGCGAGGTCGCGCACCGTCTTGATCAGCGCCTCTGCATCCCCCACCCCGGCGACGACGTCATGCCCGAGATCGGTCAGCAGCCGGGTGAGCCCCTCCCGAAGCAGTACCGAATCCTCGGCGATGACTACTCGCACCCTGTCCTCCACCATGACGCTGTATCCCCCACTGCTCGCTGGTCCTGCCTGTACGACGTCCAGCATCCCAGTATCGGCAGTGCCGTGTCCCCGGCCGCCGGACCGGCTTGGAATCAAGCCGGTCCGGCGGCCGGGGACGAGGGGGAGCGGTGGGGGTGGGGGGTTCCTGTCACGGCTCCGTACGTGTGTGCGAGTGCGTTCAGCCGCGCCACGGCAGCTCGGCCGTGATCCGCGTCGGGCCGCCCTGCGGGGAATCCACGACGAGTACGCCGTCCACCGCGTCCAGCCGCTCGGTCAGCCCGGCCAGCCCGCTGCCCGAGGACACATCGGCGCCGCCGCGCCCGTTGTCGGTGACCTGGAGCATCAGCCGGTCCGCCGTCCGCCACACATCGACCGATGTGCGGGTCGCGCGTGAATGCTTGCTCACGTTCTGCAACAGCTCCGAGACCGTGAAGTAGGCGATTCCCTCGATGGCCTGGGCGGGCCTGGACGCCAGGTCCACCTCGACCGTCACAGGGACGGTGCAGCGGGAGGCGATGGCGGAGAGTGCGGCGTCGAGGCCTCGGTCGGTGAGGACGGCGGGGTGGATGCCGCGGGCGAGGTCGCGGAGTTCCTGGAGGGCGACCTTGACCTCTCCGTGGGCCTCGTCGACCATGCGGGCGGCGGCCTCGGGGTCGTCGGTCAGCTTCTCCTTGGCCAGGCCCAGATCCATGGCGAGGGCGACGAGCCGGGCCTGTGCGCCGTCGTGCAGGTCGCGCTCGATGCGGCGCAGGTCGGCGGCGGCCGTGTCGACGACCACCCCGCGGTCCGACTCCAGCTCGGAGACGCGCGTCGCCAGCCGGGACGGCCCGAGCAGCCCCGACACCATCACCCGGTCCACGCCCGCCAGACCACGGATGATCCACGGCGTGACGAGGACGAGTACCAGGCCGCACACGCTGGTCGCAGCCAGGTCGAAGGGGGAGTCGAGGTAGACGTCATGGGTGCCGTCGGCGTACAGCTGAAGGCCGGCGACCCCCACGTACGTCGGGAAGATCCAGTGCCACAGGGGGTAGGTGAGGGTGGTCCACCCGCACGACCAGAGCGTCAGCGAAACGGTGAAGGCGAAGATCGCCCACGGGAGGTGCAGCAGCGCGTAGAGCAGATGCCGCCAGGACACCCCGCTCTTGAGGACCGCGCCCACCCAGGACATCAGGCCGCCGGTCCTGCCGCGCACCGGTGCCGGGTCCGCCACGTCCAGCTTCAGCAGCCCGCGCGCCCGGGCCCGCTCCATCGCACCGAAACCGCGGCACATGGCCAGCGCGCCGGCCAGGATCGGAACCCCGAGGAAGGTGATCAGCATGCCGATGCCCAGCGTCGTCAGGGTGATCGAGAGGCTGAACAGGACCACGCTGATCGGCAGGCTCAGCAGCAGATAGCCGAACTCTCGCCAGGTCCTGCCCTCGAAAGGCGCGCGCAGCGCGGCCGGGAAGAAGTGCTTCACCGGGGGAGGGTCCCCGAAACCGGTTCCGGACCGCTGGTGGTCCCGAGTGTCCGGTCCGTATGCCGTGGCCATGGGTGCAGTCCGTTTCTTCTCATGGAGCCGGTTTCTCCGGTGGTTTCGGGGTTCCGGCCGGTACGTCAAGGGTGCTGGGTTGCGGGTCGGCGCACCATGAGGGCGGTATCCCTCTTCGACGGGGGGTTTTCCCCACCTTGCCAGGGGGCTCAGGGGGCTCAGGGGGCTGGGCCCGGGCGTGCCGGCCTTCTGGGGTCGCTGGGCCTGGTGTGCCGGCCTTCTGGGGGTGCTGGGTCTGGGCGTGACGGCCCTCTGGGGTCACCGGGCCTCTAGGGGCGCTTGGCCGCCCCCGCACGGTTCGGCTCCCTCTCCCGGTCCCGCCAGGGCAACTCCGCGGTGACCGTCGTGGGACCGCCGACCGGCGAGTCGAGGACGAACAGCCCATCGACGGCGCCCAGCCGTTCGGCCAGC
Organism: Streptomyces sp. NBC_01224; assembly: GCF_036002945.1. Classification (NCBI taxonomy): domain Bacteria; kingdom Bacillati; phylum Actinomycetota; class Actinomycetes; order Kitasatosporales; family Streptomycetaceae; genus Streptomyces; species Streptomyces sp. NBC_01224. Next base: position 3,852,166 of record NZ_CP108529.1, on the reverse strand, counting down.
CCGGCCATGCCCGTACCGCCGTCCAACCGGGCCCCGCCCTGCCCGTCGTCGGTGACCTGGATCAGCAGCCGGTCCGCCGACCGCCACACATCGACGGACGCCGAACGCGCCGCGCTGTGCTTGCTCACGTTCTGCAACAGCTCGGAGACCGTGAAGTAGGCGATTCCCTCGATCGCCTCCGCGGGACGCGCCGGCAGATCCACCCCCACCGTGACGGGCACGGTGCAGCGGGAGGCGATGGCGGAGAGTGCGGCGTCGAGGCCTCGGTCGGTGAGGACGGCGGGGTGGATGCCGCGGGCGAGGTCGCGGAGTTCCTGGAGGGCGACCTTGACCTCTCCGTGGGCCTCGTCGACCATGCGGGCGGCGGCCTCGGGGTCGTCGGTCAGCTTCTCCTTGGCCAGGCCCAGATCCATGGCGAGGGCGACGAGCCGGGCCTGTGCGCCGTCGTGCAGGTCGCGCTCGATGCGGCGCAGGTCGGCGGCGGCCGTGTCGACGACCACCCCGCGGTCCGACTCCAGCTCGGCGATCCTGCGCTCCAACTCGTCGGAGGGCGAGAGCAGCCCGCGCACCATCGCCCGGTCGGCATTGGTGAGGAGCCGCGCGATATAGGGGAGCACCGGCCACAGCACGAAGAGACTCACGAGCGTCACGGCGAAGGTGAGTACGCCCCAGGGCAGCCGTATGAAGGAGTACAGCACCGCCCGCCAGCCAACCGGGTCCGTGAGGCTCGACCACAGCCAGGGGAAGAACCCCTGTTCCCGGCGGGACAGAACCATCGGGCTCGGTTCGTCGATCCCCACCCCGAGCATCGCCCGCGCCCGGCCCCGCTCGGCCCTCCCGATCAGCCGTGCCCCGTGCAGTCCGGCGGCGAGCAGAGGCAGACCGATCACCGTGACCGCAAGCCCCACGCCGATGCAGATCATGAACACTGTGTAAACAAACCCGGAGATGGTCATGGGGAGGTTGGCCAGGAGATAGGCGATCTCCTTCCACGTCCACCGATCGAGGGTGAAGCGGGCGGGCGGTGGCCGGTCGTTGTCGGGCACCAGGGGGCTCATGGTCATACGCCCCAGCCTGCCGGGCGAGGCCCGCGCACGCCATGGGGCTCGTGGGTGGGGTGAAGTAGGGATAACCCCACCCGTTGTCCGATGCGACTGCTTACCCTCTCTTTAACAGGGCCTAGACTCCCGTGCGTACAGATCGTCGAACAGGTTTGAGGGAGCGAGGGGCGGACGTGGCGGACCTGCCGGAATCGACCGTTCTCGCGTCGGACTACTTCCACAGCTATTCGGTGGTCGGACTGCTCGCTGTGATCGGCGTGTTGTTCGTCGCCGTCGCCTTCGGCGCCGGCCGACTGCTCCGCCCCGTGGTTCCTACGCCGGAGAAGCTCCTGACGTACGAGTGCGGCGTGGACCCGGTGGGTGAAGGATGGGCACATACCCAGGTCCGTTATTACGTGTATGCCTTCCTGTACGTGATCTTCGCCGTCGACTCGATCTTCCTGTTTCCGTGGGCGACCGTATTCGCCGCACCCGGATATGGGGCGACGACTCTCGTGGAAATGTTCATCTTCCTCGGTTTCCTGGCCGTGGGACTGCTCTACGCATGGAAGAAGGGCGTCCTCGAATGGACGTGACGAGCCCGCCGCCCCCCGAGCACCGGCCCGCAGTGCAATCGGGACCGGAGCCGACGCCCGGGGTGGGGTCCGAACCGCAGCCCGTTCCGACGTTCCTGCCGGAGCCCAAGCGGCTCGGTGTCCTGTCGCGCCTGGCTCCCGAGCCGATGAAGGTGGTCCTGAACTGGGGCCGCCGCTACAGCCTCTGGGTCTTCAACTTCGGGCTCGCCTGCTGCGCGATCGAATTCATCGCCGCCTCCATGGCCCGGCACGACTTCATCCGGCTCGGCGTGATTCCGTTCGCTCCCGGCCCGCGTCAGGCCGACCTCATGATCGTTTCCGGCACGGTGACGGACAAGATGGCTCCGGCCGTGAAGCGGCTGTACGAGCAGATGCCCGAGCCCAAGTACGTCATCTCCTTCGGCGCCTGCTCCAACTGCGGCGGCCCGTACTGGGACTCGTACTCCGTGACGAAGGGCGTCGACCAGATCATTCCGGTCGATGTCTATGTCCCCGGCTGCCCGCCCCGGCCCGAGGCGCTCCTCCAGGGCATCCTCAAGCTGCAGGAGAAGATCGCCCGCGAGTCGCTGGGTGAGCGGTACGCGACGGGCGGCGGCAGCCGTCCTTCCACCGCCGCACTGCGCAGCGGCCTGGTCGCCGCCCCGCCGACACCGGAGGAGGGGCAGAAGTGACCGGTACCGAGAGCCATGACCGGGAAAGCTACGACCGGCTTCCGGACGCCGCGGCCGAGCTCTTCGGCGAGGACGCGACGGCCGAGTACGCCTACGACCTGCTGACCGTCGACGTACCGGCCTCCTCCTGGATCGCCGCTCTCGAAACGGCCCGCGACCGGCTGGGGTGCACCTATTTCGACTGGCTGAGCGCTGTCGACGAACCGGGCACCGGCTTCCGGGTCTGCGTCCATGTCGCCTCCCTGGCCGAGGGCAAGGTCCGTCGGCTCTTGATCCGTACGACCGTTCCGCACGAGGCGGCGGTCCTTCCCACCGCCATCGATATCTACGCGGGCGCCGCCTGGCACGAGCGCGAGACACACGAGATGTTCGGCATCGGCTTCGAGGGCCACCCGCACCTGGTGCCACTGCTGCTGCCCGAGGGCTTCGAGGGCCACCCGTTGCGCAAGGACTTCGTGCTGGCGGCACGCGTCGCGAAGGCCTGGCCGGGCGCGAAGGAGCCGGGCGAGTCGGAGCACGGCGGCCCGAAGCGGCGCACGATGCTGCCGCCCGGCGTCCCCGACCCGAACGAATGGGGCCCCCTCAAGGGCCAGCTCCCGCCCGCCCCGTCCCGCCCGGCCCGCACCCCGCGCGCGGCGGGCGACCGCCCGGTACGCCGTGCCCGCAGCGTGAGCGAGGGCTCGGCCGGCCAGCAGCCGGAGACGGCAGCACCGGCCACCGAGCCCACACCTCCCGCAACCCCGCGCCGTACCCGCAGCGCGTCCCAGGGCTCGGCCAGCCAGCAGCGCGAGGCGGCGAAGCCGGGGACGGCCGAGGCCGGGACAGGGGAACAGGCAGGACCGAACGCGTCGGGGACGGGGACGGGGACGGGGACGGGGACGGCAGAGCCGAACCCCGGAAGCAGCGACGCTCCCTGGCACCACGCCCGCCCGGCCTTCGACACGACGGGAGGCCCGAAGTCGGAGCCCCCGGTTCGGGAAGGGGCGGGCAGGGGAGAGGCCCCGCCCAGCGACACCCCCGTCCCCGAGGCCGCGCCCACCCCCGACACCACAGCTCCCACGGACACCCCCGACCAGCCCGAGCCCCCGGCCCAGGACCCCACACCCGAGCCGGCCCCCGACCGCCCCGCCGGAGGCGATACCGCGTGAACGACGCACTGGACGTCGCCCTCCGGCTCGTCATCGTCTTCGCCGTGTTCATGGTCCTCCCCCTCGTCGTGGGGCAGACCGAGCACAAGGTGATGGCCCATATGCAGGGCCGCCTCGGACCCATGTACGCGGGCGGCTTCCACGGCTGGGCCCAGCTCGTCGCGGACGGCGTGAAGTTCGCGCAGAAGGAAGACATCGTCCCGGCCGAGGCCGACCGCCGTATCTTCCAGCTCGCGCCGGCCGTCGCGCTGCTCCCGTACCTTCTCGTGCTCGTCGCCATCCCGATCGGTCCCAGCGAGGGCGCGGTCGGACAGATCGTCGACGCGGGCATCTTCTTCGTGCTCGCCGTGATGGGCGTCGGAGTGCTCGGCTCGCTGATGGCGGGCTGGGCCTCGGCCAATAAGTTCTCCCTCCTCGGGGGCCTGCGCACCGCCGCCCAGCTGCTCGCGTACGAACTGCCGATGCTGCTCGCCGCCGCCTCCGTCGCGATGGCGGCAGGCACCGTCTCCCTCCCGGGCATCCTCAACGCCTTCGAGTGGTGGTGGCTGCCCTGGCAGATCGTCGGCGCCCTGGTCTTCTTCGTGGCCGGACTCGCCGAACTGCAGCGCCCGCCGTTCGACATGCCGGTCGCCGACTCGGAGATCATCTTCGGCGCGTACACCGAGTACACCGGCCTTCGTTTCGCACTGTTCCTGCTCGCCGAGTACGCGGGCATCGTCGTCCTGTGCGGACTGACCACCGTCCTCTTCCTCGGCGGCTGGCACGGCCCGTTCGGCGCCGACGGACTCGGCTGGGTCTGGACGCTCCTCAAGGCCGCGGTCCTCGCCTTCGTCGTCATCTGGCTGCGCGTGAGCTACCCCCGGCTCCGGGAGGACCAGCTGCAGAAGCTCGCCTGGACCACTCTCATCCCGCTCGCTCTCGCGCAGATCGCGCTCACCGGCATCGTGAAGGTGGCGATCAACTGATGGCTGCATCGCTCCCGCCCTCGCGGCCCCGCATCCCCGGCTCAGGCCTGGCCAAGGGCCTGGCCGTCACCCTGCGGACGATGACGAGGAAGACGGTCACCGCGCAGTACCCGGACGTCCAGCCCGAGCTCCCGCCCCGCTCCCGAGGCGTCATCGCACTGTTCGAGGAGAACTGCACGGTCTGCATGCTCTGCGCCCGTGAGTGCCCGGACTGGTGCATCTACATCGACTCCCACAAGGAGACGGTGCCCGCCACCACCCCGGGCGGGCGCGAGCGCAGCCGCAACGTCCTCGACCGCTTCGCGATCGACTTCTCGCTCTGTATGTACTGCGGTATCTGTATCGAGGTGTGTCCCTTCGACGCACTGTTCTGGTCGCCGGAGTTCGAGTACGCGGAGACGGACATCCTCGAACTCACCCATGAGCGCGACAAGCTCCGCGAATGGATGTGGACGGTGCCGGAACCGCCCGCACTCGACCCTGGCGCCGAGGAGCCGAAGGAGATCGCCGCCGCCCGCAAGACGGCGGAGAAACTCGAAGCCCAGCGCGCCAAGGAGGCGCAGGAAGCCCAGCAGGCCGAAGAAGCCCAGCAGGCCCAAGAGACCCAGCAGGTTCAGAGAGAAGAAGAGGGGGAGGAGTGACACTCGCAGCCGCCGCGGCCCACTCCGCCCACTCCGGCTTCCTCTCCCCGACCGGCATCGAGATCGCTTTCGTCCTCGTCGGCATTGCCACCCTCGGCGCAGCCCTCGTCACGGTCACGACCAAGCAACTGGTGCATGCCGCCCTCTGGCTGGTCGCGGCGCTCGGCGGTCTCGCCGTCGAGTACCTCCTGCTCACCGCGGAGTTCATCGCCTGGGTGCAGGTACTGATCTACGTCGGTTCTGTGGTCGTTCTCCTTCTCTTCGGGCTGATGCTCACCAAGGCCCCCATCGGCCGCTCCCCGGACGCCGACTCGGGTAACCGCTGGGCGGCCCTCGGTGTGGCGGTCGCCGCCGCCGGCACGCTCGTCTGGGTCGTCGTCGACGCCTTCCGTGCCACCTGGATCGACCTGGACGGACCGGCCCAGGGCTCCACCGAGGTGACCGGCGCCTTCCTCTTCCGGCACTGGGTGCTGCCGTTCGAAGCGCTCTCCGTCCTGCTGCTCGCCGCCCTCGTCGGCGCGATCGTCCTGTCCCGCAAGCGCAGCAGGGAGCAGAGCTGATGCACCTCGCCTATCCCGCCGTGCTCGCCGCCCTCCTCTTCTGCACCGGGCTGTACGGAGTGCTCGCCCGCCGCAACGCGATCCTGGTTTTGATGTCCGTCGAGCTGATGCTCAACGCCGTCAACCTCAACCTGGTCGCCTTCGACGTCTGGCTCCGCGACACCCTGCACTCCGGCCAGGCCCTCACCCTCTTCACCATCGCCATCGCGGCGGCGGAGATCGGGATCGGCCTGGCGATCGTCCTCGCCGTCCACCGCAACCGCGGCAGCTCGGACGTCGACCGCCTCCGCGACACCGCCGAGACCGACGCCGCCGAAACCCTCCCCGGCGACGAGGCCGACGAGACCCACGGCACCGAAGACCAGGCCACTGCTCCGGCAGGGAAGGCAAAGAAGGCAGAGGCCACCGCGTGACCACCACGACCCTCGCCGTCCTCGTCCCCCTTCTTCCGTTCCTGGGCGCCGCGGCCGGTCTCCTTCTCGGACGCACCGCCCCCGGATACGTACGCCCCCTCGCCGTACTGCCCACCCTCGCCGCCTTCGTGCTCGCCGTCGTCGTCGCCTCGGACCAGGGCGGCGGCCGGGCCATCGACGCTGCGACCAGGCTCACCCCCACCGGCTCGGTCCCGATCGACCTCGCCCTGCACCTCGACGGTTTCGCGGTCCTCGTCGCCGTCCTGGTCGGGCTCGTCGCGACCTGTGTGCAGATCTATTCGACCGCCTACCTGCGCGACGACCCCCGCTACCCCTCGTACGCGGCTCTCGTCTCCCTCTTCACCGCCGCGATGCTGCTCGTCGTCTACTCCGGCGACCTGATGGTGCTCCTGGTCGGCTGGGAGATCATGGGCATCTGCTCGTACTTCCTCGTCGGCCACTACTGGGAGACGCCCGAAGCCCGCGCTGCCTCCCTCAAGGCCTTCCTGGTAACCAAGCTCGGCGACGTCCCCTTCCTGATCGGTCTGTTCGCGCTCGCCGCCGACACCGGCACGTTCCGCATCACCGGCATCCTGGGCGCCGTCGCGAACGGTGGCCTGGACCACCCCACCGTCGTCGCCCTGCTGCTCCTCGCGGGCGTCGCGGGCAAGTCCGCGCAGTTCCCCCTGCACACCTGGCTGCCCGACGCGATGGCCGGCCCCACCCCCGTCTCCGCGCTGATCCACGCCGCGACGATGGTCGCCGCCGGTATCTACTTCGTGGCCCGGCTCCTCCCCGTCTTCGCCCAGTCCGGCGCGGCCCTCGTCGTCCTCGCCGTGATTGCGGCGATCACGATGATCGGTTCGGGACTCGCCGCCCTCGCCCAGGACGACATCAAACGCGTCCTCGCCTACTCGACGATCGGCCAGCTCGGCTACATGTCCGGCGCGCTGGCCGTCGGCGACCGTGGTGCCGCTGTCTTCCACCTCCTCTCCCACGGTGCGTTCAAGGCCGTCCTCTTCCTCGCGGCGGGCGTCGTCATCCACGCCGCCGGGACCAACTCGTTGGCCGCCATGTCCCGTATGGGCGGCCTGACGAAGCGCATCCCGGACGCCTACTGGACGATGACCGTCGCCCTCCTCGCGCTCGCAGCCATCCCGCCGTTCGCCGGCTTCTTCTCCAAGGAAGCCATCCTCGTCGCCGCCGAGCACACCGCACTCGGGGATCGGCACGTTGCCCCGGCCGCCGCCGGCTGGACCGTCCTCGTCGCCGGACTGCTCGCCGCCGTCCTCACCGCCGCGTACGCCACCCGCCTCTGGCTCCTCGCCTTCCGAGGCCGCGGAGCCGAGGTCCCCGACCACGGCAGGCAGCCCGTCGCGATGACCACCGTCCTGTGGGTGCTCGCCGTCCCCACCATCGCCTTCGGACTGACCGTCGGCGCGATCACCGACTGGTTCGACGGCCACAGCCTCACCCCGTCCGTGACCACCGCCGTCCTCTCCACGGGCGTCGGCCTCGTCGGCGGCCTCGTCACCTACGGCGCCTGGCGCCACACATCGGCACTCGCCGCCCGCACCCCCGTCGGCACCGTCGTGGCCCACCCCGACGCCGAACCCGCCCTCGTCGAGGCCCAGGCCATGTCGGCACACACCGCCGCCTACGGCACCGACGGGGACGCCCCCGACCCGGCCGACCCCGGCCGCCTGCTGCTCGGCCCGCTCCACCGCCACGCCGCAGCCGGCTTCCACCTCGACGCCCTGTACACGGCCCTGTTCGTCCGCCCCGTCCAGGCCGCGGCGAGCCTCGTCCGCTTCCTGGACCGCGAGGTCGTCGACACCTACGTACGGGGCTCCGGCACCGGCGCACGCTGGCTCGGCACCGCCGTCCGCCGCGCCCAGACCGGCAATGTGCAGACCTACCTCAGCGCACTGCTCGCCGGTTCTCTAGTCCTGGCGATCGCCGCCGTCGTTTTTGCCAACGTCAACGCCGGGTCGTGAGCCGTGATCGATATCAGCGAATCCGTGATGCAGTTCCTTCTCGCGTTCATCGTCGTCGTCCCGCTCATCGGCGCCGTGGCCGCCCTTCTGCCGGCCCCGCCCGGGCTGAAGGGGACCAGCCCCGACCAGGCCGTGCTCCGCCACGGAGTGACCGTCACCGGTGCGATCCTCATCGCCGCGATCGTGCTCGCCGTCGGCTTCGACCGCGACCACCCGTCGAAGATGCAGGCCACCACCGACATCAGCTGGATCCCGGCGCTCGACGTCCGCATCCACCTCGGCATCGACGGCATCTCGCTCCCCCTTCTCGTACTGACCGCGCTGCTGACCTTCCTCTGCGCGCTCTACAGCTACTTCAAAATGCCTGAAGGCCCCTCCCCGAAGGCCTTCGTCGCACTCATCCTCGTCCTGGAGTCCGGCACCCTCGCGACCTTCGCCGTCCTCGATCTGCTGCTGTTCTTCCTGGCGTTCGAGATGGTGCTCATCCCGATGTACTTCCTCATCGCCCGCTGGGGCGGTGCGCAGAAGCAGGCTGCCGCCTGGAAGTTCATCCTCTACACGCTGCTCGGCTCGGTGATCATGCTGCTGGGCCTGCTCCTCATCGGACTGAAGAGCGGCACCTTCGACATGGTGGCACTCGCCACTGACAACGGCCGTGGGCTCACCTCGTCCGTGCAGGTCATTGCCGTTCTGGCGATCGGCATCGGGCTCGCCGTGAAGACCCCGATGTGGCCGCTGCACAGCTGGCTCCCGGACGCCCACACCGCCGCCCCGACCGTCGGCTCGGTCCTGCTCGCGGGAGTCCTGCTGAAGATGGGTACGTACGGATTCATCCGCATCCTGCTCCCCATCACCCCCGACGGCATGCACACCTTCGCGCCCTACCTCGCCGCCTTCGCGGTCGTCGGCATCGTCTACGGATCGCTCGCCTGCCTGGCGCTGGCCCGCCCGGGCTCCAAGGGCGACCTCAAGCGCCTGATCGCGTACTCCTCCGTCGGGCACATGGGCTTCGTACTCCTCGGCATCGCGAGCATGACCCCCACCGGAGTCAACGGCGCGCTCTTCGCCAACATCGCCCACGGTCTCATCACCGGCCTGCTGTTCTTCCTGGTCGGCGCGGTCAAGGACCGGTACGGCACCGCCGACCTCGACACCCTCTCCGGCGCCACCGGGGCCGCGCTCTACGGCCGCGCCCCCCGCCTCGGCGGCCTCCTCGCCTTCGCCGCCGTCGCCTCCCTGGGCCTGCCCGGGCTCGCCGGGTTCTGGGGCGAGATGCTCGCCCTGTTCGGCTCCTTCGACCCCGCCGACGGCCTCAGCCGCCCCGCCTTCCTCACCTTCATGTCGATCGCCGCGTTCGGCACCCTGCTCACCGCCGCGTACATGCTGATCGTCGTACGCCGGGTCTGCATGGGTGAGAAGCGGGAAGAGCCGCAGCAGCCGGCCGATGTCCAGACGTACGAATTCGCCGCCTGGACCCCGCTCGTCGCCCTCACCGTCCTCGCCGGTCTGTGGCCCGCCGTCCTCCTCGGCCTCACCGACCCGGCCGTGCAGAAGCTCCTCGCAGGAGGCAAGTCGTGACCACAGCCGTCGTCACCCCGGGCGTCGTCACCACAGCGGCCGAGAGCACCACCAGCCTCGTCCAGTCCGTCGACTGGCTCGCGATCGCGCCCCCGGTCGTCGTCGCGACCGTCGCCCTGATCGTCCTGGTCGCCGATCTCTTCCTGCCCGAGGAACGCAAGCCGCTCCTCGGCCCGGTCGCCATCGCCGGGCTCGTGGCCGCACTCGCCTTCCTCATCCCGCTGCGCGACGGCGACCGCTCCACCTTCTGCCTCACCGCAGCAACCACCGGCACCAGTGGTACCGGGGCCTGCAGCTACACCGCCGACCACTTCGCCCTCGTCATCCAGGCACTCGTACTCGGCGGCGCCCTGCTGACGGCGCTGCTCTCCCTCGGCGACACACGCAAACTCCCCGCGGGCGAGTTCTGGTTCCTCCTGCTGTCCTCCGCGTCCGGCGCCGCACTCCTGCCCGCCGCCCGCGACCTCGCCACCCTCGTCGTCGCCCTCGAAGTCGCCTCGCTGCCCGCCTTCGCCCTCGTCGGCATCAAGCGCGGCGACAGGCGCTCCTCCGAAGCCGCGCTGAAGTTCTTCCTCTCCTCCGTCGTCGCGACCGCCGTCATGCTGCTCGGCGTCAGCTTCGTGTACGCCACCACCGGCACCCTGCACCTCACGGAGATCGCCGCCCGGCTCGACGACGTACCCGGGCAGCTCGACACCCTCGCCCAGGCGGGTGTGGTCCTCACCCTGGTCGGCTTCGCCTTCAAGACGGCCGCCGCGCCCTTCCACTTCTGGGTTCCCGACACCTACGTCGGCGCGCCCCTGCCGGTCGCCGCCTACCTTTCGGTCGTCGGCAAGGCGGTCGGCTTCTCCGGCCTCATCCTCGTCACCGTGATCGCGTTCCCGGCGTACGCCGACGTCTGGGGACCGGCCCTCGCCGTCCTCGCCGCGCTCACCATGACGACCGGCAACGTCGCCGCCCTGCGCCAGAACGCCACCCGCGTCCGCAGCGCCGTACGCCTGCTCGCCTGGTCGTCCGTCGCCCAGGCCGGCTATCTCCTGGTGCCGATCGCCGCCGCCGCGTACTCCAGCGACGAGCACATCGGCTCCACCGTCGCCTACGCGCTCATGTACGCCGTCGTGAACCTCGGCGCATTCGCGGTCGCGGCCCTCGTCGCGCGTACGAACCCCGGAAACCGGATCTCCGACTACCGCGGCCTGTACGCCACCCGCCCCCTGACCGCCCTCGCGATGGCCTTCTTCCTGCTCTGCCTGGCCGGCCTGCCGCCCGGCATCGTCGGCCTCTTCGCCAAGGTCACGGTCTTCTCCGCGGCCGTCGACGCGGGACTCGGCTGGCTCGCCGTCGTCATGGCCGTCAATGTCGTGATCGCGCTCTACTACTACCTGCAGTGGACCGCGGCGCTCTTCCGCGCTCCGGAAGAGACCCCGGCGGACGAGGCCGCACCCGCCCCCACCAGGCACCGCGCCCCGGCCTCCCTCACTGCCGCGATCGCCCTCACCGCAGTCGTCGGCGTCGTACTCTCCGGTGCCCCGCAGACGGTCCTCAGGTTCGCCGCCGTCAATCTCTTCTGATGTACGCAAGATCGGTTTGCCCGGGACGACCCGTACAGGGCAAGGTCATGCCCGCACATCCCCACAAACGTACGCATGTCCCAGAGGAGCAAGAGCAGTGCTGAACGGGTTCAAGGACTTCATCCTGCGCGGAAACGTCATCTCCATGGCCATCGGGCTGGCCGTCGGAGCCGCGTTCACCGCGGTCGTCACCGGATTCAGCACCGCCTTCATCACCCCGCTGATCGGCCTCGCAACCGGTTCCGTCGGAGACTTCAGCGCGGCGGAGTTCTCGATCGAGGGCGCCATCTTCCCGTACGGGAAGTTCCTCGCCGCCGCCATCGCCTTCCTGATCACCGCGGCGGTGCTCTACTTCTGCGTCGTCGTCCCCATGACGAAGGTCCAGAACCGCTTCTCCAAGGCGGACGAGAAGGTCGACATCAAGGCCGCCGTGCGCGACTGCCCCCGCTGCTACACCGAGATCCCGGCCATCGCCTCCCGCTGCGCCCACTGCACCAGCGAGATCAAGCCGGACCCCGAGGCCCTCGCACTCGCCGGCCTCCCCGCCCAGCGCTGAGCCGCCCGACGCCGACCGGCACACGTGGATCCCTCCACCCGTACGGCCCAGGGCCTGATCCGGCCGCCAATGCCGGACAGGCCCTGTTCCCGTGGCCGCGCGCACAAGGGAACTAGCTCTCCTCGCCTGGCGTTGACCAGTACGGGAGGCTCCACTGGGGGAGTGGAGACCACCAAGCAAAGGGTTCCCCTGCCGCACCACTTGGAGGGCGTACCGTGCACCGCCGGCACAATGGGCTGAGAACCGCCGTACTCCTCGGGGGCCTGTCCGCACTCATCATCGTCATCGGAAGCTTCTTCGGACGTACAGGCCTGATCGTCGCGCTCCTCGTAGCCATCGGCACCAACGCCTACGCGTACTGGAACAGCGACAAGCTGGCGCTCAGGGCCATGCGCGCCCGCCCCGTCAGCGAATTCGAGGCGCCACAGCTCTACCGCATGGTCCGCGAGCTCTCAACAGCAGCCCGCCAGCCCATGCCCCGGCTCTACATCTCCCCGACACAGGCGCCCAACGCCTTCGCCACCGGCCGCAATCCACGCAACGCGGCGGTCTGTTGCACCGAGGGCATCCTGCAGATTCTGGACGAGCGAGAGCTGCGCGGAGTCCTTGGCCACGAGCTGAGCCATGTCTACAACCGCGACATCCTGATCTCGTCCGTCGCCGGGGCGCTCGCCTCCGTCGTCATGTTCCTGGTCAACTTCGCCTGGCTGATCCCGGTGGGCCGGTCCGACGACGACGAGGGCCCCGGCATCCTCGGCATGCTGCTGATCATGATCCTCGGCCCGCTGGCCGCCTCCGTCATCCAACTGGCCGTAAGCCGCTCCCGCGAATACGAGGCGGATGCCTCGGGCGCCCAGCTGACCGGCGACCCACTGGCCCTCGCCAGCGCCCTGCGGAAGCTCGAAGCCGGTACGAAACAGCTCCCTCTGCCCCCCGAGCCGAGGATCGAGACCGCGAGCCACATGATGATCGCGAATCCCTTCCGCCCCGGCCAGGGCATCTCCAAGATGTTCTCGACACACCCGCCGATGGCGGAGCGCATCGCACGCCTGGAGCAGATGGCAGGTCATCGTCCGTGAGGACGATCCGTGCGGACGCCGCCAGTGGAAGTCGGAGAAGAGCAGGCCGAAGAGAATCCACAGAGGAATACCGGGCACAACGAGCACGGCGATCGCCAGCCCGGTCAGGCAGCCGCACCCCGTCAGCCGGTTGCTGATTCTCCCGTACTCATCGTCGCTCCCACGCCGTCATTGAAGCGCGTCCCCTGCCAGGGGACGACGACAGCTGCCAGGATCTGTCCGACAGATGCTCATGGGGCCCGACGCGTCTGCACGGCAGCAGATGTGTGCGCCCCAGGCGCGTCGGCGGTTGTTGATGTCGACGCCTTGATCGGCGGGAGGGCGGCGGCAGGGCATGCGGGTGACAATGACGAGCGCTGCGGCGCGGGCCGGCCACGCGAACGAGGACTTCACTGGCGCCCTACCGACGGCAGCGGTGCTGATCGACGGCGCCGGCATCTCCGGTACCGAATCGATCTGCCGGCACGGCGTGGCCTGGTACGCCGGCCGCCTGGGAGGCAGCCTCCTCAGCCTCCTGTCACTCGTGCGGGACCGCGGTCTTTCGGCGCTGCTCGCCGAGGCCATCAAGCAGGCGACGGACGATCACCGGGGCACCTGCGACGTCGCCGACCCCATCAGTCCGTCGGCGACCGTAGCCATCCTGCGCCTGTACGACGGCCTCATTGAGTACTTGGTGCTCGGTGACTCGGTCCTCGTGCTCGACAGAGCAGACGGTGGGCCGCTCGTCGTCTCCGATCCCCGGGAGTTGATCATCAGTCGGCCGTACCGGTCCGCGCTCGAGGCCGCCACCGAGGGGACCGATGAGTACCACCGAGTCCTCCGAGACCTGCGTGCCAACCGGAACCGGCCGGGCGGCTTCTGGGTGGCCAAGGACGACCCGCGGGCGGCAGACGAGGCGATCACCGGAAGCCGTCCGATCTCCGAGCTGACCGGTGCCGTCCTGCTCAGCAATGGAGCCAGCCGCATCGTGGACCGGTTCCGGCTCGCCGACTGGCCAGAGGTCATGACCGTCTTGGCATCGAGCGGACCCGCCGAAATCATCCATCGTGTCCGGCAGGCGGAGGCGCGCCACGCGGTGACGGCGGACGATGCGACGATCGCGTACTGTACCGACCTCGGCGAGGCCTGACCGCCGCCGACGGAGTGCGCCCGGCTGTCCGGCGTGGTACCGCCTACTGCCGTCGGCGCCCCTGGGGGCAGCGATGGACGGCCTGGGGCCTGGCCGGTAATCGGGGTCGTCCGTGGCGGGATCACCACACTGACCTAGCGGGCTCCGAACGCTTCATCGGTCGTGACCACCTCTCGGCCCAGCGGCATGAGCGAGATGGGGATCATCTTCAGGTTTGCCCAGCCGAAGGGGATTCCGATGATCGACACGAACAGCGGGATGCTCGTGATCAGGTGCCCCAGTGCGAGCCACCACCCGGCGAAGATGAGCCAGATCACGTTACCGACGCATGAGGGCGCACCCGCGTCGGGCCGCTCCACGGTGGTCCGCCCGAATGGCCACAACACATAGCCGGCGATCCTCAGCGAGGCTATGCCGAACGGGATCGTCACGATCAGGATGAAGCAGATGATCGCGGCGAGCAGGTAGCCAAGGGCCATCCAGAACCCACAGAACACCACCCACAAGACGTTCAGGATCAGCTGTACGAGCTTCATGATCACTAGCCTTCCGCAAGTTTCGCCTGTCAGGGCTGTTCAAAGCCAGTATCGGTCCCGGAACCGAAGAGGGCTCGCCTGACTGTCAGTGCCGTCGTCCACCATGAACCCATGAACGACACCGAGCAGTTGCTGGCAGCCGCGGAGAAGACCGCACGCACCACCCCGCGCTGGGACAGGTACCCCCTTCCGGCACCCCTGACCGCCGAGGGCGTCGCGCGTGCCGAAGCCGCCCTCGGCTTTGCCCTGCCGCCGCTGCTCACCGCCCTGTACACCCGGATCGCCAACGGCGGCTTCGGGCCGGAGTACGGTCTGATGCCGCTGATCGGCGACCGGGCTCCGGACGGGGAGGAGTCCGTCGTCGCGCAGTATCTCGCCCACCGTCGGAGAGCAACCGAGGAGGGCGAGTGGCCGTGGCCGGAGGGCGTGCTGCCGATATGCAGCCTGGGCTGCGGGATGTTCTCCTGCGTGGACTGCCGCAGCGAACACACCACGGTGCTGCTCTTCGAGCCGAACGCCGACGAGCCGGAGCACGCCTGGTACGTGGACCAGCCCGACCTCGCACAATGGCTGCGCAGCTGGCTGGACGGCACTGCGTGGTACTCCGAGGAGTCCGAGGACGAAGGGGCCGACATGGCACCCTGGCCGGATTTCAGCGCCCGCGCATGACCCATGGACAGGCGGGTGCGGCCCGTTCGCAGACCGCGCACTGCAACCACCCGACCGGCAGGAACGTCTTGGATTCCAAGACCGAGTGACGGGTAGGTTCGCACGCATGAGCATCATTGGCTGGATCATTCTCGGACTGCTTGCCGGCGCCATCGCCAAGGTCCTGCTCCCGGGCCGCGACCCGGGCGGCCTGGTCGGCACCACCCTCATAGGGATCATCGGTGCCTTCCTCGGCGGCTGGATATCGTCGCGCTTCCTCGACCGGCCGATCTCCAACGACTTCTACGACACGGCCACTTGGGTCGCGGCCGTCGGCGGTTCGCTGGTCCTGCTGATCCTCTACCGGCTGCTCTTCGGGAACTCCCGCGAACGCCGCTGACGCCCGTCAGCGGATGGGGTGCCCAACCCGGTCTCGCGCAGGGTCAGATTGAGCCGGCCACGGCTCATCCCCGTCGCAGGATCGGCCGTCCCCGGACGGACCTTCGGTACGCCGTGGAACGCGAAGCGTGAAGGCCCGCCGAAGACGAACAGGTCACCGGAGGCCAACTCCACATCCGTGTAGGGCTTTCCACGGTTCTCCGTGTTCCCGAAGCGGAAGACACAGGTGTCGCCGATGCTGAGTGACACCACCGGAGCGCCGGACCGTTCCTCCTTGTCCTGGTGCATGCCCATCCGCGCCGCGCCGTCGTAGAAGTTGATGAGGGCGGCGTCCGGCGCGTACATCCGGGCCGCCGGGCTCTCGTCCCCGTACGCCTCGGCCAGCGCTTCCCGTCCCAACTCCGCCAGCCAGTCGGGGAAGTCGGCAACCCGCGCACCGTTCACATCGTCGGCCGTGCGCGAATACCGGTACGGCTGCCAGTGCCACCCCAGACAGACCGTCTGTACGGACATCACCCCGCCACCCGGCACCACCGTGTGCCGCAAGGGCACAGGCCCGCGCGCCCATTCCCGGCAGGCCGCCACCAACTCCCGTCGGCGCTCCGGCGGAAGCCAATCGGGCACATGCACGGCCCCCGGCGCGACGACGGCCCGCGGCCTCGGAAAGAGCCCGGACATGTCAGCGCACCGCCAAGGCGCCCTCTAGCCCCAGAAGCTGTTCCTTGCGCTCCAGGCCACCCGCGTACCCCCGCAAGGCGCCGTCCGCGCCGATCACCCGATGGCATGGCCGTACGACCAGCAGGGGATTGCGCCCGATCGCCGTACCCACGGCCCGCACGCCGGCCCCGGGCGTACCGATCCGTTCGGCGATCTGCCCGTACGACACGGTCTCCCCGTACGGGACAGTGTCCAGCGCCGCCCAGACCCGGCGCTGGAAGGCGGTGCCCAGGCCGTCCGCGTACACGATGTCGAAGTGGGTCAGCCGCCCCTCGAAGTACTCCCGCAGCTGTGCGGCGATACCCGCGAAGGCTTCCGGCGCGTGGATCCACCCGTCCTGGACGACTGCGGCGCCCTTCTGGCCGGGCAGCGAGAGTGAGGCGAGCGCGACTTCGCCGGCCGTGCCGGTGGCCTCCTCGCCGACCAGCAGCAGCTCACCCAGCGGGCTGTCGACCGTTGCGTACATGGTCATGACTGGTCCCTCTCCTTGCCCGGCAAGCCGGAAATCGACAGGATCGTCGTCCGGCATGGACAAGTCTGCGTCCCCCGCTCCGCCGCGACCGGCGGTATTCGGACATCGCATCCCGGGTGCGGGGCGGAGCGGCGCATCCGGCTCCGCGCCACCCCGCGCCCGGAAGGCACACGGCCTGCCGGAGACCTACCGGTAGTTCACGAACTGCACGGCGAAGTCGAAGTCCTGGCCCTTCAGCAGCGCCTGCACGGCCTGCAGATCGTCCCGGCTCTTCGAGCTGACCCGCAGCTCATCGCCCTGGACCTGCGCCTTGACGCCCTTCGGGCCCTCATCGCGAATGATCTTCGCCACCTTCTTGGCGTTCTCCTGGGAGATGCCCTCCTCGATCGTGGCGAAGATCTTGTACTCCTTGCCGGACAGCTGCGGCTCGCCCGCGTCCAGAGACTTCAGCGAGATGCCACGCTTGATCAGCTTGGACTGGAAGATGTCGAGGATCGCCTTGACCCGCTCCTCGCCGTTCGCCTCCATCAGGATCTTCTCGCCGGACCAGGAGATCGAGGCGCCGGTGCCCTTGAAGTCGTAACGCTGCGAGATTTCCTTGGCGGCCTGGTTGAGGGCGTTGTCGACCTCCTGCCGCTCGACCTTCGAGACGATGTCGAAACTGGAGTCGGCCATGACGTGTGGCTCCTTGTATCGGGGGTGCTGGGAAACGGGGTGCATACGGGCGGCTGCGGGCCTGCCGACCCCGCGCCGCCGATCAAAGCCTAGCCACCCACGCCCGATCGGGCCGCTGATCAATCCAGTGGCGTAGCACCCCCGGGCATCGGGTATCGTTTACGTCGTTGCCACGGAGCACCGCCGAAATGCGGTTCTCACGGCAGCAATCCCCGGCGGTGTGCCCGAGTGGCCAAAGGGAGCAGACTGTAAATCTGCCGGCTCAGCCTACCCAGGTTCGAACCCTGGCGCCGCCACATAGCAAGGCCCCTGTCCCAGGACAGGGGCCTTCTTTGTTTCTGCTGCGAGGGGTCGTGAAGAGGCTCGTGAACATGGAATCTGTGCTGGTCAGCGCCTGTCTGCACGGCGTGCCCTGCCGCTTCGACGGCCGCGGCAAGGCCTCCGCCGCAGTGACTGAGGCCATCGGGGACCGCCACCCCGTCGCCTTCTGTCCCGAGGTCGCGGCCGGACTGCCCACCCCGCGCCGCCCCGCCGAGATCGTCGGCGGCGACGGCCACGACGTGCTGGACGGTCGCGCCCGCGTCGTCGACGACACCGGGCACGACGTGACGGAGGAGTTCGTGGACGGCGCCCGGCGGGCGCTGGAGGCCGCGCGCAGGGCCGGGTGCACCGAGGCGCTGCTGATGGCGCGCAGCCCTTCCTGCGGGCGTGGCACGGTCTATGACGGTACGTTCACGGGCGAGTTCCGCGAGGGCGACGGCGTCACCGCCGCCCTGCTGGAGCGCCACGGCATCACGGTCCGCCCGGCGCCGGGCGGCTGAACCGTGGCGGCGGGCCGCCGCCACGGACCGGCCGTGCAGTCGTCGGAAAGCCGAACCAACGGCTCAGTTCCCCGCCACGTCCTTCACGGCGACCGACACTGGCATGTTCCCCGAGATGAGTTCCAGGGTCAGCCCCGCCGTCGCCGGGGTCTCCAGCAGCTCCAGCAGCGCCGCCGCCACATCGTCGCGCGGCACCGGTCCGCGGCCGGTCGAGGCGGTCAGGAGGACCATCCCCGTGCCCGCGTCGTTCGTCAGCATTCCGGGGCGCAGGATCGTCCAGTCGAGTGCGGTCCTGGAGCGCACGTACGCGTCCGCCGCGCCCTTCGCCCGCAGGTAGGCGTCGAAGACCTCGTCGCCCGGGTGGTCGGGGTCGGCGCCCATCGACGAGACCACTACATAACGCCGTACGCCTGCCCGTTCCGCCGCGTCCGCGAACAGCACCGCCGCGCCGCGATCCACCGTCTCCTTGCGTTCCGAGCCGCTGTTCGGGCCCGCACCGGCCGCGAAGACCGCTGCGTCGGCGCCACGCAGCACCTCCGCCACCTCCTCGACGGAGGCCGATTCGAGATCCAGGACGACCGGCTCGGCGCCTGCGGCCCGGAGGTCCTCGCTCTGTTGCGGATTCCGGATGACGCCTACGGCCTCGTCCCCGCGCGCGGCGAGCAGTCGCTCCAGCCGCAGCGCGATCTGACCATGTCCACCTGCGATGACAATGCGCATGGTCACGACCGTACGCCGCAGCGGGCCCACGCGCTCAGGGCCCGCCGCAGGGACCGGAATCCGGCCGGGCCTGGCGGGGCAGACCGAGGGCGACGACGGTCTCCGAGTCGCAGTACTCGCGCACCGCACTCGTCCGCGTCACGACCCGGCCGCGATGCACCACGACCCGGCTGTAGGCGAGCGACAGCACGCCCGAGAGCTGCTCCCCGCGTACGGCGAGCAGCTCGGCCGGGAAGCCGGCCTCGACCCTGACCTCGGGCAGCCCCATCGCCTTCCTCGCGACCGAGGAGACCGCCTCGTACGCCTCGTCGGCCCGCATCCCGCTCTGCGAGGCCAGCAGGTAGGCGGCCTCCAGCGGATCCCCGCGGCCCACAGGGTTTGCGACGTCCCGCAGCGCTCCGCTGCCCGCCGCGACCCGTACTCCGGCCGCCCGCAGCAGTCGTACGGGGGCGGTGCCCCGGCCTTCCACCCCGCAGCAGCCGCCCTGGGGAAGGCAGATCACCGTCACTTCGGCCGCGGCGAGCTGGTCGGCGGCGCGGGCCGCTGCCTGAGGAGGAAGCCGCGCGAGGCCGACGCACGGGCCGATGGAGACACCGGGCCGCAGCCCGCCCGCCATGGCGGCCAGTCGGCCGAGCCGGGCCGGATCGTCACCGTCCGTGTGCAGATCGACGGGGCAGCCCTGTTCGGCGGCGATCTCCAGGACGGCTTCCGCGTAGCCCGCCGGATCCGGGTCGAGGTCGGGGCAGCCGCCGACCGCGCCGGCCCCCATCTTCACGGCGTCACGCAGCATGGCCAGGTTGTCGGCGCCCGCGACGCCGGTGAGCAGGCGGGGTACGGCGACGGGGGTCAGCTCGGCGAGTCCGCGCAGCGAGCGGCGTGCCTGCAGTACGGCTTCGAGGGAGGTGAGGCCCTGGACGTCCCCGATCCGCACGTGTGTGCGCAGTGCGGTGGCGCCGTGGCCGAGCTGCAGCAGGGAGGCCTCGGTGGCGCGGCGCTGGATGTCCTCCCGGCGGTGCGACACGGGTCCCGGACTGTCGGGGCCCGCACCGTGCGCGGTGAGCGCGGTGTCGCTGTGGGCGTGGGGCTCGGCGGGGGCGGGGAGCAGCAGGTAGCCGCGCAGGTCCACCCGCGGGCCCGGTGCGGTCAGGCTGCCCGCGGTGCCGACGGCCTCGATGCGGCTGCCGCCGAGCCGTACGTCCACGATGCGGCCGTCGGTGAGACGGGCGCCGCAGAGCACCAGGGTGCCGGTCTCGGCGGTGGCGGCGGTGTCGGGGCTGCTGGTCGCGTCGGCGTCGTCGTCCGGCCGTCGCGGCTGGCTGTCGGGCATCGCGCTCCTGGGAAGGGGTACAAGATCACGCAGAGTGAGTCGAGCCTAGGGGTGTGTTCGGTCCGGTTCGAGGAGGAGCGAAATAGTCGTACCGGTGTGGCCCTGAGGGGTATCCGGGGCACGGGTGTACGGCTGGGGCCGCGGTGGCTCAACCGGTGGCCGAGGCGCTGTTGAAGCAGCTGGTGGGCGGGCCGGAAGGCCGCCGGTCTGGGGATCGGCGGGGTCTCGATCAAGGGCGCAGGTCGGGGCTTCGAAACGGATTTGGGCGATCGGCGACCGACCGTGTAATGTCTTCATCGCTCGCCCCAATAGCTCAGTCGGTAGAGCGTCTCCATGGTAAGGAGAAGGTCTGCGGTTCGATTCCGCATTGGGGCTCTGGTGATCGGGAAACCCCGCTTCGGCGGGGGGACTCGTCATCAAAGCGGTGTAGCTCAGTCGGTAGAGCAAGCGGCTCATAATCGCTGTGTCACCGGTTCAAGTCCGGTCACCGCTACTTACGGTAGCCGATTGTGGGGTCGGTCCTTCGATCGGCTACTCTTTTTTGCGTTCATCCGTCCATCCGTCCGTCCAAGGAGCACTCACGTGGCTGCCACCGACGTCCGCCCGAAGATCACGCTGGCCTGCGTGGAGTGCAAGGAGCGGAACTACATCACCAAGAAGAACCGGCGTAACAACCCGGACCGTCTTGAGATGAAGAAGCACTGCCCGCGCTGCAACTCTCACACTGCGCACCGCGAAACGCGCTGAAACAGGCTCGTACACGAGGCCGTCCCCACTGGGGGCGGCCTCGTGTCGTTGTATGGGGGCTGTCCTTCGGCCTTTTCAACTTTCATCAGGAGGTAGCGAGCTCATGGCGCTCGACCAGTCCTTCGTGGGGCGGATCTATCCGCCCACCCCGCCGTACGAGGTCGGCCGGGAGAAGATTCGCGAGTTCGCCGAGGCGGTGGGCGACACGAATCCGGTGTACGTCGACCCCGAGGCCGCCAAGGCGCTCGGCCACAGCGATGTGATCGCGCCGCCGACGTTCGTCTTCTCGATCACCTTCAAGGCCGCGGGACAGGTGGTGCAGGACCCGCAGCTGGGCCTGGATTACAGCCGCGTGGTGCACGGGGACCAGAAGTTCGCCTATGTGCGCCCCGTGCGGGCGGGGGACCGGCTGACGGTCACCTCGACGATCGAGGGCATCAAGTCCCTGGCGGGCAACGACGTCCTGGATATCCGTGGCGAGGTCCACGACGAATCCGGTGAGCACGTCGTGACCGCGTGGACGAAGCTGGTGGCGCGCGCCGCCGAGGAGGCGTGATGACGGCGAAGGTTGCTTACGAGTCGGTCGAGGTCGGTACGGAGCTGCCGGCGCAGTCCTTCCCGGTGAGCCGGGCGACGCTGGTGCAGTACGCAGGCGCTTCCGGTGACTTCAACCCGATCCACTGGAACGAGAAGTTCGCCCGCGAGGTCGGACTGCCGGATGTGATCGCGCACGGCATGTTCACCATGGCCGAGGCGATCCGGGTGGTCACGGACTGGGTCGGCGACCCGGGCGCGGTCATCGAGTACGGAGTGCGGTTCACCAAGCCGGTTGTCGTGCCGAACGACGACAAGGGCGCCCTGATCGAGGTCAGCGCCAAGGTGGCCGCCCTGCTGGACGACAAGCAGGTGCGGGTGGACCTGACGGCCATGAGCGAGGGCAAGAAGGTGCTGGGCATGTCCCGTGCGGTGGTGCGGCTCGGCTGAAGCCGTTGAGTGCGGCGTAAGGGGCACCGTCCATAGGGCGGTGCCCCTTACGTGTTTCTTGCACCTGCCCCTCCCGGCGTACCGGTTGACGAAGTTAGTGATTGACTACTAACTTAGTGGCATGGCAAGGATGAGTGCGGAAGAGCGGCGCGAGAGCGTCATTCGTGCGGCGATCACCGAGTTCGCCCGAGGCGGCTACGCCGCCACCTCCACCGAGGCGATCGCCAAGCGCGTCGGCGTCTCGCAGCCGTACCTGTTCCGCCTCTTCCCCAACAAGCAGGCCATGTTCCTCGCCGCCGCCGACCGCTGTCTCGCGGACACCCGGAAGGTCTTCTCCGATGCGGCCGAAGGGCTTGAGGGCGAAGAGGCGCTGCATGCCATGGCCACTGCGTATCAGCGTCTGATCGTCGACGATCCGGACAAGCTGCTCATGCAGATGCAGATGTACGCGGCCGTCGCGGCGGCCGAGGCCTCGGGGGATCACGAGTTCGGCGAGTCGGCTCGCGCCGGCTGGCTGCAGATGTGGGACGAGATCCATCCCGTGCTCGGCGCCGAGGTCAATGAGACGACGACGTTCCTCGCGTACGCCATGCTCGTCAACACGCTGACCTCGCTCGGCTTCCCGGCCGGTCACAGGGTCTGGTCGGGGTTCTATGACTCGGCCAGGCCGATCGCCTGAACAGTGCGACCCGGGTTCTGTCCGGTTTTCTGCCCAGAGAAGTTAGTCATTGATAACTAACCCCCAGGGGGAGCAGTGAACCAGCACACGGCAGGTCGCTCAGGAGCGGTCTGGGCCCTTGTCATCACCAGCGTCGCCGGATTCATGGCGGCCCTCGACAACCTCGTCGTCACCACCGCCCTGCCCTCCATCCGCAAGAGCCTCGGCGGCGAACTGGCGGAGCTCGAATGGACGGTGAACGCGTACACCCTCACCTTCGCCGTGCTGCTGATGCTCGGGGCAGCCCTCGGCGACCGGTTCGGCCGGCGTCGGCTCTTCCTCGCCGGGCTCACCGTCTTCACAGGTGCCTCCGCCGCGGCAGCACTCTCGCCCGGGATCAACGAACTGATCGCCTTCCGAGCCGTCCAGGGCGTGGGCGCCGCGATCATGATGCCGCTGACGCTCACGCTGCTCACGGCCGCCGTGCCGCCCGCACGCCGCGGTGCCGCGCTCGGCATCTTCGGCGCCGTCACCGGACTGGCCGTGGCCAGCGGACCGCTGATCGGCGGCAGCCTCACCGAGCACCTGTCCTGGCAGTGGATCTTCTGGCTGAACGTCCCGATCGGTCTGGTCCTGCTGCCGCTGGCGCGGCTGCGCCTGGCGGAGTCGCACGCGCCGGACTCGCGGCTCGACATACCCGGCACGCTCCTGGTCAGCGCCGGACTCTTCGGCATCGTCTACGGCTTGGTCAACGCCAACTCCGACGGCTGGACCAGCCCCACCGTCCTCACGGCCCTGTTCGCCGGCGCCGCGCTCATCGGCGGATTCATCCACCACGGCTTCCACGCGAAGAACCCGATGCTGCCCATGCGGCTCTTCCGCAGCCGTGCGTTCTTCGGGATCAACATGGCCGGCCTGCTGATGTTCCTCGGGATGTTCGGGTCGATCTTCCTGCTCAGCCAGTACTTCCAGGGCGTGCTGGGCTACTCGCCCACCGAGGCCGGTCTGCGGATGCTGCCCTGGACCGGAATGCCGATGCTGGTCGCGCCCGTCGCGGGGATGCTCTCCGACCGCTTCGGCGGTCGGCCCGTGGTGGTGGCCGGGCTCGTGCTCCAGGCGGTCGGCCTCGCCTTCTTCGCGATGGCTCTCGGCCCCGATGCCTCGTACGCCTCGCAACTGCCCGGTCTGATCGTCGGCGGCGTCGGCATGGCCCTGTACTTCGCGCCCGCCGCCAGCCTCGTGATGTCCAGCGTCCGCCCCGCCGAGCAGGGCATCGCCTCGGGCGCCAACAACGCCCTGCGTGAGGTCGGCGGATCCCTCGGGGTCGCCGTGCTCGCCACCGTCTTCTCCTCGCAGGGCGGTTACGACTCCGCGCAGTCCTTCACGGACGGGACCGTTCCGGCGGTGTGGATCGGCGCCGGTGCGGTGGCGCTGGCCGCCCTGGTCGCCCTGCTGATCCCCGGCCGCCGCAGTGCGGCCGCCCCAGGGCCCGAGGCAGCCGAGGAGCGCATCCTGACCGCAGCCTGAGCCACGGCTGCGCGTGTACGGTCCGTGGCCCCGCCCGAGCGGCGGGGCCACGGACCGTACTCTTGTCCCCGTGCAGGAACTCCACGACGCCCCCCTCGCCCCCCTGACCACCTTCCGGCTCGGCGGCCCCGCCGCCCGCCTTCTCACGGCGACGACCGACGCCGAGGTGATCGAAGCCGTGCGGGAGGCCGACGAGAGCGGCACCCCGCTCCTCGTCATCGGCGGCGGCAGCAACCTGGTCATCGGCGACAAGGGCTTCGACGGCACCGCCCTGCGCATCGCGACCGAGGGCTTCGCCCTGGACGGTACGACGCTGGAACTGGCCGCCGGGGAGGTCTGGACGGACGCCGTCGCCCGCACCGTCGAAGCCGGTCTCGCAGGCATCGAGTGCCTGGCCGGAATTCCGGGCTCCGCGGGGGCGACGCCGATCCAGAACGTGGGCGCCTACGGCCAGGAGGTGTCCTCCACCATCACGGAGGTCGTCGCCTACGACCGGTACACCCGCGAAACAGTCACCATCCCGAACGCCGAGTGCGCATTCTCGTACCGGCACAGTCGCTTCAAGGCAGAACCCGACCGCTTCGTGGTGCTGCGTGTCCGCTTCGAGCTGGAAGAGGCGGGCGGTCTGTCCGCGCCCCTGAAGTACCCCGAGACGGCCCGCGCCATGGGCGTCGAACAGGGCGAGCGCGTGCCCGCCGCGGCCGCCCGCGAAACCGTGCTCAGGCTCCGCGCCGGCAAGGGCATGGTGCTGGACCCGGAGGACCACGACTCCTGGTCGGCCGGTTCCTTCTTCACCAACCCGATCCTGGAGGAGGCGGAGTACGAGGCGTTCCTCGCCCGCGCCAAGGACCGGCTGGGCCCCGAGGTGACGCCACCCGCCTTCCCCGCGGACGGGGGACGCACCAAGACCTCCGCGGCCTGGCTCATCGACAAGGCCGGTTTCACCAAGGGATACGGCACGGGACCGGCCCGTATCTCCACCAAGCACACCCTCGCGCTCACCAACCGCGGCGGCGCGACCACCGAGGATCTCCTCGCGCTCGCCCGTGAGGTCGTCGCCGGGGTCCACGAGGCATTCGGCGTCACGCTCGTCAACGAACCCGTGACGGTCGGCGTGAGCCTGTAGCAGGCGCGCCGCTCAGTACGCCACGCCCACGCCCTGCTTCACCGCCGCCGGATCGTCGATCAGCGCCAGCATCGCGTGCGCCACGTCGGCCCGCGAGATGGACCGGCCGCTGCGTGGGTTGCTGCCGTAGACCGTGCGGTACGTCCCCGTCAGCGGCCCGTTGGTGAGCTTCGGCGGCCGTACGGACGTCCAGTCCGTCGCGCTGCGGGCCAGTGCGGCCTCCATCAGCGTCAGGTCCGCGTAGACCTCCTTGAGGATCGCCCCGATCGCCTTCAGCATCATCCGGTCCAGCAGCGGGTCGTCCGCGGGCTTCGGTGCGACCGGGGCCGCGCTGACCACCAGCAGCCGCCGGGTCCCCTCGGCCTCCATCGCCCGCAGCACCGACCGGGTGAGCCGCTCGGCGATCCCGTCGGCCTTCCGGCCGCGCGAGCCGAGACCGGAAAGCACCGCGTCCCGGCCCGCGACCGCCTCGCGCAGCGCCTCCGGGTCGTCGATGCGCGCCGCCGTGTGGACCTGTACGGCGGAGAGCGGGACGGGCAGTCGAGCCGGATCGCGGACCACCGCCGTCACTTCATGGCCCGCCGCCACCGCCTGGCGGACGATTTCCCGACCGACGCCGCCTGTCGCACCGAACACCGTGATCCTCATTGCGCACCCTCCCAGGGGTGAGTAAGTATTCACTCACCTCTAGAGTGAGCGGATACTCACCACCTCGTCAAGCTTCATTGGAGTGCACATGGAGCAGAAGCCGGCCCGCGTCCGCATCATCGACGCCGCCCATCAGCTGATGCTCACCATCGGCCTGGCCCGTGCCACCACCAAGGAGATCGCCAGAGCCGCAGGCTGCTCGGAGGCCGCGCTCTACAAGCACTTCCCCAGCAAGGAAGAGTTGTTCGTGGCCGTGCTCAAAGAGCGGCTGCCCAGGCTCAGCCCGCTGCTGAAGCGGCTCATCGCGACCCCTGGAGTGGGGGAGCGCACCGTTGAGCAGAACCTCACCGAGATCGCCCGCCAGGCCGCCCTCTTCTACGAACAGAGCTTCCCGATCGCCGCCTCGCTGTACGCCGAGCCCAGGCTCAAAGAACGCCACAACGCGGCGATGAGGGAGCTGGGCACCGGCCCGCACATGCCCATCCGCGGCCTGGACGCGTATCTGCGCTCCGAGCAGGCCGCCGGGCGGGTGCGGGCCGACGTGGACACCTATGCGGCCGCGTCGCTGCTCCTGGGGGCCTGCGCGCAGCGGGCGTTCGCCTACGAGGCCACGGAGGGCGGGGGGCCGCCGCAGTCCCTCGACGCGTTCGCCGCGTCCGTGGCCAGGACGCTCATACAGGGCGTCGGGGCGTAGGCCGGGCCCGTCCGGCGGCCGGGGGAGAACAATCCCGGACCAGGTTCCTGGCCCGCCGGCTTCGACAGCCAGTCATCGATGCCCGCCAGGAGCTCCGTCCGTACCGCGGCCGGAGCCGCGGAGCCCCGCACCGACTGCCGGGCCAGTTCCGCCAGCTCCTCGTCCGTGAACGCGTGGTGGTGCCGTACGAGGTCGTACTGTGCGGCCAGCCGCGAGCCGAAGAGCAGCGGATCGTCCGCGCCCAGCGCCATCGGCACCCCGGCCTCGAACAAAGTGCGCAGGGGTACGTCTGCGGGCTTCTCATAGACGCCCAGTGCCACGTTCGACGCCGGGCACACCTCGCAGGTCACTCCCCGCTCCGCCAGCCTGCGCAACAGCCGGGGATCCTCGGCGGCCCGTACGCCGTGCCCGATCCGGGCCGCGTCGAGATCGTCCAGACAGTCCCGCACGCTCGAAGGGCCGGCCAGCTCGCCGCCGTGCGGGGCCGCCAGCAGACCGCCGTCGCGGGCGATGGCGAAGGCCCGGTCGAAGTCCCGGGCCATCCCGCGCCGCTCGTCGTTGGAGAGCCCGAATCCGACCACGCCCCGGTCCGCGTACCGCACCGCGAGCCGCGCCAGGGTCCGGGCGTCCAGCGGGTGCTTCATCCGGTTCGCCGCGATCACCACCCGGATCGGCAGACCGGTCTCGCGCGACGCGCTGTCCACCGCGTCCAGGATGATCTCGATCGCCGGGATCAGCCCGCCGAGAAGCGGGGCGTACGAGGTCGGGTCGACCTGGATCTCCAGCCAGCCGGAGCCGTCCGCGACATCCTCCTGGGCCGTCTCGCGCACGAGCCGCCGGATGTCCTCGGGGGTCCTCAGACAGGACCGGGCGATGTCGTAGAGCCGCTGGAAGCGGAACCACCCGCGCTCGTCCGTGGCCCGCAGCCTGGGCGGCTCGCCGCCGGTCAGGGCCTCCGGCAGATGCACGCCGTACTTGTCGGCGAGTTCGAGCAGGGTCGTGGGCCGCATCGACCCGGTGAAATGCAGGTGCAGGTGGGCCTTGGGCAACAGCCGGACGTCACGATCCATGTCCGATCACCTTCTGTAGCTGCTACGCTCCGCACTGTGCCGAAAGGCATCGGGCAGGGCTTGTCCGTCACGAGGCCGATCATCAGGCCGAATGAGAAGCCCCCTGTTGTTGGGGGAGGAGTCACTCGAAGATCCTGCCGCAAGGATCTCGGCCCAGGCAGCCGGATTCATCGAACGAGCGCTTGCCTGAACGCATAAGCGGGCTCCCGGCTCGGCCGGGAGCCCGCTTATGTGCAACACGGAACGTCAGGCCTTGGCCTCGCCCAGCAGCTTCTGGAGCCGCGAGACGCCCTCGACGAGGTCGTCGTCGCCCAGGGCGTACGAGAGCCGCAGGTAGCCCGGCGTGCCGAAGGCCTCGCCCGGTACGACCGCGACCTCGGCCTCGTCCAGGATCAGCGCCGCCAGCTCGACCGAGGTGGCCGGGCGCTTGCCGCGGATCTCCTTGCCGAGCAGCTCCTTGACCGAGGGGTACGCGTAGAACGCGCCCTCGGGCTCCGGGCACAGCACGCCGTCGATCTCGTTGAGCATCCGGACGATGGTCTGCCGGCGCCGGTCGAACGCGGTCCGCATCTCGGCGACCGCGTCCAGGTCCCCGGAGACGGCGGCCAGCGCGGCGACCTGGGCGACGTTGGAGACGTTGGACGTGGCGTGCGACTGCAGGTTGGTCGCGGCCTTGACCACGTCCTTCGGGCCGATGAGCCAGCCCACCCGCCAGCCGGTCATCGCGTACGTCTTGGCGACGCCGTTGACCACGATGCACTTGTCGCGCAGCGCGGGAACGAGTGCCGGCAGCGAGGTGAACTTCGCGTCGCCGTAGACCAGGTGCTCGTAGATCTCGTCGGTGAGCACCCACAGGCCGTGCTCGACGGCCCACTCGCCGATCGCCTTGGCGTCGGCCTCGCTGTACACCGCACCGGTCGGGTTCGACGGGGAGACGAACAGGACGACCTTCGTACGCTCGGTGCGCGCGGCCTCCAGCTGCTCGACGGAGACCCGGTAACCGGTCGTCTCGTCGGCCACGACCTCCACCGGGACACCGCCGGCGAGACGGATGGACTCGGGGTAGGTGGTCCAGTACGGAGCCGGGACGATGACCTCGTCGCCCGGGTCGAGGATCGCGGCGAACGCCTGGTAGATGGCCTGCTTGCCGCCGTTGGTCACCAGGATCCGGGAGGCGTCGACCTCGTAGCCGGAGTCGCGCAGCGTCTTCTCCGCGATGGCGGCCTTGAGCTCCGGGAGCCCTCCCGCCGGGGTGTAACGGTGGTACTTCGGGTTGCGGCAGGCCTCGACCGCGGCCTCGACGATGTAGCCGGGGGTCGGGAAGTCGGGCTCACCGGCACCGAAGCCGATCACCGGACGGCCGGCGGCCTTGAGGGCCTTGGCCTTGGCGTCGACGGCGAGGGTGGCGGACTCGGAGATTGCACCGATGCGGGCGGAGACCCGGCGCTCGGAGGGAGAAGTTGCAGCGCTCATGGCCCCCATGGTCCCAGACCGCAATCCCTGTCGGCACAGGGGTTTCAGGGACCGGACAGGACTCGGACAGCATGTGGACAACATGCGACCAGGAGTTGTCGGGAGCTATCTGTTCGACGCCGGGCCGCTGAACACGTACACTCACCTGTCGTTGGCCTTCACCAGCCGCACCGTTCCTGCACCCGGAGCATCGGGGAAGATGCGGTAGGTTGGTGGAAACCACAAAGGGTCGTAGCTCAATTGGTAGAGCACTGGTCTCCAAAACCAGCGGTTGGGGGTTCAAGTCCCTCCGGCCCTGCTACACACTCCTTCGCCAGGATGTGTGCGCATGTACGTACTTCAATGCACCGCCGTGCGGCTCCACCGGGCGCGGCACGGCCATGACCCGGAATCAGGTGAGAAGCGTGACGGACGCCGTGGGCTCCATCGACATGCCTGATGCCGAGGATGAAGTGCCCGAGTCGAAGAAGAAGGCCCGGAAGGGCGGCAAGCGCGGCAAGAAGGGTCCTCTGGGCCGCCTCGCGCTGTTCTACCGCCAGATCGTCGCCGAGTTGCGCAAGGTTGTCTGGCCGACTCGTAATCAGCTGACGACATACACCTCAGTGGTGATTGTCTTCGTCGTCGTCATGATTGGTCTGGTGACCGTGATTGACTTCGGATTCCAGCGGGTCATCAAGTACGTCTTCGGCTGATCCCGCGGAGGGCGCCTCATGGGCGCCCCTTTCGCATGTTCCACCCATTTGTATCCAGGAAGAAGCAGCCACCGTGTCTGACCCGAACCTGAACGACGCCGTCGAGCCGACGGCGGGCGCCTTCGAGTCCGCCGAGGACGAGCTCGACATCGTCGAGGGGGCGGACGCCGAGGAGCCGGACCAGGCCGAAGCTGCCGACGCCGCCGCAGGTGAGCCCGCCGAGCAGGCCGCCCTGCACACCGAGGACGACGACGAGGCCGCGGAGGCCGACGCCGGTTCCGAGAACGACGACGAGCCCGCCGAGGGCGACGCCGGTTCCGAGAACGACGACGAGCCCGCCGAGGACGACGACGAGGAAGCCGGGGAAGAGGCCGAGCCGGCCGCCCCCGTCGACGCCGTCACCGCCCTGCGCGAGGAGCTGCGCGGCCTTCCCGGCGAGTGGTACGTCATCCACACGTACGCCGGTTACGAGAAGCGCGTGAAGGCCAACCTGGAGCAGCGCGCCGTCTCGCTCAACGTCGAGGAGTTCATCTACCAGGCCGAAGTGCCCGAGGAAGAGATCGTCCAGATCAAGAACGGCGAGCGCAAGAACGTCCGCCAGAACAAGCTCCCGGGCTATGTCCTGGTGCGCATGGACCTGACGAACGAGTCCTGGGGCGTCGTCCGTAACACCCCCGGCGTCACCGGCTTCGTGGGCAACGCCTACGACCCGTACCCGCTGACCCTGGACGAGATCGTCAAGATGCTCGCCCCGGAGGCCGAGGAGAAGGCCGCCCGCGAGGCCGCCGAGGCCGAGGGCAAGCCGGTTCCGTCCCGCAAGGTCGAGGTGCAGGTGCTCGACTTCGAGGTGGGCGACTCGGTCACCGTCACCGACGGCCCGTTCGCGACGCTGCAGGCGACGATCAACGAGATCAACGCGGACTCGAAGAAGGTCAAGGGTCTCGTCGAGATCTTCGGCCGCGAGACGCCGGTCGAGCTCAGCTTCGACCAGATCCAGAAGAACTAGCGGCTTCCCGCCAGTTTCTGGACACATGCCTACCCAGCAGGTCAGACCGGCTTCACAGCCGGTCTGACCTGCTCGGTTTTTGGTCGCGCAGCTATACCCGTTATCGTTGTGCGGTATGCCTCCATCCGGATGACCGGACGGCGGCGAAAAACTCTCACTAGGACCCGGAGAGAGCAATGCCTCCCAAGAAGAAGAAGGTCACGGGGCTTATCAAGCTCCAGATCAACGCCGGTGCGGCCAACCCGGCCCCGCCGGTCGGCCCCGCGCTCGGCCAGCACGGCGTCAACATCATGGAATTCTGCAAGGCCTACAACGCCGCGACCGAGTCGCAGCGTGGCATGGTCGTGCCGGTGGAGATCACGGTCTACGAAGACCGTTCCTTCACCTTCGTCACCAAGACTCCGCCGGCCGCGAAGCTGATCCTCAAGGCCGCGGGCGTGGAGAAGGGCTCCGGCGAGCCGCACAAGACCAAGGTCGCCAAGCTGACGGCTGCCCAGGTCCGTGAGATCGCCACGACGAAGCTCCCCGACCTGAACGCCAACGACCTCGACGCCGCGTCGAAGATCATCGCTGGCACCGCCCGTTCGATGGGCATCACGGTCGAAGGCTGATTCAGCCCCTCACGTCCTCAGTGGTAGGGCCAAGCGCTGGCCCGCACCACGACTCCACACCCTGAAACCACAGGAGTAGAAGTGAAGCGCAGCAAGAACCTCCGCGCTGCGGACGCCAAGATCGACCGGGCGCGCAACTACGCCCCGCTCGAGGCCGTCCGTCTCGCCAAGGAGACCGCCTCCACCAAGTTCGACGGCACCGTCGAGGTCGCGTTCTGCCTGGGCGTTGACCCTCGCAAGGCCGACCAGATGGTCCGTGGCACCGTGAACCTCCCGCACGGCACCGGCAAGACCGCCCGGGTCCTGGTCTTCGCGACCGGTGACCGTGCTGCGGCCGCGGAAGCCGCGGGCGCCGACATCGTCGGCGCCGACGAGCTCATCGACGAGGTGGCGAAGGGCCGTCTGGACTTCGACGCCGTCGTCGCCACCCCGGACCTCATGGGCAAGGTCGGCCGCCTCGGCCGGGTGCTCGGTCCGCGTGGTCTGATGCCGAACCCGAAGACCGGCACCGTCACCCCCGATGTCGCGAAGGCTGTCAACGACATCAAGGGCGGCAAGATCGAGTTCCGCGTCGACAAGCACTCGAACCTGCACTTCATCATCGGCAAGGTCTCGTTCGACGACACCAAGCTGGTGGAGAACTACGCAGCGGCGCTGGAGGAGATCCTCCGTCTGAAGCCGTCCGCCGCCAAGGGCCGCTACATCAAGAAGGCCACCCTGGCCACCACGATGGGCCCCGGCATCCCGCTGGACGCCAACCGCACCCGTAACCTCCTCGTCGAGGAGGACCCGGCCGCCGTCTGAGCCTCAGCGCTCGGCAGCAAGCCGCGTCACGTGTGACATTGACGGGCCCCGCAACCTTTCGAGGTGCGGGGCCCGTCCTCGTATCCGTATGTAACCGGTGGCTGTGTCGGAGCTGTGCGTTAGCGTGAGGCTTCGAGAGCCGAACGAGGGGTGGAAGCGGACATGAGGACCAGTACCGTGCGACGTTTGAGTCTGTCGATAGCGGTGGGGGCGGCGCTTACGTCGGTCGCGGCCTGCGGGGGATCGGACGGCAGCGGCGGCAACCGCGGCAGCGCCGTGGTGAAGGCCGACCCCATCGCCGCGTTGCGCGACGTACAGAAGAAGACCGGTGGGGAGAGCTCGGCGAAGGTCGAGGGCACCACCCAGATGGGCACCACCATGTCCATGAAGCAGAGCGGCACCATCGACTGGACCGACGGTCTCACCGGCACCATGGAGATCACGTACACCGGCGGCAGCATGGCGGACGCCATGAAGCAGAACGGTGCCAGCGGCACGATGCAGGCCCGCTATTTCAAGGACGGCTACGTCGTCAACATGGGCGACGCCTTCGCCAAGCAGGCCGGCGGCAAGCACTGGATCAACTACGGCTACGCCGACCTCGCCAAGCTCGCGGGCGCCTCCGGCGAGGCGATGAAGCAGCAGATGCAGAACACCACCCCCGACCAGGGTGTGAAGTCTCTGCTGGCCTCCGGTGACGTGAAGAAGGTCGGCCAGGAGGACGTACGCGGGGTCTCCGCCACGCACTACTCCGGCACCGTCGACGTCGCCGAACTGACCGCGAAGAATTCCGCGCTCGATGCCGACCAGCTCGACCAGCTGAAGAAGCAGCTGAGCGATGCCGGGATCACCACGGAGAAGGTCGACATCTGGGTCGACGAGAACAACCTGCTGGTCAAGAAGACCGAGCGCGGCCAGATGAAGACCGGCGAGCTCAATTCGACGGTGTACTACAGCGACTACGGCACCGAGGTCTCGGTCGAGAAGCCCCCGGCCGGCGACACGGTCGACTTCACCGATCTCGTGAAGCAGCAGCAGGGGGCCGGTTCGGGCGCGAGCTAAACCTCCCGCACCGCCCGAAGAGGGACGGATTTGCTCGGCGCGACCCCGGTCGCGTACTCTCCTACAGAAGCCAAAGACCGCTGGTCGTTGCTGTGCTCTCGCAAGAGGGAACAGCGACCGAAGGATCCGTTGAGTACGGGCGACCTGCGCAGGTGACTGTGGAAAGCTCCCGGACTTCGTTCGGTCGAGCTACGCCCTGGCGCCTGCGCCGGGGCGTTTCGTCTTTCCCGGCCCCTTCTGAGCGGTCCTCATCACCCGGAAGGAGGCCGACGCTCATGGCAAGGCCCGACAAGGCTGCCGCGGTAGCCGAGCTCGCGGATCAGTTCCGCAGCTCGAACGCCGCTGTGCTGACCGAGTACCGGGGTCTCACCGTGGCACAGCTCAAGCAGCTGCGCCGTTCGCTCGGTGAGAACGCCCAGTACGCCGTGGTGAAGAACACGCTGACCAAGATTGCGGCCAACGAGGCCGGGATCAACACGCTGGACGACCTGTTCGCAGGTCCGACGGCGGTTGCCTTCGTCACCGGTGACCCGGTGGAGTCGGCGAAGGGTCTTCGTGACTTCGCCAAGGACAACCCCAACCTCATCATCAAGGGCGGTGTCCTTGACGGTAAGGCGCTGACCGCGGATGAGATCAAGAAGCTCGCGGACCTCGAGTCCCGCGAGGTTCTGCTCGCCAAGGTGGCCGGTGGAATCAAGGCGTCGATGGCCAAGGCCGCGGCGACTTTCCAGGCCCCGCTGTCGGAGTTCGTCCGCACCGCGGACGCGCTTCGCGCCAAGGTCGAGCAGGGCGGTGCCGGTACGCCGGCTCCCGCCGACGCCGAGGTGGCGGAGTAACCCTCCGCTCCACGGCTCGCAGCGGGCCCGTACGCCCGCCTTCATATACACCCGGCACCTGCCGACTTAGTGGAAGGACGCCATCATGGCGAAGCTGTCCCAGGACGAGCTGCTCGAGCAGTTCGAGACCCTGACCCTCATCGAGCTCTCCGAGTTCGTCAAGGCGTTCGAGGAGAAGTTCGACGTCAAGGCTGCCGCTCCGGTCGCCGTTGCCGCCGCCGGTGGCGCTGCCGCCGCCGCTGAGGCCGTCGAGGAGCAGGACGAGTTCGACGTCATCCTCACGGGCGCCGGCGAGAAGAAGATCCAGGTCATCAAGGTCGTGCGTGAGCTGACCTCGCTGGGCCTGAAGGAGGCCAAGGACCTCGTCGACGGCACCCCGAAGCCGGTCCTCGAGAAGGTCGCCAAGGAGGCCGCCGAGAAGGCTGCCGAGTCCCTCAAGGCCGCCGGCGCTTCCGTCGAGGTCAAGTGACTCAGGGAGTCTGCTGACTCCTTCTGACTGACTGTGCCGCACGGCACGGACGTCAAAACGCGAAGGGCGATCACCCATCCGGGTGGTCGCCCTTCGGCGTACCCGCGGCGGCTGCCTTGCTCTTCCGGTGGCGACGAGTATGGTGATCTTCGCCGTTGCCTCGCGGGGGCGGCCGGCCGGCGCCGGGAGGCGGTCGGGTGAGGACCGCGCGGCGCTGTCCCGGCAGGGGGGCCTTGACGAACCGCACGCGGCGCGCAATTCTCAGGACGCGTCGTCATATCGATCCGAATCCGAGGCATGGATCGTGGGCGAAGAGGGCAGTAAAGAAGAGCGCACCGCGCACAAGGGCTAGCTATAGGTGTTGAGAACAGCTGTTGAGAGCAACGTGGGTCTCTGAGAACCCCGACTGGACATCAGTGTGCCGTTTGGCTACACTGACCCTTTGCGCTGCCTGTTAGCTGCCTCCTGCCCGTCACCAGAGGCATGCCCACGCTTGAGCACCGATGGCCGATCCTCCCTGACCTGGGATTTCTGTCTCCGTGTCCAACTTGGGACCGGTACGCGCGTAGTGAGTCCGAGCCCTCGGAAGGACCCCCTCTTGGCCGCCTCGCGCAACGCCTCGACCGCGAATACGAACAACGGTGCCAGCACCGCCCCGCTGCGCATCTCCTTTGCAAAGATCAAGGAGCCCCTCGAGGTTCCGAACCTCCTCGCGCTGCAGACCGAGAGCTTTGACTGGCTCCTCGGCAATGCCGCCTGGAAGGCTCGCGTCGAGGCTGCTCTGGACAGTGGACAAGACGTCCCCACCAAGTCCGGCCTGGAGGAAATCTTCGAGGAGATTTCACCGATCGAGGACTTCTCCGGGTCGATGTCGCTTACGTTCCGCGACCACCGCTTCGAGCCCCCGAAGAACTCGATCGACGAGTGCAAGGAGCGCGACTTCACGTTCGCCGCCCCGCTCTTCGTCACGGCCGAGTTCACCAACAACGAGACCGGCGAGATCAAGTCCCAGACGGTCTTCATGGGCGACTTCCCGCTCATGACCAACAAGGGCACCTTCGTCATCAACGGCACCGAGCGTGTCGTCGTGTCGCAGCTGGTCCGCTCGCCGGGTGTCTACTTCGACTCCTCCATCGACAAGACGTCCGACAAGGACATCTTCTCCGCCAAGATCATCCCGTCCCGGGGTGCCTGGCTGGAGATGGAGATCGACAAGCGCGACATGGTCGGTGTCCGCATCGACCGCAAGCGCAAGCAGTCCGTGACCGTTCTCCTGAAGGCTCTCGGTTGGACCACCGAGCAGATCCTCGAGGAGTTCGGCGAGTACGAGTCCATGCGCGCCACCCTGGAGAAGGACCACACCCAGGGCCAGGACGACGCGCTGCTCGACATCTACCGCAAGCTCCGCCCGGGCGAGCCGCCCACGCGCGAGGCTGCTCAGACGCTGCTCGAGAACCTCTACTTCAACCCGAAGCGCTACGACCTCGCGAAGGTCGGCCGCTACAAGGTGAACAAGAAGCTCGGCGCCGACGAGCCGCTGGACGCCGGCGTTCTCACCACCGACGACGTCATCGCGACCATCAAGTACCTGGTCAAGCTGCACGCCGGTGAGACCGAGACGGTCGGCGAGTCCGGTCGTTCGATCGTCGTCGAGACCGACGACATCGACCACTTCGGCAACCGTCGTCTGCGCAACGTCGGCGAGCTCATCCAGAACCAGGTCCGTACGGGTCTGGCCCGTATGGAGCGCGTCGTGCGTGAGCGCATGACGACCCAGGACGTCGAGGCGATCACGCCGCAGACCCTGATCAACATCCGGCCGGTCGTCGCCTCCATCAAGGAGTTCTTCGGTACCAGCCAGCTGTCCCAGTTCATGGACCAGAACAACCCGCTGTCGGGTCTGACGCACAAGCGTCGTCTCTCGGCTCTGGGTCCCGGTGGTCTGTCCCGTGAGCGGGCCGGCTTCGAGGTCCGTGACGTGCACCCGTCCCACTACGGACGCATGTGCCCGATCGAGACCCCTGAAGGCCCGAACATCGGTCTGATCGGTTCGCTCGCCTCGTACGGCCGCGTCAACGCGTTCGGCTTCATCGAGACGCCGTACCGCAAGGTCGTCGACGGCCAGGTCACCGACGAGGTCGACTACATCACGGCCGACGAGGAAGACCGCTACGTCATCGCTCAGGCGAACGCGACCCTCTCCGAGGAACTGCGTTTCGTCGAGCCCCGCGTCCTGGTCCGCCGCCGTGGCGGAGAGGTCGACTACGTGCCCGGCACGGACGTCGACTACATGGACGTCTCGCCGCGCCAGATGGTGTCCGTCGCCACCGCGATGATCCCCTTCCTGGAGCACGACGACGCCAACCGTGCCCTCATGGGCGCGAACATGATGCGTCAGGCGGTGCCGCTGATTAAGTCGGAGGCCCCGCTCGTCGGTACCGGCATGGAGTACCGCTGCGCCACCGACGCCGGTGACGTGCTGAAGGCCGAGAAGGACGGTGTGGTCCAGGAGGTCTCCGCGGACTACATCACCGTGACCAACGACGACGGCACGTACACCACGTACCGCATCGCCAAGTTCATGCGCTCCAACCAGGGCACCTCGGTCAACCAGAAGGTTGTCGTCTCCGAGGGCGACCGGGTCGTCGCCGACCAGGTCCTCGCCGACGGTCCGGCCACCGAGAACGGTGAGATGGCCCTCGGCAAGAACCTGCTCGTGGCGTTCATGCCGTGGGAGGGTCACAACTACGAGGACGCGATCATCCTGTCGCAGCGCCTCGTGCAGGACGACGTCCTCTCCTCGATCCACATCGAGGAGCACGAGGTCGACGCCCGTGACACCAAGCTCGGCCCGGAGGAGATCACCCGGGACATCCCGAACGTCTCCGAAGAGGTCCTCGCCGACCTCGACGAGCGCGGCATCATCCGTATCGGTGCCGAGGTCGTCGCCGGTGACATCCTCGTCGGCAAGGTCACGCCCAAGGGTGAGACCGAGCTGACCCCCGAGGAGCGCCTGCTCCGCGCGATCTTCGGTGAGAAGGCGCGCGAGGTGCGCGACACCTCGCTGAAGGTGCCGCACGGTGAGATCGGCAAGGTCATCGGCGTCCGCGTCTTCGACCGCGAAGAGGGCGACGAGCTGCCGCC
Source organism: Streptomyces sp. NBC_01224 (assembly GCF_036002945.1). Classification (NCBI taxonomy): domain Bacteria; kingdom Bacillati; phylum Actinomycetota; class Actinomycetes; order Kitasatosporales; family Streptomycetaceae; genus Streptomyces; species Streptomyces sp. NBC_01224. The sequence goes on along the minus strand of NZ_CP108529.1, from coordinate 3,814,356 downwards.
GGGCGTGAACCAGCTGGTCCGCGTCTACGTCGCGCAGAAGCGCAAGATCACCGATGGTGACAAGCTCGCCGGCCGTCACGGCAACAAGGGCGTCATCTCGAAGATCCTCCCGATCGAGGACATGCCGTTCCTGGAGGACGGCACCCCGGTCGACATCATCCTCAACCCGCTGGGTGTCCCGTCCCGAATGAACCCGGGACAGGTCCTGGAGATCCACCTCGGCTGGCTCGCCAGCCGCGGCTGGGACGTCTCCGGCCTCGGTGACGAGTGGGCCAAGCGCCTGCAGGCCATCGGCGCCGACCAGGTCGCCCCCGGCACCAACGTCGCCACCCCCGTCTTCGACGGTGCGCGCGAGGACGAGATCTCCGGTCTCTTCGAGGCCACGATCCCGAACCGCGACGGCGACCGCCTGGTGCAGCCCTCCGGCAAGGCCCACCTGTACGACGGCCGCTCCGGCGAGCCGTTCCCGGAGCCGGTCTCGGTCGGCTACATGTACATCCTCAAGCTGCACCACCTCGTCGACGACAAGCTGCACGCTCGTTCGACGGGTCCGTACTCCATGATCACCCAGCAGCCGCTGGGTGGTAAGGCCCAGTTCGGTGGACAGCGCTTCGGTGAGATGGAGGTGTGGGCCCTTGAGGCTTACGGCGCCGCATACGCCCTCCAGGAACTGCTGACGATCAAGTCCGACGACGTGACCGGCCGCGTGAAGGTCTACGAGGCGATCGTCAAGGGCGAGAACATCCCCGAGCCCGGCATTCCCGAGTCCTTCAAGGTGCTCATCAAGGAAATGCAGTCGCTCTGCCTCAACGTGGAGGTGCTGTCCTCGGACGGCATGTCCATCGAGATGCGCGACACGGACGAGGACGTCTTCCGCGCGGCGGAGGAGCTCGGTATCGACCTGTCCCGGCGCGAGCCGAGCAGCGTCGAAGAGGTCTGACGGGTTGGCCGGCCGGATCCCCGTGATCCGGCCGGCTCTCCCCGGACCCGTTCAGACCATTGCTGAAGTGCCCCGATTTCTCGCGTGACGCGAGGGGGCTCGAACCCCCGAAAGAGGGATTGACGACAAGTGCTCGACGTCAACTTCTTCGACGAGCTGCGGATCGGCCTTGCCACCGCGGACGACATCCGGACCTGGTCCCACGGCGAAGTGAAGAAGCCGGAGACCATCAACTACCGCACGCTCAAGCCCGAAAAGGACGGACTCTTCTGCGAGAAGATCTTCGGTCCGACCCGGGACTGGGAGTGCTACTGCGGCAAGTACAAGCGTGTCCGCTTCAAGGGCATCATCTGTGAGCGCTGTGGCGTCGAGGTCACGCGCGCCAAGGTGCGCCGTGAGCGCATGGGTCACATCGAGCTTGCCGCTCCCGTCACCCACATCTGGTACTTCAAGGGCGTCCCGTCGCGCCTGGGCTACCTGCTGGACCTCGCGCCGAAGGACCTCGAGAAGGTCATCTACTTCGCCGCGTACATGATCACGTTCGTGGACGAGGAGCGCCGTACGCGTGACCTGCCCTCGCTGGAGGCACACGTCTCCGTCGAGCGTCAGCAGGTCGAGAACCGTCGCGACGCCGACCTTGAGGCCCGCGCCAAGAAGCTCGAGACCGACCTGGCCGAGCTCGAGGCCGAGGGTGCCAAGGCCGACGTGCGCCGCAAGGTGCGCGAAGGTGCCGAGCGTGAGATGAAGCAGCTGCGCGACCGTGCGCAGCGCGAGATCGACCGTCTCGACGAGGTGTGGAGCCGCTTCAAGAACCTCAAGGTCCAGGACCTGGAGGGCGACGAGCTGCTCTACCGCGAGCTGCGTGACCGCTTCGGCACGTACTTCGACGGCTGCATGGGTGCCGCTGCTCTGCAGAAGCGCCTTGAGTCGTTCGACCTCGACGAGGAGGCCGAGCGCCTCCGCGAGATCATCCGTACCGGCAAGGGCCAGAAGAAGACCCGTGCGCTCAAGCGCCTCAAGGTCGTCTCCGCGTTCCTGCAGACCAGCAACAAGCCCAAGGGCATGGTGCTCGACTGCGTGCCGGTCATCCCGCCGGACCTGCGTCCGATGGTGCAGCTGGACGGTGGCCGCTTCGCGACCTCCGACCTGAACGACCTGTACCGCCGTGTGATCAACCGCAACAACCGCCTCAAGCGTCTCCTTGACCTCGGCGCCCCCGAGATCATCGTGAACAACGAGAAGCGGATGCTGCAGGAGGCCGTCGACGCGCTGTTCGACAACGGCCGCCGCGGTCGCCCGGTCACCGGTCCCGGTAACCGCCCGCTCAAGTCCCTCAGCGACATGCTGAAGGGCAAGCAGGGTCGTTTCCGTCAGAACCTTCTCGGTAAGCGTGTGGACTACTCCGCGCGTTCCGTGATCGTCGTCGGTCCGCAGCTGAAGCTGCACCAGTGCGGTCTGCCCAAGGCCATGGCGCTGGAGCTCTTCAAGCCGTTCGTGATGAAGCGCCTGGTCGACCTGAACCACGCGCAGAACATCAAGTCGGCCAAGCGCATGGTCGAGCGTGGCCGCACCGTGGTGTACGACGTCCTCGAAGAGGTCATCGCCGAGCACCCGGTGCTGCTGAACCGTGCACCGACCCTGCACCGCCTCGGCATCCAGGCCTTCGAGCCGCAGCTCGTCGAGGGCAAGGCCATCCAGATCCACCCGCTCGTCTGCACCGCGTTCAACGCGGACTTCGACGGTGACCAGATGGCCGTGCACCTGCCGCTCTCCGCGGAGGCGCAGGCCGAGGCCCGCATCCTGATGCTGTCCTCGAACAACATCCTGAAGCCGGCCGACGGTCGTCCCGTCACCATGCCGACCCAGGACATGGTGCTGGGTCTGTTCTTCCTGACCACCGACGGTGAACTCCGTGACACCAAGGGCGAGGGCCGCGCGTTCGGCTCCACGGCCGAGGCGATCATGGCTTTCGACGCCGGCGAGCTGGCGCTCCAGTCGCCCGTCGACATCCGCTTCCCGGTGGGCACCATCCCGCCGCGTGGCTGGGTGCCGCCGGTCGCCGAGGAGGGCGAGCAGGAGTTCCAGCAGGGCGACACGTTCCGGCTGCGTACGTCCCTGGGCCGTGCGCTCTTCAACGAGCTGCTGCCCGAGGACTACCCGTTCGTCGACTACTCGGTCGGCAAGAAGCAGCTCTCCGAGATCGTCAACGACCTCGCCGAGCGCTACCCCAAGGTCATCGTGGCGGCGACGCTCGACAACCTGAAGGCGGCGGGCTTCTACTGGGCGACCCGTTCCGGTGTCACCGTGGCCATCTCCGACGTCGTGGTCCCCGAGGCCAAGAAGGCGATCGTCGCCGGCTACGAGGCGCAGGACGAGAAGGTCCAGAAGCAGTACGAGCGCGGTCTGATCACCAAGGACGAGCGCACGCAGGAACTCATCGCGATCTGGACCAAGGCGACCAACGAGGTTGCCGAGGCGATGAACGCGAACTTCCCCAAGACGAACCCCATCTTCATGATGGTTGACTCGGGTGCCCGAGGAAACATGATGCAGATGCGTCAGATCGCCGGTATGCGTGGTCTGGTGTCCAACGCCAAGAACGAGACGATCCCGCGTCCCATCAAGGCGTCCTTCCGTGAGGGCCTCACCGTTCTGGAGTACTTCATCTCCACGCACGGTGCCCGTAAGGGTCTGGCGGACACCGCCCTGCGTACCGCCGACTCGGGTTACCTGACCCGTCGTCTGGTGGACGTCTCGCAGGACGTGATCATTCGCGAGGAGGACTGCGGCACCGACCGTGGCCTCAAGCTGAAGATCGCCGTCAAGGGTGCGGACGGTGTGCTCCGCAAGACGGAGGACGTCGAGACCTCGGTCTACGCCCGCATGCTCGCCGAGGACGTCGTCGTCGACGGCAAGGTCATCGCGCCTGCCAACGTCGACCTCGGTGACGTCCTGATCGACGCCCTGGTGGGCGCCGGCGTCGAGGAGGTCAAGACCCGTTCGGTCCTGACCTGTGAGTCCGCGGTCGGCACCTGTGCCTTCTGCTACGGACGCTCGCTCGCCACCGGCAAGCTGGTCGACATCGGTGAGGCGGTCGGCATCATCGCCGCCCAGTCCATCGGTGAGCCCGGTACCCAGCTGACGATGCGTACCTTCCACACCGGTGGTGTGGCCGGTGACGACATCACCCAGGGTCTGCCCCGAGTCGTCGAGCTCTTCGAAGCCCGTACGCCCAAGGGTGTCGCCCCGATCTCGGAGGCGGCCGGCCGTATCCGTATCGAGGAGACCGAGAAGACCAAGAAGATCGTCGTCACCCCGGACGACGGCAGCGACGAGACGCCGTTCCCGATCTCGAAGCGTGCCCGTCTGCTGGTGGGCGAGGGCGACCACGTCGAGGTGGGCCAGAAGCTCACCGTGGGTGCCACCAACCCGCACGACGTGCTGCGGATCCTCGGTCAGCGCGCGGTCCAGGTCCACCTGGTCGGCGAGGTCCAGAAGGTCTACAACTCGCAGGGTGTGTCGATCCACGACAAGCACATCGAGATCATCATCCGGCAGATGCTGCGCCGCGTGACGATCATCGAGTCCGGCGACGCGGAGCTGCTGCCGGGCGAGCTCGTCGAGCGCTCGAAGTTCGAGACCGAGAACCGTCGTGTGGTCACCGAGGGCGGTCACCCCGCCTCCGGCCGTCCGCAGCTGATGGGTATCACCAAGGCCTCGCTCGCCACCGAGTCGTGGCTGTCGGCGGCGTCCTTCCAGGAGACGACCAGGGTTCTGACCGACGCGGCGATCAACGCCAAGTCGGACTCCCTGATCGGCCTCAAGGAGAACGTCATCATCGGTAAGCTCATCCCGGCCGGTACGGGTCTGTCCCGCTATCGCAACATCCGGGTCGAGCCGACCGAGGAGGCCAAGGCCGCGATGTACTCGGCCGTCGGCTACGACGACATCGACTACTCGCCGTTCGGCACGGGCTCCGGCCAGGCCGTTCCGCTGGAGGACTACGACTACGGTCCGTACAACCAGTAAGCGAGTCGCTTGATCGACCGGAGGGCGGTCACCCCGTTGTGTACGGGGTGACCGCCCTCCGGCGTACGCGCGAAGGCGCAAACTCGTTCCCCTCACCTCCGCGGTGACGGATCATGGGGGGATACAGATCGTCCGGGGGAGTTGGTTGTGTCGTATCCGCCGAGGCAGCCGGACCGGCTGCCTCGGCGCAGAGCCCGTCGATGCTGGCCTCGCACGCGGAGCGCGAGCGCGCTGTCGATGTGCTGCGGGCCGGTTTCGCCGAGGGGCGTCTTGATGACGAAGAGCTGGAGAAGCGGGTCGCGCGGGCCCACGAGGCCCGGACCGTGGGGGAACTGAGCCTTCTCGTCGACGACCTGCCCCAGGGCCCTGTCTTCTCCGGGCCCGCCCCCGCCGGCCACTACGGCCCCGCTGTGCCGGCGACCTTCCTGCCCGCGCCGCAGCTCAGGACGAACGGCAAGGCCAAGGGTGCGCTGGTCTTCGGCATCCTGGCCCCGGTGACCGCGGTGACGGGGGTGCCCGCGGTCGTTCTCGGGCACATGGCGCGCAAGGAGATACGGCGCAGTGACGAGCAGGGCGACGGCCTGGCGGTCGCCGGGCTCGTGCTGGGATGGGCGTCGATCATCGGCTGGATATTGCTCGTGGCCGGGTTCGTCACCGCCGTGATCGTCACGCGCTGAGGTCGTCGGCGTGCGGCGTGTGGAGGCGCGCCGCATTTGTTTTGACCGGAGTCGATGAGGTAGGTACGCTCAGACCTTGTGCCTGGGGTGTGCCTGGGCTCCTGTGCGTGTCCTCAACCGCATGCGAGTCCGTCACTGGCCACCGCGATCTGCAGCCTTCCCTGCCTTGCGGCAGGAGCTTGCAGCATTCGACACACCCGACCGCGTGGGTCGGTGACGTTCCAGGTTAGTTTCACGAACGGCACACAGAAACCGGAGAAGTAGTGCCTACGATCCAGCAGCTGGTCCGGAAGGGCCGGCAGGACAAGGTCGAGAAGAACAAGACGCCCGCACTCGAGGGTTCGCCCCAGCGCCGCGGCGTCTGCACGCGTGTGTTCACGACCACCCCGAAGAAGCCGAACTCGGCACTCCGTAAGGTCGCGCGTGTGCGTCTGACCTCCGGTATCGAGGTCACGGCCTACATCCCGGGTGAGGGACACAACCTGCAGGAGCACTCCATCGTGCTCGTGCGTGGTGGCCGTGTGAAGGACCTGCCGGGTGTTCGTTACAAGATCATCCGCGGCTCCCTTGACACCCAGGGTGTCAAGAACCGCAAGCAGGCCCGCAGCCGCTACGGCGCCAAGAAGGAGAAGTAAGAATGCCTCGTAAGGGCCCCGCCCCGAAGCGCCCGGTCATCATCGACCCGGTCTACGGTTCTCCTCTTGTCACCTCGCTGATCAACAAGATCCTGCTCAACGGCAAGCGTTCCACTGCCGAGCGGATCGTGTACGGCGCCATGGAAGGCCTCCGCGAGAAGACCGGCAACGACCCGGTCATCACGCTGAAGCGCGCGCTTGAGAACGTCAAGCCCTCGCTCGAGGTCAAGTCCCGCCGTGTCGGTGGCGCCACCTACCAGGTGCCGATCGAGGTCAAGCCCGGTCGCGCCTCCACCCTCGCGCTGCGCTGGCTCGTGGGTTACTCCCGCGCCCGCCGCGAGAAGACCATGACCGAGCGCCTCATGAACGAGCTGCTCGACGCCTCCAACGGTCTTGGCGCTGCTGTCAAGAAGCGAGAGGACACCCACAAGATGGCCGAGTCCAACAAGGCCTTCGCGCACTACCGCTGGTAGTCGCTACCCACATCGAGACCGAGAGAAGATTGAGCCTTATGGCCACCACTTCGCTTGACCTGGCCAAGGTCCGCAACATTGGGATCATGGCCCACATCGACGCGGGCAAGACGACCACCACTGAGCGGATCCTGTTCTACACCGGCGTTTCGTACAAGATCGGTGAAGTCCACGACGGCGCTGCCACGATGGACTGGATGGAGCAGGAGCAGGAGCGCGGCATCACGATCACGTCCGCCGCGACGACCTGTCACTGGCCGCTCAATGATGTTGACCACACCATCAACATCATCGACACCCCGGGTCACGTCGACTTCACCGTCGAGGTGGAGCGTTCGCTCCGCGTCCTCGACGGCGCTGTCACCGTGTTCGACGGTGTGGCGGGCGTCGAGCCCCAGTCCGAGACTGTCTGGCGTCAGGCGGACCGCTACGGCGTGCCGCGTATCTGCTTCGTCAACAAGCTCGACCGCACGGGTGCCGAGTTCCACCGTTGCGTCGACATGATCGTCGACCGCCTCGGTGCAGTCCCGCTCGTCATGCAGCTCCCCATCGGCGCCGAGGCCGACTTCAAGGGCGTCGTCGACCTCGTGTCGATGAAGGCCTTTGTGTGGCCGGAAGAGGCCGCCAAGGGTGAGATGTACGACACCGTCGACATCCCGGACACCCACATCGAGGCAGCTCAGGAGTGGCGCGGCAAGCTGCTCGAGGCCGTCTCCGAGAACGACGACCAGATGATGGAGCTGTACCTGGAGGGCGTCGAGCCCACCGAGGAGCAGCTGCACGAGGCGATCCGTCGGATCACCCTCGCATCGAAGGGCAGTGCCGACTCGGTCACCGTCACCCCGGTGTTCTGTGGCACGGCGTTCAAGAACAAGGGCGTCCAGCCCCTGCTCGACGCGGTCGTCCGCTACCTGCCTTCCCCCCTGGACGTCGAGGCCATCGAGGGCCACGACGTCAAGGACCCCGAGGTTGTCATCAAGCGCAAGCCTTCGGACGACGAGCCGTTCTCCGGCCTGGCGTTCAAGATCGCGAGCGACCCGCACCTCGGCAAGCTCACCTTCGTCCGGATCTACTCCGGCCGCCTCGAGGCCGGCACCGCGGTGCTGAACTCGGTCAAGGGCAAGAAGGAGCGCATCGGCAAGATCTACCGCATGCACGCGAACAAGCGTGAGGAGATCTCGTCGGTGGGCGCGGGCGACATCATCGCCGTCATGGGCCTGAAGCAGACCACCACCGGTGAGACGCTGTGTGACGACAAGAACCCGGTCATCCTGGAGTCCATGGACTTCCCGGCGCCGGTCATTCAGGTCGCCATCGAGCCCAAGTCCAAGGGCGACCAGGAGAAGCTGGGTGTCGCCATCCAGCGCCTCTCCGAGGAGGACCCGTCCTTCCAGGTGCACTCCGACGAGGAGACCGGCCAGACCATCATCGGTGGTATGGGCGAGCTTCACCTCGAGGTGCTGGTCGACCGCATGAAGCGCGAGTTCCGCGTCGAGGCGAACGTCGGCAAGCCGCAGGTCGCGTACCGCGAGACGATCCGCAAGGCCGTCGAGCGCATCGACTACACGCACAAGAAGCAGACTGGTGGTACCGGCCAGTTCGCGAAGGTGCAGATCGCCCTTGAGCCCATCGAGGGTGGCGACGCGTCCTACGAGTTCGTCAACAAGGTCACCGGTGGCCGCATCCCCCGTGAGTACATCCCCTCGGTGGACGCGGGTGCTCAGGAGGCCATGCAGTTCGGCATCCTGGCCGGCTACGAGATGGTGGGCGTCCGCGTCACCCTTCTCGACGGTGGTTACCACGAGGTCGACTCCTCCGAGCTCGCCTTCAAGATCGCCGGTTCGCAGGCGTTCAAGGAGGGTGCCCGCAAGGCATCCCCCGTGCTCCTCGAGCCGATGATGGCCGTCGAGGTCACCACGCCCGAGGACTACATGGGCGATGTCATCGGCGACCTCAACTCCCGCCGTGGCCAGATCCAGGCCATGGAGGAGCGCAGCGGCGCTCGCGTCGTGAAGGGCCTCGTGCCCCTCTCGGAGATGTTCGGCTACGTCGGAGACCTCCGCAGCAAGACCTCGGGTCGCGCAAGCTACTCGATGCAGTTCGACTCCTACGCCGAGGTTCCGCGGAACGTCGCCGAGGAGATCATCGCGAAGGCCAAGGGCGAGTAACTCTCCCGAGCTCACGCTTTAGGCTTGTCACCGGAGCCTGGTGGGGCATTCGTCGCAGAGCGCAAGCAATGCGTTGAATGCCCCCGGCCCCGGCATCCCAGCAAAGATCACCTGGCGCCGATGAAGCAAGGCGTACAGAACCACTCCACAGGAGGACCCAGTGGCGAAGGCGAAGTTCGAGCGGACTAAGCCGCACGTCAACATCGGCACCATCGGTCACATTGACCACGGTAAGACGACCCTCACGGCCGCCATTACCAAGGTGCTGCACGACGCGTACCCGGACCTGAACGAGGCCTCGGCCTTCGACCAGATCGACAAGGCTCCCGAGGAGCGCCAGCGCGGTATCACGATCTCGATCGCGCACGTCGAGTACCAGACGGAGTCGCGTCACTACGCGCACGTCGACTGCCCGGGTCACGCCGACTACATCAAGAACATGATCACGGGTGCGGCGCAGATGGACGGCGCCATCCTCGTGGTCGCCGCCACCGACGGCCCGATGCCGCAGACCAAGGAGCACGTGCTCCTGGCCCGCCAGGTCGGCGTTCCGTACATCGTTGTCGCCCTGAACAAGGCCGACATGGTGGACGACGAGGAGATCCTGGAGCTCGTCGAGCTCGAGGTCCGTGAGCTCCTCTCCGAGTACGAGTTCCCGGGCGACGACCTTCCGGTCGTCAAGGTCTCGGCGCTCAAGGCTCTTGAGGGCGACAAGGAGTGGGGCCAGACCGTCCTCGACCTGATGAAGGCCGTCGACGAGTCGATCCCGCAGCCCGAGCGCGACGTCGACAAGCCGTTCCTGATGCCGATCGAGGACGTCTTCACGATCACCGGTCGTGGCACCGTCGTCACCGGTCGTATCGAGCGTGGTGTCCTGAAGGTCAACGAGACCGTCGACATCGTCGGTATCAAGCAGGAGAAGACCACCACCACGGTCACCGGCATCGAGATGTTCCGCAAGCTGCTCGACGAGGGCCAGGCCGGTGAGAACGTCGGTCTGCTCCTCCGTGGCATCAAGCGCGAGGACGTCGAGCGCGGCCAGGTCATCATCAAGCCCGGTTCGGTCACGCCGCACACCGAGTTCGAGGCCCAGGCCTACATCCTGTCGAAGGACGAGGGTGGCCGTCACACCCCCTTCTTCAACAACTACCGCCCGCAGTTCTACTTCCGTACCACGGACGTGACGGGCGTTGTGACCCTTCCCGAGGGCACCGAGATGGTCATGCCGGGCGACAACACCGTCATGAACGTCACGCTGATCCAGCCGGTCGCCATGGAAGAGGGCCTGAAGTTCGCCATCCGTGAGGGTGGTCGGACCGTGGGCGCCGGCCAGGTCACCAAGATCGTCAAGTAATTACCTGACTGTCTGACCTGGTTGCTCCGCACAGAGCACCAAGAAGGGCCCCGGCCCGCCGCGCAAGCGGTGGACCGGGGCCCTTCGGCGTTGACCGACGTCATGCGGGCCCCGAGTCAGCCCACGGTGTCCCGTCGAGTTGCGGGGGCTCGTGGCGTGTCCGGGCGTCGGGTTCGGCCCGTGGTGCGGCTGCCGTTCGGCAGTGGCAGCCGCACCAGCAGACGGAAGTGTCCCGGTGACGGCCGCTCGGCGGTCACGGTTTTGCCGAGTGCGGCGCGCGGGCGGCGAGATGGGCGAGGCCGGTGCACGGAGCGGTCTTACCGGGGGAGTCGGGGGCGTCGTTGCCCACGGACAGTTCGACGGAGCGCTCGCGGGCAGTGGGCCGGCGGCTACCGGGTACCGCAAGATTCCGGACACGGGCGTCATATCCATCCGTGCCGCTCCCCGATGCGCACTGCGTCGACGAGGGTGCGCGCATGCAGCTTGTGGCGAGGGGGCCTGGGCCACGACTTCGATACCGGGTTCGCGCGTCAGCACGGAGACCAGTCCCTCCTGTACGACCGTCATGTCCTCGGCGATCAGCACCTTGAGCGTGATCAGAGGATGACAGCCGCTGTCCTTCGGCCTGTGCCCACCTGCGTCGTCAGGCCGGCCGGGGGCGCCAGAGCCAGGGGTGGGCGTCGACCCCCAGCGCCACCACCGTCGGCCGCCCGTCCCTGCCGACATGCAGCGCGGGCCCGTCCAGCGCCACCGGCCCGCGCTCGCGTACGGAGATCCCTTGGGACGTACGGAGCTGGATCAGGCCCTTCTCGGTGCGGCCGAGCAGCACCGGGCCGCGCGGCGACCCCGCGGCGGACACCGGCCCGTACCCGTCGAAGCCCACCCGGTCCTCGATCAGCCGCCCGTATCCGTCGATGCCGGTCTCGTCAGCCGTCTCCCCGGTCATTACGGTCGTCAGAGCGGCCTTCGCCGCCGCGCGGTAGAACAGCTCGACCGTCCCGTGCGCACCGGGCAGCGCGGCCGGGCCGTCCCCCGGCACCGGTACGCCGCTGATCTGGGTGCGTGCGGTGACCTCATCCCCGGGCGCGTCCTGGGTCCAGTGATGCACCGCGTAGCGGCCCGCCGCGAAGACATGGACACGTCCCGCGTCGTCCACCACAGCGGTCAGCCCGTCCTGGACCTCGCCCCCGCCGGTGTCCCGCCACCCGCTCCACCGGCCGTCCGTGTCCCGTACCCGCGTAGTGAGGCCCTTCTCCGCGTTCCGTACGAAGAGATGGACGCGCCCGTCGGGAGCGGCGACCGCGACCGGGACGCCGATCCGGCGCCCGGCGTCATAGGCGCGCTCCGGGTTCCCCAGCCCCTGCCAGGGACGGAAACCGCCGCCCGGAGAGCGCTGCTCCAGCGCGACGATCTCGCGCTCGTTGTCCGCCCCGTGCCCGCTGAGCGCCGCGAACCGCAGTCCGACGAGCAATTGCCGCCCGTCAGGCAGGGTCGCGCTGCCCAGGACCGGGGCGAGCGGGCCGCCGCCGAGGTCGTCCGGAGTGTCCCACACCCCGCTGCCCGGGGCGCTCTCGCGCCAGCGCACCGCCCGCAGCCCCAGCACCCCGTATGCGACGAGCCTGCCGTCCGGGTCGGTGGCGACGGCGGGCCGAGGGCCCGGGTAACGATAGTGGGTGGACCGTACCCAGCCCTTCCGGTTGGTCAGCGGCCGGTTGCCGCCCACGCCGTAGTCCCCGCAGCCCGCGGAGTTGCCGCAGCGCCAGTGGATCGAACCCCCGTACGGCACCAGGTGCGAGGCCTTCTCCGCCAGCACGGCGGGCGGCAGATTCTTCGGCCAGTGCCGGTTGTAGTAGCCGCGGAACGCCGTGGTGGCGAAGCTCGGCACCTCACCGCCGTCCTCGGTGGCCCGCGCCACCCACCGGATCAGCGCCGTCCAGGTGAACAGCGCGGCCGCGGTGTGGTCGGGGTGGTCGGAGTAGCCCGGCTGCTCGCTGTCCCGGCGGCGGACGAGTTCGCTGCTGTGCTGGACGTCGGGGTCCGGGTCCATGGTGTGCACCGTGCTGGGCCGGAACCGGTCGAACAGCCCGACCAGGACGTCGATCAGCCCGTCGTACGTGTACGAACCGGCTCGCTTCAGCGGGGAGTTGTCGGCGACGACGGTCGGCAGGCCGAGCCTTCGGTCCTGCCAGAGGCTGGGCAGCCCGAGACGCCCGTACGAGGTGTGCATGGCGGTGTTGATGAAGATCAGCTCGACCTTGCGGCCGCCGTTGCTGAGGCGGTTGATCTCGGCGCGGTGGTTGCCGTGCAGGTCGATGACGGACTTCTGCCAGTCCGTGAACCTGTCGAGGCCCAGCAGCGTCGCGTACGCCTGCCGGAGCCCCTGATGGCGGGAGGAGGAGTACGCGGCCTTGTCGGGGGCGGGCTGCGGGCGGCCGGGTGCGCGGTTGATGCCGGTGGCCTCGCCCGCGGTCAGATAGACACAGACCAGCGGCGTTCCGGTGTCGAGGGCCTGTTGCGTGTCCGGGTTCATGAAGTACAGGTCGTCGTCCGGGTGGGCGAGGATCTGCATCATCAGGGCCTGGTGCGAGGTGCTGATCGGCAGGCCGGGCGTCGGGTCCGCGGTGGGGTTGCGGCGGCGGGGCGGCGAAGGCGCGGTGCAGGCGCTCAGGACTGCCGGGCTCATCGCACCGGCCGCCGCCATCAGCAGAGTGCGCCGCGGTACTCCTGTGAGAGATGCGCGCAACGCAGGTCGATCCGTCACACCGTGCTCCGTCCACTTCCCCCGCAGCGGGCGGCTGTGCGGCCCTGTGCTGCGTACCGAATCCGTGCAGGCGGCGGCGGGGGGCCGACTGCTGCTGCGGGGGGATAGACGGAGATTCCCAGGGGTGGGTTGCCTGGGTTTTACGGGTGTGGGCCGAAGGGCCCGGACGGCCTAGCGTGCGGGCGTGCGCACCATGAACACGTCGATCGGGTCCTGTCGTTCCTCGGTGAACCCGTGCCGTTCGTAAAGCGCGCGGGCGGCGCTGCCCTGCAGTACGTCCAGGCGCACGGTCACGCCTTCCTCGTCGGCCCGCGCGAGCAGCGAGCGCAGCACGGCGGTGCCGATGCCGCGGCCCTGGAGCGTGGGGGAGAGGTAGAAGTTCTCCAGCCACAGCCCGTGCTCGACCGGCCGCAGGGTGACGCAGCCCGCGAACTCACCGTCCGCGACGACGACCGAGGTGTGCTCCGGTGCGTAGACGTCCCGCAGCCGCTGCCGTACGCGGTGCTCGTCGTAGCGCCCGAGCCGTTCCAGGTCGGGGCGCATCACGGTGGCCCTCAGCTCGGCCATGACCTCGACGTCCTCAGGCTCGGCGGGGCGCAGGGACCAGGCCGCAATGGTGCCGTTGTTCACGGACGGATTCTCGCAGGTGGGTTGCCGCCGGTTTCCGTCACCGCAGCTCGGGTGCCGCGCCCCGGCCCGTCCGGCGCAGGCCCGCTTCCGGGATGCCACGCAGCAGCCGGGCGCCGATTTCCACGAGCCGGGCCTCGTCCGGCGGGGTCCGTCCCAGGCCGATGGCGTACTGGATGTGGGACGCGTCCGCGCCGAACGGGCGGGGCCAGGCGTGGGCGTCCGGCCCGTGCCCCCAGGAGGGGTGCTGCACGGGGAGGCGCTCAGGCTCTGCGGAGAAGGCCGTCGGGGCCGGTCAGCCAGCGCAAGTGGTCTACCAGCCTGCCGACCGTCCGTGAGTCGTGCAGGATGACGCCGAGCTCGACGTTGCGGCTGAGGCCGCGACCCGTGAGGTTCGCGCTGCCCAACAGTGCCGTATGGCGATCTGCGGCGATGACCTTGGCATGAAGACTCGTGTGGTCGGCGCCGTCTGTACGGTGCCAGATCCGGACTTGTTCTCCGAGCGGACTGAAAGCGCGTGCTGCCGCAGTCGATTCTTCCAGGAGCAGATCGATGCGGACGTTCCGCTCGGCGGCTGCGCGGAGTTCCGCCACGATCTCAGTGATGCCGTAGGCCGCGAAGCTTGCTATGAGCAGGGATTCGCGGGCGGAACGTATGACGTCGACGGCGATGCCGCTCGTCAGACGGACCGGGATCGCTGGGCTTGTCGGACCGCTCACCACGAGCTCAGCAGGTGGGTCCATGCCCTCTTCGGCTGCGGCTGCCGTGGCCAGGGAAAGAGCGAGCGCTGCCCCGGGCAGCTGAGGGGACTCGTCCCGCCATGCCTTCCGTAGCATGCTCAAGTGGACCGAGAGGCCTGCTGCCGGATGGCCGGCGGACCACCGGTCGAGCAGTGGGCTGTCCGGGCCCTCAGCCGCGTTCAGGTGATGCACGAGATCGGCCAGCCGCTCGGACGGGAGGCGTCGGCCGAGCGCCGCGAGAAGTGCTGGCAGTCGGCCTGTCATGACAGCAAGGCACCGAGATCGCCGACCAGCGTCTCGACGAGCAGCGCGCGGTCCAGGTAGTGGTTGCCACGTTCGCACGAGGTCTCAGCGGCGAAGAGGCAGGCATGACAGGCTGCACCGTGCAGGCGTCCGTGTACCCGGGGGTCGTGTTCCGCGCACATCGGATCGGAGCTGCAGAGCCGGGCTTCTTCGAGTGCCTGGTCGATGACGGGCCCGAGCCGGTCCTTCCCGCCCAGGGAGACCAAACCGCCTAGGGTGCCCTCGCTGTCGGGGGCCGCAGTGTAGAGAAGGATGCCGGCCATGGGGTTCTTGCCGGAGCGTGCGTATACGCGTTCCGCGATTCCTGATGCACCGTATCCGCACTCCAGGGCGAAGCCGCGGATCAGGACATGCGCGAACGTGTGGAGGAGCACGTAGCGTATGCCGGGCCACTGGGGCTCCAAACCGCGTGCCAGACACCAGGTCACGTGTGCGGCTCTCAATACCTTCTCGCGGGCGATGACCTCCGGACGCTTTTCCCAGTCGGCCAGAAGCTTTTCTCGGAAGGCAAGGAACACGCCTTCGCCGCGGAGCTCGGCGCAGGGGACCCAGGTCGGCGGTTCCTTGGTGAGGGGAGCGGCCTTGATGGTGGGATCGTCATCCTGCGGTATCCATTCCGGGGCGTCGATCCGGGTGAATCCTGTGAGTGCCGAAACTTCGCGCAGACGATGAACGAGGATGACCCGCTCCAGCCACCGGGCCGCGGTGACGGGGACCTTCTCGGGCTCTGTGGTGAAATCGGGCAGCTCGTATCGGTGAGGCGCGGTGAATGCCTCCCATTCGGGTGTCGCCAGGTCGAATCCCTCGTCATCGGGTTCGGGATTGACGCCGGGCACAGCGCTGGAGGTGGCAGCCTCCTCGGTGACCGCCTTCCACACCTTGTCCACCCCGTACTCCTCCAGCACCGGCCAACAGGCCTGTGTGGGCAGCAGCATCCTGGCTGCCCCGGCGGGGATGCCGGCCAGTGGTGCGAGGAACTCCCAGTGCTCCCGCACCGCCTGCGTCAGCGGTTCGTCGGCCCGGGGCAGGCTGAAGACCCTCAGCTGGGAAGCGAACCAGCTGTTGGTGGCTCCGAGGGCGATGGTGCGGACGTTCTCGCCGCATGTGTCGAAGGTTCCCAGATGGGGATGGTGCCCCCGGCACGCGGGGAGTTCCTGCTCGCCCCGCTTGCCCATGGCCTCCGCCATCGAACGGTCGGCCACGTTCGGGCATGAGCACTGGACGAAGATGTTGGCGGCCTCGCCCGTCGTGCCCCGTTCAACCAGACTGAGCGTGCACTCGTGAGCGGGTGCGCCGCCTCGGTGGACGAAGTACTGCCAGGGAAAGTCGTCCATATGGCCGGCGGGACAGGCGATCAGGAAGCGGGCGGGCACCGCTGTGGGACGACGGCGACCAGTACCGAAACAGGTGTGGACGTAGCGGGTGTTCTCCGGGCGAAAGAAGTGCTCTTCCAGCTCGAAGAGTCCGGAGGAGGCGGGTGACAACTGGTTGCACTGCTCGCGTGAACAGCGCAGCCAGCGGGGGAAGAGCGCCACCGGGACACCGACGCGGGTCCATTCGCCGAACGGGTCGGAGCTTTCCTGCATCTGCGGCGGAGTCCGCAGCGTGGTCACCTGGGGGCCCAGACGCCTGCGTACGGCGGCGAGCAAGCGGTCCTCGGTGAGTTGGGTCGCCTGCAGGAGCTCCCAGTGGTCCAGCCCCAGCACCATCGTGGAGAGGTTGGGCAGGTCCGCGACCGATCCCACGCCGTAGGTGTGCAGCAGCTGGCTGGGGCGGAGCTCGCCCACGCGCAGTGCGCCATTGGCCGGTGTGCTCACGGCTGCTCCTGGAGAGTGCGGGAGGGGTCGGTGGAGTCGGTCTGCGGCCGGGCTACGAACGGTGGTTCGGATACGGGGTCCTGTCCGACGTCGCCCACGAACATCAGCTGCACCGGGGGCTCCACTTCTCGGAGAGAAGTGGGACAGGTCATCAGCTGCCACCGGCCACCGTCGGGCTTTTTGAGTAGGGGGGTGACATCTCCCTGGCGTGAGGCGGTGTTGTAGCCGAGGACTGCGCCCGGAGCCTTGCGGCGTCGGTCCCAGTGGTCGAGCCGCTGCTTGAGACGGACGCCGAGCTCGCGGCCGGCGTGCCGGTCGTCGGTGACATCCTCGGCACGCCGCTGGAGGGAACGCACGACATGGTCGGCCAGCTCTCCGCGGATGTCGAAGAACTGGGCTCCGCGGTTCCCGTTGTACTGCTGCTTGAGATTGCGGACAAGAGAGGCCAGCACTCCCGTGAGTCCCCGGTCCAGGGCCCGGTCCGCGAACGGTGTGACGGAGAGCGCCTCGACATGCTGGTAGACGGTGGCGTGGAAGGACTCGAACGTCTCGTAATGGGACAGGTCGCGGGGGCGGGCCCAGTTGAGAACGGTGAAGACGAGTCCCGGGGCGCGTCGGCCCACTCGGCTGGTGGCCTGGATGTACTCGGCGGTGGACTTGGGCTGGTTGTTGACCACCATGGCGCCTAGGCGGGAGACATCGACGCCGACAGCGATCATGTTGGTGGCGAGCAGCACGTCGATGGGGCGGGCCGCGCCCTTCTTCCTGGTGCCTTCGAAGGAGAGCTCGAGTTTCTCCAGGATGTCGGGGATGGCGTCCGAGGACATCCGGGAGGTGAGCTCTGCGGGTTCCCCGATGAAGCGGGTGGCGAGGCTGCGCCGGTCGGCGCGGGTGAGCCGGGTGGAGATGTCGTCCTCCACCAGCCTGCGCATGCCGCCCAGGTCGCGGAGGCTGTTGAAGTACCCGACGAGTGTCATGTACGGATCGGTGAGCTCAGTGCGGCCGTAGCGGTTGTGGAGCAGCTCCGCGGCGGCGAGCTGAGCGACGTACACCCGGATCGCCACGGACTTGGTCCGTACTCCTTGCGCGCAGATGCCTACATATCGGCGGCCGGGTTTGTCCTTGGTCTCCCGGCGTCGGGCGAAGAAGTTGTCGTCCGCGGTGAGGCCCGAGGGCGGGAAGACCGCGGTTCTGCGGCTGAACAGGTCGTTGATCTGTCGTTCGGCCCGGCGAACCGTGGCCGTGGAGGCGATGACCTTGGGGCGTACGGTGTGTCCCGGTTCGATGTCCCAGCAGGAGAGCCGGTCGATCGCGGCTTCGTAGAGCCCGGTCAGGGAGCCGAGGGGGCCGGAGATCAGGTGGAGTTCGTCCTGGACGATGAGGTCCGGCGGACGGACTCGGGGCACGTCGACCGTGGTGGCCGCCGGATGATTACCGTGGGCAGGGTGACTGTGCCGTTCCCATTCGCTGTCCACGGCGTCGGCGGTGACGTATCCATGGCGGGTGCAGCGCTTGGAGACCTGACCGAACAGTGCCTGCGTCTCGCCCTTCCACGGGAGTTGGGCGAACTTGTCGACGGTGGCGATGACGAGGCTGGGCGGCAGTCGGTAGATCTCCTCGTCGACGACGAGGACCGGGAGCCCTCGCTCGTCGGCGGCGAGACCGAAGGCCCCCTCGCCGAACGGACAGGCGAAGACGTCGGGGCAGGTGATGAGTGTGCGGCGCAGGGTGGTGTCGACGGTGATGTCCCGGCCGGCGTCCATCTTGGTGCCGCACCAGGGGCAGCTGGTCAGCTGGTGGGGTGATCCGGACCGGCTGCGCCTGCCGCGCCCTTTCTCTTTGCGTCGGTCCTTGAGCCAGGCGTTCGCCTGGTCGGTGTTGTTCGGCGTGACACTTCCGCCGACCCACAGGCCGATGCGGAACGGGACGGTGCCCCACAGGGCGGGTTCGGCCCGCCGGATCGTCTCGCACGCGCAGATGAGGGCCGCCGCGCGCTGGAACTGCTGGATGGTGAGCAGCCGCAGGGTGTAGCGCATCAAGACGGCCACGCCGTGCTCGGCGTCCAGGCCGCCGAGGTCGGGCAGCCGGCGCCGTATCGCCAGAGTGAACGCGGTGAGTCCGAGGTAGGCCTCGGTTTTGCCACCGCCGGTGGGGAACCAGAGCAGGTCGGCGAGAGCCGCCTGTCCCTCGTCGGTGCGCTCGGGGTGACCGGGGTCGGCCAGGGCCGGCAGGTTGAGCAGGATGAACGCGAGCTGGAACGGACGCCAGCTGCGGTTCTTCGGCTGATCGGCAGCGAGCACCGCCGCGTCGAGGGGGAGCTCGGGCTCACGTCGGCGGTCGGCGGCGGCGATGGTGTGCACACGCTGTTGCCACATGGCCCGGTTGGCGAAGCGGAAGGCATCGAGCGCCGGGCCGTCGTCGAGCAGCCGGATTCCCGCCTCGATGCGGTCGGCGGCCGTGGTGGCGCGTTCGAGATTCTCTCGGGCTTCCTTCTCGAACCCTTCGAGCCGGGCCGCGGGGTCGTCGATGGTCCGGCCGGTCCGCTCGATCCACGCGCGGTATCCGTCGACCAGGGGCAACAGAGCGGTACGCAACGCGTCCGCGGGGAGCTCGGACAGGACCCGCATGTCGAGCACCAGGCCCTGGAGTTCGACCAGGTCTTTGTCGTGCTTACCGAGCGGGTCGGGGACGTCCGTGTGAGGGATCTCGTACGTCGGGGCGGCGGTGGTACGGATCACGGCGGCCCGCATCGGGTCGTCCGGGCTCGGTTCGGCGTGCACGCCCGTGCCATGGCCGACCGCGAACTCCGGGAGAAAGCGGTACCCCATGGCAAGCGAGCGCCGCTCCGCGTGCTCTGCGGGGTCGCTGCCGGAGCGAACTGTGGCGCGGCGGGGGAGAAACGGCGCGCTGGCGGGCGGACCGCTGACGGCGAGCTCCGCCTGGAACAGCCAGTTCCGTGAACCGCCCTGGATGTCCTGGGCGTTGACGAGGAAGAGCGAGACCAGTCGGTCGCCCTCATGCATCCGTGTGCGGCCGCGCACGATCACTCCGGGGAACTCCCCGGGCAGTACTTCCTGGGTCTCGACCGTGCCGTCTGCGAGCAGTTTGACGGGCAGCGTCTTCGTATGGGCGGTCCTGTGCCAGACGGAGCGGGCGCCCGTGTATTCGGGGTCCTTGGACGGACCCGGCTTGTACTGGGCCCAGGAGCAGTGCACCCGCAGTTCGTCCGTGCCTCCGTCGATCCGGAAGGTGAGCCCGAGGCTGGAGGGCTGGAGGCTGGGCACATTGGGCGAGTGCGGGTCGGGGTCGCCCTCCTCCACGTCCGGCACGCCGGCGAGGGCCGCCTCGTCGAACTGGGCGGGTTCCAGGGGCATTCCGGCGAGGCTTGTCCCGCCTTCGACGGCGACTCCGCCCGGGGCCAGCCTCCCGATGATGTAGTGCTCGACGGGATTGCCCTTGAGCTCTTCCTCCGGGCCTCCGATGGGGCCGAGCAGGTCCGTGACGACGAGCTCCGCGAGCTCGTCGCGGAGCTTCTGCGGGCTGGGCGCGTCAAGGACGGGTCCGGCGCTGTGACTGCCGGCCCCGGGCGGGGAATCGTGTCGCTGGCTCACAGGGCTCACGATAGGCGCGCTCACTGACAACAGTGGTGGATCGGGCCGAAATTCGATCTTCCCCTGCCGGCCTGTCGGATCCTGCGGATACTCTGTGCCACCGGTCGGAGCCCAGTGCGACATGGGGGTGTGGATGAACGAGCGTCCGGCGAAGGACCGCGCGTTCTACGGCGTGCCGTTGCAGGGTGGCGCCGATGAGCGGGGTGTGCCGGACGACGCGGCAGCGACCGGGCTTCCGCATCCCGCAGGCCCGGTTGATGCGAGCGGTGCGGCGGGGCCCTGGCTGGAGCCGGTGCCGATGGGGGACAACAACCACAAGGGCGATTTCGGCGAGCAGTTCGTCCGGGCGCTGGCGACAGCCGCGAATCTCAACATATCCAGCTCCCGTGACCGTCTGGGCGTCGACTGGGAGTTGACCTATCCAGGACGTGGCGGCACCAGGAAGTACCCGCAGATCCAGGCCCAGGTGAAGTGCTGGAACCGGCCGACCGACGCAGGCAGCTCCTGGCGCTACCCCCTGCGGGTCCACAACTACAACCTGCTCTCCGGCCGGGACTTCTACGTCCCGCGCTTCCTGTTCCTGGTCGTGGTGCCGGAGGACTCCGGCGAGTGGGTGCAGGCGACCCACGAGGGGCTGCTGCTGAGGCATGCCGCCTACTGGGCGTGCTTCCACGACCACGAAACCACGGACCGACCCAAGGAGAGCCGCTTGACGGTGTCGGTGCCGAAGGCCAATCTGCTCACCACGGAGACCTTGCACGGTCTCTTCGGCCCTGAGTTCCGAGAGAAGCTGGGGGTGTCGTGATCGCGATCTCCGATGCGGAGTTCAGTCAGGTGAACGACCTGGCCACGTCCTCTCTGCTGCGCTATCTGCGGGGCCATGGCTGGTCACCCTTCAGGGACTATGGCCGTGGGCAGCTCTGGGTGCTGGACGCCCCGGGGGAGTCCGGCGAACCGTACGAGGTGATGGTGCCGCTGGACCGTGGCCCTCGTGACTATGCGGACCGCGTCGCCGATCTGGTGGAGACCCTGTCCGTGGTGGAGGCCCGCAGGCCCGCCGACGTACTGCGTGAGATGGCGCTCCCTTCCGCCGACTGGCAGTTCCTCCGGCTCACTCCGCCGGGACCGTCCGGAACCGCTCCACTGGTGGAGCTGGTCCCTGCCCTGGCCGGCCTCAGGGATCTGATGACATCGGCCGCGGCCGCGGTGGCGGCGCCGGAGCCCCAGCCGGTGCAGCCTGCCAACAAGCCGCAGCTGGTCAAGGACCATGTCGCCTCGGTGCGGCTGGACCAGACCCGGGTGGGCAGCTATGTCGTCGCCGTGCACACCCCGCTGCCCGAGCCCCCCGCTCAGGCCTTCCTGTTCGACCACGGCTCCCGCGCGGAGCCGTTCGCGAGGAGGGTCACCCGGGGTCTGTACGCGGCATTGATCTGCGCCAGGGAGGCAGCGGACCTCACCCTTCAGTACGACGAGCTGGCCGATTTCTCACGGTTCACCCCCGGTGGTCTGTCGGCGAATCTCTGCGAGGCCCTGGTCAAGATCGGCGGTGAAGAAGGGCCGGGGTTCTCACTCGACTTCACCTGGTCGGCGGATCTGCCGGTGGAGCAGGCAACCGAGCGCATCCGGCTCACCACCTCCCAGCTAGCAGCCCTGGACGCCGGGGCCAAGGACCTGCGGGCCCGGCTGGGGCACACGGACATGACATTGCTGGGGTCAGTGGTCCGCCTGCACCGTGAGCTTCCCTACGGGCCGGGCGCGGTCACCATCGCCGGGTACTTCGACGACCGGGACGGCCGCAGGGCGCGCAGGGTCAGGATGTCCCTGGACGAGCGCGACTACGGCAAGGCGGCCGAGGCCCACCGCCGGGGCGACGAGGTCATAGTGCGGGGTGACGTCACGGCCCAGAGCGGGGTCGCAGGGATGGAGAACATCGTTTCGTTCACGGTGCGTCATGTATCCGAGTGAGGACAGCCAGGCGCGGGGCACGGAGGGGGCGTCGACCAGATCGAGGTCGAATGGCAGGGCAAGACCGGGAAGGCCTACAGGGGTTTCACCGAGGGGCGGCTGAGAACCTCGTGCGAATCCGCGGGTCCACCTGGATACGCATGAGTAATTGCACTTGTTCGGCACTGCCGCATGGTCCCTGGCGCGACGAACCGCAAGGGCGCAATATTCGATCGGAAGGAATACGGGGATGGCATGGGACGAGTGGGAGCAGGCCAAGGCCGGGATCGCTGAACGGCATTCGGCGCAGATGCAGCTTAATAAGGCTGGTCCGGGCCCCAGCGGTAGCCCGGGGGGAGTGAGATCCAGCAAGGCTGCGTGGACGCGAGCGGGCGAGGGCGTCGGCACGCTGAGAGGCAACATCAGGAACGCCCTGTCGAAGTTGGATCAGGAGCAGAAGGGCGCTGAGGTCAACTGTGAGGTGCTGAGCGCGGCGGCTCAGCACGAGGCCCATCAGCCTTGGAGTGAGTACCTCACGAAAGTGCGCGGCAGATGCGGTGCCCTGCAGAATCTGTTGGAGAAGACGGGGCATGACCAGTTAAAGAACGACGACGCGATCCGCGAAGCGTTCAATGCGCTGGGAGAGCGGTATGAGGATACGGCCGGCGGCGACCACGGCCGGGGTCGGTGATCTGGGACAGTGGACTACGCCACTCTCAAGGACCTCAAGCCCTCTGAGTTCGAGAACGCGGCGGATGGATACCGCGAGGTCAGCAACATGGCCAGCCAGGCCAAGGATCAGCTCAACAACCAGGTTATCCCTGGGATGCAGAAGTCTCTTGAGGGTGAAGCCCTGGACGCGGCTGTCACGCAGCTTCGGGAACTGTCGAAGAACTTTCAGTATGCCCAGGTCGAGTGCGGCCTGATCAGTGCTGCTCTCAACGCCCTCGCTCTGGAACTACGGACGGCCAAGGTCAAGCTTGACCTGGCAGTCGATGACGCAGGGGACGCGAACCTCAAGGTGCGAGAGGACGGGTCGGTCAGCTACTCCGCCTGGAGCGAGAAGCCCGGCGGCACAAGTATTCCAGGCGGCAACGTATCGGGCGGCAACTCACTGGTGCAGGGGCCAGGCATCAACCCGAACCATAACGTGGCGCAAGCCTACGCCAGCCGCATTGCTGAGGCTGTCAAAGAGGCGGCTGAGGCGGACGCGGAATGGGCTCCGAAGCTGAGGAATCTGAAGGCAGATGATGACCCGACGGTCTCCCACCGCGACTGGGCTGACACTCAGAAAGACATGCGAGGTACCCGAAAGGGTGCTGGGGATTACATGGACCTCATCCTCGAACCACCCAAGGATGGAACCCCACAAGAGAATGCGAAGTGGTGGAAGGCGCTTTCCGAGGAGCAGAGGAGTGACTACGTCTCACTCAATCTCGCTACCGTTGGCACCCTTGACGGACTTCCATCGGAGGTTCGGGACGAGGGGAACCGCTACGTTCTGCGGACATCCACTGCCGACCTGGAGCTCGAGCGCGCAAATTTGGTTGGTCAACGCGACATGCTCTCGCCAAATGGAAGATATTCGGTCAGTGCCACCACCGGGCGGATCAAGGATATCGACAAGAAACTGGCGGGATTGGAGCAGGTTCAAGAACATCTCGATTCCGCCGGAAAGAAAGATGTGCCAGAACTTTATCTCCTTGGTATCGACAACGAGAAAAATGGGCATGCCATCATTTCCGTAGGAAACCCTGACGGGGCAGACAATGTGACAACATACGTCCCTGGTATGAATACCAAACTCGAAACGATCGGTAAAGATATCGACAGGGCGGAAAGTCTTTATAGTCAATCGGTTGCGATGGGAGATCCGGATAAGAAATATGCGTCGCTGATGTGGCTTGACTATGATGCCCCACAGAATCCCGTGTCGGTTGCCCAGGAGAAGCTGGCGGATCAGGGGGCTCCTGTTCTCAATGAATTTCTCGACGGATTGCAGGTCTCGCATCAAGGGGAGCCTGCTCATGACACGCTGCTAGGGCATAGCTACGGTTCGCTCGTGTCGGGAAAAATGCTCTCTGGGGACGAGACCCCGCCTGTTGATGCCGCTATCTTCGTAGGTAGCCCCGGAGTGGGAGTGGATCGTGCTGATGACCTCAACCTCTCGCCGGACAGTGTATGGGCGGGGAAATCTGCGAATGATGTTGTGGCAGGTCTCCCGACGCGGACGATCTATAACCCGTGGAGCTGGGGGGAACGCCCTTTCGGTGTCGACCCCACGGCTCCAGAATTTGGCGGCAACAGGTTCGGGGTTCAAGATGGAAGTAAATGGCCCCTATTTTCTGCACACAGCCTGTACTGGGACGAAAACTCCGAGTCCTTGAAGAATATGGCACTGATTGTGAATGGGGAGTATCCGATGAGTGGGACGGTGCCTGAGTGAAAATAAGACACCTGCTCGGATTCCTTATCGCCACGTCTTTCCTTGCGGCCGGTTGTGGGGCAGGCAGTGAGGGTGAGCCGGTAGGGCCTAACGCGTCGAGTGGCCCCGCTGCTGAACATGGAGGCGCAAGAATGGACATGAGTCAGGCCGAGCGGACGGCTGAAGACTTGATTCAAGAGGCGATTCGTGGGGTGAGTCCCGAGCCACGTCTTGAGTCGTTCGGTGGAGGCGTGAAATCCTGTCAGGAACCCAGTGACGGCGGGTCCGAGGACCGTGTCACGCTGACACGGAACTACTGGCTCAAGGGTATTCCGCGAGACGATGCAAAGAATGTGGTCCGGAAGGTCTTTGAGAATTGGAAGGAGGCCGGACATGTCGTTGATGCTGCGCCAGATTATGAACGTCGAGTGGTTGCGGCCAATTTGAGAAGCAAGCCGGATGACTTCCTCATGCAGGTGGCAATGGGGCTGGGCGGTCAGCTGAGCGTCGGCGTCACTTCTCCCTGCTTCTGGGACAAGAAGCCGGGGTCCGAGTCTCTCGGCTACCCGGCACCCAGGACCGAGGCCGAGCTACACGATCGGCAGGAAGCCATGAACGGGGTACGGTCCGTTTCCAGTCGGATCCTGGACAGCTTCGCCGGCGGCCGTCCCTCCCGTGACGAGCCCGCGGTTCTAGTGCGTCTGCAGGACGGCTCGTGCTACGCGGACCATCAGTGGACCTATACCTGTGAAGACGCCTCGACCGCAGAGCGAGCCTTCCACCAGATGGTGCGCATTTTGGGGGAGCGTGGATGGCAGATGGAGGAACCGTCCACAGAGGTGGCGGCGCAGGGTGGTGACGCCGTCGTGGTCCTGACACCGGACGAATACGAGGCAGGGGCCGGGGTGGTCCGGAACCATGGAGAGGCCGTTATCAGCATCTCTGCCGCGTGGGAACGTGAGTGGCCGCCACCCTATATGCGCGAGGGCGGTCGGTAGACAAGAATTCGGTTCTGAGCGCCCTCTTTGAGCATTGGCAAGGCCGAGGAGGCCCGCGGCGTACCCGTTGTCCGACCTCGCTCGTACGCTGGACCGACAGGGGGAGGATCCTCCCCGCCCGGGAGCTCCGAGGATGTCGATGGAGGCGTACGGCTCTAGGGTGGCGGCGAGGACCGGAGGGGACCGACCATGGCAACCGTGCACGACGTAGCCGCGTACATCCTGGTGGACGCGCAGGGCCGGCCGCTCGGCTGAGAGTGGCAGTCGCCGGAAGGTGCCGACGTCGTCCTCGGGCAGGCCGGCGTCGCCGAGGACTACTGGCGACGCTGACGGCCCCGCGACGTACCGCGTCCTGCCCCGGCCCCGGACGCGGGGAGCCGGTGAACGGGATACGGGCCTGCAGGCAGGCGGGGCGCCGCCGCCAGGGCGAGGCTACTTCTCGGCGAAGATCTCCTCGGCAGAGGTGGCGGTGACGGCTCGCATGAGCCACTGGCGCAGAGTCTCGGGGTCGCCGCAATCGGTGATCCGCCCGCGAACCTTGTCAGGAGCGGCGATGCCGCGCTCTTCCAATACGAGCAGGATGTCCTCGGCGCGGCCTTGCGCTCGGCCTTCGTCCCGGATTTCTTCCGACATGAAGGACTTGTAGAAGGAGAGGTCCACGGCCACCAGGTTCCTCCAGTGCTGTGCGGCCGGGCGGTTGCCCAGGCCCTGCGCGGTGAGTTCGACGATGGGGTCGGCGATTGCTTCCGGTGTGTCCCGCAGTGCGGCGGACAGGGATTTCAGTATGGCACCGACGTCCGGATTATCGGCGTGTGTGATGGCGGCCAGGGTGGCGAGCGCGAGGTCCTTGCGAGCCTCGGCCACGTCCGTGATCACCGGCATGTTGTGCGGTCCCGCGACGAGGGGGTAGAGGGCTAAAGTCTGCCATTGGCGGACGCCGATGGAGATCGGACGTGCGGCCCATTCGGCGGTGGCTCGGTCCTGGCAGACGACCAGCAGCAGGGCGGGCAGCCGGTATTTGCTGTTGAGGTAGGTGACGTAGTACGGCCAGCTGACGGTCTTGTCGGGGTCCCTCTTGCCCTGGGCCTCGATGGCGAGGAGGAAGGGTCCGTCGTCCTCGGTTTCGATCCGCAGCAGGGTATCCACGCGGCGTTCGACCGGCCGGGCCTCGGTGAGGTCGGTGGGCATGAGGGTGACTGAGGTGGGTGGTGGGATGGCGACCCCGAGTACGTCAGAGACGCGGGAGAAGAGGCCCGGGTATTCCTGGAAGATGCGGTGCATTGCTTCGTGGGGCGAGCTGACCATGCAGGTCCGTTCGAGTTGTGGGTGATGTTCCGGTCAGGCGGCTGTGTGGAGGTCTGTCCGGCAGTCGCGGCAGTAGCCGGGGTGGCGGGAGCGGAAGGCGCGGTCGCAGTGGTCACAGTTCTGGAGCGGGATGACGATGACGCCGGGGCGTGCGAGTGCGATGACGTCCTGGGCTCCTGGTAGCGGTGGTGGCAGGAGCGTCGTGATCCGGTGGCGCAGGAGCTTGGCGGGGTGCTTCGGGGGACTTGGGAGGTCGGTGGTGAGGGTGTGGCGGATGGTGTCGGGGTGGGCGTCGCGTTCGAGCCAGGTGGCGACGCCGGGGGCGAGGGTGTGGATGTCGTGCTCGGAGAGGACGAGTTGAGGTGCGTGGCGGCGCAGGTCGGCGAGGAGGGCGGTGGCCATGTGCTGGAGCTCTGGTGTGAGCTCCTGCGGCTGGGGGAGTGGCGGGGGTGGTGTGGTGCGTGCGGTGGGGGCCGGTACGAGGGCGCGGGCTGGCAGCGGCTGTGGCTGCGGCGCGGGTGCCGGGGGTGGTGCGGGGCGCGGTTCGGGGGCGGTCTCGCGTGGTGGTGGTTGTGGTGCGGGCAGCGGGGCTGCCGGTTTGCTGCGCCTGGTCCGTGGCTGCGGCGCTGCGGCGGTGGACGCGTCGGCGCCGGGCTGGTTGTACGAGACGGTGCGGGTGACGATGCGGCCGTCGGCGAGGCGTACGCGGCTGCGGTGGAGGTAGCCGTGGGCTTCGAGCTCGCGCAGGGCGGCGGCGATGCGGGTCTCGCTCTCGGGGAAGCGTTCGGCGAGGTGTTTGATGCCGATCCTGGCTCCGGCGGGGAGCGACTGGATGTGGGCGGCGAGCCCGATCGCGGCGAGGGAGAGTCCGCGGTGCTGGGTGAGGTGGTTGCCGATGACGGTGAAGCCTGCGGCATGCTGGAAGTTGATGTGGACGACACCGGATGACGGTGTGGCGTCTCCGGGTACGGGGGACGGGCCGCACGGGGGCGCGGTAATCTGCGGGGTATCCATCGGGAAGCCTCTACTTCCTCGGTGGTCAGGCCCCCGGTTGAGAGTGCGAATCTCGGTCGGGGGCCGTCGCATGTCTGGAGTTGTCGCGGCGAGCATATGCCAGCCAACCCGTATGAAATCCAGCCCAGTTTCCCCATGTCACCCGAGTGAGTGACGGGGTCGGGTTTGGGTGGGGAGGGTAATTTCTCCAGGTTCTTTAAAGCTTTATGTATCGTGGAGCGTGGGGA
This sequence comes from Streptomyces sp. NBC_01224, assembly GCF_036002945.1. Classification (NCBI taxonomy): domain Bacteria; kingdom Bacillati; phylum Actinomycetota; class Actinomycetes; order Kitasatosporales; family Streptomycetaceae; genus Streptomyces; species Streptomyces sp. NBC_01224. The sequence continues at coordinate 3,786,308 of NZ_CP108529.1, read as the reverse complement.
CGCGGCGCACCGGGTCGTGGGTTTCCGCGACCCGGTTGAGCGGTCGTGGTACGAGGTCGAGTTCGGCCCAGATCGTCTTGCGCGGGACGGGGCCGATGTCGATGCCCCAGCGGTCGGCGAGTGCCTCGACGATCAGCAGGCCGCGCCCGCTCTCCGCGTGCTGGTCGGGGGTGGACACGACGGGCAGTTGCTCGCCCCGGGTGTCGGTAACCTCGATCCGCAGGAGCTCGTCGCGGTGGGCGGTGAGGCCGAGTTGGAAGTCCCGGCCGGTTACGCGGCCGTGGACGGCGGCGTTGGCGGCCAGGTCGGCGACGATGTGCGCGGCCGGTTCGCAGACGATCCCCCAGTCGCCCAGATGTGCCGTGGCCAGGAGGCGGGCGAGCCTGGCGCCCCGGCGGGTGGGCGAGAGCAACACGGTGAACTGCCGGGCGGGAGCGGAATGTTCGGTTCGGGTGATGTGTTGGTTCACGCCGCTCAGCGTGGCCGGGGCGTGCGTACCGTGAACAGCAACGAGCCCCTTGCGTACGGTGCTTGTCCCGTGCTTGTCCAGTGCTGTCCCGGCTGTCCGGGGTGACGTGTTGGGGACACAGGGGTTGAGCCAAGAACGGCATGCACATCGGAAGTGGGGCACGGATGAGCGTGGATGAGACCGGTACGGAGCGCGGTGACGCCGGGGCGGACGAGCCGGGTTGGGACGTCGATCCCGATGACGAGTCGGGGGCGGCCGTGGTCGCGGCGGTGGGCCGCCAGCTCAAGGCGTGGCGGGAGGCGGCGGGGCTGCGGGCCGGCGAGTTCGGGGCCGCGATCGGGTACGGGGAGGACCAGGTCTACAAGGTGGAGGGTGGCCGCCGCATCCCCCGCCCGGAGCTCCTGGACAGAGCGGACGAGGTGCTCGGGGCACGCGGGAAGATCGCGGCGATGAAGCAGGACGTCGCGGAGGTCCGGTACCCGAAGAAGATCCGGGATCTGACGAAGCTGGAGGCCAAGGCGGCCGAGATTGCGGCTTATGTGGCGCACGGCTTGCATGGGCTGTTGCAGACCCCGGGCCATGCGCGGGCGCTGTTCGAAGCTCGGCAGCCCCCCTACTCGCAGGATGAGGTGGAACGGATGGTGGCTGCGCGCATGGCGCGGCAGTCGATCTTCGAGCGGTCGCCCGGACCTGCTCTCAGTTTCGTCCAAGAGGAGTCGGCGCTCAGGCGGCCCATTGGGGGCACGATGGAGTGGCGGCGGCAGCTCGAACGTCTGTTGGAGATCGGACAGTTGCGCAATGTCACCCTCCAGGTGATGCCTACGCACCGCGAGGCGCATCCCGGCATGGACGGGGACATCAGAGTGCTGAAGTTCAAAGACGGTTCGGCAGTGGGGCGTTCGCACGGGGCGTTCAATGGGCGCGGGGTGACCGACCCGAAACAGCTCCGTATCCTCGAACTGCGGTATGGCATCATCCGGGCCGAGGCTCTCACACCCCGAGAGACTCTGGCCCTCATCGAGCGAATGCTGGGAGAGACATGATCCGCAGAACTTCCGCGCAGGGCGTTTCCGAGTTGGCCTGGTTCAAGAGCAGCTACAGCAGCGACGGTAACGAAGGCGACTGCGTCGAGGTCGCGGCGGCACCCGGCGCGGTGCTCGTGCGCGACTCCAAGAACGCGCAGGGAGCTCGGCTCGCCTTCGCGTCAGATGCGTGGGCTGGCTTCGTCTCGTACGCCGCCGGGCGCTGATCCCGTTCGTACGCTCGCCCTCGCCCTGGGCGAGTGCCTGGGCAAGGGCGAGCTGCTGTCAGAAGATCCCGTCCTGGATGCCGTCCTCCGGCTTGGGCTCCACCTTCGGCTTCGGCGCCCGCTTGGGGGCGGCCTTCTTCTTCGCCCCTGGCGCGTGAAGCCCGGCCTCCTGCTCCTCCTTGTAGCGAGCGTGATTCAGCTCCAGGAGGCGGTCGAGGATCTCGGTCTGGGCGGCGGGGGCGATAGTGAACCGGGTGCCTTGCGGTGTTTCGTGAAATCCGTGATGCAGGTCGAGGCCTGTCCATTCGTACGACTCGGCGACGGCTTCGTCGACCTCAACGTGGGCTCGCCGGATGGCCTCGATCTCGGATGATTTTGTCGTTCCTCTGTGTACCAACCCGTAGAGATCCGTGAGTCCTAGGGACTGGGCTGCCATGGCGCTACGCTGGGCGCTTTCCAGCGTGATACCGGCAGTATCGAGTCGGGCGGTTTCGCCTGGGCGCGGGAACGTTTCGTAGACGTCTGCTGGCGTGTACCGCAGGTCGCCTTTCAAGCTTGAACCCCATTGCAATGCCCAATAATAGTGAGGTGCGCTGGACAGTACGGCGAGTCTGGCTGGCGAGTCCGAGGTGAACACGCCCAAGGTGTTGGAGAATACCTGGTCAGTTGGCTGCAAGAGAGGCATGGCGGTCTTGCTGACGAGGGCAATCGCGATTACATGCGCTAGCCCTTGATTCTCGATGCTCGCGTAGAGATTGCGTGCCCGCTCGGCATACTGCCACCAGCGATCACGTCGGGCGGGGCGCTTGTTCGTTGCTCGCACGGGCCTTACGAGGCGCTCGACAATCGCGAACGGCTCCGCGTAGGTTCGCGCTTCCGACTCGGGCATTCCGCGGAAATCGATTACCCATCGGCTGGCCGATCCAGTGGGGCGGGAATTTTGATCTTCTCCGTTCAGGTATGGGAAAATTACATCCTTGTTGCGTGGGTCCGTTGCGAGCAGAGCGCGGGCTTCACTCGGTTCAAGGATGAACCCTTTACCGAGGAGGATTGACCCCATGAACGACTGCCCTGCATTCGCCGCCAGCCGATACGGCTTCCCGTTTACCCGCGATTGCGGAGCGAGCCCCGAGGTGATCCCCGGTACCTCATTGCCGTTCAAGACGGGCATCTCGCTGCTACCCGGGCTTCCCCCCAGCCACAGCAGCGAGACTTCCAGCGCCGCCGTCCCCGGCCAGGGCTGCGACTTGATCGCCCGGTACACCGTCCACCCGGCAGCCGTCGCCTGGTCCAGCCCGACCTCTCGGGTGTCGCCCTGCGCGATCGTGTTCGTCGCGATGATCCCCGTACGCCGACCCGGCGCCAGCGCCAGGTTCCGCAGCAGGAAGTACGCGCACAGGTCCGCGCTGCCCCGCTGTCCTCCGCCCAGCCGGTTGACCAGGTACTCGCGGTAGTCCGTGCCCAGCGCACCGGTCAGCTTCTGGCCGCCGATGAACGGCGGGTTCCCCACGATCGCGTCGAACCCCGACGCGCCCCCCACCCCCATGATCTCCGGGAACTCCAGCGGCCAGTGCAACGGCCGTACCGCAGCCGCCCGTTCGCCCGTCAGCCACCGGTCCACAACGCCTCGCGCCTGCTCACCCGCGTACGACGACCCGGGGACCTTCGCGTCCTCCTCCAGCGCCGTAGCCACCAGCCCCGCGACCGACTCCAGTCGGTTCCGGTACGCCCGTGCCTTCGCGCTCTCCTTCGCGTCCCGGAACTGCGCGGCGCCCCGCTTGCCGCCCACCTTCTCCTCGCCCGTCAGGTCGGACGCCTCCTCGTCGGAGATGCCCTCCGCCGCCAGCGCCGCCCCCACCACCGCGTCCGCCGCCAGGCGCAACCGTTCCGACAGGGCCTCCGCCTCGCGCAGCTTCTCCGTCTTGGCGTGGACGCTGCGGATGTCGTGGACCGGGGTCGCCTCGATCTCGCGGCGCAGACCCGCCGCTTTCGAGAGCAGGGACTCCGTCACGTCCAGGGCCCGCGACACCTCCTGGCTCAACTGACGTGCGCCCGACTCCAGATGGAACGCCTTGATCTGTTCCACGTCGATGACACCGACCAGCGAGTCCCCGCACCGCAGCGCGTGGTCCAGGAAGGAGAACGGCCGGCCCTTCGCCAGCGTGACCAGCCAGAGCGACAGCTTCGCCAGTTCCACCGCCATCGGGTCCCGGTCCACCCCGTACAGGCACCGGTCGGCGACCAGACGCCGTGCCACCCGCAGCAACTCGTCCCGGTCGTCCGCACCCACATCGCGGCGGACCTCGTCCGGCAGCCCGTCGCGCAGCCAGGCGTCCACCACCCGGTCCGAGAGGTAGCGGCAGGCGGAGACGAGGAAGGCGCCGGAGCCCATTGCCGGATCCAGCACCCGCAGCTTCAGCAGCTCTGCCGCGGGCTTCGCCTTCCAGACCCCGACGGCCGCGCCCTCCGCCGGGCCGGGGGAGAAGCACAGGGGAGCGAGGGTGTGCTCGACGACCTCTTCCGCCAGCTTCTTCGGGGTGTAGTGCGTCCCCGTGTTGCGGCGGTTGCCGGAGCGCACCATCACCGTGGAACCGGCCGGGAACACCATCGGCTCGCCGCGTAGATCGTCGTCGACCAGGCCCGCGAAGGGTGCGACACGGGCGGCGAGCTCGTCGTCGTTGCCGGCCGAGGCGTGCAGTTCGGCGGTGACGACGCCCGCCTTGTCCAGGGCCTTGCGGATCTGGGCGACCGAGGTAACCCCGGTCGCCTCCTTCAGTTCGGCCTCGATCGAACCGGCGGCCTGCCACTGCTCCAGGTCAGCCAGCGGCAGCACCGCCTCGTACTGTCCGTCGCGGCCGAGAGCGATCCCGAGGTACGGCTGGTCGGCGCGCTCGCAGCCGTACTCCAGCAGGCCCTCGTAGACATGGCCGATCTGCTCGACGTCCAGGCCCTTGTACGACATGGCCTCGCGGCCTTTGCCCCGGCCCTTGCGGCGCAGGACGAGGAGGGCGTCGAGGATCTCGTACACCACCCTGTCCGTGACCTTCGCCTCCGCCAGCCACGGGAAGCGCGACGGGTCGAAGAGCGAGCCGCCGTACGCGGGAATCCACAGCTCGTCATGGGTCGAGCCGCCGTGGATCGCGGCGAACACCGCGAGCAGCTGCGGCCAGGCGGCGGCGCGGCGGTCGCCCAGCTCGCCGCCGTGCAGGGAGCGTTCGGCGTCCAGGGCGTCGTGGAGCGGGGCGACCGCATACGACTCGGAGTACAGGCGGTCGTCGGAGGGGAGCAGCCGCTGCTCCTCCGCGTACAGGAGGAAGACCAGCCGCATCATGACCGTCAGCGCGCTGTCGTACAGCGGCTTCCCGTCGACATCGGCGAGCATCCGGCCGTTCGACTCGCGGTCCAGGCGGGAGAGTTCCGCGACGAGCAGTGCGACGGCGGCGCGGACCTGCTTGCCGAGTGTGTCGGTGACGTCCGTCTGCTGGTCGGCGGTGCGGGCGAAGAGCGCGGCGAGCGAGGAGGTGTGCTTCCCCTCGGCGTCCAGCGCGGGGAGCGCGGCCCGGCGGGCGTGCAGCAGGCTGGCGAACGCGCGCAGGAGCAGCGGCTCCTCCAGCCACAGGTCGGCGTCGAAGACGGCGACCGTGGTTGCCTCCTTCGGGCGGGCGTGGACCAGTGCCCACTCGCGGCCGTTGGTGACCAGGGCGAGCGGGACGTCACGCCAGCGGGCCAGATCGGCGGCCCGGTCCACCGCGGAAGGGGTGTCGCCCTTCGCCCGCGTCAGCGAGGCGCCCCACTCGGGTGCGCGGAAGAAGAGAACACGTGAGGAGGGGCCGTCGGGGCCGGGGCCGGGGCTGGGGCCCAGGACGACGGCGTCCGGGCTGTTCGCCCCGGCCCGTACGGACTCGGGCAGGGCGGCGCCCTCGCGCAGGCCAGGAGTCCAGCCCAGCAGCTCGCCCAGGATCAGCCGCTCCCACCCGTGGCGCAGCAGGGCGGGGTCCTCCTGGACCTCGTCCCACGCCTGGCGGAGCCGCTGCAAGGTCTCCTTCGGCACGGTGTCCAGGCCCTGCGGGAACACCTCGGTCAGGACGGACAGCGAGACGAACGGGCCGTCCGGGCGGAGCAGCCGCAGCCAGTCGGTGTGCTGGTCCGCGGGCGTGGGGATGTGCCCCACAGGCGGGCGGCGAGGGGCGGGGGGCATCAGCGCTGGTCTCCACGGGCGAGGGCGGACGGGACGAGGAAGGTGACGGCGACGGGGAACCACCGGGGCGTCGGATCGGCCCAGCGGCTGCGGAGTGCCTGGGACTCGGACTCGATCAGGGCGGGGATCGCGTCCAGCCGCTCGGTCAGGGCCTCGCGGTCGGCGCGCAGCTAGCGCCGCTCGTCGTCGATGTCGAAGAGCGAGCCCTGTTCCCAGTATCCGTGATCGGCGAGACGGTCACGGATGGAGCGTTCCAGCTCGGCGAGGACCTTCCGTACGCCCTCGACCTCCTCGTCGCAGCGAGTCGCGAGGAGCTTCTCCACCGACTTGAACCTGGCGCGCGCACGGGTGCCCAGGGCGCGGGACAGCTTGTCCTTCAGCTGGGGCTGCCAGAGGGCGGTGAGCCGGTCGGTGACATCCGCGGCGGGCAGCTCCTCCGATGCTGCCGCGAGCCAGGCGTCCAGCTCGTCCTGGCGCGCGCTCTCCAGCTTGCCGCCGGTGATCGCACCCCCGGCGGTGATGATTTCCTCGTGGAGCCGGGTGCCACCGCGGCCGGAGACGACCACCCGGCCGTGGGCAACCACGGCGGGCGTACGCAGCAGATCGCCGGGCACCACGCGGGCGGTGACCCGGGACAGCTTCGCCTCCTGGCCGCCCGACCACAGCTCCGCCCGCAGCAGCCGCAGGCACATCTGGACGAGGCGGTGGCCCAGGTGGAGCAGGACCACGTCGGTGCGCCGGCGGGCATCCCGCTCGTCGAAGACCACCGGGCGTTCCCGGCCGGTCAGCGGGTGACGCAGTCCGTCGTTGCGGGCGTGGGCCCAGGCGCCGGGGAGCTCAGGGAGGCGGAAGTAGCGTGCGGGGGAGTCGCCGCCCGCCGGGTCCGGGATTTCGGTGAGGTCCTTGCGGTGGGCCAGCCCGAGGCCGGTCCGCACCACGCGCTCCACGGTCTCCGGCGTCAGGTGCAGGGTGTCGCGGCTGCCGGCGAGCTCCCCGACGAGTTTTTCCAGTTCCCTGGCCAGATCACGGTCCGTCTTGAGGGCGGCCTGACCGGATCGCCTGCTGATCTCGGCGTCGGCGGTGGTCCAGTCGGAGCGGCGGCCCAGCATCTTCTGCTCGACCTGCGCGGCGATGATCTCACCGGCGCTGCCCAGGTCCTCGCGGATCTGCTCCGTCTTGCGGGCGGCGACGGCGAGGAAGTGGAGCTCGTCCTCCAGGGTGCCGTTCGTGTGCCGGGAGTCAGGGGCGTCGTCGTCGGTGGCGGTGAAGCCCTGCCAGCCTTCGGGGACGAAGTGGAAGACGTCTACCTGGTCCGCCCGCTGGCCGTGCCGGTCGATGCGGCCGTTGCGCTGTTCGAGACGGTTGGGGTTCCACGGGATCTCCCAGTGCAGGAGGCGGTGGCAGTGGGCCTGGAGGTTGATGCCCTCACTGGCGGCGTCCGTGGCGAGAAGGATGCGGACCGGAGAGAGGGAGGGGTCTTCCTGGAAGACCGTCTTGATGTGCTCGCGCTCCTCGGGCTTCTGGCCGCCGTACAGCTGGGCGATCCGGTCCGCCGGATATCCGGCGGCGATCAGCCGGTCGAAGAGCCAGCGCTGGGTGTCGCGGTACTCGGTGAAGACGATCACCCGGTCCGGCTCCCAGTCCCCGGCCGGGCCGTTCTCGCAGACGATGGCGTCGAGCCAGCCGCGCAGAGCGACGAACTTGGCGTCCGGCCGTTTGGTGGCCGTACGCGCCCACACCGAAAGCTCCTTGAGCCGGGTGTGCTCGGCGCTGGTTAGGGTGTGCGAGGCCTGGCGGACCGCGGTCAGGGCCCGCTCCGCCGCCTCGGCATGGTCCTCGTCGCTCTCCGCCGTCTCCTCCACCCGCTCGATGAGCGGACGCAGGACCTTCTCGCTGGGGGCTTGTTCGGCTGCAGGACCCTTGGTCATGGTTGCCAGGTGCACGTCGATCGTCTCGGCGAAGGCCTTGGGGGAGGACAGGAACCGCTTCTTGAGCAGGGTGGTGACGAAGTCCGAGGCCGTGCGGGCGGCACCGGTGTCACCGGCTTCCCGGCGGGAGCGGGCGTACGCCGACAGCTTCCCGTAGGCAGCGCGTGCCTCGTCCTCGTACCGCACCTCCAGAGCGTGTGGCACCCGGTCGGGGAAGCGCGCCCTGCCGTCCCAGGTCTTGGGCAGTTCCGACTTGAGGCGGCGCACCATCACGCGGCGCAGCTGTTCGTCCGAGGGCTTCACACCCCGGGCGAAACGGTGATCGTCCAGTAGTTCCAGGAGCGCGGTGAACGACTCCAGGAAGCCGTTGTGCGGGGTGGCGGAGAGGAAGAGGCGGTGCTCGCAGTGCGGTGCGAGAGCCCGGATCGCCTTCGTACGCTGCGAATCGACGGCATACCTGCCGGTGCCGGAGGGCGCGCAGGTGTGCACCTCATCGACGACCAGCAGGTCGAAGGCGCGCGGGTACTCCGGCAGGTGCGGCAGGACCTCGCGCAGCATCCGCATCGGCCGGTCCCGCTTCAGCCAGTCCACGGAGACGATGAGACGGGGGTAGTGCATCCACGGGTTGGCGGCGTGTGGGCCCCGCGAGCGACGCAGCTCTCTGAGCAGGGCGCTGTTCACGATGCGGAAGTCCAGGCCGAACTTGTCCCGCATCTCGTCCTGCCACTGAAGGGTCAGGCCGGAAGGACAGACGATCAGCATGGTGCGGGCCCGGTGGCGGAGCATGAGCTCCTGCATGACCAGACCGGCCTCGATGGTCTTGCCGAGGCCGACGTCGTCGGCGATCAGCAGATTCGTCCGCGGCATGGACAGGGCCCGCACGACTGGGGCGAGCTGGTAGTCCTGGATCTCGGCCCCGGACCGGAAAGGGGCCTGGAGGGCGGTCTTGTCGGCGGAGGCGATCGCACCCCAGCGGACCGCGTCCAGGAAGGCGTCCAGGCGTGCCGGGGCGTCGATACCGGTGGCGGGTGAGGGGAGCTCGTACTGCTGATGGACCACCGCGCCCTGCTCCAGCTCCCAGACCACCCGGAGCTCTTCGTCGCGCGCGTCGTCCTCGACGGAGACCAGAGACACCAGGTGCGGCGCCGACGCTGCCGCAGTACGGGCGGGATTCTCGGACGAAACCGCGGAGCGGGTGACCTCGGTGACCACCCAGGGACGATTTCGCACGGTGACGAGCTGGCCGTGAGCCGGGGCGGCACTGTCCTCGTCCCTATCGATTCCGGTCCGGTCTGTTCCCACGGCCACGTCCGTCATCGATCGCACTCCCGCTCTTGTCCCCTTAACCCCTGCGAGAAGCTTAAAGGGGGAAAAGCGGCACACAGCGGGGTCGGAGGGATTGGTGGCGGGAAGGGACGCCGTCCAGTCTGTCAGAGGGTGAACGCCGGGTCTCCGGCCGACCGGAGAACGGACAGTTCCACCCGGGCCAGCGAGGCGTCCGGGATGCCGTGCAGAATCTCCACCCCGATCTCCGCCAGCCGGTGCCCGTCAGGCGGCGTGGCGCCCAGGCCGATCGCGTATCCCGCCAGGCCCTCGGCGGTGAGCGGGCGCGGCCAGATACGGGAGTCCGGGGCGCCCGCCCCGGCGAGGGCGGCGGCCAGGCCGAGGAGACGGCCGCGCAGCCGCCCCTCGTCGGGGCCGGGCGATACGGAGACGATCGCCCAGGCGGCGTGACGGAGGTGCAGGGGCGGCGGGGCGCAGAGCAGGGCGTGCGGTACGGGGTCGGAGACGGCGGCGGACTCCAGGATCTCCCAGGCGCGGAAGAGTTCCCCGGCGATGAGGTCGCGGCCTGTGGGGGAGACCTGCGAGGTGCAGGAGCGGACGGGGGCGGTTGGAGTCAGCACGGTGAGGGGAAGTTCGCCCGCCTCCCCGGAGCCGACCGGCCGGTTCCAGTCCCACGCCGCCCAGGTTTCGAAGAAGTGCCGGAGCAGCGGGAGCGGCGGCAGATCACCGGCCTCGTGGGCGGTGCGGGCCGCCAGTACGGACCAGGCGAGGCCGGGCAGTCCGCCGCACGGTGCGGAGTCCAGGCCGCGTGCCCGGGCCCAGGCCTTCACCTCGCGCGCGAGGCGGGTGAACGCGGCCCGGTGCGGGTCCGCCGCCGCGAGCACCGCGTCCGCGTCGCTCACCGCGCTGAGCGCCGTGGCCGCCGCCTCGCCCAGTTCGCTGCGGCGGGCGACCGCCACGTCCGGGGAGAGGTCACCGGTCGCGACGATCACCAGGTCGACCCGGAACCCGTCGAGGCAGAAACGCAGACCGGGTACGCGCGCACCGGTCACCTCGCGCAGATCGACGGCCTCCGGCAGGGCAGCGGTCAGCCGCTCCCGTGTCCCCGGGAGATCCCCGTCACCGGGCAGCGCAGCGACCAGGTCCACATCGGCGCCGGGCAGCGCACAGCCCATCCGCCGCGAGCCGACCGGATGGACGCGGCCCTCGGGCAGGGCGGCGGCCACCCGGCGGACGATCTCCGCCGCGTCGGCTTCCGATCCGTCCGCCGCCGCCCCGGTCAGCTCCACCCGTACCCCGAAGTGGTCCGACACGTACAGCCCATCCGGCGTCGGTACGTCGCCCAGCAGCGCCGCTGACACGGGCCGCAGCCGCTCCGAGCGGACCAGCACCCGGTCCAGCCGGGACACACGCCCCGTCAGGGAGGAGACGGCGGCCAGCGGATTGACGGACGGATCGAAGGTCGGGGTCCGGTCGCCCGCGCCGTGCACCCGGCTCCAGGCGTCCGCCATCCCCAGCCGGTCCTGCGGAGTGTCGCCGCCGTCGTTGAAGTCGCCGAGCAGCATCACATCGCCCTCGATCGCGGCCAGCCCCGCTGCCAGATCGGCCAGTTCGGCATCGCGCCGGGCGGCGCCGTTCGCCGAGTGGTCGCTGCTGAGGTGGGTGACGGCCACCGTGACCGGTCCTTCCGCGGTCTCCACGACCACGGCGGCGACCGCCTTGTGCGGGCCGAGGACATGCAGGCCCGCCTCCCGCACGGGGACTCTGCTGAGCAGCAGCAGACCGCAGTCGGCGACATCCCGGCCGGCCGGGTCCGACCAGAGGATGTAGCTCTCGCGGACCCAGGGCGTGGCCAACAACAGGCCGAGCAGGGCGGGTTCGGCCTCCTGGAGAGCGATGACATCCGCGTCCGCCGCGCGCAGGGCGTCGAGGAGCAGTGGCCGGCGCCGGGCGGTGTCGATGCGGTCGCTGTCGTAGCGGTCCCAGAGGGTGTTCCAGGTCAGCAGCGCCAGGGAAGCGGACTGCGCGGGCGTCGGCGCGTCCTCGGGCACGGGTGTCCAGGCGGCCTCCGGTACGGAGTACGCGTGCGGCGTACGGGAGGTGAAGTACGGGGACGGCAGCCGACGCGGGGTGCGTACCCGTCCGGCGTCCGACGCGTCGATCCGGTCCACGCCCGAGGACCGGTCCCACACCAGCTCACCGTCGGCCTCGAAGAACAGCACCCGGTGCCAGGGAATGTCCCCGCCGGGCGTGAACCGGGGCAGCGGCACCCGCTTGGGCACGGTCCCGCGCTGCGCCACGCCCATCACGAAGCGCGCCGGGTCGAACCGGGCGTCCCAGCGGACCCGGTGGTAGATCTCCTCGCTGGTACGCATCTACGCCCTGTCCTCCACGGTTCCGCTCGCGCCGATGTACCAGGTGCGGTGTGCCTGGCCGGGGTACGGGGGTACGAACCGGTGCAGCTGCGAGGCCAGCACCCGAGGGGGCACCGGGTGGGTGCGGCGTTCGTTGCGCCGGATCAGCTCCGCTTCGCCGACCAGGGCCACGGCGTGGGTGAGCAGCGCGTCCCTGCGCCGGGCGACCGCATGCACCAGGGAGCGCTGGTGCGCGTTGAGCGAGGTGGCGTCCCAGACGACCGTGCCACCCGCGGCGAGCGCGGTGTCCAGCCGGTCGAGCCCCTCGCGCAGCACCTCCCCGTTGGCCCTCTGATCGGCGCGCGATCCCCGGGCGAGCCGTAGATCGTCGAGCGAGAGATACGTGTCGACACCGGGCAGAGCGCGCGCGAAGGTGCTCTTGCCGCTGCCGGAGGGGCCCACCAGATGGACCAGGCGCGGGAAGTCCCCGGTCCGCCACCGCCAAGTCGCGGCGACGGCCTCCTCGGCGGTGGTGACCCGGCCCAGGGCGTATGCCTCGTGTGCCTGCGCCCGGCAGCGGTCGGCGGCCGCCGGCTCCAGATCCGCGAATGCCTCGCGCAGCCCGTCCGGTTCCTGTACGTCCTGTGCGTGCAGCGCCGACCACTCCACCTGCTCGCGCGTCCCGTCGGTGTCCGCCACGGCGGCGGCCAGCGCGTGCAGCAGTGGCAGATCGGCGGCGAACGACATCCGGACCAGGCCGGTCCTGCGCTCCTCGTCCGGGTACGGGCGGTGCAGTGCGGGGTGCAGCCCGACGAGATCCGAGATGCGCCGGGCAGATCGCATCCCCAGCGCCCCCGCCAGCGCGGGTGCCAGCTCCGCACGCCGTCCGCGGTGCAGCAACGCGGCCAGTACGCCGGTCAGCCGGTCGTCGCCCGTCCGGCCCGACGCGTCGAGGGAATCGCCCATCGCGAGGGCAGCCCCGGCGTCACCCGGTGCCGTGCCTGTCGCGTCGGCCAGCGCAGCCGCGTCGACCGGTGCCCCCGACCGTACGGCCCACAGGGCGGCGGCCGGGCCGAGCCCGTTCTCCACGACGGAGGCGTGCATCCAGTGCGTATCGGTCTGTACATGGCCGGGCCGCACCCACTTCGCCACCCGGCGCCCGAAGTCCGGTGCGCCGAAGCCGTCCGCGGGCCGTACGACGTACCCCTCCTGCCGTCCGGTGTCGGGCCGCAACGCCCGCAGCGTCTTCTCGGCCCGCGCGTCGAACACTCCGCGCCACAGCACCGGCGGCACCGGAATCCCCAGCTCGCGCAGGAGGACGACGGTCCGGTCCCAGCCCAGGCAGTGCTCCCCGTCCCAGACGGAGAAGCCGTAGAAGAAGCTCTCCAGGCCGTCGTACGGGATCGAATGGCGCGCGAACATGTTCTCCCCGCACACCCGCCACCCCTCGGGTATACGGGACCCGATCCGGCCCTGCAGCGCCTTCACCCACCCCCGCGAGGGGTGATGGGCGGAATCGAGCGAGCGGGCGTGGAGTCCGTCGGCGTAGAGCGTGGTGTTCTCGCCGTCCAGCTTCTCGGTGACGACGACCTCGCGACCGGTCAGCCCGGAGAGGTCCGCGATCCGTACGTCGTCCGAGGTGGCCCCCGGGGACCAGGGCAGATGCGCGGTGCGCGGATAGTGCGTACGCATGATCGATGCCCCTGATGACGACGGCGTGCCCGGCCGGTCACTGTAGGGGCGGGGTCGTACGACGCTCGACCGAATTACGATGAGCGGGCCCGGCACTGCTCCCGCTGCGCGCCCGCGTTTGACCGAGCGACCACGCGAGGTAAGATCCTCCGCCCGATTGGCCAGGCTCACGCCCCGTATGGCACACTGACCAGGTTGCTCGGTTGAGTGCCAATGCTGCGCGCCTCCCGCCGGGAGGACCGGAAGCGAGTCCCACAGTACTCGTCGACCCCCTGCGGGTCGGACGTACGGGAATCTTCCGGGAAGCGTCAGTGGGGCACCGGCCAGGCACCCGGTGGGTGTTCCGCCCCCGGTCTCGCGGTCCTCGGGCCCGCACCCCCTTGGTTGGGAAATCCTTCGGGAGATCTGCGTAGAGGGGATGCGACACGCCCGACCGCGTGGGTCGGAGACGGAGTCGTTAGAACCCCCGGGTTCCAGAGCGTTACGAGAGACAGGACTACTAGTAGCCATGGCGGGACAGAAGATCCGCATCCGGCTCAAGGCCTACGACCACGAGGTCATCGACTCCTCGGCGAAGAAGATCGTCGAGACGGTGACCCGCACTGGTGCGTCGGTCGCGGGCCCGGTGCCGCTGCCCACTGAGAAGAACGTGTACTGCGTCATCAAGTCGCCGCACAAGTACAAGGACTCGCGCGAGCACTTCGAGATGCGCACGCACAAGCGCCTCATCGACATCCTCGACCCCACGCCGAAGACGGTTGACTCGCTGATGCGTCTCGACCTGCCGGCGGGCGTCGACATCGAGATCAAGCTCTGAGGTGACGCGCGAGATGGCTAAGAACATTAAGGGCGTCCTGGGCGAGAAGCTCGGCATGACCCAGGTCTGGGACGAGAACAACCGGGTCGTCCCGGTGACCGTCGTCAAGGCCGGGCCCTGCGTCGTCACCCAGGTCCGCACCAACGACAGCGACGGCTACGAGTCGGTCCAGATCGCCTTCGGCGAGATCGACCCGCGCAAGGTGAACAAGCCCCTCAAGGGCCACTTCGCCAAGGCCGACGTGACCCCGCGCCGCCACCTGGTGGAGCTCCGCACCCCTGACGCCAGCGAGTACACGCTGGGCCAGGAGGTCACTGCCGAGGTGTTCGAGTCCGGCGTCAAGGTTGACGTCACGGGCAAGAGCAAGGGCAAGGGCTTCGCCGGTGTGATGAAGCGTCACAACTTCAAGGGTGGCAAGGCGTCCCACGGTGCCCACCGTGTGCACCGCATGCCCGGCTCCATCGGTGGCTGTGCCACCCCCGGCCGTGTCTTCAAGGGCATGCGCATGGCGGGTCGCATGGGCAACGAGCGTGTCACCACCCAGAACCTGACCATCCACGCGGTTGACGCGGAGAAGGGTCTGCTCCTCATCAAGGGCGCAGTCCCCGGTCCGAACGGCGGCCTCGTCCTGGTCCGTACCGCGGCCAAGGGGGCTTGAGGTAATGAGCACCATTGACATCCTTTCGCCGGCAGGCGACAAGGCCGGTACCGTCGAACTCCCCTCGGAGATCTTCGACGCGAAGACCAGCGTTCCGCTGATCCACCAGGTCGTCGTCGCACAGCTGGCAGCTGCCCGTCAGGGCACGCACAAGACCAAGACCCGCGGCGAAGTCCGTGGTGGTGGCCGCAAGCCGTACCGCCAGAAGGGCACCGGCCGCGCGCGCCAGGGTTCGACCCGTGCGCCGCAGTTCGCCGGCGGTGGCGTCGTCCACGGCCCGCAGCCGCGTGACTACTCGCAGCGGACCCCGAAGAAGATGAAGGCCGCCGCCCTGCGCGGTGCCCTCTCCGACCGGGCACGCCACTCCCGTATCCACGTCGTCACCGGCGTGGTCGACGGTGCAGTCTCCACGAAGGCCGCGAAGACGCTGTTCGGCAAGATCTCGGAGCGCAAGAACCTGCTCCTGGTCGTCGACCGCGCCGACGAGGCCGCGTGGCTGTCCGCCCGCAACCTGCCCCAGGTGCACATCCTGGAGCCGGGCCAGCTGAACACGTACGACGTGATCGTCTCTGACGACGTGGTCTTCACCCAGGCCGCCTTCGAGTCCTTCGTGTCTGGCCCCCAGACCGCTGAGACCGAAGGGAGCGACGCCTGATGAGCGAGGCGACCGTTACCAGCAAGACCTACTCGGACCCGCGCGACGTTCTCGTCAAGCCGGTCGTTTCCGAGAAGAGCTACGCGCTGCTCGACGAGAACAAGTACACGTTCATCGTCGCGCCCGGCTCCAACAAGACCCAGATCAAGCAGGCCGTGGAAGCGGTCTTCTCGGTCAAGGTCACCGGGGTCAACACGATCAACCGGCAGGGTAAGCGCAAGCGCACCAAGACCGGTTTCGGCAAGCGCGCTGACACCAAGCGCGCCATCGTGACCCTCGCCGAGGGCGACCGTATCGACATCTTCGGCGGCCCGACCTCCTGACGGAGGTCGAGTCGTCCGGAATCGGACGAGGACTGAGAAATGGGTATCCGCAAGTACAAGCCGACGACCCCGGGCCGTCGTGGCTCCAGCGTCGCCGACTTTGTCGAGATCACGCGGTCCACGCCGGAGAAGTCGCTGGTCCGCCCCCTGCACAGCAAGGGCGGCCGTAACAACGCCGGTCGTGTGACCGTTCGCCACCAGGGCGGTGGCCACAAGCGCGCCTACCGAGTGATCGACTTCCGTCGTCACGACAAGGACGGCGTGCCGGCCAAGGTCGCGCACATCGAGTACGACCCGAACCGCACCGCGCGCATCGCGCTCCTGCACTACGCGGACGGCGAGAAGCGCTACATCATCGCGCCGCGTGGCCTGACGCAGGGCGACCGTGTCGAGAACGGCCCGGCCGCCGACATCAAGCCCGGCAACAACCTGGCGCTGCGTAACATCCCGGTCGGTACGACCATCCACGCCATCGAGCTGCGGCCCGGCGGCGGCGCGAAGTTCGCCCGTTCCGCGGGTGCCTCCGTGCAGCTGCTGGCGAAGGAGGGCACCATGGCCCACCTTCGTATGCCGTCGGGTGAGATCCGCCTGGTCGACGCCCGCTGCCGCGCCACCATCGGTGAGGTCGGCAACGCCGAGCAGTCGAACATCAACTGGGGCAAGGCCGGCCGCATGCGCTGGAAGGGCGTCCGCCCGACCGTCCGCGGTGTCGCGATGAACCCGGTTGACCACCCGCACGGTGGTGGTGAGGGCAAGACCTCCGGTGGTCGCCACCCGGTCTCGCCGTGGGGTCAGAAGGAGGGTCGTACTCGCTCGCCGAAGAAGGCATCGAGCAAGTACATCGTCCGCCGCCGCAAGACGAACAAGAAGCGCTAGGAGCGGGTTTAGATGCCGCGCAGTCTCAAGAAGGGGCCCTTCGTCGACGGCCACCTCATCAAGAAGGTGGACGTACAGAACGAGGCAGGCACCAAGAACGTCATCAAGACCTGGTCCCGTCGCTCGATGATCGTCCCGGCCATGCTGGGTCACACCATCGCGGTGCACAACGGCAAGATCCACGTCCCGGTGTTCGTCACCGAGTCGATGGTCGGCCACAAGCTCGGCGAGTTCTCGCCGACTCGCACCTTCCGCGGCCACGTCAAGGACGACCGGAAGTCGAAGCGCCGCTAACCGCGGGGTGGAAACGACTATGACTTACACCGAAGGGACAACCATGGAAGCCAGGGCCCAGGCGCGGTACATCCGCGTCACGCCCATGAAGGCCCGCCGCGTGGTGGACCTCATCCGTGGCATGGATGCCACGGAGGCTCAGGCGGTCCTGCGTTTCGCCCCGCAGGCCGCGAGCGTGCCGGTTGGCAAGGTGCTGGACAGCGCCATTGCCAACGCTGCACACAACTACGACCACACCGACGCCTCTTCGCTGGTCATCAGCGAGGCGTATGTGGACGAGGGCCCGACCCTGAAGCGGTTCCGTCCGCGTGCTCAGGGCCGTGCCTACCGGATCCGTAAGCGGACCAGCCACATCACCGTGGTCGTCAGCAGCAAGGAAGGAACCCGGTAATGGGCCAGAAGGTAAACCCGCACGGGTTCCGGCTCGGCATTACCACGGACTTCAAGTCCCGTTGGTACGCCGACAAGCTGTACAAGGACTACGTCAAGGAAGACGTCGCCATTCGTCGCATGATGACGAAGGGCATGGAGCGGGCCGGCATCTCGAAGGTCGAGATCGAGCGCACCCGCGACCGCGTCCGCGTTGACATCCACACCGCCCGCCCGGGCATCGTCATCGGTCGCCGTGGCGCCGAGGCCGACCGCATCCGTGGCGAGCTGGAGAAGCTGACCGGCAAGCAGGTCCAGCTGAACATCCTCGAGGTCAAGAACCCCGAGGTGGACGCTCAGCTGGTGGCCCAGGCCGTCGCCGAGCAGCTCTCCTCCCGCGTCTCCTTCCGTCGTGCCATGCGCAAGAGCATGCAGAGCACGATGAAGGCCGGCGCCAAGGGCATCAAGATCCAGTGCGGTGGCCGCCTCGGCGGCGCCGAGATGTCCCGCTCGGAGTTCTACCGCGAGGGCCGTGTGCCCCTGCACACGCTCCGCGCGAACGTCGACTACGGCTTCTTCGAGGCCAAGACGACCTTCGGCCGCATCGGTGTGAAGGTCTGGATCTACAAGGGCGACGTCAAGAACATCGCCGAGGTCCGCGCCGAGAACGCTGCTGCCCGCGCTGGCAACCGCCCGGCCCGTGGCGGCGCTGACCGCCCGGCCGGCCGTGGTGGCCGCGGTGGCGAGCGTGGCGGTCGCGGTCGCAAGCCGCAGCAGTCCGCGCCGGCAGCCGAGGCCCCCAAGGCCGAGGCTCCCGCCGCCGCTGCTCCGGCTGAGAGCACCGGAACGGAGGCCTGACCGAAATGCTGATCCCCCGTAGGGTCAAGCACCGCAAGCAGCACCACCCGAAGCGCAGCGGTATGTCCAAGGGTGGCACGCAGGTTGCGTTCGGCGAGTACGGCATCCAGGCGCTGACCCCGGCGTACGTGACGAACCGCCAGATCGAGGCAGCTCGTATCGCGATGACCCGCCACATCAAGCGTGGCGGCAAGGTCTGGATCAACATCTACCCGGACCGCCCCCTGACGAAGAAGCCTGCCGAGACCCGCATGGGTTCCGGTAAGGGTTCTCCCGAGTGGTGGATCGCGAACGTCAAGCCCGGTCGGGTGATGTTCGAGCTGTCCTACCCGAACGAGAAGATTGCTCGTGAGGCGCTTACCCGCGCTGCTCACAAGCTTCCGATGAAGTGCCGGATCGTTCGGCGCGAGGCAGGTGAGTCGTGATGTCGGCCGGTACCAAGGCGTCCGAGCTGCGCGAACTGGGCGGCGAGGAGCTTCTCAACAAGCTCCGCGAGGCCAAGGAAGAGCTGTTCAATCTCCGCTTCCAGGCGGCGACGGGCCAGCTCGAGAACCACGGTCGGCTCAAGTCCGTCCGTAAGGACATCGCCCGGATCTACACCCTGATGCGCGAGCGCGAGCTGGGCATCGAGACGGTGGAGAGCGCCTGATGAGCGAGAAGACTGTGACTGAGACGAACACCGACCGCGGTTTCCGCAAGACCCGTGAGGGTCTGGTCGTCAGCGACAAGATGGACAAGACCGTCGTCGTCGCTGTCGAGGACCGTGTCAAGCACGCGCTGTACGGCAAGGTCATCCGCCGTACGAACAAGCTCAAGGCGCACGACGAGCAGAACGCCGCAGGCGTCGGCGACCGCGTCCTCCTGATGGAGACCCGGCCGCTGTCCGCCACGAAGCGGTGGCGCGTCGTCGAGATCCTCGAGAAGGCCAAGTAATTCCTGAGGGGCATTCCCCTCAGGCAAGTTCCGCCAGGCTCGGTGGGGGTCCGCTCCGGTAACGGAGTGGCCCCCGCCGGGAACCGGCAGACGATCAGGAGATAGACGTGATCCAGCAGGAGTCGCGACTTCGCGTCGCCGACAACACGGGTGCGAAGGAAATCCTCACCATCCGTGTTCTCGGTGGTTCGGGTCGCCGCTACGCGGGCATCGGTGACGTCATCGTCGCCACCGTCAAGGACGCGATCCCCGGTGGCAACGTGAAGAAGGGTGACGTCGTCAAGGCCGTCATCGTTCGCACCGTCAAGGAGCGTCGCCGTCAGGATGGCTCGTACATCCGCTTCGACGAGAACGCCGCCGTCATTCTGAAGAACGACGGCGACCCCCGCGGCACCCGTATCTTCGGCCCGGTGGGCCGTGAGCTGCGCGAGAAGAAGTTCATGAAGATCATCTCGCTCGCGCCGGAGGTGCTGTAAGCATGAAGATCAAGAAGGGCGACCTGGTTCAGGTCATCACCGGTAAGGACAAGGGCAAGCAGGGCAAGGTCATCGTGGCCTACCCCGCTCAGGACCGCGTCCTCGTCGAGGGTGTCAACCGGGTCAAGAAGCACACCAAGGCCGGTCAGACCGCTCGCGGTTCGCAGACCGGTGGCATCGTCACGACCGAGGCCCCCGTCCACGTGAGCAACGTTCAGCTCGTCGTGGAGAAGGACGGCAACAAGGTCGTCACGCGCGTCGGTTACCGCTTCGACGACGAAGGCAACAAGATCCGCGTTGCCAAGCGGACGGGTGAGGACATCTGATGGCTACCACCACCACTCCGCGTCTGAAGACGAAGTACCGCGAGGAAATCGCCGGCAAGCTGCATGAGGAGTTCTCGTTCGAGAACGTCATGCAGATCCCCGGTCTGGTCAAGATCGTGGTCAACATGGGTGTGGGCGACGCCGCCCGCGACTCCAAGCTGATCGACGGCGCCGTGCGCGACCTCACCACGATCACCGGTCAGAAGCCGGCCGTCACCAAGGCCCGCAAGTCCATCGCGCAGTTCAAGCTGCGCGAGGGCCAGCCGATCGGCTGCCACGTCACCCTCCGTGGTGACCGGATGTGGGAGTTCCTGGACCGTACGCTGTCGCTCGCGCTGCCGCGTATCCGTGACTTCCGTGGTCTGTCGCCGAAGCAGTTCGACGGCCGTGGCAACTACACCTTCGGTCTCACGGAGCAGGTCATGTTCCACGAGATCGACCAGGACAAGATCGACCGGGTCCGGGGCATGGACATCACCGTGGTCACCACGGCGACCAATGACGACGAGGGTCGTGCCCTCCTTCGTCACCTCGGCTTCCCGTTCAAGGAGAACTGACCGTGGCGAAGAAGTCCCTGATCGCTAAGGCCGCCCGTAAGCCGAAGTTCGGCGTCCGCGGGTACACCCGCTGCCAGCGCTGCGGCCGGCCCCACTCCGTCTACCGCAAGTTCGGCCTGTGCCGCGTGTGCCTTCGTGAGATGGCTCACCGTGGCGAGCTGCCGGGCGTGACCAAGAGCTCCTGGTAATTCTCCTTCGCCCTCTGGGCGTTGGGAATTGACGGAAGCTCTCGGTAAGCATCTGGTCGGCAGGAGTCCGCCCTCACATGCCGTAGGCTTGTGGGGTTGGGCGCCTGCCGCCCTAGACCGACTTACTACGCCGTAGGTCCCCGCACCGCACCCGTCCCGCCACTGAGTGGGGAGAGGGATGGCGCATACAGGAAACCCCGGCGAGAGAGGCCGAAGGCCAATTCATGACCATGACTGATCCCATCGCAGACATGCTCACGCGTCTGCGTAACGCGAACTCGGCGTACCACGACTCCGTCGTGATGCCGCACAGCAAGATCAAGTCGCACATCGCGGAGATCCTCCAGCAGGAGGGCTTCATCACCGGCTGGAAGGTCGAGGACGCCGAGGTCGGCAAGAACCTCGTCCTCGAGCTGAAGTTCGGCCCGAACCGCGAGCGCTCGATCGCCGGCATCAAGCGAATCTCGAAGCCGGGTCTGCGTGTATACGCAAAGTCCACCAACCTGCCGAAGGTCCTCGGCGGCCTGGGCGTGGCGATCATCTCCACGTCCCACGGTCTCCTGACCGGCCAGCAGGCCAGCAAGAAGGGCGTAGGTGGGGAAGTCCTCGCCTACGTCTGGTAGTCGGGAACGGAGGAATAGCTCATGTCGCGAATCGGCAAGCTCCCCATCCAGGTTCCCGCCGGTGTGGACGTCACCATCGATGGCCGTACGGTCGCAGTGAAGGGCCCCAAGGGCACCCTCTCGCACACCGTTGCGTCGCCGATCGAGGTCACCAAGGGTGAGGACGGCGTTCTGAACGTCGTCCGCCCGAACGACGAGCGTCAGAACAAGGCCCTTCACGGCCTGTCCCGCACGCTGGTGGCGAACATGATCACCGGTGTGACCCAGGGATACACCAAGGCGCTCGAGATCAGTGGTGTCGGTTACCGCGTCCAGGCGAAGGGCTCCAACCTGGAGTTCGCCCTGGGCTACAGCCACCCGATCCTGATCGAGGCCCCGGAGGGCATCACCTTCAAGGTGGAGTCCCCCACGAAGTTCTCCGTCGAGGGCATCGACAAGCAGAAGGTCGGCGAGACCGCGGCCAAGATCCGCAAGCTGCGGAAGCCTGACCCGTACAAGGCCAAGGGCGTCAAGTACGCCGGCGAGGTCATCCGCCGCAAGGTCGGAAAGGCTGGTAAGTAGCCATGGCATACGGCGTAAAGATCGCCAAGGGCGACGCCTACAAGCGTGCCGCCCTCAAGCGTCGCCACATCCGCGTCCGCAAGCACATCTCCGGTTCGCCGGAGCGTCCGCGCTTGGTTGTGACGCGGTCCAACCGCCACATGGTGGCCCAGGTCATCGACGACATCGCGGGCCACACGCTCGCGTCGGCGTCGACCCTGGACGTCTCCATCCGTGGTGGCGAGGGCGACAAGAGCACCCAGGCCAAGCAGGTCGGCGCCCTGGTCGCTGAGCGCGCCAAGGCCGCAGGCGTCGAGGCCGTCGTGTTTGACCGCGGTGGTAACCAGTACGCCGGGCGGATTGCCGCTCTGGCTGACGCCGCCCGTGAAGCCGGGCTGAAGTTCTAAGCCCCGGTTCCTACGCACAGCGGACGTAACAGAGAGAGGTAAATCCAATGGCTGGACCCCAGCGCCGCGGAAGCGGTGCCGGTGGCGGCGAGCGGCGGGACCGGAAGGGCCGTGACGGCGGCGCAGCTGCCGCCGAGAAGACCGCGTACGTTGAGCGCGTTGTCGCGATCAACCGCGTCGCCAAGGTTGTGAAGGGTGGTCGTCGCTTCAGCTTCACCGCGCTGGTCGTGGTGGGCGATGGTGACGGCACCGTCGGTGTCGGTTACGGCAAGGCCAAGGAAGTTCCCGCGGCCATCGCCAAGGGCGTGGAAGAAGCCAAGAAGAGCTTCTTCAAGGTTCCGCGCATCCAGGGCACCATCCCTCACCCGATCACGGGCGAGCGGGCCGCGGGTGTCGTGCTGCTGAAGCCGGCTTCCCCCGGTACCGGTGTTATCGCCGGTGGCCCGGTGCGCGCCGTTCTGGAGTGCGCCGGCGTTCACGACATCCTGTCGAAGTCGCTTGGCTCGTCCAACGCGATCAACATCGTGCACGCGACCGTGGCGGCCCTCAAGGGCCTGCAGCGTCCCGAGGAGATCGCGGCTCGCCGTGGTCTGCCCCTCGAGGACGTCGCCCCCGCGGCTCTGCTTCGTGCACGTGCGGGAGCGGGTGCGTAATGGCTCGCCTCAAGATCACGCAGACGAAGTCGTACATCGGCAGCAAGCAGAACCACCGCGACACCCTTCGTTCGCTCGGGCTCAAGCGCCTGCACGACGTGGTTGTCAAGGAGGACCGCCCCGAGTTCCGCGGAATGGTGCACACCGTCCGCCACCTCGTGACGGTTGAGGAGGTCGACTGACATGGCGGAGAACAAGCCGCTGAAGGCCCATGACCTCCGGCCCGCCCCGGGCGCCAAGACCGCCAAGACCCGTGTGGGTCGTGGTGAGGCGTCCAAGGGTAAGACCGCTGGTCGTGGTACCAAGGGCACCAAGGCCCGTTACCAGGTTCCGGAGCGCTTCGAGGGTGGGCAGATGCCCCTCCACATGCGTCTCCCGAAGCTCAAGGGCTTCAAGAACCCGTTCCGCACCGAGTACCAGGTCGTGAACCTGGACAAGCTCGCGACGCTCTACCCCGAGGGTGGAGAGGTCACCGTGGCCGACCTGGTCGCCAAGGGTGCGGTGCGCAACAACCACCTCGTCAAGGTCCTCGGACAGGGCGAGATCTCCGTGGCGCTGCAGGTTTCGGTTGACGCCGTCTCCGGCTCCGCCAAGGAGAAGATTGCCGCCGCCGGCGGCACCGTCACCGAGCTCGTCTGAGACAACTCGATGGCCTGAACATCCGACCGGGGATGCCTCTCATATGGGGCATCCCCGGTTGGTCGTTCCTAGGTGGGCATGGTCGCCGGTAAGGTGGCGTGCGTTGTTGTGTGGTAACCCCCTGGGCGCCCGCCCGGGGACCTTTGACTGTTACGTATTCGTCGATCCTCAAGACCGTCACCTCTACGCATTGCGCGGGGGTCGCAGGAGGCACCGTGCTCACCGCGTTCGCCCGGGCGTTCAAGACGCCCGACCTGCGCAAGAAGCTGCTCTTCACGCTCGGCATCATCGTGCTCTACCGGCTCGGGGCACACATCCCTGTACCGGGAGTGAGCTACGAGAACGTCCAGACCTGTGTTGATCAGGCCAGCAAGGGCAACAACAGCCTCTTCGGCCTGGTGAACATGTTCAGCGGTGGTGCACTGCTGCAGATCACGATCTTCGCGCTCGGCATCATGCCGTACATCACGGCCAGCATCATTCTTCAGCTGCTGACCGTGGTGATTCCCCGACTCGAGGCGCTCAAGAAGGAGGGGCAGTCCGGGCAGGCGAAGATTACGCAGTACACGCGTTATCTGACCGTCGCGCTCGCCATCCTCCAGGGCACCGGCCTGGTGGCCACCGCCACCAGTGGCGCACTGTTCAGCGGCTGCCCGGTCGCCGACCAGATCGTGCCGAACCAGTCGATCTTCACGACCATCGTCATGGTGATCACGATGACCGCGGGTACCGCGGCCGTCATGTGGCTCGGTGAGCTCATCACCGACCGCGGCATCGGCAACGGCATGTCGATCCTGATGTTCATCTCGATCGCCGCCAGTTTCCCCGGCGCCCTCTGGGCCATCAAGACCAGCGGCAAGCTGGCCGACGGATGGATCGAGTTCGGCACCGTCATCCTGATCGGCTTCGTGATGGTGGGCCTCGTCGTCTTCGTCGAGCAGGCCCAGCGCCGTATCCCGGTGCAGTACGCGAAGCGCATGATCGGCCGCAGGTCGTACGGCGGTACGTCGACGTACATTCCGCTGAAGGTGAATCAGGCGGGTGTGATTCCCGTCATCTTCGCTTCTTCGCTGCTCTACATCCCGGCCCTGATCGTCCAGTTCTCCAACTCCACTGCGGGCTGGGCGACCTGGATCAAGGACAACTTCGTCAAGGGCGACCACCCGTACTACATCACGGCGTACTTCCTGTTGATCGTCTTCTTCGCCTTCTTCTATGTGGCGATTTCGTTCAACCCCGAGGAAGTCGCGGACAACATGAAGAAGTATGGTGGGTTCATCCCGGGTATCCGGGCTGGTCGACCTACTGCCGAGTACCTGAGCTACGTGCTCAACAGGATCACTTGGCCGGGCTCGCTGTACTTGGGTCTGATCGCTCTTGTGCCGACGATGGCGTTGGCCGGCTTCGGTGGTGCGAACGCCAACTTCCCGTTCGGCGGGACGAGCATCCTGATCATCGTGGGTGTGGGGCTGGAGACCGTGAAGCAGATCGAGAGTCAGCTCCAGCAGCGCAATTACGAAGGGTTCCTCCGCTGATGCGAATCGTCCTCGTCGGGCCGCCCGGTGCCGGCAAGGGAACGCAGGCTGCGTACCTTGCCAAGAACCTGTCGATTCCACAGATCTCCACGGGCGATCTCTTCCGTGCCAACATCAGTCAGGGCACCGACCTTGGCAAGCAGGCCCGCGCCTTCATGGACGCAGGGCAGTTGGTGCCGGACGAGGTCACCATCGGGATGGCCAAGGACCGCATGTCCCAGCCGGACGCCGAGAACGGCTTCCTGCTGGACGGCTTCCCGCGCAATGTGGGTCAGGCCGAGGCTCTTGACGCCATGCTCAAGGACGAGGGCACCAAGCTGGACGCGGTCCTGGACCTGGAGGTCCCCGAGGACGAGGTGGTCAAGCGCATCGCCGGCCGCCGGATCTGCCGGAACGACGGCTCGCACGTCTTCCACGTGACGTACAACCCGCCGAAGACCGAGGGCGTCTGCGACACCTGCGGCGGCGAGCTGTACCAGCGCGATGACGACACCGAGGACACGGTTCGTACTCGGCTGGAGGTCTACCACACGCAGACCGAGCCGATCATCGACTACTACAGGGCCCAGAACCTGGTGGTCACCATCTCCGCGCTCGGCAAGGTCACCGATGTGACCGAGCGGGCGATGGAGGCTCTCAAGTCCGCCAAGGGCTGAGAGAACACCCCGCAGTACTTGTGCAGTCGGCCGCGGCGTCCATGGGCGCCGCGGCCGACTGTTTGCGCCGTATCGTTGAGTACGGCCGCACCCGTCACCGTTCTATGCAGGTCCGACGCAGAGAGGCGCCGCGCAATGGTGCAGATCAAGACCCCCGAGCAGATCGCGAAGATGCGTGAGGCGGGGCTGGTGGTCGCTGCCATTCACGCGGCCACCCGCGAAGCGGCGGTCCCCGGCGCCACCACGCTGGACCTGGACCAGGTCGCTCGCAAGGTGATCGCCGATCACGGTGCGAAGTCGAACTTCCTCGGGTACGGCGGGTTCCCCGCGACCATCTGCACCTCGGTCAATGAGGTCGTCGTCCATGGCATCCCGGACGACAAGACCGTCCTCAAGGACGGCGACATCATCTCCATCGACGCCGGCGCGATCGTCGACGGCTGGCACGGCGACGCCGCATACACGGCCTTCGTCGGCACCGGTCACGCACCGGAGCTGATCGAACTCTCCCGGGTCACCGAGGAGTCCATGTGGGCCGGTATCGCCGCGATGAAGGTGAACAACCGCCTCGTCGACATCTCGAAGGCGATCGAGTCCTACATCCGCCGCCAGCCCCGCCCCGCCACCGGCAAGTACGGGATCATCGAGGACTACGGCGGCCACGGCATCGGTACCGAGATGCACATGGACCCGCACCTGCTGAACTATGTCGCCCGCAAGCGCGGCAAGGGCATCAAGCTCGTGCCCGGCGTCTGCCTGGCCATCGAGCCGATGGTCTCGCTCGGTACGGCGCAGACCGAGGTGCTCCAGGACGACTGGACCGTGATCACGACGGACGGCACCTGGTCCTCCCACTGGGAGCACTCGATCGCCCTCACCGAGCAGGGCCCGCTGGTCCTGACGGCCCCCGACTGCGGCAAGGCGAAGCTGGCCCAGTACGGGATCGAGGCCGCGCCGGACCCCCTGGGCTGATCATTCGCCCGGCGGACGGAGTGCACGCAGCCGGCGGGAGCCTGCGAGGCGCCTTGGCGTCGAGCCCGTGAGGGCTGCGTGGGGGAGGGGTCGGGATCGAGGCGGCCCCGGACCCTTCCCCAGGGTCTTAAGGACCAGGGCGGCCCCATAGGCCGATTTGACCCCCTTGTGGAGGTCTAAGGATCTCCCGGGGTGGGCAAACTTGACGGATTCGTCTTTTGGAGTCCGCTGACGTAGACTGACTCGTCGGCTCTCGTGCATCCGTGTGTCCACATGTCCACATGTGATGCCGAAAGTCGATCAAGGTAGCCGATTCGAAAGGCGAAGCGTGGCCAAGAAGCAAGGTGCCATCGAAATTGAGGGCACCGTGATCGAGTCCCTCCCGAACGCCATGTTCAAGGTGGAACTCCAGAACGGTCACAAGGTCCTCGCGCACATCAGCGGCAAGATGCGGATGCACTACATCCGAATCCTTCCGGATGACCGGGTCGTCGTGGAGCTCTCTCCGTACGACCTGACGCGTGGCCGGATCGTCTACCGCTACAAGTAGATCTTGCCCGCACCCCGCTTCGGCGTGGTGATGGCACTGACCCGGAGAACCTGACATCCCATGAAGGTCAAGCCGAGCGTCAAGAAGATCTGCGACAAGTGCAAGGTGATCCGCCGTCACGGTCGGGTCATGGTCATCTGCGACAACCTGCGCCACAAGCAGCGCCAGGGCTGACGCACGACCCCCTGCATCTCGCAGCACTTCGCGCGACGCACGTAATACGTACATACGCAGAGTCCGTCCAAGCTTCGGCTGACGACACCTCCGGCGGGGGCCGGGGACCCGGGCGTACCACCTCTCGTCACGAGAGGTCGGCGATCGGGAGTGGCACTGCGGAAGACCCCCGAAATAACAACTGGAGCCATTGAATGGCACGCGTTTCAGGTGTTGACATCCCGCGCGAAAAGCGCGTGGAGGTTGCCCTCACCTACGTCTTCGGTATCGGGCGCACCCGGTCCAAGGAGATTCTCGCCACCACCGGCGTGAACCCCAACACGCGCGTTCGCGACCTGGCCGAAGAGGACCTGGTCAAGATCCGCGAGTACGTGGACGCCAACCTCCGCACCGAGGGTGACCTTCGCCGCGAGATCCAGGGCGACATCCGCCGCAAGATCGAGATCGGCTGCTACCAGGGCATCCGCCACCGTCGCGGTCTGCCGGTCCACGGCCAGCGCACCAGCACGAACGCTCGTACCCGCAAGGGCCCGCGTCGCGCGATCGCCGGTAAGAAGAAGCCGGGCAAGAAGTAGTCCTCAGCGGACGCACTGCGGGCGTCCGGGACACCGGCCATCCGCAGCAACCAGCGGTCTTCGCTGTAGGACCGATCACCTCCCCTCTCCATCTGGAGTCAAGACATGCCCCCCAAGGGTCGTCAGGGCGCAGCCAAGAAGGTGCGTCGCAAGGAAAAGAAGAACGTCGCTCACGGCCACGCGCACATCAAGAGCACGTTCAACAACACGATCGTCTCGATCACGGACCCCTCGGGCAACGTGATCTCCTGGGCCTCCGCCGGCCACGTCGGCTTCAAGGGCTCGCGCAAGTCCACCCCCTTCGCCGCGCAGATGGCCGCCGAGTCGGCCGCCCGCCGCGCGCAGGAGCACGGCATGCGCAAGGTTGACGTCTTCGTCAAGGGTCCGGGCTCCGGCCGCGAAACCGCGATCCGTTCGCTCCAGGCCACCGGCCTGGAGGTCGGTTCGATCCAGGACGTCACCCCCACTCCGCACAACGGATGCCGGCCGCCCAAGCGTCGCCGCGTCTGATTCCGTCTGAAGCAACGGAGACAACTGGAAAATGGCGCGATACACCGGGGCCGACTGCAAGCGTTGCCGTCGGGAGAAGCAGAAGCTGTTCCTCAAGGGCAGCAAGTGCGAGAGCGCGAAGTGCCCGATCGAGATCCGTCCTTACCCCCCGGGTGAGCACGGACGCGGGCGCACCAAGGACAGCGAGTACCTTCTTCAGCTTCGTGAGAAGCAGAAGTGCTCGCGTATCTACGGTGTTCTTGAACGACAGTTCGTGAACTACTACAAGGAAGCGAACAAGAAGACCGGCAAGACCGGTGAGAACCTTCTGCGCATCCTTGAGACCCGCCTCGACAACGTGGTCTACCGGGCAGGCTTCGCCAAGTCCCGCGACCACGCCCGTCAGCTGGTGCGTCACGGACACATCGCCGTGAACGGCACGAAGACCGACATTCCGTCGGCCCGCGTAGCTGTGAACGACGTGATCGAGGTTCGCCAGAAGTCCAAGGCCCTGACCCCCTTCCAGGTGGCCCAGGCCGAGGCCGGCGAGCGCACCGTACCGGCGTGGCTCGAAGCCGTGCCGTCGACGATGCGGATCCTCGTGCACTCCCTGCCCGAGCGCCAGGTGATCGACACCCAGGTGCAGGAGCAGCTGATCGTCGAGCTCTACTCCAAGTAGTAGCTCGTGGGTCCGGGCGGTACGGCTCTTTCGGGTCGTGCCGCCCGTACCCTTGTCAGTATCTGGGGGCGTCAAATAGTGGGCGCCCACGACTGAAGGAACGCAACATGCTTATCGCTCAGCGTCCGTCGCTGACCGAAGAGGTCGTTGACGAGTTCCGCTCCCGGTTCGTCATCGAGCCGCTGGAGCCGGGCTTCGGCTACACCCTCGGCAACTCTCTTCGCCGTACGCTCCTCTCCTCGATCCCCGGTGCTGCTGTCACCAGCATCCGGATCGACGGTGTCCTGCACGAGTTCACCACCGTGCCGGGCGTCAAGGAGGACGTCACCGACCTCATCCTCAACATCAAGCAGCTGGTCGTCTCCTCGGAGCACGACGAGCCGGTCGTGATGTACCTGCGCAAGCAGGGTCCCGGCCTGGTCACCGCTGCTGACATCGCCCCGCCGGCCGGTGTCGAGGTCCACAACCCGGACCTGGTCCTGGCCACGCTGAACGGCAAGGGCAAGCTGGAGATGGAGCTGACCGTCGAGCGCGGTCGCGGCTACGTCTCCGCCGTCCAGAACAAGCAGGTGGGCCAGGAGATCGGCCGTATCCCGGTCGACTCCATCTACTCGCCGGTGCTCAAGGTCACGTACAAGGTCGAGGCGACCCGTGTCGAGCAGCGCACCGACTTCGACAAGCTGATCGTCGACGTCGAGACCAAGCAGGCCATGCGTCCCCGTGACGCCATGGCTTCGGCCGGTAAGACCCTGGTCGAGCTGTTCGGTCTGGCGCGCGAGCTCAACATCGACGCCGAGGGCATCGACATGGGCCCGTCCCCGACGGACGCCGCGCTCGCTGCCGATCTGGCGCTGCCGATCGAGGAGCTCGAGCTCACGGTCCGTTCGTACAACTGCCTCAAGCGTGAGGGCATCCACTCCGTGGGTGAGCTCGTGGCTCGTTCCGAGGCCGACCTGCTCGACATCCGCAACTTCGGTGCGAAGTCGATCGACGAGGTCAAGGCGAAGCTGGCCGGTATGGGCCTGGCGCTCAAGGACAGCCCGCCCGGATTCGACCCGACGGCCGCGGCCGACGCCTTCGGCGCCGACGACGACGCGGACGCCGGTTTCGTGGAGACCGAGCAGTACTAGTACGCCTCCGGCTGGGGTACCCGGGTCTGCTGGGTGCCCCGGACCGGGTGAGGCTTTGTCCTCGAACGCCGGACGGGCTCAGCTTTGGCCGATGACCGGCTTCGTCTGCCGGATTGATTTCCCGATCGGCTCTTGATCTTCCGTGTGGCGTCCGCCGCACGGGAACTGACACCGGTACCTGATACGGCCGGTGCAGCACACAAGGAGAAAAACCATGCCGAAGCCCGCCAAGGGTGCCCGTCTGGGCGGCAGCGCTGCGCACGAGAAGCTTCTTCTCATCAACCTTGCGAAGGCGCTGTTCGAGCACGGCCGCATCACCACGACCGAGGCCAAGGCCCGCCGCCTGCGTCCGGTCGCCGAGCGTTTCATCACCAAGGCGAAGAAGGGCGACATCCACAACCGTCGCCTGGTGCTGCAGTCGATCACGGACAAGGGCATCGTGCACACGCTCTTCACCGAGATCGCCCCGCGGTACGAGAACCGCCCCGGTGGTTACACCCGCATCACCAAGATCGGCAACCGTCGTGGCGACAACGCCCCGATGGCCGTCATCGAGCTGGTCGAGGCGCTGACCGTGGCCCAGCAGGCCACCGGTGAGGCCGAGGCCGCGACCAAGCGTGCGGTCAAGGAAGACGCCCTCAAGAAGGACGAGGCCCCGGCCGAGTCCGCCGAGGTCGTCGAGGACGCCAAGCCGGCCGAGGCCGACGCGGAGTCCAAGGACGCCTGAGCGTTCTGAGACCACTGGACGGGCCCGCATCACCCTTCGGGGCGGTGCGGGCCCGTTCCGTATGTACTGGCAGAAAAGGATCCTTCGGTGAGTGACGAGGTAGAGCCCGGCTTCGTGCGGGTGCGGCTGGACCTGGCGTACGACGGCAAGGACTTCTCCGGCTGGGCCAAGCAGACCGGCAGGCGGACCGTCCAGGGGGAGATCGAGGATGCGCTGCGGACCGTGACGCGGTCCTCGCGGACGTACGACCTGACCGTCGCCGGGCGCACCGATGCCGGGGTGCATGCCCGGGGCCAGGTCGCCCATGTCGATCTGCCGGACGAGGTGTGGTCCGAACACGCGGACAAGCTGCTGCGGCGGATGGCCGGACGGATGGCGCCCGATGTACGGATCTGGCGGATTGCGGAGGCTCCGGCCGGGTTCAATGCCCGGTTCTCGGCGCTGTGGCGTCGCTACGCGTACCGGGTCGCCGATCGTCCCGGTGGGGTGGATCCGCTGTTGCGCGGTCATGTGCTGTGGCACGACCGGCCGTTGGACGTCGACGCCATGAACGAGGCGGCGGCCCGGATGGTCGGGGAGCACGACTTCGCGGCGTACTGCAAGAAGCGCGAGGGTGCGACGACCATCCGTACGCTGCAGAAGCTGAGTTGGGTACGGGACGAGCCGTCCGGGATCATGACGGCGACCGTGCAGGCCGATGCGTTCTGCCACAACATGGTGCGGGCGCTGATCGGGGCGGCGCTGTTCGTCGGGGACGGGCGCCGTCCGGCCGAGTGGCCCGCACAGGTGCTGGCGGCGCGGCTGCGGAATCCCGGCGTGCATGTGGTGCGTCCCCATGGGCTGACGCTGGAGGAAGTGGCCTACCCGGCCGACGAGTTGCTGGCCGCCCGCTCCAAGGAGGCGCGCAATGTGCGCACGCTCCCCGGGAGCGGCTGCTGCTGAGAGCCGCGGGCGGGATTCCCGTTCACTCAGGGGCCGGTGCCGTTCCGCCACCGGCCCCGCGGCGCTGTCGCCAGGCGCCCGTCAGCCGGGCCGCCACGTACAGGGCCGAGATCGTGACCACCGTCGCGCCGACCGGGCTGACGCCGGAACCCAGCCAGCCGCGGACCGCGGACGCCGTGAACAGCAGCAGGGCCGGGACGCGGACCAGCCACCAGCGTGGTGAGCGGGGCTCATGGCTGTCCGGGGACGAAGGATGTTCGCCGTCCTCGGTGGTCATCGTGGACCGCATGCCGGCCAGCAGGCCGCGGCGGGTGAGGACCCGGGCGTCGGGGAAGGTGTCGAGGACTTCCGGGCGGTCGCCGAAGCCCGGGGGCAGCGGGGGCAGGGACAGGGCCGCCAGGAGGTCGGACTGGTGGCGGGGCGGGTTGCCCGTGGAGCGGAGGATGTGGGTCAGCGGGCGGGGGTCGGCGAGGGCGAAGGCTCGGGACAGGGCTTCGGCCGTGGCGGTGACCGTGGCGTGGTCGGGGGCCGGGGACGTGGCGTTCCACTCGTGGGTGGCCAGGGGCCTGCCCTTGAGGAACAGGGTGAGCCCGCAGCGTTCGGGCATGCGGCGCAGGACCAGCGTGGGCCACTTCTCGCCGGTGGTGAAGTTGTCGGCCGCCGTGGTCAGCGGGTCCTCCGTGGAGAGGACCGAGCGTTTGGCGGGCCGGGCTTCCGGGACGGCCTCGACGTAGGTGTGCGTGGCGGTTGCCGGGGCAGTGCGTAGCGAGACGCCGCACATCAGTGCTGCCTGTGCCACGTCCGCCGGGCGGGCCGCCGCTATCGCGACCGCGCACGGAGCGCCCGGCGCCCAGGCAGGGGTCGTGCGGGGCTGCGGGGGACGGCCGAAGAACGGGGTCCGCGTCGCCACGTGGATACGGACGCCCGAGCGGGTCTCCAGGAACTCCTGGCGCGGGTCGTCGCCGAAGTACCCCCAGGGGTACTTGGTGGCATGGACACCGATACTGCGGAACGCGTCCAGCGCTTCGTCCCAGCGCTCCGTACGCAGCAGCATCAGGGCCAGGTGGTTGCGGAAGCCGGCCGCCTCGTGGCTGCCCGGTTCGTACGCGGCCGAGAGGTCCAGTGCGCGGGCGACCGCCGCCGCGACGCGGGGCGCGTACGGGTCGGGGCCGGCGGGTGTGCCGGGGGAGGGGGACACGACCACGTACTCCAGCGCCGCGGACAGCGGCAGCGCGTGCAGCTTCGAACCGGGCGGGGCCGTATCGGCCGCGCTCTCGGCGAAGCCGAACATCTCCTCGTGCGAACCCCACCACTTCGCGCACAGGTACTGGAGGGCCGCGGCATGGCATCCGTAGTGGTGCGGGTCGCGTGCCAGGGCCTGCGCCCAGTACTCGTCGAAGACATCGCGCGGGGCCTGGCTGCCCCTGGCGTGGGTCAGGGCGATGCGCCACGGCACGGGGTCGGCGGGGTTGAGCCCGGCCGCCCTGCCGATCACCGGGGCCGCGTCCTCCAGCAGCGCGAAGAAGGCCCGGAACTGCTCGCGCGAGACATGCTTGGCGCGTTCTGCCGTACGTATTTCCCAGGCCCGGTCGATACAGAGGTCCGCCCGGACCAGAGCCGCGTCCGGGTCCTCGGGGGATTCGGCCAGCCAGGCGTCCAGCCAGCCGGGGTTGTGCAGGGCGGCCTCGGCGAGACGGGACACGTAACCGTCCCTCAGCTCCCACTGCTTGTGCTCACGGGTCGCGGCGAGCAGTTCGCGAGCGGGGCCGTGGTCGCCCTCCGTGGCCGAGGTCAGGGCGGTACGGAGTGCGGCGTCCGGAGCGTCGACGACCACGGCCTCGTCCGGCGGCAGATCGGCGCCGATGGCCGCGCTGTGGCGCAGTACGCGGGGCAGGGTGAGGAGGAACGGAAGGCGCACGAGATCCCCGGGCCGTGTCAGGCGGCGGGTGCGGTGGCCGCCGCCGATGCCTGGAGCTCGCCGCGGTGGTGGATCTGACGGAACGTGAAGTTCGTCAGGTCGTCACCGGTGGCGAAGGCGTTCTTGTCGGCCTTGGTGACGTTCTTGCCGCTGGTGTACCCGGTGATGGCGAAGTAGGCGTAGCGGCCGTAGGAGTTGGCGGTACGGCGGCAGACCGATCCGGCGGGGCAGAAGGCCGGCACACCCGCGCCGCTGAGTGTGGCGATGCTGCCGCTCGACTGCTGGGCCGCCTTCTTCGCCTGGGCTTCCGTCTCGAAGACCGCGAGGCCGACGGTGACGGCGATGCCGTCCTTGCTGTACGTGGCCCGGATGACCTGGTCGCAGCCGTTGTTGACGAGGATCGAGCCGAGCGCGTCCTTGGTGGTGGCGGCGCAGTTCTTCGTCTGCTGCGTCGCGCCCCTGGCGTAGACGCGGTCGCCCATCGTCAGCTTCTTGCCGGGGAAGAACGCATCGACGGTGATCGGCGCCTTGTCCTTCTTGACGTCGGATATGTAGTCCTTCGGGTCCGGCGGGGGCGGTGGTGCCACCGAGGAGAAGGACGGCTCGGGCTCGGCGGTGTTGTGCGGCAGGTCGGTCGGTGCCGGCAGCTCGCTCGCGTTCTTGCCGGAGCCGGTGGCGCTGTTGCTGTTGTTGGTCGAGATGACCGCTGCCGCCACGATGGCGCCGACCGCAGCGGTGGCGAGCACGCCGCCGCCGATCAGCAGCCACTTCTTGCGGCGGCTGCGCGCGGCGGACTCGTCGGCCAGCGCTGCCCAGTCCGGACTCTGTGTGCCCCCGGGCCCCCAGGAGGGCCCCCCTTGCCCAAAGCTCATGCGGCGAATCCTAGACGGAACATAAACCGGTTGGGCCAGGGCTTCGCGGCCCGTGACAATGCTGTGCATGGGACATCTTGAAGCAGGCCATCTGGAGTACTACCTACCGGACGGGCGGGTGCTGCTCGGCGATGCTTCGTTCCGGGTCGCGGACGGGGCAGTGGTCGCCCTCGTGGGGGCGAACGGCGCCGGAAAGACCACGTTGCTGCGGCTGCTCGCCGGGGAGCTCCAGCCGCACGGCGGGTCCGTGTCGGTGAGCGGCGGGCTCGGGGTGATGCAGCAGTTCGTGGGCTCCGTGCGGGACGACCGTACGGTCCGGGATCTGCTGGTCTCCGTCGCCCAGCCCCGTATCCGGGAAGCGGCTCTGGCGGTCGACAAGGCCGAGGAGCTGATCCTCACCGTCGACGACGAGGCCGCGCAGATGAAGTACGCGCAGGCCCTGAGCGACTGGGCGGAGGCCCGCGGGTACGAGGCCGAGACGGTGTGGGACATGTGCACCATGGCCGCGCTCGGTGTCCCGTACGAGAAGGCGCAGTGGCGCGAGGTGCGCACACTGTCCGGTGGTGAGCAGAAGCGGCTGGTGCTGGAGGCGCTGCTGCGCGGGCCGGACGAGGTGCTGCTGCTCGACGAGCCGGACAACTATCTCGACGTCCCCGGAAAGCGGTGGCTGGAGGAGAAGCTGAAGGAGACCCGCAAGACGGTCCTCTTCGTCTCCCACGACCGGGAGCTGCTGTCCAGGGCCGCCGAGAAGATCGTCAGCGTCGAGCCGAGCCCGGCCGGCAGCGACGTGTGGGTGCACGGCGCCGGTTTCGATACGTACCACCAGGCCCGCAAGGACCGGTTCGCGCGGTTCGAGGAGCTGCTGCGCCGCTGGGAGGAGGAGCACGCCCGGCTGAAGGCGCTGGTCCACCGGCTTCGGCAGCAGGCGGCGATCAGCCCCGACATGGCGTCGCGCTACCGGGCCATGCAGACCCGCTTCAAGAAGTTCGAGGACGCGGGACCCCCGCCGGAGCCGCCGCGCGAGCAGGACATCAAGATGCGGCTGCGCGGTGGCCGGACCGGCGTACGGGCGATGACCTGCAAGGGGCTGGAGCTGACCGGGCTCATGAAGCCGTTCGACCTGGAGATCTTCTACGGGGAGCGGGTCGCCGTCCTCGGCTCGAACGGCTCCGGGAAGTCGCACTTCCTGCGGCTGCTCGCGGGCGAGCCGGTGGCGCACACGGGGGAGTGGAAGCTCGGGGCGCGCGTCGTCCCGGGTCACTTCGCGCAGACGCACGCCCATCCGGAGCTGCTGGGCCACACGCTCGTCGAGATCCTGTGGACCGAGCACGCCAAGGACCGCGGCGGGGCGATGTCCGTGCTGCGGCGGTACGAGCTGGAGCGGCAGGGGGACCAGCCGTTCGAGAAGCTGTCCGGCGGGCAGCAGGCGCGGTTCCAGATCCTGCTCCTGGAGCTGGCCGGCACGACGGCACTGCTGCTGGACGAGCCGACGGACAACCTGGACCTGGAGTCGGCCGAGGCCCTGCAGGACGGTCTTGAGGTGTACGAGGGGACGGTGATGGCCGTCACGCACGACCGCTGGTTCGCGAAGTCCTTCGACCGGTATCTGGTGTTCGGCTCGGACGGCGTCGTACGGGAGACGACGGAGCCGGTGTGGGACGAGCGGCGGGTGGAACGGGCCCGGTGACGCGGTTGCTCCACGGTCCGGGGTGCGCCTTGTCCGGGTGGGTGGGGGTGGTGCCCCTCCGGGGAGTCTTCCCGGAGGGACCCCGGAGGGGCACACGACGGCCCAAGGCGCACCCCCGCGGGGAACCCGCACCAACCAGCCCGTCCGGCGATTGAGGACGGAACCCCGGCAGCGGGGCCGGCCAGGCCGGGGAACCCCGCTGCCGCCCGCCCGAGGGCCACGCGTTTTGACCCGTCCGGGGCGGGGCGGGTAGTCTCGTTGATTGTTATGCGTATTGGCTTCGTCGTTCTCACGCGTAGGGCCCTTACGTAGGTTCTCTGGAGCAGTTACCAGTGGCTCGCATACGGGCAGCGTCCCCGGCATTGTGAGCCCCAGCTGCATGATCGCTTCAGAGGTGTCATGTGTCTGGACCCCATCCACTGAAGAAGCGAAGGCTACGAAGTGCGTACGTACAGCCCCAAGCCCGGCGATGTGACGCGCCAGTGGCACATCATTGACGCGCAGGACATCGTCCTGGGCCGTCTGGCCACCACGGCTGCGAACCTCCTCCGCGGCAAGCACAAGGCGATTTACGCCCCCCACATGGACATGGGCGACTTCGTCATCATCATCAACGCCGAGAAGGTTCACCTCTCCGGCAACAAGAAGACCCAGAAGATGGCGTACCGCCACTCCGGGTTCCCGGGTGGTCTCCGCTCCGTCCGTTACGACGAGCTGCTCGCCAAGAGCCCCGAGAAGGCTGTCGAGAAGGCCATCAAGGGCATGATCCCCAAGAACAGCCTGGGCCGTCAGATGCTCTCGAAGCTCAAGGTCTACGCGGGCGACCAGCACCCGCACGCTGCTCAGCAGCCGGTCCCGTTCGAGATCACCCAGGTCGCGCAGTAGTTCCGGCCTCCCCCTAAGACCAAAAGAAAGATCTGAGGAGAATCGTGGCCGAGACCACTGTTGAGAACCCCGTCGAGGGCACCGAGGGCGAAGAGGTTTTCGCCGAGGTGACCACCTTCGAGTCCGAGGTTCCCGTCGAGGGCGAGTACACCAGCGAGTCGCTGGCTTCCCGCTTCGGCGACCCGCAGCCCGCCGCCGGCCTTGGCCGTCGGAAGAACGCCATCGCCCGCGTCCGGATCGTTCCGGGCACCGGCAAGTGGAAGATCAACGGTCGCACCCTTGAGGACTACTTCCCCAACAAGGTGCACCAGCAGGAAGTCAACGAGCCCTTCAAGGTGCTCGAGCTCGACAACCGCTACGACGTCATCGCCCGCATCTCGGGTGGCGGCGTCTCGGGTCAGGCCGGCGCCCTGCGCCTCGGTGTGGCCCGTGCGCTGAACGAGGCGGACGTGGACAACAACCGCGCCCCGCTGAAGAAGGCCGGCTTCCTCTCCCGCGACGACCGTGCGGTCGAGCGCAAGAAGGCCGGTCTCAAGAAGGCCCGTAAGGCCCCGCAGTACAGCAAGCGCTAAACCGCCTGCTTATCTGCTTTACACGTTCGCCCCGGCGGCACACCTTGTGCTTGCCGGGGCGTTCGTCTATCGGCACCCTCGGGCGTATAACGGCATAAGACGTTCATACGCTCGCATGCGCAGCGTTGTGTTGCGTTGCCCGGCGACCGGACGCGCCGCATCGTGTTGCTGCGTCGCGTCGGTTTGCTTTGGTTTGGTTTGCGGTTTCGGAGCATCTTCGGAGGACACCAGTGGGACGACTCTTCGGCACGGACGGTGTGCGCGGTGTCGCCAATGCGGATCTGACGGCTGAGCTGGCGCTCGGTCTCTCGGTCGCTGCGGCGCATGTGCTGGCCGAGGCGGGCACCTTTGAGGGGCATCGGCCGACAGCCGTGGTGGGACGCGACCCACGTGCGTCCGGAGAGTTCCTGGAGGCCGCCGTCGTGGCAGGCCTCGCCAGTGCGGGCGTGGACGTCCTGCGGGTCGGTGTGCTGCCCACCCCTGCGGTGGCGTACCTCACCGGCGCGCTGGGCGCCGACCTCGGTGTGATGCTCTCCGCCAGCCACAACGCCATGCCGGACAACGGTGTCAAGTTCTTCGCCCGTGGCGGTCACAAGCTCGCCGACGAGCTGGAGGACCGGATCGAGACGGTCTACGAGCAGCACCGCACCGGTGAGCCCTGGGCGCGTCCGACGGGCGGCGGGGTGGGCAGGGTCACCGACTACGCCGAGGGCTTCGACCGGTACGTCGCCCATCTCATCGCCGTCCTCCCGAACCGGCTCGACGGGCTGAAGGTCGTCCTCGACGAGGCACACGGCGCGGCCTCCCGGGTCTCGCCCGAGGCCTTCGCGCGGGCCGGCGCCGAGGTGATCACGATCGGTGCCGATCCGGACGGTCTGAACATCAACGACGGCTGCGGCTCCACCCACCTGGATCTGCTGAAGGCCGCAGTCGTCGAGCACGGCGCCGACCTCGGCATCGCGCACGACGGCGACGCCGACCGCTGCCTCGCCGTGGACGCCACGGGCGCGGAGGTCGACGGCGACCAGATCCTGGCCGTGCTCGCCCTCGCCATGCGCGAGGCCGGGCAACTGCGCAAGGACACCGTGGTCGGCACGGTCATGTCCAACCTCGGCTTCAAGATCGCGATGGAGCGGGAGGGCATCCAGCTCGTCCAGACCGCCGTCGGCGACCGTTACGTACTGGAGTCGATGAAGGCCGAGGGCTACGCGCTGGGCGGCGAGCAGTCCGGTCATGTCATCGTCCTGGACCACGCCACGACCGGCGACGGCACGCTGACCGGCCTGATGCTGGCGGCCCGGGTCGCGGCCACCGGCCGTACGCTCGCCGAGCTGGCCGGGGTCATGCAGCGGCTGCCCCAGCTGCTGATCAACGTCCCCGACGTCGACAAGTCCCGGGTCGGGACCTCCCCGGAGCTGGCCGCGGCGGTCGCCGAGGCCGAGCGCGAGCTGGGCTTCACCGGGCGCGTACTGCTGCGCCAGTCGGGCACGGAGCCGCTGGTACGGGTCATGGTCGAGGCGGCCGACATCGACCAGGCACGGGCGGTCGCCGAGCGGCTGGCCGATGTGGTGAAGTCCGCACTCGGTTAGGACCTGTCCGGGCCTGGCCGGCCTGTGGTCGGCTGGGCCGGGCTCGATCGGGCCCGCAGTCGGCCGGTGCGGGCTCCGCAGGTCCCGGCTCGGCGGGGCCGTTCGCCGGACCGGACGGGTCCGGTTGTGTCGGCCGCGCCGCTCGCTATTCGCCGGACAGGCTCGCAACACAGCCCGTCCGGCGGCGGTGCGCCGCCCACAGGGCCTTCTGGACCAGCAGCGTCAACGTTCCCGCGACCACGATCCCGCCGAGGTTCGCCAGCAGCTGGGCCGTGGAGCCCGACATCTGGCTGTAGTCGCTGTAGCTGAATGCCACCGCCGCATTGGCCGCGGCCGGCACGGTGGTCACCGAGATGGCGACGCCGATCAGCGCACCGGACTTCGCCGAGGTGAGCGAGAGCGTCCCGGCGATCCCGGCCAGGAACGCCACCACGAACGACATCGCGTCCGGCTTCCAGATGAACGCCGTGTTGGGCCGGGCCGCCTCGATCATCGAGCGGTTGAACAGCCCGAAGGCGTCCATCAGCCAGGCGAACCCGGCGGTCAGTATCATCGCGACGGCGAAGCCGCCGATCAGCGCCACCAGCGACCGCCACACCAGTCGCGGAGCGCGCTGCACCAGGGCCGTGGAGATCCCGGCAAGCGGCCCGAACTCCGGACCGACCGCCATCGCGCCCACGATCAGGATCGCGTTGTCGAGCATCACACCGCAGGCGGCGAGCATCGTCGCGACCGCGAGGAACGCCACATAGGTGACGCTGAACGTCGACTCCTCGTGGGTCGCCTCCGTCAGCTCCTCCCACAGCACCGCGTCCGCGCCCTCGCCCGGCGCCTCCTCCTCGGCCTTGTCGGCGTGCGCGGAGAGCGTCAGGTCCATGTTCTCGACGGTGATCGAACCGGACTTGTCGATACCGAGCCTGCGCAGCGCGCTGATCAGCTCGTCGCCCGCCTCGCGGGCCACATCGCACAGCACCACGTCACCCGCCGGGTTACGGGCGACCCCGGACATCACCACGAGATGCGTCGTACCGACGGTGCTCTCCAGCAGGTGCACCACCTCGTCCGTACGGTCGGCGGGGACGATCAGGCGCAGATGCAGCACGCGGCCACTCCCAGGAGGCTCGGAGAATCAGAGTTTGCGCAGTGACAGCCGCTGGACCTTGTGGTCC
The DNA here is from genome assembly GCF_036002945.1 of Streptomyces sp. NBC_01224. NCBI lineage: Bacteria > Bacillati > Actinomycetota > Actinomycetes > Kitasatosporales > Streptomycetaceae > Streptomyces > Streptomyces sp. NBC_01224. Next base: position 3,745,821 of record NZ_CP108529.1, on the reverse strand, counting down.
GGCCCTTTGCGCAGCACCAGAGTGGCACGGCCCCGGGTGGGCGCGACATTCTCCACCAGGTTGGGCTTGTTGATGGTCCGCCACATCGTCGCCGCGTACTCCATGGCCTCCTCCTCGGAGACCTGGGTGTACTTGCGGAAGTACGAGAACGGATTCTGGAACGCCGTCTCGCGCAGTTTCCGGAACCGGTTGAGATACCAGGTCTCGATGTCCTCGGTCCGCGCGTCCACGTACACACTGAAGTCGAAGTAGTCGGCGAGCCCGACCCTGGTCCGCCCGTCCTTTCCGGGCAGCGCGGGCTGAAGCACGTTGAGCCCCTCGACGATCAGGATGTCGGGGCGGCGTACGGTGAGCCGCTCGCCCGGCACGATGTCGTAGATCAGATGCGAGTAGACGGGCGCCGTCACCTCGTCCTTGCCGGCCTTGATATCGGCGACGAAACGGGTCAGGGCACGCCGGTCGTACGACTCGGGGAACCCCTTGCGCGACATCAGCCCGCGCGACTGGAGCTCCTTCATCGGCAGCAGGAACCCGTCCGTGGTGACGAGCTCCACCCGGGGATGCTCGGGCCAGCGGGCCAACAGCGCCTGGAGGATACGGGCGCTGGTGGACTTGCCCACCGCGACACTGCCCGCGACGCCTATGACGAACGGGGTGCCCCGCTGTGCACCGTGCCCGTTGCCCGCGTCCCCGAGGAAGGTGTTCAGGGCGCCGCGCAGGCCCGAGGTGGCCTGGACATAGAGGTTGAGGAGCCGGGAGAGCGGCAGGTAGACGTCCCGTACCTCGTCGAGGTCGATGACGTCGCCGAGCCCGCGCAGTTGCTCCACCTCGTCGGCGGTCAGCGGCAGCGGAGTCTTGTCGCGCAGGGCGCTCCACTCGGCGCGGGACAGGTCGACGTACGGCGTCGACGCGTGCTCGGTGCGTCGGTGGGTGCTCCGTGGCGGCGAAGTGATCACGTGTTCATTGTTGCGGGAGTTTCAACGGAGTGGGGGGTGGGGTCGGTCACGTGGGGGCGGTGCTCGTTCCGGGCTGCCGGGCGTGGTGGTGCGGCCGGTCTCTCGGAGCTGGACATGCGGGCTCCCCCCTGACTGCTGGGCCGACGGGCTGACATCCGGCAGCGACATGATGCACCCGCTGGTACCTGCCGCAGTCGGTGGGGCCGGTGTCCGCACCCCTGTGGCGGACACCGGCCCCGGTTCGCGGCCACTGGTGGCGTCTCAGGGCTTCTCGCCCTTGGCGTCGACGACGGCGGCCCTGACCCGGGCTTCGCTCAGCATGATCTGCCCGGCCTTGAACTTCTCCGACGGAAATCGCACCTTGCCCGCGGAGGACGCGTACTCGTAGTCCTCGGTGACCACGAAGCGCATCCCGGCGTACCTGAAGTCGTGCGGGTCGAGGAGGATCTCCCGCTGTTCGTGGCTGCCGTCCTCCTTCCGGGTGATGGCGATGACCTCGCGTCCGGCGGCGTCCTTCACCAGGTGGTCGGTGACCTGGACACCGGGGACGGTGGCCAGGGCCCGGTAGATCCGAGCGAGGGCGGCCGGTGCGATCGGGTACGCCTCGACCATCAGACCCATCGCGCGGAAGCTGTGCTGGGCCTCGGCCTCGGGCGGGTCCTCGGCGGTGTTGCCGGTCGGGTAGAACGAGCGGACCTTCGCCAGCAGCCGTGCGGGGTCGTCGGGCAGCTCGTTGGCGGCCCGGTAGACCTGACGGGACGTGCGGTAGTCGTCGTCCTTCCCGTTCTTGGCCGCGGCGGAGTTGTCGTACGGGACCCAGTTGTCGGGGTCGTACGTGAAGCGGCCGACGGCCGAGCCCTTCTGGGGCGGCTGGGCCATCACCGTCTTCGTGTAGATCCACTGGTCGTCGCGCGGCTCCGGGGCCGCCTGCTGCTTCTCCAGCGTGTCGGCGGCCCGGTTCAGCACCTCGGCCGGGCTGCTCAGCCGCAGGGTTCCGGTGGCCGCAGCGGGTCCGGAGCGGTCGGGGGCGGCGGCATCGACGAGCTGGGTGCCGAGCACGGCAGCCACGGTGATCGCCGCTGCCGCACCGATCGAGGCGATCCGCCAGTCTGCCTTCAGCCGACGGGCACGGCGGCCCGCGGCGGCGGCCTCGGTGAGCCGCTGCCGACCTGGGGCGAGTGCCGAACGGTCGGGAACGGGGGCGTCCGCGCGCAGCTCGCGCAGCCGGGTCATTTCGTCCATGACGGGGTCAGCTCCATGACGTCGGGCGTGAACGAGGGATCCATGTCGAGCGCTTCACGGACCTTGCGGCGGGCGCGATTGAGCCGGGACCGCACGGTGCCGAGCGGGATGCCCAGCGCCTCGGCGACCTCCTGGTATCCGAGGTCGGCCCAGGCGACGAGCAGCAGCACATGGCGGTCGCCGGGCGAGAGCGAGGCGAGCGCCCCGGCCAGCGGCGCCTGTGCGGCGATCCGGTCGTCGGAACGGTCGCTCCAGGACGCGGCCACCGGATCCTGCCCCGTACGGGCCAGGGCCCGCAGCCCCCTCTCCTCGCTGCGCCGCTGCTTGCCGATGAGATTCGCGGCGATGCCGTACAGCCACGGGCGGGCGTTGCGATGCGTGCCGTCGTAACGGCGCCGGGAGCGGAAGGCGATGAGAAAGGTCTCCGCCGTGATGTCGTCCGCCGCGCCCTCCCCGAGGCGGCGGGCGGCATAGCGGTGGATGTCCGGGGCGTGGCGGTCGTAGAGCCCGGCGAAGATCTCGGGATGCTCCAGCGACTGCGCGACGACCTCGGCATCGTCGTCGGGGCTGGCTGGTGGTCCGGTCACATCGGCTCCTGGGGGCTCGGCGGGTGAGCGTGTCACCCCTTGTTGCCCGCAGGGCGCGGAAAGGTTCACAGGATACGGAGAGCCTTGGTGCGACGCCGTCACCTCACCATCAGCACCGCTTTCCCCCGCACCTGTCGGGCCCACAGGTCCGTGATGACGTCGGTGGTACGCGACCGGTCCCGGACCGAGCCGATCTCCGGATGCAGCCGGCCCGGCCCGCCGTCGGCACGACCGAACCGGCGAAGGAGGCCCCGCTCGTCCACCCGTGCGAGACGGACCCCCGGCCACCACGACGCGATCGTCGGCATCCTCACCCGCGCCGGAATCACTCCGAAGCTTCTGCGGCGGCAACTGTCCTTCGACACCGGCCACACCCCTGTGGCATGCGGCGAGGCGGCCGCGGTCGTCGGCGGCGTCGAGCGTGCCCGCCGGGCTGGAGTGGCGGCAACTGACCCCGGCAGCCGCGATCGAGATCCACCTCCTGACCAGGGGCCGGGCTGGACGCCCCGCCGTCGCCCACCTGCTGCGCACCGCAGCCGATACGGCCCGCACGGGAGACTGGCTCCGATCGCCGGACACGACGGCCACAGCTACGCCGTGAGCGGCAACCTGCCCTCGCAGTCGGGGCAGTTGCCAACGGGAGACGGGGCGCGCGAGGGGGCGTCAATCTGCCGGGTATCCATCGGGGCGGAGTTCGTCACGTACGCCTCCAGCAACTGACCACCGCGCCCACGAACGCCCGCCCCGTTCCCCTTCCTCCTGGGGGAGCGGGGCGGTCACGGTGCCGACTGTCAGTGGTCGCCTCCGCACCGGGTGGATGCGGCGACCGTGGGTGGGATCGGCTCGTGGTTCGAGTCAGCCGGCCCGGAGCAGGGCGTGCAGCTCGGCGGTGTCGATGATGTGGGCCCGTGAGGGGAAAACTTGATGGAGCAGGACGTTGTGGACTTCGGTGTCCGGGTCGGCGACGCCGTCGGACAGGACGTAGAGCTGGTAGTCGCGGTCGGCCGCGTCGATGACGGTGGACAGGACGACGCCGCTGGTACTGATGCCGGAGACGACCAGAGTGGTGATGCCGCGCTCGCGCAGCTGCTGGTCGAGGTCGGTGGTGGACATGCCGCCGTAGCGGATCTTGCGCACGACGATGTCGCCGTCCTGGGGAGCCAGGCGCTCGTGGATGGCAGCGGCAGGGTCCTCATGGTGCATGACGCGGTGTTGGGCCAGCGGGGCGAAAGACTTGTTGATGGCCGGGATCGCGTCCCAGTCGGCCTCGGTGAAGCCGACGCGTACGTAGGCGATGGTGCCGCCGTTTGCACGAACGTCGGCGATGGCTCCTTCCACGCGACCGAGCAGGGCTTCGCAGTCCCCGCCTTCGGACAGAGGGGCCAGGATCGCGGGCTGGTAGTCCATGACGAGAAGAGCGGTGTGCGCGGGGTCAAGTGCGGGGGCAGTGCTCACGCGGGTGTTCTCCTTGCTGGTGGTGTGCCTGGTCGACGCGGACGCGTACCGGCGCGGACCAGCTGCAGCCTGCGGGCTTCAGCGGCGAGTTGCGGGGTGTCATGAGCGGCTACGGGGCAGTTCCGGCTCGTGCTGCGACGTCTGGTCGTGTCGGGGAAGCAGGAGCGGGGTGGTCAGGATGAGCAGTCCCGCGACCACGAGAGCGGTGCGTGGGCTGGTGACGTCGGCGAGCAGTCCGCCGAGCGCGGTGAGGACGGCGATGGACGCCTGCTGGCCGATCGACCAGGCCGACAGGGTGCGGGCGACGAGATGCTTGGGGGTGTGTTCGAGCCGGTATGTGGCGAGCACCGGGGTGTACAGGCTCATGTTGACGATGATCGCCAGCTCGACAGCTATCACGGTGACGAGGCCGACGACGCCGGGACGGACGAAGGCCAGGCCGATCAGCCAGATGGCGCGCAGTGTGCCGACGGTCCGGAAGACCCAGTGCCGGCCGTAGCGGGCCACGACACGGCGGGCCAGCCGCGAGCCGATGAGTCCGCCGACGCAGGGAGCGGCGAAGGCGAGGCCGTACTGCCAGGGCGGGAACCCGAGCTGGCGAAGCAGGAGCACGGCCAGCAGCGGCTCGGTGGCCATGATCAGACCGGCGACGACCATTTGGTTGAGGTAGAGCGCCCGCAAGCCGGGATGACCCATGATGTGTCGCCAGCCGTCAAGCAATGCGCCCGCCCGGGCCGGGCTTCTGTCGGTTGGTTGCGGCGCTTCTTCCCGGCCGCGGATCGCGGTGAGGCACAGCGCAGAGAGCAGGTAGCTGAGCGCGTCGACCACCACGGTGATGACCGGCCCGAACAGGCCGATCGCCGCCCCGCCCAGCGGTGGCCCGACTGCGATGGAGCTCCAGTTCGTGGACTCGAACCGCGCGTTGGCCACGAGCAGGTCATCCGGCCGGACGAGGGCCTTGAGGTAGGCGCCGCTCGCCGCGTTGAAGGCGATCTTGGCTGCGGCGACCACGGCCGAGATCACGAGCAGCTGGACGAAACTGAGCAAACCGAAGGCGTAGGCGACCGGGACCGTCGCCATGACCGCAAACCGGGTCAGGTCCATCGCGATCATGACCAGGCGCTTGCGCCGGAACTCCACCCACGGCGCGAGTGGCACCGCGATCAGCGCGCCCACCGCAGGCCCCACCGCGGACAGCGCGGACACCTCAGCGGGGCCGGCATGCAACGCCAGCACGGCGATCAGCGGCAATGCCCCGAACCCCAGCCCGGACCCATAAGCGCTCACCGCATATGCCGCCCACAGCCAGCCGAACTGCCGGCCCAACGGTGTCCTGCCCACCATGCTCAGCGCGCCCCCTTGATGTCCCACCCGAACAAACTGACATTGACCGGTGAGAGCTAAGCGAGCAGCACGACAGCAGGTCAAACAACTGCACTGCCAGTCATTCACAACCATCGGTTGTTCACTCAGGTGGATCGGTGTGGATCTCGAAGCAGTCCGTACCTTCGTCGCCGTCGCGGAAGCGGGCCAGTTCCAGAAAGCCGCCGCCGACCTGTCGATCACCAGCAGGCCCACGGCCTACGCCGCATCCCGGTGACCGACCCGACGCCCGTCTACCCGCACTCGCTCCTCTGGCGCCGCGACAACCCCCACCCACCCTCCGCGCCCACCTCGCCGCCACAGCGGCCGGCCACGACGGGGCTGGGCGATTCCGCGCTGAACGCCGCCATCACTCAGCTGCGCGCCGACGGGTGCGACGTCCGGGACGAGGGCGTCGCCCGCGTACGTCCGACTGCCGGGCAGGCCCCCGGGGCCGCGCCGACAGGAGCGTGAGGCCCGGCCCCGCCCGAGGCGGCAGGGTGCCGCGCCCGGAACGACGTGCGCGGCCCGCCGGTCCCCACGATTCCGATTTGCGGCTCGGGCGTCCGGCCGCACGCTGGATCGGGGGGCCCGGCAGCACACCCGAGAGGACAGCACGCATGCCCACGGTGACCACACGTGACGGTGTCGACATCTTCTACAAGGACTGGGGCCGCGGCCGCCCCGTCGTCTTCATCCATGGCTGGCCCCTGAGCGGGGACGCCTGGCAGGACCAGCTCAAAGCGGTCGCGGACAACGGGTTCCGCGGCATCGCCCACGACCGTCGCGGTCACGGCGGCTCCACCCCGGTCTGGGACGGCTACGACTTCGACACCTTCGCGGACGACCTCAACGACCTGATCACCCAACTGGACCTGCGGGACGTCACGCTGGTCGCGCACTCGATGGGCGGCGGCGAACTCGCCCGCTACATCGGCCGCCACGGCACCGACCGGATCAGGTCCGCGGTGCTGCTCTCGGCGATCTGTCCGCTGATGCTCCAGGGCCCCGACAACCCCGAGGGCGTACCGCAGTCGGTCTTCGACGACATCAAGAACGGCATCCTCGCCGAGCGTTCGCAGTTCTGGAAGGACACCGCGGTCGCCTTCTTCGGTGCCAACCGCGACGGCAACAAGGTCACACAGGGCAACCAGGACGCTTTCTGGTACATGGCCATGGCCGAGACCATCGAGGGCGGCGTCGCCTGTGTCGACGCCTTCGCCGCCACGGACTTCCACGAAGACCTGAAGAAGTTCGACATCCCCACGCTCGTCGTGCACGGTGACGACGACCAGATCGTCCCCATCGACGCCACGGGCCGCAAGACCGCCCAACTCATCCAGGACGCGACCCTCAAGGTGTACGAAGGCGGCCCCCACGGCATCGCCGTTGTCCCGGGCTACAAGGAGAGGTTCAACAAGGACCTCCTGGAGTTCCTCAAGCGCTGAACCACAGGGGGTGTCCCGTACGCGGCAGGGTTCGCCGAATTCGTCGGCAATCTTTTCGAGTCCTGCCGATATGCAGTGAAGCGTGGCGGCGGCAAGGGCCACATCACGCCGAATAAGCGGGGCGCCGTGCGGAGCGGCCGGATGGTGACGGGTGGAGACCCGCCGCGCCGTGATTCCGGGGGCCGGGGTCCGCCCGGGGCGTTGATCGCGTCGCGCGGGCGGGCAGGAGAAGTTTCTGTCCACAGAGGCAGATCCCGTCGTTACGGGCGCACGCGCGCCCGTACGGCCCCGTTCTTGTCGCCTGGGCGGGGCCGCTTCGCCGTTCTTCCGGTTGGCTGAAAACGGGCTCCCCGCGCGGTGGTGTCGCAGTGAAAAGTGAGCACGGGAGAGCCGAACAGGCGCTCAGGTATTCCAATCATTTGTTCGCTTCACTGACCCTTTGGGGGCACACATGCGCACCGAAATGATTATCGCCAACGACATCGCCGCCGACCTGGACCTCGACCTCCGCATCTCGGAGGTCTCCGACGAGACCCAGGAGTTCGGCGCCGGTACGTACTCCTCGCCGAGCAGCTACGCGATCGGCACCCGTTGTCCCATCTGCTGCTGACGCAGCACACGCGTCGGCCCGACCGGCGCGGGACCCGGCTGAAGTGAGGCGAGGCGAAGCGGGCTCAGCCCGCTTCGCCTCGCCGTACCACCGCATCGCTTTCCCGTACCGCCGCACCATGGGGGGCTGCCGACGTGCGACCAGACCTGGAACCGGACCTGGACCTCTTCGAGGTCCGCGAGCCGGTGCTCGTGCGGATGGCGAGTGCGCCGCGCGACCGCGCCGAACCCCGCATCGACCCCGACGACCCCGTTCCGGGGCTCCGTCGCCTGGCCGACGACCCGCTGCTCCGCCAGGCCGTCGAGGTCGCCAGCGGCAGTCTCTCCCTCAGCCTCCAGCGCCTCGCCACCGCCGAGGGTGCCGCCGCCCTCGGCCGGAAGCGGACCCTCAGTGCGGCCAGGACCCTCACCCGGTACGCGCGCCGCGCCGGCGGCCGGCCCACCCCCTTCGGCCTGTTCGCGGGCGTCGGCCGGGCCGCCTTCGGCCCCGGCACCGAGGCCGCGCTCACCGGCCCCGGCGAGGTGTCGGTCCGACTCGACGGCCTCTGGCTGCACCGCCGGGTGCTCGACTGGCTCGCCGTCCCCGAGGTCCGCCGCCGGACCGATGTCGTCCTGAACGACCTGTGCGTCCGGCGCGACGGCCGGATCACCCTGCACACCGGCGAGCGCGAGATCTCGGTCCGGGACAACGCCCTCGTCGCCGTCGTTCGCGAGGCCGCCGCGCGGCCCGTCCCGTACGGGGCACTCGTCGACGACCTGAGCGCCCGCTTCCCCTCCGTCGAGCAGGGCCGCATCGACGGCCTCCTCGCGGGTCTCGTCCAGCACGGCCTCCTGCTCACCTCCCTCACGCCGTACCGCATCGACGCCGAACTCCTCGACCGCATCGAGGCCGCCGTCGACGGGGTCGTACCGGGCGCCGCCGAAGGACTGCGCGCCGTCCGCGCCGCCGCCGCCACCCACGAGGCGGACCCGCCCGGCCGGGGCCGGGACTCCTGGCGCGCGCTGCTCGCGGCCGTCCGCACCCTGGACGGCGACGACGCGGACAGCGGCCGACGGCCCCCCGTCCATGTGGACCTGCGGATGCCCGCCGACATCGTGCTGCCGGAGACGATCGGCGAGGAGGTGCGCCGCTACGCCGCCGCGATCTGGGCGATGACCCCGGAGTGGACCACGCTCGCGTACCTGCGGGACTACCGCGACCGGTTCATCGAGCGGTACGGAACCGCCTCCGCCGTCCCGCTCGCCGACCTCGTCGACCCGCACCGCGGCCTCGGTCTGCCGCCCGAGTACGGCACCCCCGCGCCCGCCCACCCACGCGTCGGCCCCGGCGAGGACGCCGACCGCCCCCGCCGCGCCGCGATCGCCGAACTCACCCAGCAGGCCATCCTCGACGGCGGCGACATCGAACTCACCGACGCCGACGTGGCGCGCCTGGCCAAGGCCGTCGGCCAAACCCCAGGGGGCCGCGCGCCGCGCACCCTCGAACTCTGCTTCCAGATCCTCGCCGACAGCCAGGAGGCCATCGACCGGGGTGAGTTCCTGCTCCTGGGCAGTCCGCACATCGGCTCCTGGACGGCCGGCGCGACCGCGGGCCGCTTCGCCGCCGTCGCCGGTCTCACCGACGAACTCGCCGAGCTGGCCGCGGGCCCCGCCCCCGGACCAGCCGACGAGGACGTGCTCGTGGCCCAGGTCGACATCATGCCGACCGACCCGCGCTCGCTGAACATCGTGCAGGTGCCGCCGCTGCTGCCGTACCGCATACCGGTCGGCGTCGCCGACGACCGCGGCGACCCGCACTGCCTGGACTGGCGGACCCTCCTCGTCGCCGCGGGCGAGGACGGGCTGCGGCTGCTGCACGGGCCGACCGGCCGCCAGGTCGTCCCCGTCTTCCCGCACATGCTGGCCCTCGACGCTCAGGCCCCGCCCGTCGCCCGCTTCCTCTCCGACCTCGCCGCGGCCCGGCCCCGGGTCTGGTCCGGCTGGGACTGGGCGGGGCTCGACGTCCTCCCGTACCTCCCGCGCGTCCGCTACGGCCGTGTGCTGACCTCGCCGCGCCGCTGGCTCGCGGGGCGCCGGCTGATGGATGCGGCACGCTCGGGGAGCACGTCCGTATGGGAGGAGGGGCTGCGCGAGTGGCGCCGCCGGGGCCGGGTACCCGATCGGATCCAGATCGCCCGCAACGACCAGATGTTCCCGATCGACCTGCGCGAGCCGTGGGACCAGGGGCTGCTGCGCGCCGAACTGACCGCCAGGGAACCCCGGTTCCAGCTGTACGAGGACCTCACCGCGGACGGTGCCGGGCTCGGCTGGAATTCCGGGTACAGCACCGAGATCGTCGTCCCGCTCGTCCGCGCCGCGCGTACCCCGGCGGCCGAAGCGCCGGGAGAGGCCGCACCGGCGCTCGCCAAGTCCCCGCTCCGGTACGCGCCCACGGCGTTCCACCTGCCCGGCGAGGACTGGCTGACCGTCAAGCTGTACGCCGAGCAGACCGCCCACGACACCCTGCTCGCCGAACACCTGCCCGCGCTGCTGGCCGACATCGACGCGGACATCGACCGGTGGTTCTTCCTGCGCTACCGCGACCCCGACCCGCATCTGCGGATCCGTCTCCACGGCGACCCGGCCGCACTGAACGGACGGGTCCTGCCCGCCGTCGCCCGGCACGTGCGGCGCCTGGCCGAATCAGGCGCGGTACGGGGGATGACGGTGGACGCGTACCGCCCGGAGACCGACCGCTACCTCGGCCGCGCCGCACAGGAGGCCGTCGAGGGACTCTTTCTGACGGACAGTCAGTCGGCGTTGGTCCAGCTCCGGGCGCGCCGCGCCGGGGCGGCGGCCGTGCCCGACGACGTCCTCGCGGCCGCCGGGCACGCGGTGCTGCTGGACTCGCTCGGCGACTGGGACTGGTGCGCCTGGGCGGTCCACATGTTCACCAAGGGCCCCGACCACGAGGTCTACCAGCGCCATCGCGCCCTGGCCGACCGGCTGATCTGCCCCGGAGACATCCCCGGCGACACCGCCCGGCACGCCGCGGCCGAACTCCGTGTCCCCGCGCTCGCGGAGCTGTGGGCGGACGCGCCCGAACCGGCGGCCTACGGAAAGCTGGTGCTGGCCGCCTCGGAGGCCGACCGCGACGAGGCCGTGCTGTCGCTGCTGCACATGCGGCACAACCGGCTGTTCGGCATCGACCAGGCGGCGGAGGCCCGCGCCTACGCGGTCCTGCGCGGAGCCGCCCGAACCGGTATCGCCCGCCGCGAACACGTGGCCCGTTCCACCGCCGCAGCCGTCAGGAGCGCCCGATGACCACCCCCGACCGAACCGAACTGCGCGAGCGCGCCGGACAGGTCTCGGAGCAGATCCTCGACCGGCTGGCCGACCCCGCCACCACCGTGGCCGCGACCCGGATCCCGGCCGAGGCCAACGACACCGGCGAGACCGAGGCCATCTGGGCCGAGATGACCCTCGGCAGCGGCAGCCCCGGACTGGCCATCGCCTTCAGCGGCGCCACCCGTCCCGGCGCCGACCGCACCGCCCGCGCGCACGGGTACCTCGCGGCCGCCACCTCGGCCGCGGCCCTCGGGGACACCACCCCGAGCGGCATCTTCAAGGGGCCGGGGGCCCTCGCCTTCGCCGTCCTGATCGCCCACCGCACCACGGGTGGCTACGTCTCCGCGCTCCAGCGGCTCGACGGATACCAGCGGGACCTGGTCCGCAGCGCGCTGCCCGCCGTCCCGGAGAACTCCCCGCTGCCCACCATCGGGCACTACGAAGTGGTGCGCGGGATGACAGGGGTGGGCCGTTACCTGCTGGCCCGCGCCGAGACCTGCGGCGAGGAACTGGAGACCACACTCGCCTACCTGACCCGCCTCTCGCTGGGCGAGGTGGAGCATCGCGGCCACAAGGTGCCGCGGTGGTGGGCCCTGGACGCGCCCCGGATCGGCTCGGAGGACCAGCTGCCCGACGGCCACCTCAACCTCGGGATCTCGCACGGGGTCGCCGGGCCGCTCGCCCTGCTGTCGCTCGCCTGGCGGCAGGGCATCCGCGTACCGGACCAGCGGGAGGCCATCGAGTCGTCCGTCGAACTGCTCACCCGGTGGGCGGTGCGCGACGAGCACGGGCTGTACTGGCCCCCGTACCTGAGCCTCACCGAGTGGCTGGCCGGACCCGACGCCTTCGCCGCCCCCGCCGGACGGCCCGCCTGGTGCTACGGCGCCCCCGCGGTCTCCCGCGCGCTGCAACTGGCCGGGCTGGCGCTGGGCCGCGCGGACTGGGCCGGCACGGCGAAGGCGTCCGTGGAGCGGCTGCTGACGCTGACCCCGGACCGGTGGGACATCGACGACAACGCGCTGTGCCACGGCTGGGCGGGGGCCCTGCACCAGCTCGGGCGGCTCAACGAGCACTTCGGCGACGGCCGGATCGAAGAGGTCCGGGACCGGATCGCTGCCCCGCTGGTCGACGCCTTCGACCCGGAGCTGCCCTTCGGCTACCGCTTCACCATGACGAAGGTGCCGTACGGGTCGGACGTCTCCGGATACCTCGACGGGGCGGCGGGCCTGGCCTTGGCCCTCGACGCGTACTCCGCGGGGGGCTCCCCCTCGGACTGGGACATGCCGCTGCTGCTGGCCTGAGACGACGTGGTGCCGACGGCGTTCCCTGCCGCCTTGTTCACCTTCTGCGACGATGCGAAGAAGAGGGGAGAGCGACCAGGAAGGGAACGGTATGTGCGGAATCGTCGGATACGTCGGTGGTCAGTCGGCGCAGGACGTCGTCGTCGCGGGTCTCAAGCGCCTCGAATACCGGGGCTACGACTCGGCGGGAATCGCCGTCCTGGCGGACGGCGGGCTGGCTGCCGCCAAGAAGGCCGGGAAGCTCGTCAATCTGGAGAAGACGCTGGCCGAGGCGCCGCTCCCGGCCGGGACCACCGGGATCGGGCACACCCGCTGGGCCACTCACGGCGCTCCCACCGACGCCAATGCCCACCCGCACCTCGACAATGCGGGCCGCGTCGCCGTCGTGCACAACGGGATCATCGAGAACTTCGCCGTCCTGCGCGCCGAACTCGCCGAGCGGGGCCACGATCTGGCCTCCGAGACCGACACCGAGGTCGTCGCCCATCTCCTCGCCGAGGCGTTCTCGTCCTGTGCGGACCTGGCGGAGGCGATGCGGCAGGTCTGCCGGCAGCTGGAGGGCGCCTTCACCCTCGTCGCCGTGCACGCGGACGCGCCCGACGCGGTGGTCGGGGCCCGGCGCAACTCGCCGCTCGTGGTGGGGGTGGGGGAGGACGAGTCGTTCCTGGCCTCCGACGTGGCCGCGTTCATCGCGCACACCCGCTCCGCGATCGAGCTGGGGCAGGACCAGGTGGTGGAGCTGCGCCGGGAAGGTGTCACCGTCACCGACTTCGACGGGCGGCCCGCCGAGGTCCGTAAGTACCACGTGGACTGGGACGTCTCCGCCGCCGAGAAGGGCGGCCACGACTACTTCATGCTCAAGGAGATCGCCGAACAGCCCAAGGCCGTCGCCGACACGCTCCTCGGGCGGATCGACGGCGCGGGCCGGCTCCACCTCGACGAGGTACGGATCACGCCCCGCGAGCTCCGGGAGGTCGACAAGGTCGTCATCGTCGCCTGCGGTACCGCGTTCCACGCAGGGATGATCGCCAAGTACGCCATCGAGCACTGGACCAGGATTCCCTGCGAGACCGAGCTGGCCAGCGAGTTCCGCTACCGCGACCCGATCCTCGACCACCGCACCCTCGTCGTCGCGATCTCCCAGTCCGGCGAGACGATGGACACTCTGATGGCCCTGCGGCACGCCCGCGAACAGGGTGCGAAGGTCCTCGCCATCTGCAACACGAACGGCTCCACCATCCCGCGGGAGTCCGACGCCGTGCTCTACACGCACGCCGGGCCCGAAGTCGCCGTCGCCTCCACCAAGGCGTTTCTCACCCAGCTCGTCGCCTGCTACCTGGTCGCGCTGTATCTCGGACAGATCTGCGGTACGAAGTGGGGCGACGAGATCCGGACCGTCATCCGCCAGCTCTCCGAGATCTCCGGGGCGGTCGAACGGGTCCTTGCGACCATGGAACCCGTACGCGCACTCGCCCGCTCCCTCGCCGACCACGACACCGTGCTCTTCCTGGGCCGCCATGTCGGCTATCCCGTAGCCCTGGAAGGCGCGTTGAAGCTCAAGGAACTCGCGTACATGCACGCCGAGGGCTTCGCCGCCGGTGAGCTCAAACACGGGCCGATCGCGCTCATCGAGGACGATCTGCCGGTCGTCGTGGTCGTGCCCTCACCGCGCGGCCGGTCGGTGCTGCACGACAAGATCGTGTCGAACATCCAGGAGATCCGGGCCCGCGGCGCCCGCACCATCGTCATCGCCGAGGAGGGGGACGAGGCGGTCGTCCCGTACGCCGACCATCTGATCCGGATTCCCGTTACGCCTACGCTGCTTCAGCCGCTGGTGTCGACCGTGCCGCTGCAGGTGTTCGCCTGCGAACTGGCGACGGCCCGCGGCAACGACGTGGACCAGCCGCGCAATCTGGCGAAGTCCGTGACCGTGGAGTAGCGAGCAGTGAAGGAACAGGCGTGATCATCGGGGTCGGGATCGATGTGGCGGAGATCGAACGGTTCGACGCGGCGCTGGAGCGTACGCCGCAGATGGCCGACCGGCTCTTCCTGAAGAGTGAGTTGCTGCTGCCCAGCGGCGAGCGGCGCGGTATCGCCTCGCTCGCCGCGCGGTTCGCCGCGAAGGAAGCCCTCGCGAAGGCGCTCGGCGCACCGAGCGGCCTGCTCTGGACGGACGCCGAGGTGTACGTCGAGGACAGCGGGCAGCCCCGGCTGCGGGTGATCGGCACGGTCGCCGCACGCGCGGCCGAGCTGGGCGTACGGCACTGGCATGTGTCGCTCAGCCACGACGCGGGGGTGGCATCGGCCGTGGTGATCGCGGAGGGTTGAGCACATGCGTACTGCGTACAGCGTTCAGACCGTAAGGGCCGCCGAGCGGGCCCTGATGGCCAAGCTGCCCCAGGGCGCCCTGATGCAGCGCGCCGCGGCGGGACTCGCGGCGGCCTGCGCCGATGTGCTGCGGCGGCGCGGCCGGGTGTACGGGTCCCGGGTCGTCCTGCTCGTCGGCAGCGGCGACAACGGGGGCGACGCGCTGTACGCGGGCGCCCGGCTGGCCCGCCGCGGCGCGGGCGTGCGCGCCGTGCTCACCTCCCAGGGGCGCGCCCATGAGGGCGGGCTCGCGGCGCTGCTCGCGGCGGGCGGGCGCGTGGCGGAGGGGGGCGCGGCGACGAGCGCCTGGGGCGGGCACATCGATCTCGTCGTGGACGGGATCACCGGCATCGGCGGGCGCGGCGGGCTGCGCGCGGAGGCCGCCGAGCTGGTGCGGGCCTTCGAGGCGACCGGTGCGGCCTTCGTCGCCGTCGATCTGCCCAGCGGGGTCGAGGCCGACACCGGTGAGGTGCTCGGCGACGCCGTGCGCGCCGACGCGACCGTCACCTTCGGTACGCACAAGCCGGGGCTGCTCATCGACCCGGCCGCCGACCTGGCGGGCGCCCTGCACCTCGTCGACATCGGGCTCGGGCCCGAGCTGCCCGACGTACCCGACCTGGAGGCCTTGCAGTACGCGGACGTCGCCGCACTCCTGCCGGCTCCCAGCAACGAGAGCGACAAGTACCGGCGTGGTGTCGTCGGCATCGTTGCCGGGTCGGCGCGGTACCCGGGGGCGGCGGTGCTGGCCGTCTCCGGGGCGCTGCGGGGCGGTGCCGGAGCCGTGCGGTACGTCGGGCCCGGGGCCGGCGCGGTGATCGCCTGCCATCCGGAGACGCTGGTCCACGCGGGGCCGCCGTCGAAGGCCGGGCGGGTGCAGGCATGGGTCGTCGGGCCCGGGCTCGGTGACGGTACGGAGGCCGTCGAGGCGGTCCGTGGCGTGCTGGCCGCGGACGTTCCGGTGCTCGTCGACGCGGACGGGTTGCGGCTGCTCGACGCCACCGCCGTACGCTCGCGCACCGCGCCGACCGTCCTCACCCCGCACGCCGGTGAGGCCGCGGCCCTGCTCGGCGTCCCGCGCGAGGAGGTCGAGACGGGGCGGCTCGCCGCCGTACGGGAACTGGCCGCCCGCTACCGCGCCACGGTCCTGCTCAAGGGGTCGACGACCCTGGTCGCCACCGACACCGCAGACACTCCCGTACGGGTCAACCCGACCGGCACCTCCTGGCTGGCCACGGCCGGCAGCGGCGACGTCCTCTCCGGCCTGACCGGCTCCCTGCTGGCTGCGGGCCTCGCCCCGCGCGACGCCGCGTCCGTCGGTGCGTATCTGCACGGCCTGGCCGCCCGCCACGCCTCGAACGGCGCTCCCGTCGCCGCGCAGGACGTCGCCGAGGCGATTGCGGCGGCGTGGCGGGACGTACGGGGCTGAGTGATCCTGGGCGCAGGCAGCCGCCGACACGGGCTGACAGGAGCGACAGGAGGGCCGATCGTGGGCAGCAGCAGCGATGTGCGAGTACGCCGGGTGTACGACCCGCAGGAGGACGGCGACGGCACCCGCGTCCTCGTCGACCGGCTCTGGCCGCGCGGCGTGGCGAAGGACCGGGCCGGGATCGACAAGTGGCTCAAGGACGTCACCCCGTCGAACGAGCTGCGCGCCTGGTACCACGAGGACCGCACGGGCACCCGCTACGACGACTTCGTCGACCGCTACCGCGCCGAGCTGGCCGACCCCGCCCACACGGCGGCCGTCGGGGAGCTGGTGGAACTGGTCCGCGCGGGCGGCCCGGTGACGCTGGTCACGGCGGTCAAGGACGTACCGCACAGCCATGTCCCGGTCCTCGTCGACCATCTGGAACACGAGCTGCGCCATCACTGAGGTGTACACACCCAGCACGGCGGGCGACTCGGGCGGCGGGTCCTTCCCGACCCGCCGCCCGAGGGTGCTGTCGTACGCCTCTGAGAGACTGGGCGCGATGAACGAGACAGCGTCCTTGAGAGCCCGTGCCGAGATCGACCTCGCCGCATTGCGCGCCAACGTGCGTGTGCTGCGCGCGCGGGCGGCCGGCGCGCAACTCATGGCCGTCGTCAAATCCGATGCGTACGGGCACGGGGCGGTGCCCTGCGCCCGGGCCGCGCTGGAGGCCGGGGCGACCTGGCTGGGCACCGCGACGCCGCAGGAGGCGCTCGCCCTGCGGGCGGCCGGGCTCGGCGGCCGGGTGATGTGCTGGCTGTGGACGCCGGGCGGCCCCTGGCGCGAGGCGATCGAGGCCGACATCGATGTGTCGGTGAGCGGGATGTGGGCCCTGCGCGAGGTCGTCGCCGCGGCCACGGAAGCCGGTATTCCGGCCCGTGTCCAGCTCAAGGCCGACACCGGCCTCGGGCGCAACGGCTGCCAGCCCGCCGACTGGCCGGAGCTGGTCGCTGCCGCCCGCACCGCCGAGGACGCGGGCACTGTCAGGATCACCGGCCTCTGGTCCCACTTCGCCTGCGCCGACGAGCCCGGCCACCCCTCCATCGCCGCCCAGCTGAACGTGTTCCGGGACATGGTCGCGTACGCCGAGAAGGAGGGCGTCGACCCCGAGGTGCGCCACATCGCCAACTCCCCGGCGACGCTGACGATCCCCGAGGCGCACTTCGATCTCGTACGGACCGGGATCGCGATGTACGGCATCTCGCCCAGCCCCGAGCTGGGCACCCCGGCCGACTTCGGGCTGCGCCCCGTCATGACGCTCGTCGCGTCGGTCGCCCTGGTCAAGCAGGTGCCGGCCGGTCACGGGGTCAGTTACGGACACCACTACACGACGACCGCCGCGACCACCCTGGGCCTGGTGCCGGTCGGTTACGCGGACGGCATTCCGCGCCATGCCTCCGGCCGTGCACCCGTCCTGGTCGGCGGTGCGCGGCGGCGGATCGCGGGCCGGGTGGCCATGGACCAGTTCGTCGTCGACCTCGACGGGGACGAGATCGAGGTGGGCAGCGAGGCGGTGCTCTTCGGCCCGGGGGACCGGGGCGAGCCGAGCGCCGAGGACTGGGCGCAGGCCTGCGACACGATCGCGTACGAGATCGTCACCCGGATCGGCAGCCGTGTGCCGCGCGTCCATCTGAATGGAACCCCGGCCGGGTCCTGACCGATCAAGCGCCCCTGACCAGGCACGATCTGAGCACGGCCGGAACAGGCCAGCCCTGACCTGACGGATACGACCGACGAGGAGCGCGGCACGGTGAGCGAGATCGGTGCGGGGGACGCGGTCACGACGGCCGCTACGGCGGTCGGCTGGCGCCGGGCAGGGATCGCCGGAGCCGCCATAGGTGTGATCGCGGCCGGTGCGGCCGCCGGTGTCGCGGTCGAGCGGCTGACCGTGGGCCGTGGCATGCGCAGAAGGGCGAGGCTGGCGCTGGACGCCTCGGGGCCGTACGGCTCGCTGCGCGGGCTGCCGGGCCGGGCCGCGGCCGACGACGGCACCGAGCTGTACTACGAGGTCGACGAGGTCGAGCCGGACGGCGGTGCGGGGGCCGCCGGGGGCGACGAGAGCGGTACCAGCGCCTCCGGTACCGCCACGGGGGCCGGTACGCGCCGCCGCCGGCTCTTCGGCCGCAAGGCACCCGCGCCCGTCACCGTCGTCTTCAGCCATGGCTACTGCCTCAGCCAGGACTCCTGGCACTTCCAGCGGGCGGCGCTGCGCGGCCTGGTCCGCACCGTCCACTGGGACCAGCGCAGCCACGGCCGCTCCGAGCGGGGCCGGGCCCAGGCGGACGGGGTGACGGTCGGCATCGACCAGCTCGGCCGCGATCTGAAGGCGGTCATCGACGCGGCCGCACCGGAGGGGCGGCTGGTGCTGGTCGGGCACTCGATGGGCGGCATGACGATGATGGCGCTCGCCGAGCAGTACCCCCAGCTCATCCGGGACCGGGTCGCCGCCGTCGCCTTCGTCGGCACATCGAGCGGAAAGCTCGGCGAGGTCACTTTCGGGCTGCCGATCGCGGGCGTGAACGCCGTGCGGCGGGTGCTGCCCGGGGTGCTCAGGGCGCTCGGCTCCCAGGCCGAGCTGGTGGAACGGGGCCGGCGGGCGACCGCCGATCTCTTCGCCGGGCTGATCAAGCGGTACTCGTTCGGTTCGCGGGACGTCGACCCGGCGGTCGAGCGGTTCGCCGAGCGGCTCATCGAATCCACCCCGATCGATGTGGTCGCCGAGTTCTACCCGGCCTTCACCGAACACGACAAGAGCCACGTCCTGCCCGCCTTCCGTGACCTCCCGGTGCTGATCCTGGCGGGCGACAAGGATCTGGTGACGCCCAGCTCGCACAGCGAGGCCATCGCGGACCATCTCCCGGACGCGGAGCTGGTCATCGTCCCGGACGCCGGTCATCTGGTGATGCTGGAACACCCGGAAACGGTGACGGACCGGCTGGCGGACCTGCTGGTCCGCGTCGGGGCGGTGCCGGCAGCGGCTAACGTTGGCGGGCATGGAAGCACCGCACAACAGCCTGGCGGCTGAGGTGGACGAGGGCGCCGCGCCGGGCACCGTCACCGTGAGCCTCGCCGTCGAGTCCCCCGAACAGATGCAGGCCCTCGGCCGCCGGATCGCGGGTGTACTGCGCCCCGGCGACCTCGTGATGCTCACCGGTGAGCTCGGCGCCGGAAAGACGACGCTCACCCGTGGGCTCGGCGAGGGCCTCGGGGTGCGCGGCGCCGTCACCTCTCCCACCTTCGTGATCGCTCGCGTCCACCCGTCGCTGACCGGCGGTCCCGCGCTGGTCCACGTCGACGCGTACCGCCTCGGCGGCGGGCTGGACGAGATGGAGGACCTGGACCTCGATGTGTCGCTGCCGGAGTCGGTGGTGGTCGTGGAATGGGGCGACGGCAAGGTCGAGGAACTGTCGGAGGACCGGCTGCAGGTGCTGATCCACCGCGCGGTCGGCGACACGGACGATGAACGGCGCTCGGTGACGCTGGTGGGGATCGGGGCGCGCTGGGCGGGGCTGCGGGGGGCGCGAGAGACGCTGGAGGGCTGAGCACGGGTGTGCTTTCCGACAGTGTGTCGGCAAATTGTTGCGCCGGGCGGGGCGGGCGTGGTCACATGGATGGCGAGAGCGGGTTAGGTCTACCTAACCACGCCTTCCATCGGAGCCTCAGGAGGCATCCATGACGACGCCCGCCGAACGTGAAGTGCCGCCGCCGCCATCGATGAGAGACCTGCTGGCGGCTTGCGCTGCGGCCACGGCGGTCTCGACGCCGCCACCGCCGTCCACGGACCGGGCCCCGGCCGTTGCCCCGCCCTCCGACGCCGACCACGCCGAGTCCGCCCTGGAGCGCCGGGCAGGCTGAACGGATGGGCGGCACGCGGTGCTGGGTACGCAAACCGTGTGGGTGGAATTTCAAGCCTGTCCCGGCGACCGAGGACACCGTGGCCTGCCGGCTACGGGAGGACGACGACCTTCGTGCGCACCGTCGCGAACTTCCACATCGCATCCCCGTCGGCCCGGGACATTCGCACGCCGCCCGTCTTCAGCGACGGGTCCGGGCTCTCCATCGAGCCGTCCACTGCCGCGCTGAATCCCACGGCCACGCCGTCCGCCATCGCGAACCGCACCACGTGCTCGATCGTCACGCCGTCCGAGCCCCTGGTGGCCGGCCCCTGTCGCGGCGTAACCACCTGGTACGTGCCGGGCTGCGGACTCAGCGTGCTCGGCATGACCTCGAAGGTCCGGGTCACCTTCCCGGCCTCGTCGACGAGCCACACCTGACGGTCCTCCAGGGCGTACACCACACGCTTCCCGGAACCGGAGACGGCAGGGAGCGCGGCCGGAGGCTTCTTGGCCTTCGGCTTGTCGTGGCCGGCGGCGGGGGCGCTGCTGGAAGCCTTCGGCTTGGGGGCGGCGACGGTGTCGGGGGCGTTCGCCGATGCCTGGTAGGCCAGGAAACCGACCGCGGCGAGAGCCGCCACAGTGAGCCCGGCCACGATTCCCGAGCTGCCCCTAGCCACCGTGCGCGCCCCTTTCGCTTCCGTATGTACTACAAGCGTTTACGTCGTACCCGCGTGTACACGGTGACGGTAGCAGCCGGGGCCGGTCGTACCAGGACGCCGTACGGGACGCCGTGCCCGGTCGGAGGAGCCGTAGGCTGTTTGCGTGCTCTTGCTCGCCGTGGATACCGCCACCCCCGCCGTCACCGTCGCCCTTCACGACGGGACCTCCGTCGTCGCCGAGTCCGGTCGGGTCGACGCCCGAAGGCACGGGGAGCTGCTGCTGCCCGCCGTCGACCGGGTCCTCGCCGAGGCCGGGGTGAAACTCGACGCCGTGACCGACGTGGTCGTGGGCGTCGGGCCCGGACCGTACACCGGGCTGCGGGTCGGCCTGGTCACGGCCGCGACCTTTGGCTCCGCGCTCTCCGTACCCGTGCACGGGCTGTGCACCCTGGACGGTCTCGCGTACGCCGCCGGGCAGGGCGGCCAGGAAGGCCCGTTCGCCGTCGCGACGGACGCCCGCCGCAAGGAGGTCTACTGGGCGAGGTACGACGACTTCCGTACGCGTGCCACGGAGCCCGCTGTCGACCGGCCCGCCGACATCGCCGAGCAGCTCGCCGGACTTCCCGTCGTCGGGGCGGGCGCGGTGCTCTACCCCGAGGCGTTCCCGGACGCCCGGGGCCCCGAGCACGTCTCCGCGGGTGCGCTGGCAGCCCTCGCCGCCGAACGTCTCGCCGCGGGCGCGGAGCTGCTGCCGCCGCAGCCGCTCTACCTCCGCAGGCCCGACGCCCAGGTCCCGAAGAACTACAAGGTGGTCACCCCGAAGTGACGACCACGACTGCCGTACTGCGCGAGATGCGCTGGTGGGACATCGATCCGGTGCTGGAGCTCGAACACGAGCTGTTTCCGGACGACGCCTGGTCGGCCGGCATGTTCTGGTCCGAGCTGGCGCACTCCCGCGGCCCGCAGGCCACCCGCCGCTACGTCGTCGCCGAGGACCCCGTCACCGGCCGGGTCGTCGGCTACGCAGGGCTCGCCGCGGCCGGTGACCTCGCCGATGTGCAGACGATCGGTGTCACCCGCGACCACTGGGGCGGCGGCCTCGGCTCCGAACTCCTCAACGATCTGCTGAAGCATGCCACGGCCTTCGAGTGCGCCGAGGTGCTGCTCGAAGTCCGCGTCGACAACACCCGGGCGCAGAAGCTGTACGAACGCTTCGGCTTCGAACCGATCGGCTTCCGACGCGGCTACTACCAGCCGGGCAACATCGACGCACTCGTCATGCGCCTCCACGTACACGAACACGATCACGTACAAGAGCTCGTACAGGAAACAGAGACTGACTGATGGCTGACGAACCGCTCGTACTCGGCATCGAGACCTCCTGCGACGAGACCGGCGTCGGCATCGTCCGCGGTACGACGCTGCTCGCCGACGCCGTCGCGTCCAGCGTCGACACGCACGCCCGCTTCGGCGGCGTCGTCCCCGAGATCGCCTCCCGCGCGCACCTGGAGGCGATGGTCCCCACCATCGAGCGCGCCCTGAAGGACGCCGGGATCAGCGCCCGCGACCTCGACGGCATCTCCGTCACCGCGGGTCCCGGGCTCGCGGGCGCGCTGCTCGTCGGTGTCTCGGCGGCGAAGGCGTACGCGTACGCGCTGAACAAGCCGCTCTACGGGGTCAACCACCTCGCCTCCCACATCTGCGTCGACCAGCTGGAGCACGGCCCGCTGCCCGAGCCGACGATGGCGCTGCTGGTCAGCGGCGGCCACTCCTCGCTGCTGCTCGCGCCGGACATCACCAATGACGTACGGCCGCTGGGCGCGACCATCGACGACGCGGCGGGCGAGGCCTTCGACAAGATCGCCCGGGTGCTGGACCTCGGCTTCCCCGGCGGTCCGGTCATCGACCGGCTGGCGAAGGAGGGCGACCCGAAGGCGATCGCGTTCCCGCGCGGTCTGAGCGGCTCGCGCGACCCCGCGTACGACTTCTCCTTCTCCGGTCTGAAGACCTCGGTGGCCCGCTGGATCGAGGCCAAGCGCGCGGCGGGCGAAGAGGTGCCGGTACGGGATGTGGCCGCGTCCTTCCAGGAGGCCGTGGTGGATGTGCTCACCCGAAAGGCCGTCCGGGCCTGCAAGGACGAGGGCGTCGACCACCTGATGATCGGCGGCGGTGTCGCGGCCAACTCACGGCTGCGGGCGCTGGCCGAGGAACGGTGCGAGCGGGCCGGCATCCGGCTGCGGGTGCCGCGGCCGGGGCTGTGCACGGACAACGGGGCGATGGTCGCGGCGCTGGGCGCGGAGATGGTGGCCCGGGGCAGGCCGGCGTCGGACCTGGAGCTGTCCGCGGACTCGTCGCTGCCGGTGACCGACACCCACGTTCCCGGTGCCCACGCGCACGACCACGACCATGTGCACGAGATCAGCAAGGACAACCTCTACTCATGAGCGGTACGACCGTTGCGCTGATGTGGGAGGCCCGCGCCGTCGACGGCAGGGGTTCCGAACTCCTGGAGTGGGCGCGCGCCCGGTCGGCCGAGCTGGCCCGCGAGCCACTGCGCCGCGAGCTGCTGCGCGCCCCGCAGGACCGGGTCCTGGTCATCACCTGGTGGGAGGGGGCGTACGGCGACGAGCTGCCCGAGCTCCCCGAACCGGACCCCGAGCTGATCACTCGTCCGGTGCACCGCTGGCGTTTCGAGTCCGTGGGGGCCGTCGGGTCCCTCGGCTGAGTCGAGCCGCAGAGTCCGGGGGAATCTCCAGCCCCCGGGAAGTCCCCGGCCCCGGGGAAACCCTAGCCCCGGGAAGTTCCTCGGCTGATCAGCCCCTCGATGATCGCGTCGAGTTCCTCCGCCACTTCGTAGTCGGCTGCGTACTCGCGCCACCGGTCCCTGACCTCCGTCAGCCGGGGCAGCGCGGCCGCGTCCTCCTCGTTGATCATCTCGGGGAAGTACCGCCTGCCCGGCGGGTTCTCCGCGCGGCGCTCGGCCGCCCTGCGGAAGACCAGGTCGCCGTAGACGTAACTCCAGATCGTCCGGTACGCGCGTACCGCCTGGGCGGGGGAGAGACCGCAGGCGAGCGCGGAGCCGATGATCTCCTCGACCATCCACAGCGCGTTCTTGTCGGTGAGCTCGCCCAGCGCCAGGATGTCCAGCACCCAGGGGATTTGCGCCAGTATGCCGTGCATGTGCACCGCCACCGCGAGCAGCCGCTCGCGCGGGTCCTCGGGCAGTTCGGGGCGCGGGAAGGCGGCCGCGGTGCCCGACAGGGTGAGCATCAGCAGCTCGTCCTTGTCCTGCACATAGTGGTACAGCGCCATCGGCGTGGAGCCGAGCTCCTTCGCCACCCGCCGCATGCTCAGGGCGTCCAGGCCCTCTTCCTCGATGATGCGGCGCGCGACGGCGACCATCGCGTCCGGGTCGAGCCTGCGCGGCCGCCCGACGGACCGTTTCGCCGCCGTCTGCTTCTTCGCTGTTCCTGATGCCTTTTCTGTCCCTGACACCCGGGCATTGTCTCCCGTTCCAACGCGTCCGCCTCTTCCCCGATCCCCTCGCAGCTAATTTCTATACGCGTATAGTAATGGCTCGACCGAGCGACCGCGAGGGAAGGGGAAGTCGTGAACGACCAGTCACGACAAGTGCGTTGGCTGCTGATGGTGGCTCTCATCGTGCAGTTCATGGTGGCGTTGGACATGTCCGTGGTGAACGTCGCGCTGCCGGACATGCGCCGCGATCTCGGCTTCACCCCGGAGGGGCTCCTCTGGGTGGTGAACGCCTATGCGCTGGCGTTCGGCGGGCTGTTGATGCTCGGCGGGCGTCTCGCCGACCTGATCGGCAGCGGCCGGGTCCTGACGGCGGGCCTGGTGCTCTTCGGCGTGGCGAGCCTGGCCGGGGGACTCGCATGGTCGCCCGGTGGGCTGATCGCCGCACGGGCGGTGCAGGGGATCGGCGCGGCCGCGCTCGCCCCGGTCGCCTTCGCCCTGATCGCCATCGCCTTCCCGGCCGGGCCCGCCCGCTCCCGTGCCCTGGGGCTGTGGGGCATGGCGGGTGCGGCGGGCGGAGCGGTGGGCGTGCTCGCCGGCGGGGTGCTCACCGATGCGGCGAGCTGGCGTGCGGTGATGCTGGTGAATGTGCCGATCGTGGTGTTCGCGCTGGTGGGAGCCGTACGCTCCGGGCTGGAGAGCCGTCCCGCCCGGACCGGCGCCCGGCTCGATGTGGCCGGAGCGCTGCTGGCAACCGCCGGTGCAGCCCTGCTGGTCCTCGGGCTCGTACGCACATCGAGCCACCCATGGGGGTCGGCACAGACGCTGAGCACGCTCGGTGCCGCCGTGCTCCTGCTGGTCGCCTTCGCCGCTGTCGAGCTGCGGGCCGGGACTCCACTGCTGCGTCTCGGTCTGCTGAAGGGGAGGCCGGTCCTGACCGCGAATCTCTTCTGCCTGCTGCTGAGCTCGGGGCAGTTCGCCGCGTTCTACTTCGCCTCGCTCTACATGCAGCAGGTGCTCGGTTACGGGCCGACCGCCGCCGGTGCCGCGTTTGTGCCGTTCTCGGTGGGCGTCGTCGCGGGCTCGCTCGTCGCCACCCGTACGATCGCGGCGCTCGGCACCCGGCGGCTGCTGGCGGCGGGCGGTGGTCTTGCCGCGCTCGGCCTCGCCGGGTTCGCGGCGACGGCGCAGGCGGACGGCAGCTTCCTGTACTCGGTCCTCGGCCCGTCCCTGGTCTGCAGCACCGGCATCGGGATGTGCTTCGTACCGCTCGGCACCGCGGCCACGACCGACGTCGCGTCCGACGAGACGGGGATGGCCTCCGGGCTGCTGAACAGTGCCCGCCAGGTCGGCGGCTCGCTGGGGCTCGCGGTCCTGGTCACCGTCGCCGCCCGGGTCACCGGCGACGGTGACCGGCCGGCCGATCTGGCGGCGGGGTACGCGGCGGCGTTCTGGGTCTGCGCGGGGCTGCTCGCGGCGGCGGCGCTGGCGGCCCTGGTGCTTCTCCCGGCACTGGAACGGACCGCTCCGGTGGCTGCCCCGGTGGCCGTTCCGGAAGATTCTCAGAAGAATTCCGGTGGAGCTGTCGATCCGGCCGCCTCCCGTTCGACGCAAGGGTGAGAGGCGGGGAAGGACCCCGCCCTTCCGACCGAGGAGTCACCATGCCCCGCTTCATGTCGCTGATCCGCATCGATGAGCAGAACCTCCCCTCCGAGAACCCGGGCCCCGAGTTCGAGAAGCGCATGGGCGCCCTGTTCGAGGAGATCACCAAGGCCGGGGTCATGCTGGAGACGGCCGGGCTCACCCCGACCGCCCAGGGCACGAGGGTCACCTGGTCCGGCGGCAAGCTCAGCTGCACCGACGGTCCCTTCACCGAGACCAAGGAGGTCGTCGGCGGCTACGCCATCCTCCAGGCCAAGGACAAGGCCGAAGCCCTGGAATGGACCAAGCGGTTCCTGCAGATCCACCCGGCGAACTGGACCGTCACCTCCGAGGTCCGCCAGATCGACGAGGCCACGGGCCTCTGACCGGTCGCGCTTGCCGCCTCCCACCGCGGCTGCTCTGATGAGTGACCGTGACGGCAGCAAGTGCGAGGACGGCGGTCGAAGCGGTCTTCAGGATCGAGTCCGCGCGGATCATCGCAGGTGTCACCCGCATCGTGCGGGACGTGGGCATCGCCGAGGAACTCGCGCAGGACGCCCTGGTGGCCGCGCTGGAACAGTGGCCGGAGTCAGGTGTCCCGGACCGGCCGGGCGCCTGGCTCATGGCCACCGCCAGACACCGCGCGATCGATCTCGTACGCCGCAAGGAGACGTACGCGCGCAAGCTGGCCGAGGTCGGGCGGGCCCTGGAGGACGTGCCGCCGCCCGAGCCCGCCGAAGCGGACGACATCGACGACGACCTGCTCCGGCTGATCTTTACCGCCTGCCATCCGGTGCTCTCCACCGCGGCCCGGATCGCCCTCACCCTGCGGCTGCTCGGCGGGCTCACCACCGATGAGATCGCCCGCGCGTTCCTGGCCCCCGAACCGACCGTCGCCCAGCGCATCGTCCGGGCGAAACGGACCCTGGGCCGGGAGGGCGTCCCCTTCGAGGTGCCCTACGGACCCGAGCGCGCCGCCCGCCTCGATTCCGTGCTCGAAGTCATCTACCTGATCTTCAACGAGGGGTATGCGGCGACCACGGGCGACGACTGGCTGCGACCGGCGCTGTGCGAGGACGCGCTGCGGCTGGCCCGGGTGCTCGCGGGCCTGATGGAGCAGGAGCCCGAGGTCCACGGCCTGGTCGCGCTGCTGGAACTCCAGGCCTCGCGCACCGCCGCCAGGACCGGGCCGGACCGCGCGCCGGTGCTGCTCGCCGACCAGAACCGGGCCCGCTGGGACCACTTGCTGATCCGGCGCGGTGTCGCGGCCCTGGAGCGGGCCGTGGCCGCGACGGAGGAGGGCGCCGGGCTCGGCCCGTACGCCGTGCAGGCCGCGATCGCCGCGTGCCACGCCCGGGCGGTGACGTACGAGGACACGGACTGGACGACCATCGCCGTCCTCTACGACCGCCTCGCCGTCATCGCACCGTCTCCGGTCGTCGAGCTCAACCGGGCCGTGGCGGTCTCGATGGCACAGGGCCCGGCGGCCGGTCTCGCCCTGGTCGACGCGCTGGCCGACGACCCGGCGCTCAAGGACTACCACCTGCTGCCCAGCGTCCGCGGCGATCTGCTGGCCAGGACGGGCCGTACGGACGAGGCGCGGGCGGAGTTCGTACGGGCGGCCGGACTGACCCGGAACGAACGGGAACGCGCGATGCTCCTGGACCGCGCGGCACTTCAGGGCCGCGCCGAGCGATGAGTTCCGGGCGCCGGACCGGTCTACCCCGAACAAGCTTCGGCACCATCCGACTCCGCGCCACCTGACAGGAGCAGACCATGCAGAAGATCAAGACCTTCCTGTGGTTCGACAACCAGGCCGAGGAAGCCGCGAATCACTACATCTCCATCTTCGGCGGCGACTCGAAGGTACTGAACACGACGTACTACAACGAGGCGGCGCCCGGCGAGACGGGCAAGGTCATGACGGTCGACTTCCTCCTGGCCGGCCAGGAGTACATCGCGCTCAACGGCGGCCCGCAGTTCCCCTTCACCGAGGCGATCTCGCTGTCCGTGGACTGTGCGTCGCAGGAAGAGGTGGACACCCTGTGGTCCAGGCTCACCGAGGGCGGCGAAGAGGGGCAGTGCGGCTGGCTCAAGGACAAGTACGGTCTGTCCTGGCAACTCGTTCCGCAGGGGCTGAGCGAGGCGCTGTCCGACCCGGACCCGGCGAAGGCCGAGCGGGCGATGAAGGCGATGCTCGGCATGAGGAAGCTGGACATCGAGGCGCTGCGCAACGCCTGAACCCCGCCTCCCGGCCCCGTCAGCGCACGGCGACGCCCAGCGAGTAGGCCCCCATCGACTTCGGCGCGCCCTTCCCGTAGAACACGTCGAGAGCGATGATCGTGAACCCCGCGGCCGTCAGCATGTCGGCGATCCGCCGGGTCAGATGGCACCCGGCGAAGAGCCGCTGCTCCAGAGGATCGAGGCGGCGTTGCCAGCGGCGTACGTTCTCGTCCTCCTCCGGCGCCAGCCCGTGCTCCAGGAAGTGCAGGGCCGCACCGGGTTTGAGTACCCGCCGCACCTCGCGCAGCGCCGCATCGGCGTCGGGGATGGTGCACAGCGTCCACGTGGACAGGGCACCGTCGAAGGTGTCGTCCTCGAACGGCAGGTACTGACTGTCCAGACAGGCGCGCCGCACCGGGGTGTGCCCCGTGTCGATACGGTCATGGGCCAGCTCCCAGCCGAGATCGGACGGCTCGACCGCGGCCACGTCGGTGACGGCGTCCGGATAGAACGGAACGTTGTGCCCGGAACCGAACCCGATCTCGATGATCTCGCCGTACAGGCCCTCGCAGACCCGCCGCCGCAGCGGTTCGACTGCCTCTGTACCGCCGACGGCATCGGCGATCCGGGGCACGATCCGCTCGACATAGAACCCCATCTCGAACCTCCATGTGTCCCTTCCCAGCATGGCACCCCGGCGGCCCCGACGCACCGTGCCGTCCACAGGCGGCGCACGGTCGATAGGGTCTGGCTCATGTTCAGCCGCGTACAACTGCCGCCGCCCCCACCGCCCGTGGAGATACGTGCCTGGCCCGACCGTGAGGCGCTGCTCGCCGACCGGGCCGTGGTGCTCGGGGAGTTGGTGAAGATGCATGTCTCACCGGGGCGACTGGCGGTGCTGTGGCTGTGGGGAGCGCTCTGTGCGGTGGGCTGGTCGCTGGTGGGCTCGGCGATCGTCACGTTCGAGGAGTCGTACGACATCTTCAGCACCGTGATCGGCGTGATCCTCGTCGGCATGGGTGCCTGCTGTATGGTGCCCGCGATCATCCTCGTCGTCGTCGGTCTGCGCCGCGACCGCCACATCCGCCGACTGCTCGCCGCCTGGGGCGGGTTGGACCGCGATCCGGTGCGCGATGCGCGGCTGCGGATGCCGGGCGTCAGCCTCGTCTGGCTGCTGATGTCCTTCGCGCTGTGCGCACTCGGGCTGTACGCGTGCATCGCTGTTCCGGCGACCGTCGAAGCGGGCCGGGGGGCCTACGGCCTGGTCGCCCTGGTCATGGGACTCGGGATGACCGGCTGGATCGTCGGACTGATCGGCACCACCAAGGCGTTCGCCCACCGACGTTGGGTGCTGCGGGTACTGATCGGAGCGCCCGCTCCGGAGCCGCTGTTTTCCGTCGGGGGCGGCGCGCACCGCTGACCCCGGACCTATCCTGACCGGATACATGAGTCACGCAGGGGGAGGAGCGTCACATGGAGTGGTACTGGTGGGTGCTCATCATCTTCTGGACGGGCGGGTTCGGATGGGCCGTCGACAACGTCCGTACCGCGCTGCGCAACCGGCACACCCGCAAGCTGGAGCTGCTGGAGGCGGCCAAGCAGGAGCGGCTGGCCGTCGAAGCGGCCCACAAGCCGCCGGAGCCTGTCTGCGGCTGCACGCACCATCTCGCCAAGCATGACAAGCAGGGCAAGTGCCACGAGCGGGTCGAGGTGCCGACCGCCTGGGACGATTCCAAGAAGCCGGTCCGCTTCGAGTCGGGGCAGTGCAACTGCCAGCAGTACGTGGGTCCTCAGCCGCTCTCGCAGGTGTACGCCGAGGACCTGACCGACCTGGCCTGATGGCCGCCCCGCCGGTCAGGCGGGTCCGGTCAGCGGGTGGCCGATCAGCATCGTCGGGGCTCCGGCCACCCGGGTGAGGAAGACCGTCGCGGAGTTCGGCCCCTGGAGCTTCATCCTGCGGCGCAGCTCCTCCGGTTCGACGGCCGAGCCGCGCTTCTTCACCGTCAGGACGCCGACCTTCCGCTCCCGCAGCAGCGCCTTGAGCTTCTTCATGTTGAACGGCAGCCGGTCGGTGATCTCGTACCCGGCGGTGTACGGGGAGTCGTACAGCTGGTCGCTCGTGACGTACGCGATGGTCTCGTCGACCAGTCGGCCGTCGCACCGCGCCACGATGTCGGCGACCAGATGGGCGCGGATGACGGCGCCGTCCGGCTCGTACAGATAGCGGCCGACCGGGCCGACGGGCGGGGCGGGCAGCGGGGCGCCGGACCACAGGGTGGCGCGGGCGGGAAGCACGGTGGCGCGGTAGGAACCGGCCGCGAAGCCCTCGCCGAACCAGAGCACCGCCTCCTTCACATCACCGCCGTCCGAGATCCACTCGGCCTCCGCCTGCGCCGGGATCGCCTCGTGCGGGATGCCGGGGGCGATCTTCAGCGCGGCACGGGGCGCCTCGAGTGCGGCGCCGGTCGCCCAGGAGAGCGGCGGTGAGTACGCCTCGGGGTCGAAGATCCTGCCCCGGCCGCCGCGCCGGGCCGGGTCGACGAAGACCGCGTCGTAGGGCGAGGTGTCGATCTCGGTGACATCGGCGCACCGCACCTCGATCAGCCCGTCCAGGCCGAGCGCGGCGGCGTTGGCGCGGGCCACCTCGGCGGTCAGCGGGTCGCGGTCCACTGCGAGGACGGAGATGCCCGCCCGTGCGAGCGCGATCGCGTCGCCGCCGATCCCGCAGCAGAGATCGGCGACGCTCCGCACCCCGCCCGCCGCCACGAACCGCTGTGCGCGATGGGTGGCCACCGACGTACGCGTCGCCTGCTCGACGCCGTTCGGTGTGAAGAACATCCGGTACGCGTCCTCGGCACCGAATTTCGCCACCGCCCGCTGCCGCAGCCGCGCCTGCCCCAGCGCCGCCGAGACCAGCGAGGCCGGATGGGTGCGGCGAAGCCGGGTGGCGGTGGCGAGTTCCTGGGCGGGGTCGTACGACCGCAGTCCGTCCAGGAGCGCCGCGCCCTCGGGGGTGCGCAGGGCCATGAAAGCGGCGAGGGGGTCGGACGGGTCGGGGGCGTCGGACCTGTCGTCGGCGTCGGACGGGTCGTTCGGGGCGAAGGCGTTCACGCGCCCCATTGTGAGCCAGCCGGGTTGACCGGCGGGCCCGGTGGCGGTGTCGGACCGGGGCGCCCCTCACGTGCTGGCAGGATGCGACGCCATGCAACTTGTACGACAAAAGGAAAAACTGACCATGAAAAGGAGTAGATCGGGCACGCCTCGGCCGGGGGGCGGGCGGGGCTCCGGCAGGCATCGGCCGGTCTGCGCGGTCCTGGCCGCACTCCTGGTCGCCGCGGTCTGCTCCGGCTGCGCCTCCGGGGCCGGCGGCCAGTCCGGCGACGGTGACGAGCACGGGGCCCGACCTGCCGCCGGACCGCCGGGTGGTCCGGGACTGGGGGCGGGCCCCGGACAGCTTGCCGGCCAGGGCGGCGCACCCGCCGGGCTCCGTGAGAACGCGAGGTTCGGCCCGGCCGTACGGGCGGCCCTCGCCAAGAAGTGGGGGCTGGACAGGCCACCGCTGATCGCACCCCCGTCGCCCGCCGTGAAGCCGCACATCACCACCCGCGAGGGGTTCGAGGTCGACGGCGGCGACGACTCGCTGCCGCCGGTCTTCACCACCGTCCCGACCAAGGACCGGGTCGTCTTCCTGACGATGGACGACGGTGACGAGAAGGATCCCGAACTGCTGCAGATGATGGACGAGCTGGACATCCCGTACAGCGCGTTCCTCAGCGACTACCTGGTACGCGACAGCTACGGGTACTTCCTGGAGATGCAGCGGCTGGGTGTCGGCCTCAACAACCACACGCTCAACCACCCCTACCTGCCCGGACTCTCGTACAAAGAGCAGAAGAGCGAGATCTGCGACCAGCAGGCCGTCATCGCGGAGCAGTACGGGCAGCGGCCCACCCTCTTCCGCCCGCCGTACGGCAACTACAACGCGGACACGCTCCGCATCGCGAAGTCCTGCGGCATCAAGGCCGTACCGCTCTGGAACGCGGAGGCGTTCCCGGACCACATGGAGTGGCGCGAGGCGGACCAGGACCTGCACCCCGGCGACATCATCCTCACGCACTTCCGGGGCCGGAAGGACTGGGGCGGCAGCATGGCCGACCTGGTCCGGGCGGTCATGAAGACCATTACGGACAAGGGGTATGCCGTGGCCCGGCTGGAGGACTACGTATGAGAAGGGCGCATCGGCTGCTCGCCGGACTGCTGACCGCCGGTGCGCTCCTGGCCGCCACCGCCGGGTGCGCACAGTCGGTGGACCCGATCGAACGGCTGGGCCGCAAGGCCGCACAGAAGATGACCCACCCGAAGCCGGCCCCCGCGGCGGGCCCGCAGGCGCATCCGCACGGCGACCACGGGGCGCCGGGATCGCTGGTCGTCATCGCCTGCCGTCAGCTGGAGGAGTCCAGGCACTCGCGGTTGTCGCCACCGCTGAGGCACTGGTGGCCGGACCGGCCGGGATCGTACGGGGGAGCGGAGGCCGGCGCCGGGTGCGAGCGGCGGTAGTCCTCGTGCCCGATCAGCGCCGCCACCACGCACAGCAGGAGCGCGGCCAGGATCTGGACCGCGCCCGCCCAGGGCCGGTTCGCGCGGATCAGCACCACGGCGAACAGGCAGATCACCGCGGCGATCCCGCCGAAGACGAGGACAGGCGTCCAGTCCATCGGCGGCGGCCCCGCCGGCTCCTGACCGTCGGGGTCCCACCGCGAGAGGATCAGGTAATAGAGGGCGCCCACACAGATCAGCCCTTCCAGGACCACGAGCAGCAGACCCGGCAGCACATCGAGGCAGCCGTTCACGGGGCGCGAGGAGTCCTGTGCGGCCGAGGGGCGATGCGGCAGCGGGTTCGACGGCCGGTACGGAGGTTCGAGCATGAACCCACGGTCGTACGGAACGGTGTGGTCCGTCCCCGCGTTGTCCCTGATGTTGCCCGGACCTTTGCGTTGTCCGGACTGCCGCATGCGACCAGCGCCCCGTCGCACCGTGCGCGAGCGGGGTCCACATGACGCCACGACTGGCTGAATTGGCACTCCGCTTGACCGAGTGCTAATCCCGGTCATAGTCTCGGTGCTGGCACTCACCACTGGAGAGTGCCAGCAGTACTGTGCGACTGGCAGGTCCGGCACCCGCGACGACGGATCCACCTGGTCGCCATCCAAAGACTCTTAACCCCGTGAGATCTCCGAAGGGGGAGACCGGATCGTGTCGACCGCCAGCTCCAAGGTTGCGATCAAGCCGCTCGAGGACCGCATTGTGGTCCAGCCGCTCGACGCCGAGCAGACCACGGCCTCCGGCCTGGTCATTCCGGACACCGCTAAGGAGAAGCCCCAGGAGGGCGTCGTCCTGGCCGTGGGCCCGGGCCGCTTCGAGAACGGCGAGCGCCTTCCGCTCGACGTCAAGACCGGCGACGTCGTGCTGTACAGCAAGTACGGCGGCACCGAGGTGAAGTACAACGGCGAGGAGTACCTCGTCCTCTCGGCTCGCGACGTGCTCGCGATCATCGAGAAGTAATTCACCCACGTTTGCTTCTGTTCTGCGCCCCTGGCCCCCTGCGAATAACCAGCCGGGTGGCCGGGGGCGCAGTTCGTTTGAGAGGAATGCTCAGCTGCCATGGCGAAGATTCTGAAGTTCGACGAGGACGCCCGTCGCGCCCTTGAGCGCGGCGTCAACAAGCTTGCCGACACGGTCAAGGTGACGATCGGCCCCAAGGGCCGCAACGTCGTCATCGACAAGAAGTTCGGCGCTCCCACCATCACCAACGACGGTGTCACCATCGCGCGCGAGGTCGAGCTCGACGACCCGTACGAGAACCTCGGTGCCCAGCTGGTGAAGGAGGTGGCGACCAAGACCAACGACGTGGCGGGTGACGGTACGACCACCGCCACCGTGCTGGCCCAGGCGCTCGTCCGCGAGGGTCTGCGCAACGTTGCCGCGGGTGCTTCCCCGGCCGCCCTGAAGAAGGGCATCGACGCCGCGGTCAAGGCCGTGTCCGAGGAGCTCCTCGCGACCGCCCGCCCGATCGACGACAAGTCCGACATCGCCGCCGTGGCCGCGCTCTCCGCGCAGGACCCGCAGGTCGGCGAGCTCATCGCGGACGCGATGGACAAGGTCGGCAAGGACGGTGTCATCACCGTCGAGGAGTCCAACACCTTCGGTCTGGACCTCGACTTCACCGAGGGCATGGCCTTCGACAAGGGCTACCTGTCCCCGTACATGGTGACCGACCAGGAGCGTATGGAGGCCGTCCTCGACGACCCGTACATCCTGATCCACCAGGGCAAGATCGGCGCGATCCAGGAGCTGCTCCCGCTGCTGGAGAAGGTCATCCAGGCCGGTGGCTCCAAGCCGCTGCTGATCATCGCCGAGGACGTCGAGGGCGAGGCGCTG